>NZ_VFUS01000001.1:0-887172 GCF_006441005.1 Mesorhizobium sp. B2-5-3
GGTGGGTGGGCATGCGCACCCAGTCCGCCCGGCCGGCCTTGTGCAGCAGATCGCCGGGGGAGCCGGACGGCAGATGCCCGGTCAGCAGAACCGGAAAGCCGGCCCGGTCGGCGCGCGGCAGCAGGCGGGACGAAGGCCCAGCCTCGCCCATGCCGTCATCGGCCAGCAAGGGCAGCGAGGGCAGCGGGTCGGCGTCGGTCCAGTCTGCGGCACTCCGCAGCCGCAAGCGCAGCATCTCGGATACGCCAGGCAGCAGCGCTGAAGTGGCGGCGATCTGCGCTTCGAGCGAAGCACGCATGCCGGCGTGGATGGCGAAGGGTCCCGGCAAGGCCGCGATCAATTCCAGCGACCGCCCCGACAGCGGCGTCGGCAGAAGGCATCCGTTCGAATGGCGCGCCACCCAGCCCGAAATGGCCTCCGCGCGCGCCGCACCCGGCACGGGATCGGCGCCATAGGACGCGTCGAGAACGAGAAGATCGCATTCGGGGATCGCGTCCATCACGAAGACATTGCTGTCCGGCACCACGTCGGCCGAATAGACGACGCGGCTCTTGCCATCGTCGACGGCAAACCAGACGCCGCCGACGACATGTCCCGACCTCCCCGTCCTGACCGTGAGATTGCCGCTCTTCAGCAAATCGCCGGGTTCGAAAATCTCGATGCGATCTTCCGGAAAGGGAAACCGCTTGAGATCCCCGGGATCGGCATAGCCGGCGAGCGTGGCCGGAGCCTCGGCGCGGGTTTCGGCCGTCATGAAAATCGGACCGGCATAGCCGCGCGACAAAAGCCAGCTCAGAGCACCGACGTGATCCTCGTGCGCATGCGAGACAAACAACGCGTCGATGTCGGCGATCGACCCGTCAAGTGCCGGATAGTACTCCGCCCCTGTGGCCCCGACCTTGATGCCGATATCGAGCAGGATGCGATCGTTTCCGCTGCGGACGGCAACGCTGGTGCGGCCCTTTTCGCCGAAGCCGCCGGCCAGGTCCAGCTTCATCACGACGCCGCCTCCGCCGGGATCAGCCAGCCGGACTTAATGCGCAGGCGCGCCTGGGCTCCGCTCTCCAGCACGACCGGGTCGGGCTGCTCGAAATGCAAGGTAAGATCAGGTCCTGCGGAAGGCGTAAATTCGATGCGCGCCGAGCCACCCTGGTAGATCACCCGCTTGACGAGGCCGTCGAAGCCGGGGCCGTCCGGCGAAACGTCGAGATCGGCCGACCGGCAGCAGATCCTTGCGCCGGCGCGCGGCCGCTCGCCTGCCCGGCAGCGGACGACCAGCTCGGTTCCGAGAACCCGGACCTTGCAATGACCGGCTTCCTCGGCGTTCAGCACGTCGGCCGGAAGCAGAATGCCCTGTGAAATGAAGGAGGCCACCATTTCATTCGCCGGCTCATGATAGAGCTCGCGCGGCGTCGCGAGCTGGACCAGGCGGCCGTGATCCATCACCGCGATGCGATCGGCCAGCGCCATGGCCTCGGCCTGATCGTGGGTGATGTAGACGATGGTCGTGCCGGTGCGCTTGTGAAAGGCGGCGAACTCGTCCTCCATCGAGGCCCTGAGATGCACGTCGAGATTGGCGAGTGGCTCGTCGAACAATACCAGCGAGGGCGCGGCGACCAGGCAGCGCGCCAGGGCCACGCGCTGGCGCTGGCCGCCGGAGAGGTTGGCCGGCCTACGGTCTCCTAACCCCTGTAGATTGACCAGGGCCAGCGCGTCGGCAACCTTCTGGCGGGCGACCGCCTTGTCCAGCTTTGCAACCTTGAGCGAATAGCCGATGTTCTCGGCGACCGTCATGTGCGGCCACAATGCGTAGTTCTGGAAGACGATGCCGACCCGCCGCTTCTCTGGTGGAACGCTGCCGCCTGCACCCGACACGACCTCGCTGCCGACGCGGATTTCGCCCGACGTCACCTTCTCGAAGCCGGCGACAAGCCGCAGCAACGTCGTTTTGCCGCAGCCGGAAGGCCCGAGCACGGCAAGGAATTCGCCGTCGCCGACATCGATCGAAACGTCCTTGACCGCATCGAACTCGGCGAAGCTCTTGGTCACATGGTCCAGGGTCAATCGCGCCATGGCAGAACTCCACTCGGAAGATGAGGGGCAAGCAGGTTGGTCACCAGCATCAGCACGAAGGTGACCGCGACCGTGATGACGGACATCGCCGCCGCGTAGTTGGAATCGCCGCCCTGTTCGAACGAGAACATCACCACGCCGATTGTCTCGGAACCCGACGACCACAGCAGCGCCGAGACCGTGAGCTCGCTGAGCGCCGTCATGAAGATCAGCAGGCCGCCGGCGATCGCCGCCGGCGCCACCAAAGGAAAGACGATGGTGCGCATGCGCGTGAACAGGCCGGCGCCCGCCACTTGTGCAGCCTCCTCCAGCGTCCGGTCGATCTGGTGATAGCCGCTGATCGTCGGCCGCAAGGCCAGCACCAGGAAGCGGGCGAGATAGGCGTAGAGGATGATCCAGACCGTGTTGTAGAGCTGTATGCCGGTCAGCGGGATCGGCCGCAGGAACAGCAGCAGCGATGCGATCGCCAGCACCACGCCGGGCAAGGCATAGGGCAGTTCGACCGAAAGATTGAGCAGCCGCACCCAGCGCTGCTTGCCCCAGGCAATGAGATAGCCGATCGGCACGGCGACGAGGACCGCGAAGAACGCGGCGGCGATCGACAGCCAGAAGCTGTTGAAGAAGGCGCGGCTGGCGGCAGCGTGCTCGAACAGCACGAAACGGTAATTGTCGAGCGTCGCCGTCTTGGCGCTGAGCGCGATGCCGTAGCCGGGAACCAGCGACGTCAGCACCAGCCCGAACAGCGGCAGGAACAACACCAGCACGACCAGCAGCCACATGCCGGCCTGGACGATCGGACGCCAGCGGCCAAGCTCGTAGGGCTCGGCGGGCAGCGAGGTGGAGCTGATGCGGTAGTCGCGGCGCCGGCTCATGACCTCCTGGGCGATAATACCGGCCATGGCGATGATGCCGATCAGCACCGACAGGAACGCCGTCTCGCCGAGCACGGCCGGCCCGCCGCCGGCCAGTTTTTGATAGATCAAGGTCGGCAGCACCAAGTAATTGGCGGGAATGCCGAGAAAGGCGGGAATGCCGAAATTGCCGACGCAGGACACGAAAGCCAGTGCCGCTGCCGCCATGATCGACGGTGTCATCAGGGGTAGCACGATGGTGACGAGCACGGTGAACCAGCTCGCGCCGCCGGCTCGCGCCGCCTCGACCAGTTCGCGCGGCAGCTTGCGCAGGCCGGCGCGCACCAGCAGGAACACCAGCGGGCCATACTGCACGCCGAGCAGCAGGATGATGCCCGACGTGGAATAGAGCGGGTTTTTGGTGCCCAGCGGCGGTGCGGCGCCGAACAGCTTGAGGAACGGGCTGGCCGGTCCGAACAGTTGCAGCCAGGCAAGCGCCGTGACCTGCGGCGCGATCATCAGCGGCATGACGTAGCAGAGCACCAGCGCGCTTCGGCCGCGTATGTCGGTCAGCGTGATGAGCACCGCCACCAGCGTTCCCGACAGCACGGCAAGCACCGTGCCGCCTATGCCGACGACAAGCGTATGCCAAGTGGCGATCCAGGTCGCCGGACTTCTCAGTCCGGCCTCCAGGGCCATCGTTGACACCATGCCGCCGGGTGCCACGATTTCCTTGATCAGGCGCAGCATCGGCAGCAGGGACAGCAGCACGATGACGACGGCTACCGCCGCCGTCAGGACCATTTCCTGGCCCCGGCTTTCCCTGATCGTTGATGGCATGGTTGCTTTCCTGAAATTCGACCAGCGCGCAGTGGGGATGCCGCCGAAGCGGCATCCCGGCCGGATCGCCGAGCCTTGTCAGCCGCCGAACAGTTCCGAGAACTTCGCCTTGTCGGCGTCGGTCTTGGCGACGATTGCCTTGGTGTCGAACGACATCACCTTGACCTTGACGCCTTCCGGCAGCCATTCGGGCCGGCCGACCGAGGCCCGTGCCGGCAGGTAGCCCATGGAAAGCGCCAGCTTCTGGCCTTCGTCCGAAAGAATGAAGTCGACGAACTTCTTGGCGCCGTCGACATTCTTGGCCGTCTTCATGATCGCGACCGGTTCGGTCACGGCCGGCACGCCTTCCGAGGGGAACACGAATTCCACCGGCGAGCCCTTCTTCTTGGCGTTCATCGCCATGAAGTCGACGAGGATGCCATAGGGCTTCTCGCCTGATGCCACGGACTTCAGCACCGCGCCATTGCCGCGCACGCTGACGGTGTTGTTGGCCTTCAGCTTCTGGAAGAAATCCCAGCCGTAATCGGCATCGCCGGCGAAGCCCGAAAGCAGGTAGGCGGCGGCACCTGAATAGAGCGGGCTCGGCATGACGAGACCCTCGGCATAGGCCGGCTTGGCGAGATCGGCCCAATGTTCCGGCTTCTCGGCGGCCGCGGTGTTGTAGACGATGCCGGTGGTGATCAGCTTGCTGCCGAAATAGGTCTTGTCGGCGTCGTAAGCATCCGGCTCGATGCCGTCGAGCTTTGCCTCGGGATAAGGCAGCAGCCGGCCGTCCTTCTTCAGCAGCTCCATCGAGACCGCATCGGCGATCAACAGCACGTCGGCCTGCGGGCTGCCGGCGGCGAATTCGGCCGCCATCTTGGTGAGGATGTCGCTGGTACCGGAACGATAGATTGCCACGTCGATGCCCGGCTGCGCCTTCTTGAAGGCCTCGACGGTCTTGGCCGCATCGGCTTCCGGCTGGGATGTGTAGAGCGTCAACGTTTCGGCACTTGCCATGCCGGCAAACAAAGTTGCCGCGAGTGCCAGCTGGCTTCCCAGCAGCTTGATGAATAGCGTCTTCATAAGACCTCCTGTCCTGTCTGTGCACGACTGGTCCGGCCCCGGCCGGTTCCCTGTCTCTTCCTCCCTGCACGGCGCATATGACTGGTGGATGACACAGCGCGTGAGATATACAAAATATGTTCATATGTTTGATGTCAATTACAAATGAACAAAACTGTGCAACAATCGACACGCCGGACATCCGGTGCCAGTTGACACGCGGCCGGCCTTTCTCCGAAGAGGCGATGCTGGGCCCAGGCCAAGGCTCATGAGGACGAAAAGCGATGCCCGTGGAAAAACCCAGACCGGCCCGCTCCGGATTGCCGATGGTGTCGTCGGATCTCAACGTCAAGACGGCGTGGCTCTATTATGTGGAGGGCTTCACGCAGGAGCAGATCGCCGAGAAGCTCGACGTCTCCAGGGTGAAGGTCATGCGCACGCTGGCCGCGTGCACGGCCGAAGGCATCGTCGTCACCATGATCAACGCGCCGACCGCCGAACAGGTGGCGCTCGAACGTGCACTCGAGAAGCGCTGGGGCCTCGACGCCGCCGTCGTCATCCCGACGCCTTCGGCGCAAGACCACCTGGAGAAGGCGATCGGCCACGCCGTGGCGGCCTATCTCGGCGAGCAGATGCAGGACGGCATGACGCTGGCAATCGGCGGCGGCGCGACCCTGCATGCCAGTTTGGGCTTTCTCGCCCGCCGGCAGCTGAAGCACGCCTCGGTCGTGGCGCTCGTCGGCAGTCTGCCGCATTCGCAATGGATCAATCCGTCCATCGTCGCCGCCAAGGTCGCCGATGTCTTCGAGGTCGACAGCTACCAGATCACCGCGCCGGTGACGGTCGACAACCCCTCGCTGCGTGACCTGCTCTGGGCGCAGCCGGCGCTGCAAGACGTGCGGCAGCGCGCTGCCGCCGCCGATATCGCGCTGCTTACCGTCGGCGACATGTCGCCGGACGCGACCATCTTCCGCCACGGCATCGTGCCGTCGTCGCTCATCGCGTCGCTGAAAGCGAAGGGCGCGGTCGCCAACATGCTGTGCTATTTCGTCGATGCCTCAGGCAGGCTGGTCGACCACGAAGTCAACGGCCGCGTCATGGCCATCGACCTCGATGTCGTCGGCCAGGTGCCGAATGTCGTGCTGGCCGCCGGCGGAAAACGCAAGGTGGCCGCGATCCTCGCCGCGCTGAAGGCCGTCAGCACCAATGTGCTGATCACCGACAGCGATACGGCGACGGCGCTGCTGGCAAAGGCTGGCTGACGCTGCTTCCAGTGCCGCTTAGATCAGGCCGCGTTCGCGCAAGAAATCCTCGACGCCGACATGGGTCATGGATTCGAATTCGGCGATCGCCTCGGCCACCCGCCTGCGCTGGGCCGCCAGCAGCGTGAACACCTGCTTCATCTCGCCGGAAACGCCGAAGCGGCCCCAGCGCTCCGCGATATGCGCAGGCAAGCCGATGTCGGCGCAGAACGCATCCAGGCTCTCATAGCCGAGACTGGCGACGAGTTGCTTGGTTTCGTCCGCCGACATGCGCGGCTCGAAAGCGTGATCGTGCAGGCGCTGCGCCACCAGCTTGATGTCGGACGGAGACGCGCCCATCACCTTGCCGAACAGGGTCTTGACGTCGGATGGATCGAATGCGGGCATGCGGACCTCCCTTGATCACAGTCCACCTGAAACATGGGCGAAGGGTTCGCGCCTGACAAGTCGATTCTGTGGTGAGCCGGCGCATCATTCGACGCCGGCTCACGTCAACGTGACCTACACCAGCATGCCCATCGGGTTCTCGATCAGCTTCTTGAAGGCGACCAGCAGTTCGGCACCGAGTGCTCCGTCCACGGCGCGATGGTCGGTCGACAGCGTCACCGACATCACCGTGGCGATTCTGATCTCGCCGTTCTTGGCCACCGCCCGCTCCTCGCCGGCGCCCACCGCCAGGATCGTCGCATGCGGCGGGTTGATGACGGCGGCGAAATCCTTGATGCCGAATATGCCAAGGTTCGACACCGCCGTGGTGCCGCCTTGATACTCTTCCGGCTTCAGCTTGCGACTGCGCGCGCGGCTGGCCAGGTCCTTCATCTCGTTGGAGATCACCGACAGCGTCTTTTCGTCCGCCTTGCGGATGATCGGCGTGATCAGGCCGCCGGGGATCGAGACGGCAACGCCGACATCGGCATGCCTGTGCTTGACCATGGCGCTTTCGGTCCACGAGGCATTGGCATCCGGCACCGCTTTCAGGGCCATGGCCATCGCCTTGATCACCATGTCGTTGACCGACAGCTTGTAGGCGGGCGCCTCGCCCTTGTCGGTCTTCTTTACCGTTGCGGCCGCATTGAGCTGCGTGCGCAGCGAAAGCAGCGCATCGAGCTCGCAGTCGAGCGTCAGGTAGAAATGCGGGATGGTGGTCTTGGCCTCGACCAGCCGGCGCGCGATGGTCTTGCGCATGTTGTCGTGCGGGACGAGTTCATAGGAGCCTTCCTCGAACAGGCGCAGCACGCCCCCCTCCCCCTTGAGGGGAGAGTGGCCGGCCGCAGGCCGGTCGGGTGGGGTCGCTTCGACGGGGCTCGGCGCAAAAGCGGTGCCTCCTGAGACGACCCCCTCCGTCCGCTTCGCGGACACCTCCCCCTCGAGGGGGGAGGAGAGTACCGCATCGATATCCGCCTTCACGACGCGGCCATGTGGGCCTGTGCCTGATATGCCGGAGAGATTCAGTCCTGCTTCACGAGCCAATCGACGCGCCAAGGGTGTAGCGCGGGTTTTTCCCTCCCCCTCGAGGGGAGGGTGGCCGGCCGAAGGCCGGTCGGGTGGGGTCGGTTCGACCGGGCTCAGCGCGAGGGCGGTGCCTTCTGAGGCAACCCCCTCTGTCGACTTCGTCGACATCTCCCCCTCAAGGGGGGAGATTGGCGCCTTGTCCTGCTTGGCCCCGTAGCTTTCATCATCGGCATAGATCCACGCAACCGGCGCGCCGACGGGGATATCGACGCCTTCCTTGCCGGAGACATCGCGCAGGATGCCGCTGGCCGGCGCGTCGATTTCCATCGCCGCCTTGTCGGTCTCGATCTCGAACAGCACGTCGCCCTTCTTGACCCGGGCGCCTTCCTCGGCGAACCAGCGCGAGATCTGTCCGGTCGCCATGTCCATGTCGACCTTGGGAAGAATGACTTCGGTCGGCATGTCTCAGCGAACCCCTCTCACGAGGTCGCGGGCGGCGGTGATGATGCCGGGAACCTGCGGCACCGTCGCCTTCTCCAGCTCCGGATTGTACGGGATCGGCGTCTCCGCGCCGCCCAGCCGCACGATCGGCGCGTCGAGATAGTCGAACGCCTCGCTCTCGGCGATCATGGCGCTGACCTCGGCGCCGATGCCCAGCGTCTTGACCGCTTCGTAGACGCACATCAGCCGCGACGTCTTCTTGACGCTGTCGATGACGGTCTGCTTGTCCATCGGCCGGATCGTCCTGAGGTCGACGACTTCGACGTCGATGCCTTCCGCTTCCAGCGCGGCCGCGGCGTCGAGCGCCTTCTGCACCATGATCGAGGTGGCGACGATGGTGAGATCGCGCCCTTCGCGGCGGATATCGGCCTTGCCGATCGGCACCGTGTAGTAGCCTTCCGGAACCGGGCCCTTCATCTTGTAGAGCAGCTTGTGCTCGAAGATCATCACCGGATCGGGATCGGCGACGGCAGCCAAAAGCATGCCCTTGGCATCGTGCGGCGTCGCCGGCTGGATGACCTTTAGGCCCGGCACATGGCCGAGCCAGGCCTCCAGGCTCTGGCTGTGCTGCGCGGCGGCACCGGTGCCGGAACCGGCGGGAAAGCGCATCACCACGGGAACGGAAACCTCACCGCCCAGCATGAAGCGCATCTTGGCCGCCTGGTTGACGATCTGCTCCATGGCGAGCGTGGCAAAGTCGGAGAACTGGAACTCGAAGATCGGCCGCATCCCGGTGAGGGCCGCACCCACCGCGACACCCGCGCCGCCCAGTTCCGAGATCGGCGTATCCATCACCCGGTCCGCGCCGTAGCGCTCGACCAGATCGCCGGTCACCTGGAAGGCGCCGCCATAGACGCCGATGTCCTCGCCCATCAGGAAGACGCGTTCGTCCATCTCCATGGCGATCGCCATGGCTTCCTGGATCGCCTGGGCGTAGCTCAGTTCACGCACCATCGCGTCCATCACGCCTGCTCCGTATACACGTAATTTCCGGTCTCGCTGACATCAGGCGACGGGCTCGCCTTGGCGAACTCGATGCCGTCGGCGATTTCCTTGGCCACCGCTTCGCGGATCGCCTCGATGCCCTTATCGTCAATGAACCCGAAGTCGCGCAGTTCGCTTTCGAACAGGGTGATCGGATCGCGGTTCGACATCCAGTCCTCGATCTCCTCCTTGGTGCGATAGCGGTTGCGGTCGCTCTTGGAATGGCCGCGATGGCGGTAGGTCTTGGACTCGATCAGCGTCGGCCCCTCGCCCGCGCGTGCGCGCTCGACGGCCTTGTAGGACGCCTCGGCGACCTCCGAAAAAATGTTGCCGTTGACGATGACGCCGGGCATCGAATAGGCGGCGGCGCGCTCGGCGATGTTCTTGACCGCGGTCGAGCGGGCCGTCGACGTCGACATGCCGTAGCCATTGTTCTCGCACACGAAAATCACCGGCAGCTTCCAGATCGCCGCCATGTTCAGCGCCTCGTGGAAAGCGCCCTCATTGTTGGCGCCGTCGCCGAAGAAGGAGACCACGACCTTGCCGGTCTTCATCATCTTGGAGGAGAGCGCCGCCCCGACGGCGATCGGAATGCCGCCGCCGACGATACCATTGGCGCCCAGATTGCCCTTGGCCACGTCGGCGATGTGCATCGAGCCGCCGCGTCCCTTGCAGTAGCCGGTGGTCTTGCCGAAGAACTCGGCGAACATGCGCTTGACCTCGGCGCCCTTGGCGATGCAGTGGCCGTGGCCGCGATGCGTCGAGGTGATCTGGTCATCCTCGCCGAGCGGCATGCAGATGCCCATGGCGCTGGCTTCCTGCCCGATCGACAGATGCATGGTGCCGTGGATGAGGCCGCGCGTGTAGCTCTCCTCCGCGCCCTCTTCGAAGCGGCGGATGAGGTACATCTTGTAGAGCACCTCTCTTAGCTGCTCGGCGCTGTACTGGCGATAGACGAAGGGCAGGTTGGCGCGGCTGTCCGCGACGGCTTTGCTGGCTGCGGCCATGATCACACCTCCACGGTTCCGTAGACGAGCTTGTCCTGGCGCGCGCGCAGTTCGGCGATCTTGGAGCCGGGAGCCGGGGCGGCATTGGCGTAGGTGATGAGCTCGCCCTTCTTGATCGGCGCCGTCACCGAACCGCCTTGCAGCAGACCGCAGGGAATGGCCCTGGCGGCATGTGCTTCCGGCGCCGTCATGATCCAGGCGCGGTAGCAATATTCGCCGATCGCATCGAGCTTCTCGCCCGGCTTCATGTCCTTCTTGGCCACGGCTGCGACTTCGGCCACCGGCTTTGCCAGCGGCACCATGTCGGCCTTGCCGTAGAGCACGACGCGGGCGCAGGTCAGGGGCACTTCGAGCGAGGTCAAATGGTAGGGCCGATGGAAGGTGAAGTACGGGCCCTTGCCCATCTTCAAATCTTCCATGCGCTCCGAAATGCGCGGATGCGACATGTCGGCGACGACGAACACGCCGGGCGCGACACCCTTGCCGATCGAATAGTCGACGACGCCGACCTTCGACAGCACGCCGCCGTCCTTCTGCGGCACCAGCACCTTGGACAATTCGCCGAGCGTCGCCGCCGGACCATGCATGCCGGCCTTGTCGGGCACCAGCCCGGTGGCGTTGGCGATCGCCGCCATCTCGACCATGGTCTTGGAGCCGTCGACGAACTCGACCAGCATACGCACATTCATGTGCCGGCGCTTGGCTTCCTCTTCATAGTCGGGCGGCGTGGCGTCGATGTTGAGCGGATTGTTCTTGCCCTTGCCGGCGGCGACGATCGGATGGCCCATCGCCGAGACGAATTCGATAAGCTCCATGCAGGAAGACGGCTCGTCGCCGGCGCCCAGCGAATAGGTGACGCCGAGCCGGTCGGCCTCGCTCTTGAGATAGGCGCCGATGGTGACGTCGGCCTCGACATTCATCATCACCAGGTGCTTGCCGTGCTCCATGGCGCGCAAGCCGATCTCGGCGCCGACGGCGGGAACGCCGGTGGCGTCGATGACGACGTCGATCAGGTCATTGTTGATGACCAGGCTGGCGTCGTTGGTGACCGCCACCTTGCCGGCCTCCATGGCGGCCGTCATCGCCGAGGCGTTCGACACTTCGCGCGCATGCCCGGTTTCCTGGAAGGCGATATCCACGGCCTTGCTGGCGGCGGGCAGGTTCAGCTCGGAAATGGCGCCGATCTCGATGCCGGACATATGGGCGACGCGGGTGACGATGTCGGTTCCCATCTCGCCCGAACCGATCAAGCCGATGCGGATTGGCTTGCCCGACTTGGCCCGCACCTCGAGATCACGGGCAAGGCCCGTCAACGAAACATTGGAAGCCATACCGCTCATTCCTCCCGTAATGCTGCTATTCAATCACCTGACGGGTATTGAACATCTGTATTTCTGTCAAGACTAATGTCCAGATTCGTAGCACTTTTGTACCCTTTCCAGCATCACGAGCAAGGTGGGAAAACCGGCAAATCCGACAACCAAACGCTCGCGACGGTTCGACGCATTCGGGCCCGGAAAAACTTCAACCGTGAGCGCGCTTGATGGCGAGAGAAGGGGCGCCCCCTGCTTAAGTGCTAGCCAACCGGAAAATCGTGGAAATGGATGATGGTGCTGACCGGAATGCCGCGCCATTTGCCGGCGATCAGCCGGTGGACACGTCCGGCGAAGATGTGACGGACACTGCCATGGCGTTGGAATAGCTCTTGAAGGGCATCGGCGTCGGTTAGCGTGACCTCGTCGAGCACCGGCATGTGGATGCCGAACGGCGGGTGGTGCATAAACAGGAGGACCGACCGGTCCGGTGCCTCTTGCAACCGCTTGCCGGCGCCTGCGGCATCAGCCGGGAACAGAACGCCTCGCCTGGGCTTTACTGTGCCGTCCAGCCGCCGTCCATCGGCAAGGTCGTGCCGGTGATCTGCCTGGCTGAATCCGAGCACAGGAACAGCGCCAGGGCGGCAAGGTCCTCGACGGCGACGAATTCCTTTGTCGGCTGTGCGGCCAGAAGCACATCGCGCTTGACCTGTTCCTCGGTCATGCCGCGCGCCTTCATGGTGTCGGGAATCTGCTTCTCGACCAGCGGCGTCCAGACATAGCCGGGCGCGATCGCGTTGACGGTGATGCCGTCCTGCGCGACTTCCAGCGCCACCGTTTTGGTCAGGCCTGATATGCCGTGCTTGGCCGAGACATAGGCGGATTTGAACGGCGAGGCGACGAGCGCATGCGCCGAAGCCGTGTTGATGATGCGGCCCCATTTGCGGCTCTTCATGCCAGGCAGCGCCGCTTTTATCGCGTAGAAGGCCGACACGAGGTTGATGCGGATGATCGCTTCCCATTTGTCGTCCGGGAATTCCTCGATCGGCGCGACATGCTGGATGCCGGCGTTGTTGACCAGGATGTCGAGGCTGCCGAACGCCTCTTCCGCCTCATGCACCATGGCGCTGACCGCCGCGCCGTCCATCATGTTGGCGTCGGAGTAGCGGCATTTGACACCGAAATCCTTCTCGATGCCGGCGCGCTCCTGCTCGATGGTCGTGGCGTCGCCCAGGCCGTTGATGGTGAGATTGGCGCCTTCGGCGGCGAAGGCGCGGGCGATGGCCAGGCCGATGCCGCTGGTCGAGCCGGTGACGAGCGCATTCTTCGAAGACAGGGAACCCATGGGTGATCTCGATATGGTGGGAGGGAACACGAAAGATAGGGCGCGGTCTTGTGCGCCGCAACATGACGATGCCACAGCCATATATCCGCGCATGCCCGACTCGACCGGCTTCGGCGACTACACCGAGACCGGTCACGTCATTCCGGTGCGCTACAAGGCCAGCATGGCGACTATGTCCACTCGATGTACCTCGACGACGCGCCGATCACCGGCGCGAGCGCGGTTTTTCCTCCGGAATTGCCTGGAAACCGAACCGCCCTGATGGTCCGTCAGGGTCGCTTGGCCCGGGCAGGACCGACATCGGGCGATCCGGCGATTTCCAGCAGCGACGACACCAGCAATTGCCGCTCGTCTGGGGAAAGCACGTCCGCGTCGAACAGGTTCATGCTGCGCAGGCCCTCGATGGCGAGATAGCAGACCAGCAGCGACTTGAGATCCGGCGTCTCGCTCTTCAGTCGTTGGAAGAGTTGTCGCTTGAACGTCTTTATCGGCGACATGAAGTCCGGATCCTCGGCGATCGCCGAAAATATCCACGACGCCGATGGCTGCTTGTCCTCGCAATCCTTGGCCGAAAGCCTGATGTAGACGGCGAGCGGATTTGCGCCATTGTCGTTGCTGCTGGCGGTCTCTAGCGCCTGCTCGAATTCGCGCAGATAGCCTTCGACCAGGCCCTGCATCAATTTGGCCTTGGTCGGGAAATTGTAGAGCAGTCCGCCCTTTGATACGCCGGCGCGGCTGGCGACGGCATCCAGGGACAGGCTACCGGGACCGGATTCCCGTGCGACGTCCGCCGCCGCAGCGAGAATCCTCTCGCGCGAGTTCGTTCGTTGGGCTTTCATGGCGCCTCCCATCGCAAGCTTAGGCCCAATTGACAAGACCGTCCAGACGGTACAGTAAGACCGCGGTCATTTGAAATCGGGGCCCGCAGTCGATATGTGTCCCGATATCCGCGCTTCGCGCCGGATTTCGACTGAGGGGACTTCCTTGTTCAAGCGCATACTCCGTTTCGTTATCATCATTGTTGTGTTGGCCGTGCTCGTCATCGTGGTCGGCGGCATCGTCGGGTTCAATTTCCTGCGTGACAACGGCATCAAGCAGTATTTCGCCACGATGAAGCCGCCAGCGGCAACCGTGTCGACAACTATCGTCAAGCCGTCGAACTGGACGCCGGGCATCGAGGCGATCGGCACGGTCCGCGCCGTGCGCGGTGTCGACCTGACGGTTGAGACCGCCGGCATCGTCAAGGAGATCCCCTTCCATGCCAACGAGAAAGTGGCGGCCAATGCGGTGCTGCTGCAGCTCGACGACGCCGTAGAGCGTGCCGATCTCGCGGCACAGAAGGCGCAGGCGGCGCTCGATCAGACATCGCTGACCCGTGCACTCGAACTGACCAAGCGCGGTGTCGGCTCGGACTCGACCTTGGACACCGCACGTGCGGCCGCGTCCGCCTCGGCATCCCAGGTCAACAGGCTTCAGGCAGTGCTCGACCAGAAGCAGCTGACGGCGCCCTTTGCTGGAACCGTCGGCATCCCGAAGATCGATCTAGGCCAATATCTGGCGCCCGGCACCGCCGTGGTGACGCTGCAGGATCTCGACACGATGCGGGTCGACTTCACGGTTCCCGAACAGCAACTGCCGCTGCTCAAGATCGGGCAGACGGTTCGGCTTGGCCTCAGCGGCGGCGACATGCCTTTTGCCGGGACCATTCGCGGTATCGATCCCAAGATCGACCCGTCCAGCCGGCTGGTGAACATCCGGGCGGAAGTCGCCAATCCCGAAGGCAAGCTGACCCCCGGCCAGTTCGTGCAAGTGCGTGTCGAACTGCCCGAGGAGCAGAATGTGCTGGCGCTGCCGCAGACGGCGCTGACCACCAGCCTCTATGGCGACTACATATTCGTGGTGCACCCGGCAAAGCCCGCCGAGGCGCAGCCGACCAAGCCGGAGACAAACCCCGCCGCGGCGGCGACCGACAAGCCGGCGGACGCCAAGCCCGCGGCCGATGCCAAACCGGTCGAAGCCGCGAAGCCTGCCGCCGATGCGGCAAAACCAGCGGACAAGGCCGCCGCCGATCAGGCCAAGCCGGCCACGGGGGGCGAGCAGCCTGCCCTGGTCCTGTCGCAGGTATTCGTCAAGCCCGGCCGCCGCAACGAGGGCATGGTCGAGATCGTCGAAGGCCTCAAGGCGGGCGATGAGGTTGTCACGGCAGGTCAGAATCGCCTCTTCAACGGCATGTCCGTCAACGTCGACAACACCATCGACCCAACCAAATCGGCGAACAAGCAGGCCGACCAGCAATGAGCGTTTCCGATCTCTTCATTCGCCGGCCCGTCCTCTCCACGGTCCTTGCATGCATGATCCTGCTCCTGGGTTTCCAGGGCATATTCAGCCTGTCGATCCGCCAGTATCCGAAGGTTGACGAAACCGCGATCACCATCACGACGGCCTATCCGGGCGCCAGCGCCGACCTGATCCAGGGCTTCATTTCCGCTCCGATCGCGCGCGCCGTCGCCTCGACCGAGAACATCGATTACGTCACGTCGTCGAGCCGACCGTCCTCCAGCACCGTGACTGTGCAGATGAAGCTCGGCTCCAACCCGGACGTCGCGCTGACCGAAGTGCTGTCCAAGGTCCAGGGCGTGCGCGGCACCTTGCCGGACGCCTCCAAGGATCCCGTCATCGTCAAGGGCACGGGCCAGCAATTCGCGATGATGTACATCTCGATGCAGAACCCGAACATGACCAAGGAGCAGCTGACCGAGTATATCGAACGCGTCATCAGGCCCCGCATGTCGACGGTCGAAGGCGTCGCCGACGTGCAGATCTTCGGTGCCCAGGAATACTCGATGCGGGTCTGGATCGATCCGGTCAGGCTCGCCGCGCGCGGTGTGACCGCATCGGAAGTGCTGACGGCGATCAACAACTCCAACTTCCTGTCGGCGCCCGGCAACACCGAGAACGAATATGTCGTCTCCTCGATCACCGTGCGCTCGACGCTCCAGACGCCGGAAGCCTTCGCCGAACTGCCGCTGCGCTCGACCGACGGCAATGTGGTGCGGCTGCGCGATGTCGCCCGCGTCGAACTGGGCGCCGAGAATACCGACACCAGGGTTTCCTTCAACGGCAAGCCAGGCACCTTCCTCGCCATCTTCCCGACCCCGGCTGCCAATCCCCTGACCACGGCGGCGGCGCTCACCAAGCTGGTGCCTCAAATCCAGGAGACGTTGCCGAAAGGCATGACGATCGAGATCGTCTACGACGCGACCGGGCAGATCAGCGCCTCGATCGACGAAGTGTTCAAGACCATCGGCGAGGCCGTTGCCATCGTCGTCGTCGTCATCCTTTTGTTCCTTGGCTCTTTCCGTTCGGTGATGATGCCCATCGTCACCATCCCGCTGTCGCTGATCGGCGTCTGCTTCCTGTTGTTCGCGGTGGGCTATTCGATCAATCTTCTGTCGCTGCTCGCCATGGTTCTGGCGATCGGCCTCGTCGTCGACGACGCCATCGTGGTGGTGGAGAATATCCACCGCCACATGGAAGAGGACCACATGTCGCCGATGCAGGCGGCCTTCAACGGCATGCGCGAGATCGCCACCGCCATCGTCGCCATGACCATGACGCTGGCCGCGGTGTTCGCACCATTGGCCTTCACCGGCGGCCTGACCGGCGCGCTGTTCCGCGAATTCGCCGTCACGCTCGCCGGCTCGGTGGTGCTGTCGGGCGTGATCGCCATCACCATCACGCCAATGATGTCGGCGCGCCTGCTGAAGTCCGGCACGCCAGGCCGTTTCCAGCGCATTGTCGACGGCACTTTCGCGCGGGTCGAGCACGTCTATGAGCGGGCCGTCACCGGGTCGCTCAACTATCGCCCGCTGACGCTGATCATCGTGCTGGCGCTTGTCGGGGTGACCGGCTTCATGTTCACCAAGACCTCAACCGAACTGGCGCCGGAAGAAGACCAGGGCTTCCTGCTCTCGCTTGTAACGGCGCCGCGTTATGCGACATCCGATTACACCGAGACTTACGTCAACCAGATGCTCGGTCTGGTGAAGGATATTCCCGAAACGCGGGCGCAGTTCTCGGCCGTCGCGTTCGGCGGCACGACGAACAGTGCGTTCGTCGGTTTCGCCTTCAAGGACTGGGCGGAGCGCAAGCGCAACTCGAAGGAGCTGCAGGCCGACATCACAGCCCGTCTCGCCAAGGTGGCGGGCGTCCAGGCCTTCGTCTTTGCGCCACCGACGCTGCCGGGCTCCGGCGGCGGCCTGCCCATCGCCCTGGTGGTGCGATCGACCGGCGACTCCTCGGAAGTGTACGACGTGGCCGAGAAGATCAAGAACAAGGCACAGGCCTCCGGCCGCTTCATCGTCGTGCAGAATTCGATGGCCTATGACGCGCCGCAGGTGACGGTGACCATCGATCGCGACCGCGCCGCGGCGCTGAACCTGCCGATCGCCGATATCGGCCGGACGCTGACGCTGCTGGTCGGCGGCGCCGAAGTGGCGCAGTTCGACCGCGACTCCAACAGCTACGACATCATCCCGCAGGTGCCGAAAGAATTCCGCGACAATCCCGAAAAACTCGGCGAGTACTTCGTGCGCAGCGTAACGGGCGAGATGGTGCCGCTGTCGGCGGTGGTGAAGATCTCGACCAATGCGTCGCCGGCCGCGATCGAGCAGTTCAACCAGCTGAATTCGTCGACGATCTCGGCGCTGCCGCTGCCCGGCGTCACCACGGGCGATGGATTGAAAGTCCTCGAGGACATAGCCAGGGAGAGCCTGCCCGACACCTTCTTCATCGACTATTCGGGCCAGTCCAGGCAGGAGAAGGAACAGGGCAACACGATCCTGATCGCCTTCGGGGCGGCCGTCATCGTCATCTATCTGGTGCTGGCGGCGCAGTTCGAAAGCTTCCGTGATCCGCTGATCATCATGATGGCGGTGCCGCTGTCGATCTTCGGCGCCATCGTGCCGCTCAATCTGGGCCTCGGCACACTCAACATCTACACGCAGGTCGGACTGATCACGCTGATCGGCCTGATCACCAAGCACGGCATCCTGCTGGTCGAGTTCGCCAACCAGCAGCGCGAGATCCACGGTATGCGGCGACGCGACGCCATCATCGCTTCGGCCAAGGTGCGGCTGCGGCCTATCCTGATGACGACGGCGGCGATGGCGCTTGGCGTGGTGCCGCTGATCACGTCCAGCGGCGCCGGCGCCGCTGCCCGCTATTCGATGGGCCTGGTCATTTTCACCGGCATCCTGGTAGGCACCATGTTCACGCTCTTCGTCGTGCCCATGTTCTATACCTTCATTGCCAGCAAGGACTTGCCCCAGCTGGCCGAGAAGCCGGATCCCAAATTGATGCCGGCATTGCCGAGCTGATGGAAACGGCATTGCCGAACTAACAAAAACTAACAAAGAAAGAGGCCGGAAACGTCCCGGCCTCTTTTTTGGCTGTGCTCGATTACCGCGGCAAAATGTTCCGGCGGGAGCCCTGAACGGATATGGCTGCTGTGCCGATCCGTTGCCAGCCAGCTACTTGACGATGACGATGCTGGTGTTGGCCGGCCCGAAGGTTTCGA
Source organism: Mesorhizobium sp. B2-5-3 (assembly GCF_006441005.1). Classification (NCBI taxonomy): domain Bacteria; kingdom Pseudomonadati; phylum Pseudomonadota; class Alphaproteobacteria; order Hyphomicrobiales; family Phyllobacteriaceae; genus Mesorhizobium; species Mesorhizobium sp. B2-5-3. The sequence continues at coordinate 18,251 of NZ_VFUS01000001.1, forward strand.
CGAGCTGGTAGAAATCGGCGGCATTGTCGGGATGCAGCCGCACGCAACCATGCGAGGCCGGCCGGCCAAGCCGCTTGATGGCATAGGTGGCGTGCACCGCATAGCCGCCGCTGAAGAACACCGAATGCGGCATCGGCGCGTTGTCGTACTTCTTCGAATACCACATTTCATGCATGCGCGTCGGCTTAAACGAGCCGGTCGGCGTCACATGCGCCCTGTCGCCGGTGGAAACCTTCCAGGCGAAGGCCGGGCGGCCGTCGACCGAGACTTCCATCACCTGTTGCGAAAGCGAGACGCGCGCCACGATCTTGTTGGCGGCATGCGCGGTACCCGTGCCGGCGCCGAACAGAAGCGCCGCACCCGTCAGGGCAGCAGCGGCGGTGATGTTGATGAGCTTGGCGGAAATAGCAGTATGCATGATGTCCCTCTCTCTGCCGGGCTGGCCGGCCCCAAATTCGATGAGCGGCTTATCGATGCATCATGTTTCGGAGAGATTTCGTGAAATGCTCGTTTGTGTTTCGAATATGTTTCCTCTGGTTAACGGGCCAAAGTTCCCAAATGGCGGACATTGACGCTGTCACCCTGGACAGGAGTAGGCACATAGGTATCCAGCCCGAAACGAAAGTTCGGATTGGCCAAACTTGAAAGGTTGGAGCCCTATTTCGAAACAGAATCTGCAACAAAGCGCATTTTCGGCGGCATGAAGCGGATACAGGCCGCCGGCAGAGTTGACGTAACGAAAGCAGACGGCAACGACCACGGGAACGAAAACGAACATGCGGTCCTGGTTTCTCGGGATCAGCATCGCAGCAGCAGCCATTAGCGGCGCCGGCACGGTTTGCCGACGGTTCCATGGCCAGCCTCGCGGCGATGAGTTCGAGTGAGATCTCAACCCTCTATACCGTCCTGTTTTGTGCCACGGTCTGGATTGTTCCAGCCTGCGCATCGTCCGGCTCAAGGCCCACTGGCGGGTTGGCCTTCGGCTGCTGGCATTGCGCGGCCCCTCCGGCAACTTGCTGCTGAGAGGACCGAAGGCCCGCGCCGTGACGGGGGGCTCCGTAGACGGCGCGGGCACTTCGGGAGTTCCTGAAGTATGCCGAGGCGTCACGCGCCCACCCAAGACGGGCGTTGGTCTTCGGAAAACAAGCTGCCGCAACATGATTTACTGGGGATTGACGCAATGAAAACGAAACTTGCAGCTTCGGTGCTTTCGGCACTGCTCTACGCACAGGGCCTGCTCGGCTTTGCCGGGCTCGCCACCGTGCTCTTGAAAGAGCGCGCGCATGCAGGCGAGTTCGCGGCAGGCAGCGACATGCCGCCGGGGCCATCGCTACTGGTGGTGCGCTGAAGGCAGGGCAATCGGGCCCGAGGTGAAAACCGGTTTGGAAATCCGATGCTCAACCAGAGGAATTGCGTGAGCGCCCGGCCGTCAATCGGCGAATTGCGCCGGCGGATCGAAACGGTAGCCGGCGCCGCGTATGGTGATGATGGCTTCCGTATCGAGCTTGCGGCGCAGCCGCACGATGCGCGAATCGATCGAGCGGTCGAAAGCGTCGACATTCTCGGCCGGCGCCGCCGCGATTATGTCGTCGCGCGTCAGCACCTTGCGGGGACTGGCCAGGAACAGCCGAAGCAGCGCCACCTGGCCGGGCGAAAGCTGCTCCTCCGTGCCCGAGCGGTGCATGACGATGGCCGACCTCAAATCGACTGTCGCGTTCTCCAACACGATCAGTTCCTGGGCGGCCCTGCCCCGCCGCGTCAGCAGGCCGCCGACGCGGGCGGCGAGTTCCCTGACATTGAGCGGACTTTCGATGACGTCGGCCGCACCGAGCTCGAGCGCCAGCACCTTGTCGACGAGGTCGCACGGCCGGCAGATCAGGATGAAATCCGGTCCGCCTTCACCGCCCCCGCCTTGGCTGCCATAACGCCTGAGCAGATCACGTCCCTCCGCCTGGCTGAGGCTGTCACCGACGACGACCACGTCGACGCCCTTTCCCGCCAGCATGGATTCCGCTTCCCAGGGCTGGCGCGCCTGACGCACGTCGTGGCCTCGCCGCTCAAGGTGATCGGCGAGTTCGGTCGCCACCACGTCGGCGACGCAGATAAGCCCGATAACGGCGCGTGCAGCCATGTTTTCCAACCATTTCCTGGCAACCCGATATGAGTGCTGGACATCATGTTTATACCCAATCTACTTTCCACCGAAAGTGGGAGCGAGCGCATCGTGCGGGCAAGAATTTTAATTGTCGAGGATGAGCCCGATCTAAGAGAGGCGGTCGCCGAATATCTCGGCGCCGCCGGCTATGACGTGGCGACCGCCGAAACCGCGGCCGCCGCGCGCAGCCTGGTCGAAACGCAATCATTCCACCTCGCCATCCTCGACATCGCCATGCCGGGTGAGGATGGGCTATCGCTCGGCCGCTGGTTGCGCTCGAGACTGCCGATCGGCATCATCTATGCCACCGCCGCCGGCACCGCGCTTGATCGCATCGTCGGACTTGAGCTCGGCGCCGACGACTACATCGTCAAACCCTACGAGCTGCGCGAGGTGCTGGCCAGGGTCCGCAGCGTGCTGCGCCGGGTTCCGCAGCACGCGCCGATGCACGGCCAAAAGGCGAGCGATCCCCGCCGCTCCGTCGCTTTCGGCTCCTTCCAGGCTGATCTCGACGGCAGGCTGGTCACCGGCGCCAACGGCGCGGTGATCGACATGGCCAAGAGCGAGTTCGACGTGCTGGAGGTTTTCCTGACCCGCGCCAACCGGCTGCTGACACGTGCTGCCATTTCCGAAGCGATCGGCCTCACCGAAGATCCGGAATCCTCGCGCGCGGTCGACATTCGCATCATGCGCCTGCGCAAGAAGATAGAAACGGATCCGGCCAGCCCGAAATTCCTGCGCACGGTGCGCGGCGAAGGCTATATCTTCTCGCTGCCGGCCGGCGACGGCCACTAAGTGGGCGCGGGGGATTGCTCCCGCGCCTGTGCTGGTCTGTGGACGGATCCGTCGCAATACTTGTCGCCCAAAAACGCTCTTGGTTTTGGGACAACGCATAAAAACAAGGATTTGAGACGCGGCGCATGAAATCCGCTTGGCACCGCAACAATGGCTGAAAATGATCGCTGAAGCAGCAGGCACGGACATGCAAGACGGCCGGCAAGGCGCGGCGATGGCGGCCGTGCGCGTGGTGCGGCGGCTGCGCGAGGCCGGCGACTGGCAGCGCGAGATGGAAGCCATACTGGAAACGCTTTGCCGCGCAATGGACTGCCAGCGCGGCATCCTGTTCCGCCTGCGCGAACTGCCCGGCCAGGGATTTGCCCAGTCGGTGGCCGCCTACTGGATCGATCCCGTGGTCGGTGGCGAGCTGGCCTCGCCGACGGTGATCGTGCAGTCGATCATCAACGCCGATCCGCTGCTGGAACGGCTGCAGGAGGATGAACGGCAGGGCAAGATTTTCGCCGGCCATACGCGCGACCTCGAGGGCTTCCTGAGAGCCGACTTCGAGAAACAGAGCATTAAGTCGTTCCTGTCGGTGTCCGTATTCGCGCATGGCCACCTGTGGGGGACGCTGGCGGTCAATGACTGTGTCGAGGAGCGCGAATGGACCGATGAGGAAGAAGCGACGCTGCATATCATCGCGCTGGCCATCGGCGACGCGATCGAACGCTCGCCCTCCGACGCCCACGCCAGCGAGGTCATCCGCCGCACCATGCTGCAAGCCTCGCTCGATGCCATCCTCGTCATCGACGAGACCGGCTCGATCGTCGAATTCAATCCGGCCGCCGAGAAGATGTTCGGCTTCCTGCGCAGCGATATCCTCGGCAAGGACCTGCTCGACACCATCGTGCCGATCTATTACCGTAAGGGCTATGCGTCGGGGGCCGAATACATGTCCGGCCGCGGCGCGCCAATGGTCGGACAGCGGCTCGAGACGGTGACCCAGAACGCCGCCGGCGAGATTTTCCCCATCGAACTGACGGCGACCGAGATGCGAGTCGCCGACCGCCGCCTGATCTTCGGCTCCATCCGGGACCTGCGCGACAAGCTGCGCGCCGAGGAGGAGATCAATCGGCAGCGCGAGAAGTTGCACCAGAACGAGAAGATGGCGGCGATGGGTTCGCTGCTTGCGGGCGTCTCGCATGAGCTCAACAACCCGCTGGCCGTGGTTGTCGCCCAGTCGACGCTGCTGCACGAATTCGCCTCCGATCCGCAGACCAAGGTTCGCGCCGAGAAAGTTCGCGCCGCCGCCGAGCGCTGCGGCCGCATCGTCAAGAGCTTCCTGTCGATGGTCCGGCTGCATCCGACCGAGCGGGCCGAGACGGACCTTAACCAGGTGATCCGCGCGGCGCTCGAGGTGACCGCCTACGGCGCGCGCTCGAGCGGCATCATCATCGACACCGATTTCGCGCCTGGCCCGTTGCTGGCCATGGCCGATGCCGATCACGTCACCCAGGTGGCCGCCAATTTCCTCATCAACAGCCAGCATGCGCTGGCAGGCATAGGCGGCGACCGGCTGATCAAGGTGCGGACCTTCCGCAGCGAGCGCGGCGATCCCGGTTTCTCGGTCGAGGACAATGGGCCTGGCGTACCGGAAGCGATCCGGTCCCGCATCTTCGAATCCTATTTCACCACCAAGCCGGTCGGCGTCGGAACCGGCATCGGCCTGTCGATCTCGAAATCGATCATCGAGCGGCACAATGGCAATGTCTGGTTCGAGGAAGTGCTGCCAAGTGGCGCCCGTTTCGTCGTCCAGCTGCCGGCCATTGTAGCCGGCGTCGCCATCGCCGGCGAGGGCCAGCCGCGATCGAGCGGGCTGCGCCACGCCTTGATCATCGATGACGAGCCCGACGTCGCCGGTTCGCTCTCCGACATACTCGAACTGATGGGCATCAAGTCACGGATCGCGCCCCTCTGGGACACGGCCACAGCCATATTGGCTGGCCACATGCCGCCCGACATCGTCTTTTCGGACCTGCGCATGCCTGGAACAAGCGGCATGACCATCTATCGAGAGTTGCTTGCCGAAAGACCGGAACTGGCGCGGCGTTTCGTGCTGGTCACTGGCGACCTGATCGGCGCCAAGGCCGAAATCGAGGCGCTGCCGCTACTGCAGCGTCCGCAGATCCTGGAGAAACCGTTCAGCACGCTGGATGTGCGCAGCGTGCTTTCCGCCATTGCCGACCAGGTGGTTTCCAAGGGATAGACCGTACCAACCGGTTAAAAAAGCCCCCGGCCGACATGCGGCGGGAGTCGAAGGGAGCGCTGGACGCGCTCGGGGAGCGCCGCGGCACGTTCCAAAGCGGAGCCGCTTCGGAACCATGTTTCAGTCGAACTCAGAAAATATTCGGCGTATTGGTCAGCGGCGCGGCATTGGCGATCATCCGGACCGCACGGGCTTTGTGGGCTCCGGACTGCTCGGCTATGGCCCGCAGGCAATCGACGCTCTCGGCGCCCCAGGCCTGACCCTTGCAGGCAAAGTCGACCATCGACATCGGCAGGCGTGCGGTTCTGGTGGTGGTCATTGCGCCGCCGACGACGTTGGCCGGTGGATTGAGCGAAGCAAAGGCCGGGCCGACCGTCGGCGCGAACGCCATGCCGGCGAAGGCGCAAGCAGCCAGCGCCATGAACATCGCCATGGGGTGGTCGCTGGCGCGCTGGCGCAACGCCAGCTTCGGGCGGCGGCCAACGCGCTCCGGAGCCTGGGACCGGCGGTCGTTGCTGGCAATCTGAACTTTCGCATGCATCATCATCCCTTTCGCTGACTTTCTTTTTTTTATAAAACGAACTTAGTCGCGCTCTGTATCAGCGGAAAGCTGGCGTGAATCTGATATTGTAACCGCCTTGAAACGGCACCCGCGGCAGCCCCCACCAACTGGGCATCACGCGCCCGCTTGCCGATCTCGGCTCGGCGGATCGGCAAGCGGGCAAGACGCGCGGCGACGCCTTTTGCCTCGGCTTCCGCCGTGGCAGGATTTGCTTCGAAACCTTGCCGGAACCAAGCTTTGAAACCCGGGCTAACGCCCGGATTCTCCGGGGTTTTCGGGGCCAGCCGTCACATCGGATTGGATTGAAATCGGCGCGCCAATTTTCTTTCGAGAATATGCTTGTTTCCACAAGCCATTGCATTTCAATGAAAAATATGATTATATTGAACGGGTATTCAATAAAAAGAAGAGACGTTTTATGAACCCGCATCTCCGTGACGTGGCCATTCCCAACGATTGGGACCGGCGGGGACTGCCTGGCTGGAGCTACCATTCCGATGCCCTCCTCGAACTCGAGAAGGAGCACGTTTTCCGTAACCACTGGCAGATCGCCGGACATGTCAGCGACATCCCTGACGCCGGCGACTACCTGGCCATGGACGTCGTCGGCGAACGCGCTCTGATCGTGCGCGGCAAGGACGGCGTCGTGCGCGGTTTCAACAATATGTGCCGCCATCGCGGCAGCCGTGTCGTCGCCGACAGCCAGGGCAATTGCAAGAACGCGCTTGTGTGCCCGTTCCACGGCTGGGTCTACAATCTCGACGGCACGTTGCGCGGCGCTGCCCGCCCGCGTTCCTTTCCCGATCTCGACAAGACCGAGTTCGGCCTGATGCCGCTCGATCTGGAGGTCTGGATGGGCTTCATCTTCATCCGCTTCCGCGCTGGCGGCCCGCAGCCGTCCGTCGCCGAGCTGATGAAGCCGATCGAGCCCGAATTCTCGCACTACAAGGCCGCCGACATGGTGCCCTCCTGGGGCATCTGGACCCAGAAAACTCCGGTCAACTGGAAGTCGGTGCGCGACGTCGACAATGAGGGCTATCACGTCGCCATGGCGCACCCGGCTCTGCAGGACCTCTATGGCGCGACCTATTTCGACGAACCCTTCGTCAACGGCGTGTCGCGCTCCTTCGCCAGCTACAACCCGCATGCCGGCCGTCGCTGGAGCGTCAGGAACTACGTCAAGATCGCGCCGGAGCCGGCGCATCTGCCGGACTATCTGAAGAAGGCCTGGGTCTATTATGGCATCTTCCCCAATGCCGTCCTCTCGGTGATGCCGGAATCGGTGCAGTTCTATCAGGAGTTCCCGCTGTCGACGGGTGAGACCCTGCTGCGCGGCGCCATTTACCGCTATCGCGACGAAAGCCGCGAGCAGGCCGCGGCCCGCTATCTCTCCTTCCGCATCGACCGCGACACCATGTCGGAGGATGTCCAGCTTTCGGTGTGGTCGAACGAATCCATGCTGTCGGAAGCCTTCGAAGGTTTTTACCTCTCCGACCTCGAATACGGCGTGCGCACCCACCACGACCACCTGCGCAGGCAGATCCCTGTGCTTGGGCTCGAGACGGCGCCGGAAGAAAAGGACATGTGGAATTTGAACGACGCGCTGCGGTCGCGTGGATAGGCGACGCCGATAATTGGCGAAACCATCGGTGAGAGCGCTCCTCTCCCAGTCCTATGCGGGGCGAAGAAAGAACGTCATCCCCGCCACACCCCTTCTTTCCTGAGATCATCCATCGTGCGCGAAATGCCCTCGCGCAAAATGCCGACCATGTCGTCGATCTGCTCGCGCGTGATGACCAGCGGCGGCGACATCACGCACATGTTGATCAGCGGCCGCACCAGCAGGCCGAGCTCGTGGCAATGCGCGTCGATGCGTTTGCCGACATCCTTGTCGAGCTGCAGCGGGTCCTTGCTTTCGCGGTCGGCGACACATTCGACGCAGCCCATCAATCCCAGCCCGCGCACCTCGCCGACCAACGGCAATTCTTCCAGCGTCTTCAGCTGCGCCTGGAAGTAGGGCGCGACCGCTTGCGTATGAGCAAGTACGCCCTGTTCCAGAAGGTCGAGATTCCTGAGCGCCACTGCGCAGCCGACCGGATGGGAGGTGTAGGTCAGGCCATGGCCGAACATCGCGTCGGGATGGTTCGACCGGCGCAGTTCCTCCAGCAGCCGTTCCGATATGATGACGCCGCCGAGCGGGAAATAGCCTGACGTCACACCCTTGGCGAAGGTGATCATGTCGGGATCGATGCCGAACACATCGCCGGAGGCGAAGACATGGCCCAGCCGTCCAAAGCCCGTCACCACCTCGTCGGAGACATAGAGGATATCGTTGTCGCGGCAGATCTCGCGAATGCGCTTGAGATAGCCGTCCGGCGGCACGATAACGCCGCCGGAGGCCTGCACCGGCTCGCCGACGAAAGCGCCGATCCGGTCAGCACCGACTCGCGCGACGGTGTCGCGGAACTGGTCGACGAGGAAGTCGGTGAAATCAGCCATGCTCATGCCCTGCGGACGACGGAACGGATCGGGCGAGGACAGCTTGATCACCAGCTCGTCGGCGCCGTCCATCCAGTCGCGGTCACGCGGGCGGCCATTGAGCGAGGCCGACAGATAGGTCGAGCCGTGATAGGCGCCGCCGCGCGACAGGATCAGCTTCTTCTCCGGCCGGCCCCGCACATTGTTGTAGAACTGCATGAAGCGCAGCGCCGTCTCCACCGCCGAGGAGCCGCCTGTGGTGTAGAAGACGTGGCTGAGATCGCCAGGCGCATGACCTGCTATGCGACCGGCAAGTTCCGCCGACGGCGCGTTCATCGTGTACCAGGGCGTATTGTAGGACAGTGCCATCGCCTGGTCGTACATCACCCTGGCGAGCTCCTCGCGCCGATGGCCGACATTGACGCACCACATGCCGGCCGGCCCGTCGATCAACCGCTTGCCGGTGCCGTCGGTGATGTAGATGCCGTCGCCTTCGCCGATCAGCGCGCGCGCTTCCGCGCCGACCGAACCGGCATACGGCCAAGGCTGGACGAGATGGCGCCTGGCCAACTCGACGGCATCGGCGGCTCCGGCTCCGGCCATTTCGCTCGCCTTCAGGTCCCTCGCAGCCGCCATCGTCATCTCCACATCACTTGTCGAATTCAGGATTTCGAAATTTGGCCGGCAATGCTGGAAATTTCCGGCATAATCCCCACAATGTTGAATGTCCGTTCAATCAATATCTCAGAAATAGCGCTTGATTTCAATCCGCGGATGCGGGCATGATGAAAGAAAGCCGGCAAGCTCGGAGCGCGATCAGCAAAACTGGTCACCGGTTTTGCGTTCGATCGCGCTCCAAAACAAAATTGGGAACAAACAGCCGGCGCCAGTCCAACGGGATACCGCATGGCGGGACGCTCCAGGCCAGCAACCGAGATCACAGCCGGAGCCCTGCCCCCCGGAGTCTGGCAATGACGGCGGCGGTGGAAGGGTCGCCCCCGTTGCGCATGACGCGGGCCAGACGAAATGCCCTTCTGCAATCCGAACCCGTGCAGGGCTTTGCCCTGATCAGCCCAACCTTTCTCTACGCGCTCATCCTCCTGGTCCTGCCGATCCTGGTGGTCATCGCCCACTCCTTCTGGACGCAGAACTATCTGACCATCGACCGCACCTTCACGCTGGAAAACTACCGCGTCGCCCTGACCGAGCCGATCTATCGCGATCTGTTGTGGCGCTCGCTGTATATCTCGCTGACGGTCAGCTTCTTCACCGTCGTCCTGGCTTATCCGATCGCCTATTTCATTTCCTTCCACGGCGGCCGCCACAAGAGCCTGTGGCTGTTCCTCATCACCATCCCGTTCTGGACCAGCTATCTCCTGCGCGTGATGTCGTGGAAGGTCATTCTCGGCTATAACGGCGTCTTGAACTCCGGGCTGATCGGCCTCGGCATCATCAACGAGCCGTCGACGGCGCTGCTCTACAATTCGAGCGCCGTCATCATCACGCTGACCCACGCCTGGGCGGCCTTCGCCATCCTGCCGATCTTCGTCTCGCTGGAGAAGATCGACCGGACCCTGGTGGAGGCGGCTACGGATCTCGGCGATGGTCCCTTTCGTTCGTTCCTTCGCGTGACTTTGCCGCTGTCGGCGCCAGGCATCATCTCGGCGGCGCTGATCGTGATGATCCCGACGGTCGGCGACTATGTCACCCCCAAACTCGTCGGCGGCAAGGACGGCGTCATGATCGCCAACGCCATCCAGGCGCAGTTCGGCAAGGCCTCGAACTGGCCGCTGGGCGCCGCCCTTTCCGTCACCACCATGCTGGTCGTGACGTTGATGGCCGGCGCCACGGTGCTGGTCATCCGTGCCGCCCAGAGGCTTGCGCGATGAGCGCGGCGCGACGTCTGCTGCCGGGCGGCTGGCTGTCGGCCTACGCCTTCCTCTATGTCGGCTTCCTTTATCTGCCCGTGATCTTCCTGCCGATCTTTTCGATCAACACTGCGGCCACACCGAAATTCCCGCTGACCGGCTACACCCTCAAATGGTACGAGGACCTGCCCAACACGCCGGCGCTGCTCGACGCCACCTGGAACAGCCTGATCGTCGGCGTCTCGGCGTCCGTCCTTTCGACGGTTCTCGGCATCCTCGCTGCCCGCTCGATCACCCGCTACCGCTATCCCGGCCGGCGGGCCATCAACGGTCTGATCATGGCGCCGCTCGTGCTGCCGGAAGTCATCGTCGCCATCTCGATGCTGCTGGTGATGCTGCAGCTCGGCTTGAGCCTCTCTCTGTTTACCGTCGTGCTCGGCCATGTCCTGGTCTGCATCCCCTATTCGATGACGGTGCTGACCTCCGGCTTCGAGGGTTTCGATCGCAGCCTCGAGGAGGCCTCGGCCGACCTCGGCGAGAGCGCCTTCGGCACCTTCCGGCGGGTGACGCTGCCGATGGTGGCGCCGGCAATCATCTCCAGCCTGCTGGTCTGCTTCACCATTTCGCTGGACGAGTTCATCATCGCCTTCTTCCTGACCGGTACCGAGGCGACGCTGCCGATCTATATCTGGGGCCAGTTGCGCTTCGCGGCGAAACTGCCGGGCGTGCTCGCGCTCGGCACGCTGCTGCTGGTCGCCTCCTTCCTGCTGATGACCGTCGCCGAAATCCTGCGCCGCCGCGCCGCCAGACGCACCCAGAACGAGGGAGGGCTTTATGCCTGAGCAGGCCCCATCCGCACGAACCCTGTCCGAACGGACGATGATCGAGATCAACGGCGTCACCCGCAGCTACGGCGCCTTCAAGGCGCTCGACGATGCGTCCTTGACCATTCGCGAGGGCGAATTCTTCTCGCTGCTCGGCCCGTCCGGCTGCGGCAAGACCACGCTGTTGCGCATGATCGCCGGCTTCGACAACCCGACGAGCGGTTCGATTTCGGTCGGCGGCCAGCCGATGGAAGGCATTGCGCCCAATCGCCGACCGACCAACATGGTGTTCCAGAGCTATGCGATCTTCCCGCATCTCAACGTCGAGCAGAACGTCGCCTATGGCCTGAAGCGGCTGAAATTGCAGGGCGGCGAGGAGAAGCGCCGCGTCGAGGAAGCCCTGGCGCAGGTCTCTCTCACCGGCCTCGGCAAGCGTCTCGCCACCGAGCTGTCCGGCGGCCAGCGGCAACGCGTCGCGCTCGCCCGCGCGCTGGTGATGCGGCCCAAGGTGCTGCTGCTCGACGAGCCGCTGTCGGCGCTCGACAAGAAGCTGCGCGAACAGATGCAGGTCGAGTTGCGCCGCCTGCAGCAGGCCGTCGGCATCACCTTCGTGCTGGTCACCCACGACCAGTATGAAGCGCTGGCCATGTCCGACCGCATCGCCGTGATGTTCGGCGGCAGGATCGCGCAGGTCGCCTCGCCCAAGGAGATCTACCAGCGGCCGGTCAACCGCCAGGTCGCCGACTTCCTCGGCGGCATGAATTTCGTCAAGGCCGAGATCGTCGAGGAGAACGGCGGCTCGCTGGTCGTCGACACGCTGGGCTTCGGCCGTGTGAAGACCGACAAGCCGAAGGCCTTCGTGCGCAATGGCGGCGGTGCCACGCTCGGCATCCGCCCGGAGCGCCTGCGCGTCCTGTGGGACAACGCGACGGCCAAGTTCGAGGTTGCCGGAAAGGTGGTCGAACGCCACTATTTCGGCGAGATCACCCATTTGATCGTCGAGATCCCCGGCCTGGAAAAGCCGCTGTCGGTAACCGAGACCAACGATTTCGGCGCCGACGATATTCCGGTCGGCACTTCGATCCGCCTTGCCTACGATCCCGAAGCCCTGGTGGCGATGGCGGATTGACGGTTCGCGATGATCTTTCGCGCCGCAATGCGACCGGCAACGATCGCCCCTTCGACATAGCCGGGGAATGACGGCGACAGCTCCGACGATGCGAAATGAACAGGCGGCGCGCCGGCCAGGAGCACAGGTTCGGCATCGGTCGCCGCGACGTCGACGATGAGGTCGCTGTAGCCGCCGCCGCTCCAGCGGTCATGCGTCCAGTCGCGCTGGCTGAAACCCGCGATTTCGGCCGCGCCGGGGCCGAGGGCTTCCACCAGTTTCCCGGTCACTTCGGCGCGCAGTGCCGCCTCGCCAAGCTCACCCCAGCGCAAGGCGAGCGGGCCGCCGACGAAGACGACCAGCGCCGCGTGGCCTTCATCCGGACTGGCATCGCAAGCGAACAGCCCCGGCGGGTCGCGCCACATCACCATGCCGCTCAAGCCGCGGCGGCGCCAGAAGGCAGCGGGGTAGCGCACCAGCACCTTGATCACGGCGCCGCTTTCCCAAACGCCGAGTGCCTTCGCCAGGGATTCGGGCAGAGCGGGTGCGAAGTCCAGTTTCGCCGCCATGACCGGCGGCACCGCGACAAGTGCCGCCCGCGCTTCAATGACACCCGCCGCCGAGATGATGCGAACGCCTTGCGGCCCATGCTCGATGCATGAAACGGCTGCGTTGAGCCACAGCCGGTCGCCGAGATCGCTGGCCAGGTCCTCGGCCACCGACTGCATCGTCTCGCGCAGGAAATACTGGAGCTCCGGCACCTCATTGGTGATGCGCCGATCATTGTCGATCAGGTGCCAGAGCGGCAGTTTCTCCAGCGTCAGGCACCACAGGCCTTCGATCATCGAGCGGAAGGCTGCCTTGGCGGCATCGGCATCATCCTGCCGGTCGAGCCAGGCGGCAACGGTCAGCCCGGCAATCGAGGGATCGTCCGGCGCGATCGCGTTCATCCGCTCGCGGATCGCCATCGAACCAGAATAGGTTCGCTTCGCGTCGGCGGCGGAGATCGGCGGCTGGGCGATAAACGCGCCCTCGACATGGGTTTCGACCAGCATCTTGCCGCGCGCTTCGACAAGCGCCATCAGCTCCGGCATGTCCTCGCACAGGAACTGGCCGCCACTGTCGATGCGCTCGCCGGAACCGATCTCCGCCGACTCGACGCGCCCGCCGACACGGGCGCGCGCCTCGAGCAGCACGAAATCGACGCCGGCCTTTTTCAGCTCGAGCGCGGCCGACAGCCCGGTGAAGCCGGCGCCGATGATGACGACATCGGCTCTTGTGGACTCGCTGTTCAATAGCCGGCCTTGATCTTCTCGAACTCGGCGACCATGCGCTGCTTGAGCTCCGGCGGCACCGGCTGTTGGAACAGCGTCTTGTCGAGGAATTTGTCGAGATCGTCGAAGCCGCGGTCGGCCAGCACCTGGTGATCGACTGCGGCCATGCCGGCACCGTTGCCATGGCCGTAGCCGAAGGTCTTGACCATATAGTCCGACACCCCGGGCGCGTTGACCGCGTTCAAGAAATCATAGGCCTGGTCGAGCTTGCCCGGCGCATCCTTCATCAGCACATAGCCGCACACCCAGGTCGAGATGCCTTCCTTGCTGTCGCGGTTCATGGCGATCGGCAGGCCTTGCCCCTTCAGCGTCACATAGGTCTCGTTCCAGCCCCAGACGAGATCGACCTCATTGCCGATGAAGGCCTGGTTGAGATCGGTGTCGTCGGTCCAGTAGAAACGGATGTTCTTGTGCACGTCGCGCAGGAAGGCGGACGCCTCCTGGAACTGGGCATCGGTCATCCCTGTCCAGTCTTTCAGCCCGATGACGAGACTCGCCAGCGCATAGGCGTCGTCGACATTGTCGCCGATGGTGACGCGGCCCTTGAACTTCGGGTCAGCGAAGATCCTGAGCGATTGCGCCTGCTCCGGCGTCACCTTGTCGGTGCGGTAGAGAAGCGAGGTGTTGCCCCAGTCGAACGGCATGAACCACGCTTTGCCGTCGTCGGTGGTGGCGAGATCCTTCATCGCCATGATGCCGGGATTGAGGTCTTTCCAGCCTGCTATCCTCGACGTGTCGAGCGGCTGCAGCAAGCCCGCCTCGCGCCACTTGACCACGCTTTGCGAACAGGGATGCGCGATGTCGGCCTTGAAGCCGGCCCGCATCTTCTCGAAGGCCTCGTCCTCGTCGCCGAAGAAGGCGAAGGTCGGCTCGGCGCCGTATTTGGCGGCATAGGCGGGGTGCAGCAGCGGGTCCTCATAGCCGGACCAGTCGAACACGACGAGGTCGCCGCCACCTTCCGCCCAGGCATAGACGGCGCCGGCGCCGATCACGCAGGCGGCGGCAAGGGCAAGGCGGCGTAGCACTGGCTTCATGGTGCGAATTCCCCCGTCGCGAAAGGCTGCCGCGAGGTTATGAGAATTCGCCTCTCTTGGCGAGCCCGTCCACCCACCATCTCCGCAGGCGGACGGGCGGCCGAACCGGCTCAATATCCGGCTTTGATCTTCTCGAATTCGGCGATCATCTTGAGCTTGAGCTGCGACGGCACCGGCGACTGGAACAGCGTCTTGTCGACGAATTTCTGCACGTCGTCATAGCCTTTTTCCTTCAGCACGGCCTGATCGACGCCGGCCATGCCCTTGGCGTTGGCCTGGCCATAGCCCCAGTCCTTGACCAGCACCTTGGCGGTTTCGGGATCGTTGACGGCGTTCAGATAATCATATGCCTTGTCGACATTGCCGGGCGCATCCTTGAACAGCACATAGCCGCAGACCCAGGTCGAAATGCCTTCGTCCGTGTCCTTCTTGGCCTTGATCGGCACGCCGGCGGCGACCGATTGCACGGTGGCGTCGTTCCATGCCCAGGCAAGATCGACCTCGCCGCCGCTCAAAAGCTGCACCACGTCCGTTGTGTCGGTCCAGTAGGAGCGCACGTTCTTATGCACCTGGCGCAGGAAATCCGACGCCTGCTTGAACTGGTCGTCGGTCATCTTGGTCCAGTCCTTGACGCCGATGGCCAGGCTTGCCAGCGCATAGGCGTCGTCGACATTGTCGCCGATCGAAACCCGGCCCTTGAACTTCGGATCGGCGAACGCCTTCAGCGACTGCACGTCCTTGGCGTCGACCTTTTCGGAATTATAGGTGAGCTGGGTGTTGCCCCAGTCCCAGGGCATGAACCAGGCCTTGCCATCGGCGGTCGTGGCGAGATCCTTCATCGCCATGATTCCGGGATTGAGATCTTTCCAGCCTGTTATCTTCGATGTGTCGAGCGGCCGCAGCAGGCCGGCCTCGCGCCATTTCACCACGCTCTGCGAGCAGGGATGGCCGAGATCGGCCTTGAAACCCGAGCGCACTTTTTCGAACGCCTCGTCCTCGTCGCCAAAGAAGGCGAAGGTCGGCGAATCGCCGTTCTTCTCGACATATTTCGGATGGAAGCTCGGATCCTCATAGCCGGACCAGTCGAACACGACCAGGTCTTTGTCGGCGGCAACCGCCAGGGCTGCGGCCGAGGCCGCCAGCACGCCGGTCAATACCAGGGTCAATGTCAGGCGTCGGGCCAATGTCAGCCGCTGGATTGATGTCTTCATTGCTGTTCCATCCTCTTTTATTTATCGATTGCTTCATGCCTTGCGACGGGTGGCGGCTGCTCCCTGGTAATGTTTGGGGAATGCGGCCGACAGGAATTCGTTGGCTGCCTGCAAGGCGCTCTCGCGGGTAGTGTCTTCGGTGCCCATCATCAAGCGCAGCCACAGTCCCTCCAGCATCGCGCTGAGCGCCAGCGCCATGACCTGCGGCTCATAGGCATAGCCGCCGCTTTGCTTGAGCGTCGCGCAAAGCTCGATGAAGATGTTCTGGTAAACGGCATCGCGGGCGCTGCTCAGCGCCTGATAGGTCGGCCGCGACTTGGCCTCGCCCCAGAAGGCGCACCAAGCCGCCAGCTTGCGCTTGTTGCAGATCGAACGGTCGAAATCGGCCGCGACCAGGGTCCGCAACTGGTCGGCGGGATCGTTCCCCGCTTTCTCCAAGGCATTGCGCCAATGCGCCGAGTACTCGTCATACATATGCTGCAAGGTCGCGATCAGCAGTTTTTCCTTGCTCTCGAAATGGAAATTGACGATGCCGCGCGACAGGCCCGCGCCATCGGCGACGTCGGCCATCGTCGTCTCCGAATAGCCGCGCTTGGCCAACGAATCGATCGTCGCCTCGATCAACTGAAGCTGCCTGACCTCCTTGGAAGCCTTACGCCCGCGTTTCTCGGGTTCGCTCGATGCCTCGGCGGACTGCTCTTGGCGTGCTGCAATTTTCATGGGTGCGGTCATGCTCCACATCGCCGGCTAGCCGACCATCTTCGGTTTTTGCCCGCGAAGATGAGTGGGACGGTGCTCGCCACTGTCAAGCACCTTCTGCATGGCCTCCCAGGTTCGTATGTTCTTGTCGACATAGGCGGCGCCCACTGCCGCCGCGACCGTCGGATAGAGCGGCCCCTTCAGCCTTTCCAGTTCGCCCCGCGCCACCTCGCGGTACCAGGGATTGCGGTCGCGAACCGCGATCTCGGCAAAGCCCGCCTGGCGCATCGCCTGTGCGTAGCGCGCCGGCGAGGCCATCGCGAAGGACAGCCCTTCGGCGGCGACATAGGCCTTCATCTCCGGTGATGGTTCGCCGTCATGCGAGATCATCCAGTTTGATGCCGCAAAGGCGCCGCCGGCCTTGAGCACGCGGAATATCTCCGCAAACAGCGCATCCTTGTCGGCGACATGCAGCAGCGCATCCTTGGAGAAGACGACGTCGAAGGACTGATCCTCGAAAGGCAACCGCCCAGGCGGCGCCTGGATGAAGCTGGCGCGGTCGGCAAGCCCGCGGGAGGCTGCCCGGCGCCTGGCCGTTTCGATCACCGGCCGCTCAACATCGAAGCCGGTGACGTGCGCGGCGCCATGCCGTTCGACCAGATGCAGCGTGATGCCTCCGGACCCGCAGCCGATGTCGAGGATGGTCTTGCCTGCGAGCGAAAGCCCCTCGAGCACGCGGTCGACTTCGTCGGGCCCGCCCGGCGACAGGTAGCCGTCGCCCCACAGCGCCTCGAGGAAGCGGATGGCGGCTCCGTCATACTCCGGCTCGGCCTCGGCCGTTTCGATCATCAACCCTCGATCCCCAATCGACGAATGTCCGTCTCGAACGCCTGCAAAGCCTAGCCCATGTCTGGGAAAACGCAACATCATTTGTTGAACATTCATTCAATATAGCTGGACAAAACGACGACTACCATGCCAAGTTTCGCGCATTGAGGGGACGGATTACGCCAAAATGAACAGCGGATCGCATGGAAAGACTGGGCCAAAATGAAAGCTTGGGATGCGATCGTCATCGGCGGCGGACACAACGGACTGGTCAATGCCTGCTATCTCCAGCGCGCCGGGCTCGACGTGCTGGTGGTGGAGAAGAATCCCTGGGTCGGCGGCGCCGCCACCAGCCGGGAACTGACGCCGGGCTTCCTCTATTCCAACTGTTCCTATGTTTGTTCGCTGTTTCGCCCTGAAATCATGCGCGACCTCGAACTGCCGCGCTTCGGCCTGCAGGTTATTTCCTATGAGGGCGGCGCGGTGTTCACCAGGGATGGCGACTATCTCGCCAATTACCGGGACCATGATGCACACCGGCGCGAATTTGCGCGCTTCTCGAAACGCGATGCCGAAGCCTACGACCGTTATGCGCGCGACGTGACGCGCCAGTGCCGTTTCATCCAGCCGCTGTTGATGCGCACCGCGCCCGACCCGACCAGTCTGCGGCCGCGGGATCTGGGCGAGCTCCTTTATCTGGGCAAGAAATTCGCGGGCCTGTCGGCGGAGGAAATGGCGCTGACGCTGCGCTTCTGGACCATGTCGATCTCAGACTTCCTCGATGAATATTTCGAGACCGATGTCATCAAGGCCAATTTCGCTTTGTCCGGCATCATCGGCACGGCGCTCGGGCCGATGTCGCCCGGCACGGCTTATGTGTTGCTGCACCACTATATGGGCGAGGTCGACGGCTCGGTCGGTGCCTGGGGCTATGCGCGCGGCGGCATGGGCGCGGTGACCAAGGCGCTGGCGGCGTCCTTCAAGGCGTCGGGTGGAACCATTCGCACCGGCGCCGAGGTCGACCATGTTCTGGTGAGCCGCGGCAAGGCCAAGGGTGTGGTGCTGGCCGGCGGTGAGGAGATCCGTGGCAAGCTCGTCGTCTCCAATGCCGACGTGAAGCGAACCTTCCTGAAACTGGTCGAGGAGAAGGAACTGCCAGAGATTTTCCTGCGCCGGGTCAGGAACTTCAAGATCCGAGGCTCGTCCGGCAAGGTCAACATCGCGCTGGACTCGATGCCCGAATTCCCGGCTCTGCCGAAGGATTCGCCGGTTTATCGCGGCGACATGCATTTCACCGATTCGATGGAGCGCATGGAGCGCGCCTATGACGACTGGAAGGCCGGGCGCTGGTCGGCCGATCCTTTCCTCGACATGGTCATCCCGACGACGCTCGACCCGACGATGGCGCCGCCGGGAAAACACTTCATGAGCTGCTTCGTGCAATACGCGCCGCCCAAGGTGAACGGCCATGAATGGACCGACGCCGATCGCGAAGGATTCGCCGAAAGCGTGGTTGCGCAGATTGCCGACTACTCGCCCGGCTTTCGCGACCGCATCGTCCACATGGAGGTGCGCACGCCGCGCGAAATCGAGGCCGAGGTCGGTCTCACCGAAGGCAACATCTTCCAGGGCGAACTGACCTTCGACCAGCTTCTGTTCAACCGCCCGGTGCCGGGCTACGCGCAATACCGCTCACCGATCGGCGGGCTTTATATGTGCGGCTCCTCGACCCATCCCGGCGGCGGCGTCATGGGCGCGCCCGGACGCAATGCCGCGGCGGAGATCCTGCGCGATCTCGCCAAATCGATCTCACATATGAGCCCGGCCCATGACGTCATATGATGCAATCGTCATTGGCGGCGGCCATAATGGCCTCGTCACTGCTGCCACGCTGGCGAACGCCGGGCGCAAGGTGCTGCTGCTGGAAGCTGGGAACGATCTCGGCGGCGCCGCGCGCACGGAGGAATTCGCGCCGGGTTTTCACGTCTCGTCGATCGCCCATCTGCTGAACAGGCTGCACCCCGACGTGGTGAAGACGCTGGAGCTGGAGAAGCATGGCTTGCGGATTACCCCAGACGACTTCGCGCCGTCGGTTGCGCTGTCGATGGACGGCCCCTCGCTGGTCCTGCACGGCGCCTATGGCGAAATGCTGACCGGTGCAAGTTCGTCGGAGCAATCCGCGTGGAAGCAGTTGCGCGCGCAGCTGCTGCGCTACGCCGGCATCCTGGAACCCTTCCTCTCGCGTCGTCCGCCCGAGCTGGCCGGCATGTCGCTGCTGGAGACAGCGGCGCTCGGCCAGGCCGCACTGGCGCTGAAAAGGCTCGGCAAGGAAGACATGCGCGATTTCCTGCGTGTGCTTTTGATGAACGTCGCCGACCTGCTCGACGAGCAGCTTGCCGACAACAGGCTGAAAGGGCTGCTTGCCTTCGATACGACGCTCGGCAGCCATCTCGGTCCGCGCTCGCCCACCTCGCTGCTCGGCCTCTATTACCGGCTGGCCGGCGAGGTCGGCGGTGCGGCCGGCGCGCAGATAGTGCCGAAGGGCGGCATGGGCGCGGTGATCGCCGCCATCCGCGCCTCGGCCGAAAAGGCGGGCGTGAACGTCCGCACATCGGCGCCTGTCGCAAGGATCATTGTCGAGAAAGGCCGTGCCGTCGGTATCGCATTGGACAATGGCGAGGTGCTGCGCGCCAGGACGATCGTCTCCGCGACAAATCCGGCGACGACTTTGCTCGACCTTGTCGGTCCACGCGAACTCGACACCGGCTTCGTGCGCAAGGTGAATAACATCCGCATGAAGGGTGATGTCGCCAAGCTTCACCTGGCGCTCGACAGGCCGCCGCAATTCACAGGTGTCGATGCCGCCGGCCACAGGGGGCGGCTGGTTATCGCCCCCTCGCCCGATCATGTCGAGCGCGCCTTCAATCCATCCAAATACGGCGCGTTCTCGCCCGAACCGGTGATGGAGATCACGCTGCCAAGCCTCGCCGATCCATCGCTCGCGCCCGACGGCGCCTGCGTGCTGTCGGCGGTGGTGCAATACGCGCCCTATGCTCTGAAAGAGGGATGGGGCGCCGGCAAGGCGAAATTCCTGGAGGCAATCATGGCTCAGCTCGAAGCCTACGCGCCAGGCATCGGCAAGACGGTGCGCCACACCGAGCTCTTGACGCCCGCCGACATCGAAACGCGCTACCGCATGCCGGGCGGCCACTGGCACCACGGCGAGTTGCAGGCCGACCAGATGCTGATCTCGCGCCCGGTCTCGGGCTGGTCCGGCTACGACACACCGCTCGACGGGCTGTTTCTCGCCGGTGCCGGTTCACATCCCGGCGGCGGCGTCTCCGGCGCGCCTGGATTGAACGCCGCTCGACGCATTATTGCGATGAAGGGGTAAGGCGATGTTTCAGTTGGCGGCAGTCGCGTTCTACGGCGAAGGATCGCCAGCATGAATCAGCAACCATCATCCGCCCGCATCGCCGCCCAATCCCACTTCCGCACGTTGCGTCTCGGCACGCCGTTCCAGCCGCGCATCGATGCTCTGGCCAAGACCCAGGATTGGTACAACTGGGCGGGCTACCGCGCCCCCCATTCGCTGTGGGACGAGGAGCTCGAATATTTCGCCATTCGCAGCCAGTCGGCGCTCTTCGACATCTCGCCGATGACCAAGTACCGCGTCGAGGGACCGGACGCCGAGGCCTTCCTCGACCGCGTCACGCTGCGCGACGTGACCAGGCTGAAGCCGGGCCGCGTCCATTATACCGCGTGGTGCGACGACGAGGGCTTCGTCCTCGATGACGGCACGCTGTTCCGGCTCTCGCCAACGCGGTTCCGGCTGTGCTCGCAGGAGCGGCATTTGCCTTGGCTGCTCGACAGCGCCATCGGGTTCGATGTGACGGTGGAGGAAGAGACCGAAGCCGTCGCGGGCCTGGCACTGCAAGGTCCGACCTCTTTCGCCGTGCTGCGTGATGCCGGTTTTGCCGATGTCGAAAAGCTGAAGGCATTCGACCTCGCCGAATTCCCGCATGATGGCGAAACCGTCACCATCTCGCGCACCGGCTTCACCGGCGACCTCGGCTATGAATTGTTCATGCCGGTCGACAAGGCGCTGAGCCTGTGGGACCGGCTGATGGCGGCCGGCGAACTGCGCGGCATCCGCGCCATCGGCTATACCGCGCTCAACCGCGCCCGGATCGAGGCCGGGCTGATCGTCGCCAATGCCGACTTCACGACAGCCGAACACGCCATCCGTGCCGACCGCTTGCGCATGCCCGACGAGATCGGGCTCGGCTTCATGATCGACCTGGAAAAGGCCCATTTCAACGGCCGTCGCGCCATCTTCGAGGGACGCGCCAAGCGCACGCTGCGGCATGTGCTGGTCGGGCTGGAGATCGAAGGCAACATCCCGGCCGAACACGCCATCGTCTATCACAGAAAAAGCCAGGAGGTCGGGCTGGTCAGCGCCGCCATGTGGTCGCCGATGGCCAAGCGCAACATCGCCATCGCTTCGCTGGCGCGACCACATGGTGATACTGTCGTCGACGACCTCTGGGTCGAGATCTACGCCATGCGCGAGCTGCAATACCAAAAGCTGATGAAGCGGGCCAAGGTGGTGCCGCGGCCGTTCATCAAGCTCGATCGTCGCACCGCCAATCCGCCGGCGGATTTCTGACCATGGGCGAGGAAGCCGACAAGCAGCAAGAAGAGGCGGCCGAACAGTGGGAACTGGTCAACACGCCACTCGGCGAAAAATGGTCGGGCCGCACACGCTATGCCGCCGCTATGTTCTTCTACAAGCGCGGCGAGATGAGCGCCGAGACGCTTGAGGTCTACCGCATCTGCGCGCGGCTCGATTCGGAAAACCCGCTGCCGATCATCCGCGACCGCGGCGTCGGCAAGGACTGGCTGAAGCGCATGGGATTCGGCTGAACTTCCTATCCTATGGTTTTCTCCAGCATGGCCAGCCAGTTTCGGTAGGCGATCTTTTCGATCAGCGCGCGGCCGAAGCCGCGTGCGGCGAGCGCATCGATGAGCTTCGGCAGGCCGGCGGCGTCGCCAATGACGGCCGGGATCATGGCTCCGTCGAAATCGGAGCCGAGGCCAACCCCATCCTCACCCAGCGCCTGCAGCAGGGAATCGATGTGGCGCACCATGATGTCGAGGCCGGTATCGGCATTCATCTTTCCGTCCTCGCGCAGGAAGCCGGTGGCGAAGTTCAGCCCGACCATGCCGCCGGTTTCGCGAATCGCACCGAGCTGCCAGTCGGTGAGGTTGCGTGAGTGGCCGCAGATCACATGCACGTTGGAATGGGTCGCGACCAGCGGCGCATCGCTGAGCGCGGCGACGTCACGAAACCCCTTCTCGTTGAGATGCGACAGGTCGATCATGATCCTGAGTTGGTTGCAGGCCTTGACCAGCGCCTTGCCGGCATCGGTCAAGCCGGGACCGGTATCGGGCGAGGACGGAAAGCGGAACGGCACGCCATGGCCGAAGGCGTTCGGGCGGCTCCAGACGATGCCGAGCGAGCGCAAGCCGGCGGCATGCAGCACGTCGAGCATGGTGAGTTCGGGATCGATCGCCTCGACCCCTTCGATATGGAATACCGCAGCGATCGAGTCGCGCACCATGGCGCCGCGCACATCTGCGGCATTGCGGCAGACGCTCAGCGCTCCGGCCCGTTCCAGCCTGAACAGGATCGAGGCCATCGCGATCGTCGAGGCCAGCGCATCGCTGTGCGGGAGTTCGGGCGGCAAAGGCTCGGCATCGCTGGGCGTCGACGGGACAGCGCCGCGCCGGCCTCTCTCGACAGGCGGCGGGAAGATCGCGAACATGCCGCCGGCGAACCCGCCGGCCCGTGCGCGCGGCAGGTCGATATGGCCGCCCGATTTCCCTTCCATGAATAGCTTTTCGACGTCCGGGTCTTTCGACTGATAGAGTCTGAGCAGCGTGTCGTTATGGCCGTCGAAGACGGGAACGAGATCGGTTTCGGTCATGAAGGGATCATTCGGTTCGATGTGTCGCACGCCGCCCGCGATATATCATATCTACTTAGGCAAGATGGGCCGAGCGTGCAAATGCCAAAGCCGTGCTGGCCTATCACACTGTTTTACTCCCGTGGGTCCCGACTGGTAAAGCGCCGGCTGATCCTACCCCTTCAGCACGTCGGCCCACTCCGGATGACGGCGGAACTGGGCGTTGGCGAAGGGACAGAGCGGGATGATCTTCTTGCCCGCCGCGCGCGCGTCCTCGACGGCGCGGGTGACGAGCCGAAGCCCGGCACCCTGGCCGCGAAACGCGTCGGGCACTTCGGTGTGGTCGATGATGATCTGGTGCTCGCCGATCCTGGTGAAGGTCATCTCCGCCTCGGCCCCGCCCGGACTGCGCAGCACGTAGCGGCCCTTGGAGCCACGATCTTCGAGTTCGATCTCCGGCAGTTGGTCAGGCATCACTTACTCCTTGGGCCACACCGGCAAAGAGCCGCCGCGCCGCCTCGATTTCGTTCGGCCGCACTTCGTGCCCGCCTTCATGCCACTCCACTGTGACATCGGCGCCATCGGCGCGCAAATAGGCTTCGAGCCGCGAAGTCAGGTTCGGCGGACAGATCGGATCCCGCCTGCCGGCCGTCACCAGAATGCGGCGCCCGGCAAGACTGCCGTTCACCTCCGGTTCGAACGGGATCAGCGGGTGCATCAGCACCGCCGCGTCGAACAGGTCAGGGGCTTCGAACAGCAGCGACGCCAGGATGTTGGCGCCGTTGGAGTAGCCGAGAGCGTGTATCGCCGACGGCTTCGCCGCTGCTATCTGCGCCTTGACGAAGCCCGCCATCTTCCGAGTCGCGCGCGCCAGGTCCTGCATGTCATAGACGCCCTCGCCAGTGCGACGAAAAAAGCGCGCAGCGCCTTGTTCAGACACATCGCCGCGTGGCGAGATGATGGTTGCCTGGGGCGCGAGATCGCGCCCCAGCGAGACGAGCTGGCCCTCGTCGCCCCCGGTGCCATGGAAGACGAAGAGCAGCGGACCGCCCGGCGAACCGGGCAGTACCTTGTGGATGTAGCTGTCTGTGCTCATGACCCCGCCCCTCAGTCTTCCAACTTCTGCAGATGCTTTTCGAGATAGGGCCGCAGGTGCTGATGCTGCGCCGGCAGCTTCAAGGTTTCACCGAGATGGGCGGTGTCCTCGTCGCGGTCGAAGCCCGGCTCGTTGGTGGCGACTTCGAACAGAACGCCGCCCGGCGTGCGGAAATAGATCGCCCAGAAGTAATCGCGGTCGATCACTGGCGTCACCTGGTAGCCGGTATCCATCAGCGCCTTGCGCACTTCGAGCTGCCTGGCTCGATCCTCGACGGCGAAAGCGACGTGATGGACCGAGCCCGCGCCGAGATCGGCAAAGGCGGCACCGGGTAGCGATTCGATGTCGACGACGTCGGCGCCATTGCCGTTCCTGATCGCCAGCCGCCTGACATTGCCGGATTTGTCGAGCTCCTCATAGCCCATGAACTTCAAGAGTTCCTCGGTGGCGCCGCCATCCTTCAGGCGCAGCGACACGGAGTGAAAGCCCCGGATCGCCTCGTCGGCGGGAATGCCGCCCTTCACCCATGGCGCGCGCGTGTCGGCCCTGTCCTCGACGAGCGCGAAACCGTCGCCGTCCGGTCCGGCGAAGGCCAGACGCTTCTCGCCAAAGGTCTCTTCGCGCGACAGGCCGGCGATACCTTCCTCGGCGAAGCGCCTTTCCCAATAGGCGAGCGTGCCTTCCGGCACCGAATAGGCGGTGGTGCCGACTTCGCCGACGCCGTGACGGCCCTTGCCGATATTGGGAAACGGAAAATAGGTCATCACCGAACCCGGCGTGCCGAGCTCGTCGGCATAGTAGAGGTGGTAGACGTCGGGCGCGTCGAAATTGACCGTTTTCTTGACCCGGCGCAGGCCGAGCTTCCCAGTGAAGAACTCATTGTTCTGGCGGGCATCGCTGGCCATTGAGGTGACGTGATGCAAACCCTTGATCTGGTCGAGCATGAGTGCTGCTCCCTTGTTCTATTGCGGCCCCTGCCGCTGTCCTCGCCAATATGAGCATCGGCCTGTTCCCGTCAAAGGCGACAAAGACGGGATGGACTGTACTCTGGAAGTGAACAATCGAAAGCAGTTTGTTCACCGAACCACCAGCAGCCCGGGCTTGCGCCGGGGCGGGATTTCGGTTCCATGAGCGACGCTCGCACATTAGCCAAGGATTATCGCCAGTGACCGGAAAAGGCAGGCGTCCGAACGTTCTCCTGATCACCTGCGACCAATGGCGCGGCGATTGCCTTTCGGCGGCCGGCCATCCCCTGGTGAAGACGCCGAATGCCGACGCATTGGCAGCGGAAGGCGTATTGTTCAAGCGGCACTATGGCGGCGCGGCACCCTGCTCGCCGGCCCGTGCCTGCCTCTATACCGGCCTCTACCAGATGAATAACCGGGTTTGCCGCAACGGCACGCCGCTCGATGCCCGTCACGGCAATATAGCGCTTTCGGCGCGCGCGCTGGGCTACGATCCGACGCTGTTCGGCTACACCGACGTATCGCTGGATCCGCGCCGGCTCGCTCCGGCTGATCCGCGGCTGCGAAGCTATGAAGGCGTGCTTCCTGGTTTCACGGTGCGCCAATTGCTGCCAGAGCATCAGAAGCAGTGGCTGTCATGGCTGGGAATGCAGGGCATCGATACCGACGCCGGCTCCCCCGCGATCCATCGACCGGCGAACGGGGCAGGCGACGCCGGCTCCGTGACGACTGCGCCGCCCGTCTATTCGAAGGAGCAGACGCCGACGGCTTTTCTTGCCGGCGAATTCATCCGATGGCTGGGCGAACAGGATCATGCCGCGCCCTGGTTCGCGCATCTCTCTTTCATCAGCCCACATCCGCCCTTCATCGCGCCTGCACCATACGACGCGATGTACGACCCCGCCGACGGCCCCGGCTTTCGCCGCGCGGCAGGCTGGCAGAAAGAGGCGGACAGCCATCCCTATCTCGCCTACGATTTCGGCAGGCAGAAAAAGCACAAGTTTCGACCTGGCGCCGCCGGCAGCGTACATGACTGGAGCGAGGATGATTTCCGCCGCATCCGCGCGATCTATTACGGCATGATCTCGGAAGTCGATGCGCAGCTCGGCCGTATCTGGCAGGCGGTCAAGACGGCGGGCGCGTGGGACGACACGATCGTTGTGCTTACCTCCGACCATGCCGAGATGATGGGCGACCATTTCATGCTGGGCAAAGGCGGCTTCTTCGACGCCAGCTATCATATCCCCCTGGTCATCCGCGACCCGCGTCACGGCCACACCGCAGGCGTGGCCGTCGACCGCTTTACCGAGGCGGTGGACATATTGCCGACCTTGCTCGACCTGCTGGGCGGCGAACCGGCGCCGCATCTCGACGGTCACTCGCTGCGGCCGTTCATCGTCGGCGAGGAGCCGTCGGACTGGCGCGACGCCGCGCATTGGGAATTCGATTTTCGTTCGATCGCGGAAGGCGAAGCCGAACGGCATTTCGGCCATGCCTCGCGCCAGTGCAATCTCGCCGTGATCCGCACGGAAAAATTCAAATATGTGCATTTCGGCGGCGGCCTGCCGCCCTTGCTGTTCGACCTGGAGAAGGATCCCGCCGAGCTCGCCAATCTCGCCGCCGATCCCGCCTATCTCCCGACCAGGCTCGAGTTCGCCGAACGGCTGCTTGCCTGGCGGGCCGAACATCTCGACCAGTCGCTGGCGCTGGCGGAGCTGACCAGGGATGGCGTTGTGGGCTATGTAAGTAGGGCAGTAGGGGAATAGGGAATCCCTACTGCCCTACTGCCCTACTGCCCTACTGCCCTACTGCCCTACTGCCCTACTGCCGTTGTTGCTATCTCACGATCATCCGCTGCTGCTCGCGGTTCTGCGCATAGCTGCCTTTGTCATAGGCGGCCTGGGCCTCGAGCTGCTCCTTGGTGAAGGTCGTGTAGAGATATTTGTTACCGTCCTTGTCGGTCATGAATTTCAGGTTGTCCATGCCGACGGCGACTTCCTTCTCGCCGACGCCGAGGAAACCGCCGACATCCACGATGACCGCGTCGGTCTTGTTGTCGGGCGTCAGCACGACATCGCCGATCTCGCCGACCTTGACGTCGTTGGCGCCATAAACTGTGGTACCCTTGAGATCGTCGCCCCTGACCTCGCCGACAGGCATTTCGGTCAGTTTGGATTTGTCGATCGCTGCGGTCTTCGTCTGGTCGGGAGCGGTCGCATCAGGCGTGGAGGCGGACGGGGCCTGCGCCGTCTTGTCCATCGGAGCCGTATTGGTTGTCGGCGCGACGGCCGGGGTGGACGCAGCAGGTGCGTTCGATGCCGTCGTGACCGGAGCCGGATCATAAGCCTTGCGGTTGAAGTCCGGCAATGCCTGCAGCTCTTCCTTGGTGGTTTGAGCCACCAGCCAGCGGTCGCCGTTTTTCTCGGCCCACTGGGCCTTGCCGAAATCATACGTGACGTTCTTCTCGCCGATGCCGAGGAAGCCGCCGACGCCGATGACCAGTGATTGCGCCTTGCCTTCCTTGGTCAGGACGATGTCGTTGACGTTGCCGATGTTCTGCGCATCGTCGCCGGTCCCGTTATAGACGCTCTCACCGATGATATTGGTGGCGAGATTGCCGTCGGCGCGCTTCACCGGTTCCGCCGGAGCCGCGTTCATGTCGACTGGCGCCTGGGCGGTATCGCTCGGCGCGGATGTGGACGGCGCCTGTGCGGCTGTCGATGCGGCCGGTGCCGGAGCATAGGGCTTGGTGTCGAACTCCGGCTGCGCCGTCAACTGGTCCTTGGTCGTCTGGGCGACCAGCCAGCGGTCGCCGTTTTTCTCGGCCCACTGCAGCTTGTCGTAATCGAACGCGACATTCTTCGTCCCGACGCCCAGAAAGCCCCCGACGCCGATGACTATGGATTTGGCCTGACCGTCCTTGTCGAAGACGATGTCGGTTACTTTGCCGATATTCTCGGCATTGTCGCCGGTGCCGTTATAAACCGATTCACCGATGATGTTGGTGGCGATGCTGCCCTGGGCGTGCACCACAGGAGCGGCGGGTTGCTCCGCGCCAGGCGCAGCCGGTGTCGGAGTCGTCTGCGCATGCGCGCCCGTCGCCACGAACATGGCAAGAGCAGTCGTGGCTAAAAGATTGCGGATCATGATGGTGTCTCCTCGTGCCTGATTTCATGCATGCCGCACCGGCCTCCGCCGTCACCGGCGACGGGCGAACGCGGCATTCGCCTGATCACAACGTCGTGACTGCGCCCATTGTTCCGACAAAAGCCAGGACGCATATTCTCCGCACACGCGGCCCGCAACTTGCGTGCTGCAAAGGGAAATTCGCCGCATCATCCGGAACCTTTTTGCCACTTGCGCCGTTCAGCCGACGGCTGGAGCTTCTCCGGCTCGGAGTTTTTTTGAGAACACGGAGGGGACATGCGGTTTGCGGCGGTGCTGAACCGGGACGGTGGCACCTTGCGCACCCTCGACCTGGATGGCTTTCGCGATCGCATGCGCGACCTGCTGGAGGCAGCAGGCCATTCCATCGATATCGACGTGGTTGCCGGCAAGGACATCGTGCCGGCATTGGACAACGCGGCTTCGCGTCGCGGCATCGACGTGGTTCTCGCCGGCGGCGGCGATGGCACGATATCGGCGGCGGCGGCGCGGCTGATGGGCAAGAAAAAGGCGCTGGCCATATTGCCCGCAGGCACCATGAACCTCTTCGCGCGCGGGCTCGGCATCCCGCAGACGCTCGATGCGGCTTTGCGATCCTTCGCCGATGGCGAGGTGATGGCGGTGGACATCGCCACCGCCAATGGCCGGCCTTTCGTGCATCAGTTCTCGATCGGCATGCACGCCAAGATGGTGCAGCTACGCCAGAACATGGAGTTCGGCTCCCGGCTGGGCAAGATGCGGGCATCCGCGAAAGCGGCTTGGCAGACGATCAAGAATCCGCCGGCGATGACGGTCACCCTGACCATTGGCGAGGCCGAGATCACGGCGCGAACCACCGGCGTCGGCGTCACCAACAACCTGTTTGGAGAGGGTCACCTGCCCTTTGCCGACAATCCGGCGGGCGGCGTGCTCGGCATTTATGTCACGGTCGCGCGGCAGCGCGCCGAACTGGTCAAGTTCTTCTTCAACGTCGCGCGTGGCAAATGGCGGGACAATGAACATGTCGAAATCCATCAGACAGAGCGGGCTGTGCTGAAGATCCGGTCGGCGGCCAGGAAATACCGCGCCGTCCTCGACGGTGAACTTATCAAGCTCGAGGACGAAATTACCATCGAAATCCACCCGGGCGCCTTGAACGTGCTGGTGCCGCGGCACGCCATGCGGGCAAAGGCGGCCTGATGCAGGGGCAGCCGACGAGGAACAGAAGACTAGCCGCTCGGAGCGCTGCCTTGTTCGGTGGTCGGGGATTTCGTGTACTCGCCGTAAATCTCGACGATGCCCCAAACGACAAAGGCCAGGAGAAGTCCCGCAATCAGGATCCGCAAGCCGTGCCAGCCCCAGTGTCCCTGACGCGCTTTGTTTTCAGGAATGGTCTTGGGCATAGCCGGCCTCGATGCGATGTGGACGCGTTGAGCGTCTCTGGCAAAACATCTTCGGGTAACGGTTCCTTGCTACGAAGGTTCCGCGTTTGGCCAAGCCCTTCGCCGGCAAGTCGGGAAGGCGAAGTCGGAGGGCTCGCGAGGAAGCGTCGGGGGCGCTGGTGAACAAGGCGGCGAAATTGGCGCCGGGCCTTCCGGCCGAAGTAATGCACGTCGTCAACGACGCCGGCCGGCTGGCCGTGCTGCACGGCTTGCAGGCGCTGGATACGATGACTGACGCCGACTTCGACGGCGTCAGCCGCCTTGCCGCGGCCGCCATGCGCGCACCGATCGCGCTGGTTACGCTCGTCGACGTCGAGCGGCAATGGTTCAAGTCGCGTGTCGGCCTGGACGAGATCGAGACCGCAACCGACATCTCCTTCTCCGCCCATGCGATTGCCGCGGGCGGCGAACTGATGGTGGTACCCGACGCGACCTTGGATCCGCGTTTTAAAGCCAACTCACTGGTCACGGGCAAGCATCACATCCGCTTCTTTGCGGGCGCGCCGGTGACCGTCGCCGGCGCCAGGATCGGAACGCTCTGCGTTTTCGACCGCAAGCCCCGTCCCTTTCCATCGCGCGTCAGGCTCGACCAGTTGAAGGCGCTGGCCGGCCTAGCCGCCAGCCTGTTCACGCTGAAGGATGCGACGCGCAGCGGCGCCATCGCCGAGGCGGCGCTGGTTCGCGAAGAAAAACGGCGCGCCATAGCGCTCGACGCGGCATCGCTTGCCAGCTGGGCCTGGGACATCCGCACCGACATGATCGAATGCGATGGTTTGCTGCCGGAATTGTTCAATCTGCCGCGATCGAACCGGTTGCGGGCGCGCGACATCCTGATGGCAATAGATCCACGCGACGTCTATCAAACCGAAACCCGCTTCCGCGACGCCTTGGCCGGCGGCGACGACTATTTCGGCGAGTACCGCGTGAAAGGCTTCCATCCACCCCGCTGGCTGGCGACGCGCGGCCGCGTCATCGAGCGCGATGGCGACGGCAAGCCGACGCTGATCTTCGGGGTCAATTACGACATATCCGAACGCAAGCTTGGGGAGGAAAGGCAAAGGCTGCTGCTTCGCGAACTCAATCATCGCGTCAAGAACACGCTGGCGACCGTTCAGGCGCTGGCGACGCAGACCGTGCGCCATGCCCGGCAGCCGAGCGCTTTCCTGGAAGCCTTCGGCGCCCGGCTCCAGGCACTCGGCATTGCCCATAATCTGCTGTCCGACCGGGAATGGCGCGGCATCGGCATCCATGAACTCGTCCAGATCGAGGTGAGGCCCTTCGACACCGCCGAGCAACTGCGCATGACGATCACCGGTCCCGATCTGTTGCTGTCGCCAGACCAGGCAGTGGGGCTGGGCCTGATCTTGCACGAACTGGCCAGCAACGCCCTACAATATGGGTCGCTGTCGGCAACATCCGGCAAGGTCGATCTGAGCTGGAAGACACAAGGCAGAAAAAGCGACCGGCGCCTTGTCTTGACCTGGCGCGAAAGCGGCGGTCCTGCGGTTGCCCCGCCCGAGCGGCACGGTTTCGGCTCGATCCTGATCCGCCGCAGCCTGGCCAAGGTCATCTCCAGCGAAGTGGCGCACGAGTTCCGGCCGGAAGGCGTCTTTGCCGAAATATCCATGCCGCTGGAGGATCTCTCCAAGTGACCGGCCCAGCTTTAATCCGGGCCTAGCCTTCATCCGGTCAGCCTCAATCAGGATCGCCGCCAGCCGGCCCGCCGGGACCTGGTTTCACGTTCTCGCGGTAGATGGCATAAGCCGCCAACGCCACGGCGGGACCGAGAATGGCCCCGAGGCCGCCCTTTCCCTTGAGCAGCGCCGGCAGAGCGGCCAGTGCGGCGGTGACCCCGATTGCCGTCATGTCCGCCTTGCGCCGTTCTGCCCGGCGCCGTGCGCGCGAGCCGGCCGAGAAGCGATAGATCAGCAAGATCAGGCCCGCGACGATCAGAAAGCCGACGCCGAAGCCCAACGCCGCCGCGAGCGGCCCATAGCGGTCCGCAGCCCATATATAGCCGGCCCCGATCAGGAAGCCGAGACCGCACAGCGCCGCGAGCGCGGCAAGCGCATAGACAATTGCAGCCGTGCGCGCGCGGCGCATGGCTGCAACGGTTTCGCCCGAAGCCAGGCCCGAGACAAGGGAAGCCAGCAATCCCATTTGAGCGGGACTAGCGGCGCGCCAGGAGCGCAAACAGGAAGCCAACGCCGGCGGCGATCGCCAATGAAGTCACCGGCTTCTCACGCACGCTTGCCGCTATCTGCGCCTCTATATCCCTGGTGTTGCTGCGCAGGCTATCAAAGGCTGCCTCGCCTTGGGCGCGCAGATGCTCGACACCTTCGGCAGCGGCACGGCGGGCGGTGCCATATCCATGCTCGCCTGTCTTTGCCAGCTGCTTCGTCAGCTTGTCGATATCGGCCTTCAACTGCCTGATATCGGCTTCGAGGTCCGAGTTCGCCCGCACTTCGCCTGCGTTCTTTCCTGCGGCAGCTGCCATTGCTTAACTCCTTGTGATTGCTCTGGTTTCAACGCGCTGCATGTCTCAAGGTTCCGAGCCCCTCGGATAAACGGGCATGATCCCGCAAAGCGGGTGTCGGTTTGCCGAAAAGATCACGCTCAATCCAATGGATAGAGGTCATCCTGGTTCCATCGATCTGGACCCTAGCTCAAAACGGGTCCTCCTGCATCCGGTCAGATCAGCGGCCGCCGTTCCTTGCCCTGCCCCTCCCAGCCGGCAAGCTGCTTCAACCCTTCATGATCGATGATCTCGCAGCCGCCTTCGCGCCAAGCGATCAGCTTGCGATCCATCAGCTTGCGAATCGTCTTGTTGGTATGGACCAAAGACAGGCCGAGGGTATCGGCGATGTGCTGCTGCGTGAACGCGATCCGGGTGAACCGCCCGCCATTGAGGCCAACGGCCTTGGCCCGGCTGCCGATGAAGGCGATGAGATAGGCGGTGCGCTCGATCGCGCTGCGGCGGCCGACGCTGAGCAGGTTCTCGTTCAGCATCCGCTCCTCGCGCGACGCGATCCAGGTGATGTCATAGGCCAGGCCCGGATGGTTGCGGAAAAGCTCATGCAGGGACTCCCGCTCGAACACGCAAAGCAGCATCGGCGACAAGGCTTCGACGGAATGCTGCATTTCGCCCATCACGCCGCCTTGCAGCCGATGAGATCTCCAGGGACGGCGTAGTTGAGGATTTGACGGCGGCCATCCGACAACAGCTTGTAACGGAAAGCCCAGCCCGACAGCACCGTGTAGAGATGGGCGCTGCGGCGTCCTTCCACCAGCACCGTTGCGCCCTTGTCGACCGCGAGCTCGCCTTTCTTCAATTTGTCGATGAAGGCCAGTTCCGATCTCTCGAATTTGCGGAAACCCGGCAGCGGCCGCAGTGGGCAATTCTCGCAATCGTACCGGCGGCTGGAGGAAGCAAGGCCGTTCTGGATTGACATTTCGACCGCTCCTCGAGAGCCGCGGGCTCAGCCGCTGCGGTGGCATGTCTTTTTTAAATGACAGCGCGTCAAATAGCGATCATGACTCGCTGCGTTTCAAGGAGCCATTGCCTGTGTCGCCTTTGCTTGACGGATTGCGCATTCTTGTCCTGGAAGATGAATTTCTCATCGCCATGGATGTCGAGCAGCTTTGCCGTGATCACGGCGCCGACGACGTGGTGCTTGTCCGTGACCTGGCCGAGATCGATGGCCGACAGGTTGCCACCCAATTCGATGCGGCGATCGTCGACCTCATGCTGGGGGGCACTCCGACTTTCGACTTTGCATCGCGCCTGCGTGAAACGGGCGTGCCCTTCGTCTTTGCCTCCGGTTATTCGGATGCGGACGAGATCAAGGTTGCCTTTCCAGGGATAAGGCTGGTCAGCAAACCTTATTCGGGCGAAGATCTTGTGGAAGCGGTGGCCCGGGCCTGCGGACGAGTCCCGCCCGCCTGACGACGACGCATCGCGTAAGAGTCAGAGCGGATGCGATGGCGATTCTGTCAGCCGTTTCGATGCGACGCTTTAGTGCGCCGCCGTGCCCGTGACCTGTGCTGAGATCGCATCGGGACCGTACTCGTCTTCGCCGGAGATTTTCAGTATCTCCTGCAGGCGCGTGCGGGCTCGGCTGACGCGGCTCTTGATCGTCCCGACCGCGCAACCGCAAATCTCGGCCGCCTCCTCGTAAGAGAAGCCCGAGGCGCCGATGAGGATGATGGCCTCGCGCTGGTCTTCGGGCAGCTGCTCGAGCGCACCGCGGAAATCCTTGAGGTCGAGCTGGCCGTGCTGGGCGGGATGCACCGCAAGCCTGGCTGTCATGATGCCGTCGCTGTCCTGCACCTCGCGGCCGCGTTTGCGCATCTGCGAATAGAACTCGTTGCGCAGGATGGTGAAGAGCCATGCCTTCAGGTTGGTACCGGGCTGAAAGCTCTCATGCTTGTCCCAGGCCTTGACCAGCGTTTCCTGCACGAGGTCGTCGGCCTTGTCGGCATTCTGCGTCAGTGACACTGCGAAGGCACGCAAGCTCGGTATTGCCCCAAGCAGATCGGTCTTGAAGCCTTGTGAGACCGTTGCCATGCCTCAGTCCTTTTTCTGTGCGGGCTCGGCCCGCTCCAGTTGGCTGAGCAACTGCGCGAAACGATCCGGCACATCGTCGGAGACCAGCTCGTCGTAATACTGCTTGAGTTTGCGTCCGATTTCGGAATTCGGCCCGAGCGGGTCGCCCACGCCGTTCCGGCGCCTGATTGAGGCGCCAGTCAAGACATCTTTCGTCATTTCCTTCATTTCGCCCTTTAATCCAGCCCCATAGCCGCTCAACATAACTCAACACAACACAAGCGGCATCCTCGTCTGGTTGCCCATCCCCAATTCAAACGCCGTTCAGGCGTATTAGTTCCCGGGGCCGGAACTTTTTGCGAAAGCCAGCGTTTGTGTCGTTGGGGCTTGCAATGGGGCTTGACCTGCATTTTTAGTCAATCACGTCATCTGAGGGAGACGTCCGTCATGAGTTTATCCGCCACCATCGCTCCGCACCTGCCGTTCCTGCGCCGCTTCTCGCGTGCCGTATCGGGATCGCAGGAGAGCGGCGACGCGCTGGTTGCCGCGATGCTCGAGGCCATCATCGCCGATGTCGACATTTTTCCCGAGGCATCCAGCGAGCGAATCGCGCTGTACAAGGTCTTCGCCAAACTGTTCACGTCCGTCGCCATCCGCGTTCCACAAGAACAGGCGCAATCGGCATGGGAACAGCGCGCTGCGGCCAATCTCAATGCGATCGCGCCGCTTCCCCGCCAGGCCTTCCTTCTGGTGGCCGTCGAGGGTTTCAGCGAGGATGAGGCGGCCGAAATTCTTGGCGTCGGCGAACAGGAATTCTCAGAACTGCTTGCCCAGGCGAGCAACGAGATTTCCCGCCAGGTGGCGACCGACGTGCTGATCATCGAGGATGAACCGCTGATCGCCATGGACATAGAGGAGATGGTCGAGAGCCTGGGCCATCGGGTCGTCGGCACCGCCCGCACCCATGCCGAAGCGGTGACGATGTTCGGCAAGACGCGGCCGAAGATGGTGCTCGCGGACATCCAACTCGCCGACGGCAGTTCGGGCATCGAGGCGGTGAACGAGATTCTGTCGTCGACTTCCGTGCCGGTGATCTTCATCACCGCCTTTCCCGAGCGTCTCCTGACCGGCGAGCGGCCCGAACCGGCTTTCCTGGTGACGAAGCCGTTCAACCCGGACATGGTCAAGGCGTTGATCAGCCAGGCTCTGTTCTTCGACCGGCAGGCGAAAGCAGCCGCATAGCCATGCGCAACTGAAGTCGCAAACGCGCAAAAGCAGGGCGCGACCAGCCGGAAGGTTCCGCTGGCCGCGCCTTGCTTTTCCGCGCCACGATGGTGCGCGGAGGGATCGTCTTTTTCGGCAAAAAGTGGAACAAACCGCATCCACCCACGTTTTTCTCACATAGTTGGAAGGAGATGGAACCATGCTTTACTGGGCGCTCGTATTTCTCGTCGTGGCAATCATCGCCGGCGCGCTTGGTTTCGGCGGCATTGCCGGTACATCTGCCGGGATAGCGCAGATATTGTTCTTCATCTTTCTCGCTTTCCTCATCATTTCGCTTCTCGCCGGCCTGTTCAGACGGGCCTGAGAGTTATCAGGCGAACACTGGAAGCCGCACCCCTCAAACGGTTTCCAGCCACCGCCGGGTGGTGTCCCACAAGGACGCCGCCCGGCGGACCGCTTTTGGGCGTCTGGTTCCCGTAAAACCTGCCTTGGAACCCATTGGACGGTGAGCCGTTCAGCCTGAGTTGGGTGAACAGGTCGGATGCGTTCCAGGGCTCGAGATACCAAGAAGAACGAGCGGGGGGACGAGGTCATCGCCCTGCATCCCGCCGAAAGCGGCATGCAACTTGGCCGGGCGCTTCTCCACGCACTGCACAATGCCGGCATTTCCGTCCTCTACCAGGACCGCGACATGAAAACGGTCTGGGCGCGGAACATGCGTGCGCCCTGGGCCGCCGACAGCAGCGAGGGCGACGGCATCCTGCCGCCGGCACAGGCCGACCGCATTGGCGCTGCCAAGCGCAACGTCGTCGCAAGCGGCGATCCGCAGCGCCTCGAGATCGGCGTCCCGATGGAGGACGGCATGCGCTGGTTTCAGGTCTGGATCGACGCCGACCATGGCGAGGCCGGCGACGTGCAAGGTGTCGTCACCACCATGGTCGAGACGACCGAGCAGCGACGCCGCGAACAGACGCTGACGACGCTGTTGCGCGAAGTCACGCACCGCTCGAAGAATTTGCTGGCAATCATCCAGAGCATCGCCACCCAGACGGGACGCTATTCCGACAGCATCGGCGATTTCCTGACCCGCTTTCGCGGCCGGCTCCAGTCGCTGGCCTCCTCCCAGGATTTGGTAACCTCCTCCAACTGGCGCGGTGCTGCCCTTCGCGAACTCGTCGCCGGTCAGGTCGGCCGCTACGGGACGGACGCGTCGCACAGCCTTCGCTTCCGCGGCGCAAATCCTTACCTCAACCCCAACGCCGCGCTGCATATCGGCCTTGCGATGCATGAACTGGCCGTCAACTCGGTCAGCTATGGCGCCCTGTCGCGGCCGGAGGGCTTCGTCGAAGTGACCGCCGTCCTCGACACCGCCGCCGATGGCGGCATTGCCCTGTCGCTGACCTGGGCCGAAACCATAGGAACCGACAGCAACCAAGAGGGCAAAAAGCGCTTCGGCAGCGTCGCACTGGAACGCGTAGTGCCCTCTTCCCTGAACGGAACGGCGCGCCTCGAGATCGCGGATGGTCGCCTCGAATACCATCTCGTTGTTCCGCACGGCAATTTCGAGACGGAGTAGGCGACCGCCATCTTTTAACCGGCTGTTCACCATAGAAGCAGATGCTGTTTTTGCCAGATACCGATGGAACTGCCGAGCCGACGAGCATGCTTTCGAGGGCTTTGCCGCAGCATAGTGGGGAGGAGCGCCTTGACGGTCGCCGATATCAACAGACTCGAGCAGGCCGCTCGCATTTCGATGGGCGAATTCCAGGATCCCGAGACATCCACGGCATCGCCGGTTGCTCATGGCATCCTGCCCATCGTCGCTCCGGCGTTGGCCGCGGCAATTGTCCTGATCGCCCTGTCCCAGCTGGCCTGATCCCGCCCCCACGTTCGCGCGCGCA
Organism: Mesorhizobium sp. B2-5-3; assembly: GCF_006441005.1. NCBI lineage: Bacteria > Pseudomonadati > Pseudomonadota > Alphaproteobacteria > Hyphomicrobiales > Phyllobacteriaceae > Mesorhizobium > Mesorhizobium sp. B2-5-3. The sequence continues at coordinate 55,682 of NZ_VFUS01000001.1, forward strand.
CATCGCTCGGGTTTTTCGGCGGCCGAGGCATCGGAAAGCTGCGCCCAGAAAAAGACTCTCTTCACCAACAATAAATTGGAGCAGCAAAGGTCGTTTTTTCATGCTAAGTGACGGCTGGAGCTTATTAAAGTGAGGACACGAAGTGAGGAGTGACCCTATGCGGAAAATTCTTATTGCCATGGCTGCCGTGGTCGCCGTCAGCGGCTGTACCTCGACCGAGCAGGATGTCGTCGGCGGCGGCTTGATCGGCGCCGGCGTGGGCGGCTTGGTCGGCGGCGGCAAGGGCGCGCTGATCGGCGCGGCCGTCGGTGCCGGCTCCGGCCTGCTGGTCCGCAACCTGCGCAATGGATACTGCCAGTATCGCGATCATCGGGGTCGCATCTACACGGCTCGCTGCAACTAAGGTAATTCCGGCGGGAAAAGCGCGGAGCGGTTTTCCCGCCGGAATTGCGAGCAAGGAGCGGATCGGCGATCTATCAGACGCTGAACCGCTCCGAGCAACTTGAATCGCCGCTGTCGGGCTCATTCGCGAACCCGGCAGCGGTGCGGCAATTTATTGGCCGCCGCGGGAAGCCTGGAGCGATTCCGCCAAGGCCCGATGGCATTCACGCCGGCAGCGGAATCCTGATTTCCACATTCAATCCGTCATCGCGATAATCGCGGTGGATCGTGCCACGCAGCTCACGCGTGACATTGAGGTCGATCAATTTGGTGCCGAAGCCGGTCGTGGCCGGGGCGTCGACCTTCTTCTGCCCGGTTTCCTGCCAGCTCAGAGCCAAGACCCGGTCACGCCCGCGCCCTTCGACCGACCATTCGATCCTGAGGGCGCCGACCGTATTGCCGGCCTCGCCATATTTCAGCGCATTCGTTGCCAGTTCGTGAAAGGTGAGGCCCAGTGCCTGCGTCGTGGTTTCGTCAAGCAGCACCTCCGGCCCGGACAAAAGCTCTTCCGGCAGCTCCTTTCCGAACACTTGGCCAAGCTCGATGCGCAGGAGATCGCCGAGATCCGCCTTCTGCCAGCGCGAGCGCGTCAGCATGTCCTGGGACGCGGCCATTGCCTGTAGCCGGGCCGAGAAAGATGCCGAGAACTCATTGACGTCGCTGGCACGTGACGCGGTCTGGCGCGCGATCGCCAGCACTCGCGTGATCGAATTCTTGATGCGATGCTTCATCTCCTGCAGCATCAAATCCTTTTCGAGCAGGCTCTTTTCCGTCGTCTCATGCAGCAGCGATGCTGCCTCGTAGGCTCGCTCCTGATAGCGCGCGACAAGCGCGATGGCGCCGGCCAGCAGCAACCCGAACAGGCCGAGCATGACTGGGATGGCCCGCGACGATGGCTGCGAGAAGGCGCTTGTCGGCCTGAACTGCACGGTCCACGGACGGCCCGCCACGCTGATCTTGCGGGTGACCAGCAGCCTGTCGCCAAAGCCCGACACGGGCGGCGTCTCCGACCGGAACAGCAGATGATCCGGATCGACGCCGCCATCGTAGATTTCGGTGTTGACCGGCAGCAGCGGCGCGCGGCTGAGCGCGATCTGGAACAACTCCCTGGCCCGGAAGGCCGCGTAGAGAAAGCCTACCGTCGAGGATCGCGATGCGTTTATGGCATCAGGTGCGGTCTCGACGTTGAGCCGCACGAAGACGAGAAAGCCGGTGAAGGTCTGTGCTGCACCCGTGTCCTGGCCGAGTTGCACCAGCCCGCTCGCGTGCTGCTGGTCATCTGCCATTGCCTTCTCGATTGCCGCGCGCCGCACGGGCTCGGTGAACATGTCATAGCCGATGCTGGCCTTGTTGGACGGGTCGAGCGGCTCAAACAGCACAACGGGCGTGCGCCATGGCTGCGTCGTATCGGGATAGATCGCACGCTTGACGCCCTGGTCATGCAGCATGTCGCGCTCGACCGTCGCCTCGTCGCCTGCTTTCACCAGCCGGAGAAAGCCGATGCCGCGCAGGCCGGCGAAATTGGTATCGACATTGAGGGCATTGAAGAACGCTTTGAACTCGCTCTGCGAGATGTCGCCATTGCGGGCGTCGAACAAGGCTTGCGACGAGCGCAGCAGCGACAGCTGCAGGTCGATCCGGCTCTCGATACGGTTGAGCGCATCGTCCGCGGTCGCGTCGAACTTGATGCGAGCCGCCTCTTGCGTCGCGAAATAGGCGAACCCCGCCATTGTCATGCTGATCAGCGCAACGGCAACGAAAGCGACGATTGGAAAAAGCTTCTTCAACGGATAATGCGGCCTATCAGCATGTGAGCCCTTTATGGGCAAGTCGCCCGGTCAACACAATGGCAAGGCCAAGCCATCCCGCCGGCTGGCATATCACCTGATCGGCAGATCGGTAACGGGCTCAGGCCAGCAGGCTTCAGGCAGCGATCTTCAACGCGCCTGGTCCGGGAATGGCGCCAGGCGGACATTTGCCCAGGATGATCATGCCCAGCACCTCGTCCTGGGTCACATCGGTGGTGCGGGCAGTGCCGACGACCTGGCCGTTTTTCATGACGCACACCCGGTCGGCCAGTTCGAATACGTCGTGAATGTCATGGCTGATCAGGAAGATGCCGATGCCGTCGGACTTGAGCTGCCTGACCAGTTCCCCGACCTGGGCCGTTTCCTGCGGTCCAAGTGCTGCCGTCGGCTCGTCCATGATCAGGATGCGGGCGTTGAACAGGATCGCGCGTGCGATCGCCACCGACTGCCGCTGTCCGCCCGACAGCTTGATCACCGGCTCCTTGAAGCGCTGGAAGCGGGGATTGAGCCTGCCCATCACCTTGCGCGCCTCGGCCTCCATGGCGACATCATCGAGCGTGCCCCAGGCGGTCCTCAGCTCGCGGCCGAGGAACAGGTTGGCGGCGGCGTCGACATTGTCGGCGAGCGCCAGGGTCTGGTAGATCGTCTCGATGCCGTATTTCTTGGCATCGCGCGGGTTGGAGATCGAAGCCTCTTCGCCGTTGACGAAGATTTGGCCCGCGTCACGCTTGTAGGCGCCCGACAGGATCTTGATCAGTGTCGACTTGCCGGCGCCGTTATGGCCGAGCAGGGCCACGACCTCGCCGGGGAAAAGATCGATCGAGGCATCGTCGACGGCGCGAATGCCGCCGAACGCGATTGAGATGTTGCGCATGTCGACCAGCGGGTTGCCGGCGGGAGCGATCCTGTCAGCCATGATTGTCCTCCTCCCTCAAACGCGTTTGCGATAGACGGTGTCGAGCCACACCGCGATGACCAGCACGGCGCCGACGACGATGCTCTGCAGAGGCGAGTCGACGCCGAGCAGCACCATGCCGGATTGCAGCGACTGCATCAAAAGCGCGCCCAGCATGGCGCCGATGATCGTTCCCGAACCGCCGGCGAGCGACGTGCCGCCGATGACGGCCGCCGCGATCACCAGCAATTCATCGAGCGTTCCGAGCACGTTGGTGGCCGAGTTCTGCCGGGCCGACGAGATCGCGGCGGCGATCGTGGCCAGCACGCCCATGATCATGAACACTTTCATCGTGATCCAGCGCGTATTGATGCCGGCGAGGTTGGCTGCTTCCGGATTGCCGCCAATGGCAAAGACATAGCGACCAAAACGGGTGCGTTTGGTGATGAAGGTCATGACCAGCCCGACGGCGATGGCCATCAGCACCGGTATGGCGATGCCGTGGGCGATGAACAGGCCGCCCTCGGGCACGGTTATGTTGTTGGCGGCTGCATATCTGTTCACGATGCCGACTGGCCACGGATAGGAATTGGCCAGCCAAACCGCGCCCATGATGACGGCGCAGGTCACCACGCCGATCAGCGTCTCGGCCCAGATCGGACGCAGCGGGAAACGGAAGCGCTTGCGCTGTACCCGCCCGTTGAACAGCGCAAGCACCACCGCAAGGCAGGCGGCGATACCGACCACCCAGCTCCAGGTCGCGCCGATCGATCCGGCCGGGCCGCCGCCCATCAGCTGGAACGTCGCGTTGAGCGGCGCCACCGTCTGGCCGCTGGTAACCCACCATGCCGCACCGCGCCAGACCAGAAGCCCGCCCAGCGTCACGATGAAGGCCGGCACTTCGAGATAGGCGATGACAAAGCCCTGGAAGGCGCCGATCAACAGACCGAGCACCAGGCCGATGACCAGCGCCAGCACCCAGATCCATGGGTTGCCAAGCTCAAGCCCGACGAAGCGCACTAGGAAATGCACCTGGGCGAAGCCCATGACCATGCCGATCAACCCTTCGGCGGAACCGACGGACAGATCGATATTGCGCATGACGATGACCAGCACCATGCCGCAGGCCATGATGGCGACGGCCGAGGTCTGCACCGACAGGTTCCACAGATTGCGCGGCGTGAGGAAGGTACGGCTGTCGAAATCGAGCGGATTGACGCCGAGACGCAGGCTGGACAGGACATGCAACCCGATCCAGATCAGCAGCAGCGCGCCGATCATGCCGAGCATGCGCGTGTCGATCTCGGTCGCCTTAAGGAACCGGGCGACGGCGCCGAGTTCCGACGCACGCGCGGTGTCGGCCTGCGGGTTGGACGTCGTATCGGTCATGATTTTCTCCCACCGGCCTGCCCGTCCGATGCGGGATGCCGGAAGCCAGCCTAGAAGTTACCCGCCCGGGGCGGAAAAACAAATCTTCTTGAAAAAACGCCGCGGCTTGGCAGCCGCGGCGTTCATCGCATGAAATGGAAGATCAGTTGCAGGCCGCTACGCTGCCCGCCGCGACGCCGGCACAGACCTCGTCTTTCTTGATCCAGCCGGCGTCGATGACGACGTTGAGATTGTCCTTGGTGATCGCAACCGGGGTCAGGAACAGCGATTTGACGGTGTTCCCACCGGGCGTTGTGAAGTCCTTGACGCCGGCGATATCGGTCATCTTCTTGCCGTCGGCCAGCTGCGAGGCGATCTCGGCGGCATTCTTGCCGAGTTCACGCGCGTCCTTCCACACCGACACGGTCTGCGTGCCGAGCGCGATGCGGTTCAGCGCCGCGTGGTCGCCGTCCTGGCCCGAGACCGGAACGGTACCGGCCAGGCCTTGAGCCGTCAGCGCCGCGACGACGCCGCCGGCAGTGCCGTCATTGGCCGCGACGACCGCGTCGACCTTGTTGTCGTTGGCGGTCAGGAACTGCTCCATGTTCTTCTGCGCATTGGCCGGCAGCCAGCCATCCGTATAGGCTTCGCCGACATTCTTGATCTTGCCGCTGTCGATGGCGTCCTTGAGCACTTCCATGGAGCCCGAGAACAGGAAATCGGCATTCGGATCGGCACCCGAGCCCTTGATGAAGACGTAGTTGCCTTCCGGCTTCACCTTGAACACTTCGCGGGCCTGCATGCGGCCGACTTCCTTGTTGTCGAAGGTCAGATAGAAGACGTCCTTGTTCTCGATCAGGCGGTCATAGCCGACGACCGGAATGCCTTCGTCGAGCGCCTTCTGCACCGCCGGGCCGATGGCGGAGGCGTCCTGCGCCAGGATGATCAGCGAATTGGCGCCCTGGGAGATCAGGCTCTCGACGTCGGTGAGCTGCTTGCCGGGATTGGACTGGGCGTCGGCGGAAATATACTTGTCGCCGGCGGCTTCGATCGCCTTCTTCATGGCGGCCTCGTCGGTCTTCCAGCGCTCTTCCTGGAAGTTCGACCAGGAAACGCCGATGACCTTGTCCTTCGCCTGCGCGACCGACGCGAGCGTCAGCGACATGGCGACACCCGCCAGGATGGCGGCTGTGAATCTCTTCATCTTAATCCTCCCTGCGCCGCGTATGGCGCGACCAAACAGGCCCGTAGGCCGGCACAAAGGCTCTATTTTTTCGAGCCTCGAAAAAACACTGGTCCATCGTCGGAACGCTGTCAACGTCGATTCTGATGTATTTTGATGTCCTCGTGAATTTTTTTCGAGCTCCGGAATAAATAATGACAGCCAAGGCCGGTTCTGCCAGTATTTGACGGTCGTCGGGATCCTGGGGAGAGAACGCGGCGACGGGGAGGATGCGAGAAACATGTCGGTCGGAATCCGCCACGACGATTTGCGCCGACGCAACCGGGCGATGGTGATCGCGGCCGTGCGCCGTGCCGGGCAGCCCTCGCGCACCGAGATTGCCGCGACCACCGGGCTCAGCCATTCCACCATATCGGCGATCTCCTCCGACCTGATTGGCGAAGGCATCCTGGCGCAGAGCAAGCCGAGCGAGGCCGGTGCGCTGAAACGCGGCCGGCCGCAGGTCGGCCTCAGCCTCAACCCTGAAGCCGCGGCGGTGATGACCGTGGTGCTGTCGCTGAATTTTCTCTCCGTCGCCGTCATCGACTATGCCGGCCAGGTGATATCTGAAGAGCAGCGCCGGCTGGACACGCTCACCCTGTCGCGCGAGGCGCTGATCGGCGAATGCGTGGCCATCGTCAGGCGGCGGTTCGAGGATCCCGACCTCGACGTCGGCAGCATCGCCCGTATCGCGCTGGCGATCCAGGGCATCACCGACACGGATGCGCGCACCATGCTGTGGTCGCCGATCACGCCGCAGACCGACATCGCCTTCGCCGACATACTGGAGGCCGAGTTCGGCATTCCCGCCACCATGGAGAACGATTGCAACATGATGGCGGTGGCGCTGCGCTGGCGCGATCCCCAGCGCTACCGCGACGACTTCATCGCCATCCTTTTGTCGCACGGCATCGGCATGGGCTTGGTGCTGAAGGGTGAACTGTTCACCGGCACCCATTCATCCGGAGGCGAGTTCGGCCACATGATCCATCGCCCCGGCGGGGCGCTCTGCCGCTGCGGGCGGCGCGGCTGCGTCGAGGCCTATGCCGGCAACTATGCCATCTGGCGCAACGCGAGGCAGCTTGGCGAGGACACCGAGCCCGTCGACGTCAGCGACGCCGACATGCGCACCCTGGCGGCCTCGGCGCGCGAAAAGGACGGGCCGGAGCGCGAAGCCTACCGCAAGGCCGGCGAGGCGCTGGGTTACGGCCTTGGCAGCCTGTTCGCGCTGATCGATCCGGCGCCGGTCGCCATGGTCGGCGTCAGCGCCGCCGCCTTCGACCTGATCGAGCCGGCTCTGCGCGAGGCCATTGCCCAGACCGCCGGCGGCCAGCACTCGAAATCGATTTCCTTCGACACCGAGCCGAACGAACTGCCGCTGATCCGCGAGGGCTGCGCCATGCGCGCGCTGACCTTCGTCGACCAGGAGATTTTCGCGCCGGGGGCACAGGCGAAATCAGGCGTGGGCGAGAACGTTGCGTGACATATCCCTAGTCTTCGCGAATCGCATACCCCGCGCCCCGAATGGTGCGGATCACGTCAGGCATGCGGCCGTTGTTGACCGCCTTGCGCAGCCGGCCGACATGCACGTCCACGGTGCGCTCGTCGATATAGATCGTTTCGCCCCAGACATTGTCGAGCAGTTGGCTGCGCGAGAACACGCGGCCGGGATGTCGCATCATGAATTCGAGCAGGCGGAACTCGGTCGGCCCGAGCCGGATCTCGCTTTTCTTGCGGTAGACCCGGTGCGATCCACGGTCGAGCACGATGTCGCCGACCTTGAGCACGCTGGACAGAACTTCGGGCTTGGCGCGGCGCAGCAGCGCCTTGACGCGTGCCATGAATTCCGGCGTTGAGAACGGCTTGACCAGATAGTCGTCGGCGCCGGTGGAGAGACCGCGCACCCGGTCGCTTTCCTCGCCGCGCGCCGTCAGCATGATGATCGGCAGCCGCTCGGTCTCGGGCCGCATGCGGAGACGGCGGCAGAGCTCGATGCCGGACACCGCCGGCACCATCCAGTCGAGCACAAGAAGGTCAGGGACATTCTCCTGCAAGCGGATCTCGGCTTCGTCGCCGCGCGTCACCACCTCTACCTGATAACCCTCCGATTCCAGATTGTAACGGAGCAGCACACCCAGCGGCTCCTCGTCCTCCACCACCATGATGCGTGGCGCGATCATCGACTGGTCACCCCTGCCGTCAAGCCGCTGGCGCCGACATCGCCGTCTCGTCCTGCTTCGGGCGATTGGCGGGCAATTGCGTGCCGGTCAGCACATAATAGGCATTTTCGGCAATGTTGGTCACGTGATCGCCGATGCGCTCGAGATTCTTGGCGCAGAACAAAAGATGCGTGCAGGCGGTGATGTTGCGCGGATCCTCCATCATGTAGGTCAGCAGCTCGCGGAAGACCGACGTGTATTTGACGTCGATGCGTTCATCGTCGGCGCGCAGCTTGGCAAGTGCCGCGGCATCGCGCGCCGCATACTCCTCGATCACGCCTTGGACCTGGATCAGCACAAGCTGCGCCATGGCGTCGATGGAGTGCGACAGGTCGCGCGGCGTGGCGGCAAGGCCGACGGTGCCGACGCGCTTGGCGATGTTCTTGGCGAGATCGCCGATGCGTTCGAGATCGCCCGCCATGCGGATCGAGCCGACGACATGGCGCAGATCGTCCGCCATGGGCTGCCGCTTGGCGATCAGGGTGATGGCGCGGTCGTCGAGTTCGCGCTGGCGCGCATCCATGATCGCGTCGTCGGAGACGACGCGCTGGGCGAGCGCGTTGTCGGAATTCAGGAGCGCCTTGGTCGCGCCGCCGACCATCGATGAGGCGAGATCGCCCATGTCGCGGATCAGCCTGCTGATCTGTCCGAGATCTTCGTCAAAGGCTGCGACTGTGTGTTCGGCCATGATCTTGGTCCTCGTATGCCTGGGATCAGCCGAAGCGGCCGGTGATATAGTCCTGCGTGCGCTTCTCGCGGGGCGACGTGAAGATCTTCTCGGTGCGGTCGAACTCGACCAGCTCGCCCAGATACATGAAGGCGGTCTGCTTCGACACGCGCGCCGCCTGCTGCATGTTGTGGGTGACGATGACGATCGTATAATCGGCCTGCAACTCGTCGATCAGCTCCTCGATCTTGGCGGTCGACAGCGGATCGAGCGCCGAGGCAGGCTCGTCGAGCAGGATGACCTCCGGCTTCACCGCCACCGTGCGGGCGATGCAGAGGCGCTGCTGCTGGCCGCCCGAAAGGCTGAGGCCGCTGGCGTTGAGCTTGTCCTTGACCTCGCTCCACAGTGCCGCGCGCTTCAGCGCCTGCTCGACACGGCCGTCCATCTCCGCCTTGCTGAGCTTCTCATAGAGCCTGACGCCGAAGGCGATGTTCTCGTAGATCGACATCGGGAACGGCGTCGGCTTCTGGAACACCATGCCGATCTTGGTCCTGAGCAGGTTGAGATCCTGCGAACGGTCGAGGATATTCTGGCCGTCGAGCAGCACCTGGCCCTCGGCGCTCTGCCTCGGGTAAAGCTCGTAGATGCGGTTGAAGACGCGCAGCAGCGTCGACTTCCCGCAGCCCGAAGGCCCGATGAAGGCGGTGACGCTGCGCTCGGGCAGCGACAGGCTGATATCCTTCAGCGCCTTCGACTGGCCATAGTAGAAATTGAGGCCCTTGACCTCGATCTTGGCTTTCTCGACCGCGACTTCGGGCGTATTCAACTCGGTGGACAACATCGGTTTCATCTGTCCTCTCTGCGTCCGGTAAGGCTGCGGGCGAAGATGCTCAGCCCGAGAACCGTAAGGGTGATTATGAGTGCGCCGGTCCACGCCAGCTGCTGCCATTCCTCGTAGGGGCTGAGAGCGAACTGGAAGATGGTGACGGGCAGGCTGGCCATCGGCGCATTGAGATTACTCGACCAGAACTGGTTGTTGAGCGCCGTGAAGAGCAGCGGCGCCGTCTCGCCGGAAATGCGGGCGATGGCCAGCAATATGCCTGTGACGATGCCCGACAGCGCCGCACGGTAGGCGACCGAGCGGATGACCACCCAGCGCGGCGCGCCGATCGCGGCGCCGGCCTCGCGCAAGGCGTTCGGCACCAGGTTGAGCATGTCCTCGGTGGTGCGAACGACGACCGGGATGACCAGGATGGCCAGTGCGACGGCACCGGCGATCGCCGAGAAATGTCCCATCGGCCGCACCAGCAGCTCGTAGACGAACAGGCCGACGATGATCGAGGGTGCCGACAGCAGGATGTCGTTGATGAAGCGCACGACGGTGGTGAGGCGCGAGAAGCGGCCATATTCGGCCATGTAGGTCCCAGCGAGGACACCGATCGGCGTGCCGACGATGACGGCGATGACTGTCATCATGATACTGCCGTAGATGGCATTGAGCAGGCCGCCGGCATCGCCGGGCGGCGGTGTCATTTCGGTGAACACAGAGAGCGAAACACCCGACAGGCCCTTATAGAGCAGTGCGCCGAGGATGAGCGCCAGCCAGGCCAGGCCGATGCCCGCCGCCGTGACGCATAGCGTCATCATCACGGCATTCCTGCGCTTGCGTCGATTGTGAAGCGATGTGGCCGTCGACATCGGTCAGGCTCCCGTGCGGCTGTCCATGCGCAGCAGCATGTAGCGCGCAAGGGCAAGGATCAGGAAAGTGATGACGAACAGGATCAGGCCGAGCGCCACCAGCGAAGACGTATAGAGATCGCCGTCGGCTTCGGTGAACTCGTTGGCGATGGTCGCCGAGATCGTCGTGCCGGGCGCGAACAGCGAGCCGCTGATGCGGTGGGCGTTGCCGATGACGAAGGTTACCGCCATGGTTTCGCCGAGCGCGCGGCCGAGGCCGAGCATGACGCCGCCCATGATGCCGACGCGGGTATAGGGGATGACGACGCGGCGCGTGACCTCCCAGGTCGTGCAGCCGATGCCGTAGGCCGATTCCTTCAGCACCGCCGGCACCGTGTCGAAGACATCCTTGGTGATCGAGGTGATGAAGGGCAGGACCATGATGGCAAGGATCATCGCCGAGGTCAGAAGGCCGATGCCGTAGGGCGGGCCGGCAAACAGGCTGGAGAGTCCCGGCACGTCGTGGAAAAGCTTGATGATGAAGGGCTGCACCGTCGTCTGCAGGAACGGCGCGAACACGAACAGGCCCCAGATGCCGTAGATGATGGAGGGTATGCCGGCAAGCAGCTCGACGGCGATGCCGATGGGGCGTCGGAGTGGCCGCGGGCAGAGTTCGGTAAGGAAGATGGCGATGCCGATGCCGATGGGAACGGCGATCAGGATAGCGATGGCGGCGGTGACGATGGTTCCGTAGATCGGGGCCAGCGCTCCGAAATTCTCGGTGACCGGGTTCCACGATTCGGTCGTCAGGAAGGAGAACCCGAATTTCGACAGCGCTTCCCACGAGCCGGCAAACAGCGAAATCGCCACGCCGCCGAGGATGAGCAGGACGAGGATGGCGGAAAAGCGTGTCGCCGTTCGGAAAATCGTATCGGTGAGCGCGAAGCGTCGGACCGTCGCTTCCCTGGCCCGCATGGCGGCCGACGATGGCATGGCTTCGGAGACGGCGGTCATCTGGCCCTCGCGTTTCAAGGAAGACAGGGAGGGCGCCGTGAAGCGCCCTCCTCGTTCAGCAGGGATTACATGGCGGAATAGAGCGGCTTGCCGTCTTCGCCGACGATGTCCTTGGCCCACATGTCCTCGACGCTCTTGACGACCGCGTCGGGGATCGGAACGTAGTCCAGCGCCCCGGCCATGTCGTCGCCCTTCGCGTAGGACCAGGCGAAGAACTTGAGCGCTTCACCGGTCGCCGCCACGTCGCCGGGCTTCTTGTAGACCAGGATCCAGGTCGCCGACGTCATCGGCCAGGATTCGGCGCCCGGCTGGTTGGCCAGGATGACGCCGTAACCAGGCTGCGAGCTCCAGTCGGCATTGGCCGCCGCCGCCGAGAACGCCGCCGCCGTCGGCTCGACCTTCTTGCCGTCCTTGTTGATCATGTCGGCATAGGTCAACTTGTTCTGCTTGGCGTAGGCGTATTCGACATAGCCGATCGAGCCACCGGTCTGCGAGACGTTGTTGGCGACGCCTTCATTGCCCTTGGCGCCGATGCCAACCGGCCATTCGAGCGCGGTGTTGACGCCGACCTTCGACTTCCAGTCGGCGCTGACGTCGGCCAGGTAGTAGCTGAAGTTGAACGTGGTGCCCGAACCGTCGGAGCGATGCACGACGGCGATCGCCTGGTCGGGAAGCTTGACGTCGGGATTGAGCTTGGCGATCGCCGCGTCATTCCAGTTGGTGATCTTGCCGACGAAGATATCGGCCAGCGTCGGGCCGTCGAGCACCAGTTCGCCCGGCTTGATGCCTTCGAGATTGACGACCGGAACGATGCCGCCCATCACCATCGGGAACTGTGCAAGTCCGGTGGATTCGAGATCCTCGCCCTTCAGCGGCGCATCGGAAGCGCCGAAGGTGACGGTCTTGGCTTTGATCTGCTTGATGCCGCCGCCCGAGCCGATCGACTGGTAGTTGAGACCGATGCCGGTCTCCTTCTTGTAGGCATCGGCCCACTTCGCATAGATCGGGTAAGGGAAGGTGGCGCCGGCACCGGAGATGTCAGCTGCCATTGCCGCGGAAAGGGTGAGGGTGGACGCCGCAGCCATTGCGATCGCAACGGCCGCCGAGCGGATCAAATGTCTCATATGGCCTGCTCCTGTTCGGAAGATGGTCTCTCGGCGCCATTCCTTGCCAGCGCCCGCTGAGGCCAATAGCGTTCGATTATAACAGTCGCATGACAGTTTCGTGTCAGCCCGGTAACGCGTCGCCGGCGCCTGGAAAGGCGATGGCGATTAGCGGCTGCGGCATGGCGCCGGTTTGCCTTCGGGAATCAGGGACTTGCGCTATCCGGCCACCCAAACAGCCATCGGATTCGGCATGGATCGCTGATCGAAGAAAAGCCGGACGGGAGCGCGTCGCTCGAGGCCAGAGGATGTCTTGGCCGGGCCATCGCCAAAAACAGGTCCGTTGGGGTAGATTGACGCTGCTTCATACTGGCGGTCGCTGCTCCCGCCCGTAACTAGAAGAGAGCGGAAATTCGATGCCGTCATTGTCCCGGCTGGACGCCGGCTTTGATATGGTGCGATCGCACCATAGTCTTGCTCGAAGGGCTGCAGCCGGCCCCGGGTGATTCTCGCCGCAATCCGGCCGAAGGCGCAAAGTCTATCCCGCGTTGCGCCGGGCCTGGCGACTAGCGCCGACCCAGCGCTCGACCTTTTCGAGCAGGGCCCTGGGGCTGATCGGCTTGGGCAGATAATCATCCATGCCGGCGTCCAGGCAGCGTTCGCGATCGCCCTTGAGCGCATGCGCGGTGACCCCGACGATCGGCACATGCGTGCCGGTTTCCTCTTCCAGCCGGCGGATGGCGGCGGTTGCCTCGAGCCCGTTCATCTCCGGCATCGAGACGTCCATCAGGATCATGCAGGGATTGAGCCTGCCGAATGCGTCCAGCGCCTTGCGGCCATTGCCGACGATCTCGAAACCGTAGCCGGTCTCGCCGAGGATCTGGGTGAAGACCATCTGGTTGACCTCATTGTCCTCGGCCACGAGGATGTCCAGCCGCTGCTCGCCGCCAGTCGCGGCAAGCCGGGGCCTGACCGGCGGCGGCTGCAGCAACGCGCGTTGCCCCGACGCAGCCGCTGGCGATGGTTGCGGACCGTTCCCCCCGTCTCCCTCGACAGCAAGCGGCCGGGCGACATGCGTGGCGTGGCGATGCCGCTGGATGGTGGCGACCAGCGTTTCCAGGAGCACCGAGGAGCGTGCGGGCTTGATTAGCTGGGCATCAATGCCGAGATCGCGGTAACTGGTGTTGGCCAGCGACTGGTCGACGGAGGTCAGCATGATGATCGGCGTGTCGGCAAGCCCGGCGGTGTTGCGCACGACACCTGCCATCTCGGCGCCGCTCATCTCGGGCATCTGATAATCGAGCACGACGCAATCGACCGGCACGCCGTAGGCGGCGGCCGCGATCAGCACTTTCAGTCCCTCGGCGCCGCTCTCGGCCGCGCAGGAATCGAAGGTCCATGACGTCATCTGCTCGGTCAGGATGGCGCGGTTGACGGCATTGTCGTCGACGATCAGCACCCGCGCGCCGGTCACGTCCACCGGCATGATGCGCTGCGCGTTCTGTTGTCCGGCCCTGGGCAGCGTGACCGTGAACCAGAAGGTCGACCCCTTGCCTTCGGCGCTTTCCACGCCGATGTCGCCGCCCATCAATTCGACCAGCCGCGAGGTGATCGCGAGCCCGAGCCCAGTGCCCTCATGCCGCCTCGTCGAGGAGGTGTCGACCTGGCTGAATTTCTCGAACACCTGTTTCAGCTTTTCCTCAGGGATGCCGATCCCGGTGTCGGTGACCGAGATCGTCAGCCTGGTTCCGTCCGGCACACTTTCGCCGGTGACGTCGACGAGCACATGGCCTTCTTCGGTGAACTTCACCGCATTGCCGAGCAGGTTGGTGACGATCTGCCGGATGCGGCCGACATCGCCGATGAACAGGCTTTCGAGCCCAGGCTCGATGCGCACGATGAGCTCGAGGTCCTTTTCCTTGGCCCGCGTCGACACCAGCGTCGCCACGTCCTCGATCGCCTCGGCGAGATTGAAGGGGGCGGGATCGAGCACCAGCTGGCCGGCATCGATCTTGGAGAAATCCAGGATATCGTTGATGATGGTGAGCAGCGCGTTGCCCGATTTGACGATGATGTCGGTGAAGGTCTTCTGCTTCGGATCGAGATCGGATTTGGCCAGGAGTTCGGCCATGCCCAGCACGCCGTTCATCGGGGTGCGAATCTCATGGCTCATATTGGCGAGGAATTCCGACTTGGCGCGGTCGGCAAGTATGGCGCGCTGGCGCGCCTCGCGCAGTTCCGCCTCGCGCAGCTTCAATTCGGTGATGTCGGTGGTCGACCCGATCAGGTAGAGCGACCCGTCGGACGCGATCATCGCGCCCTTGCGGGCGAACTGGTGGCGCACGCTGCCGTCCGGGAGCATCACCGTCTCCTCGACCTCCTGGGTTTCGCCGCTGCGCAGCACCGCGAGGTCGCCATTGACGAAGGCTTCGCCGTCGGGCCCGAAAATTTCGATATCGGTCTTGCCGATCGCGTCCTGCTTGCTGAAGCCGGTGAGATCGCACCACCCCTTGTTGACGTAGAATTGCCTGAGATCGGAGCGTTTGGCATAGATCGACACCGGCACGTTGTCGATCAGGCTGCGGAATACCTCGTTCTCGCGCATGCTTTCTTCCAGCGCCCGCTCGCGCGCCTTGACCTCGGTGATGTCGGTGCTGGAGCCGACCAGATGCACCGATCCGTCCAGCGCCACCAGCCGGCTCTTGCGCGTCATCAACTGCCGCACCGTGCCGTCGCGATGGGTGACGGGCTCCTCGACCTCCCTGACGCTGCCCGTGAGGGCGACCTCGGTGTCGTGCAGGCTGTAGCTCTCTCCATCCCCGTCGCCGAACAGCTGCCGATCGGTGCGGCCGATAACGTCTTCCTTGGCGAGCCCGGTGATCGCGCACCAGGCCTTGTTGACGAACTCGATGCTGAGGTCCTGCGCCTTGATGAAGGCGGCCACGGGCAGTTCGTCCAGCACGTGCCGGAACAGGTCGATCTGCCGCATCGAATCGTGCAGCGCCTTTTCGCGGCTCTTGATCTCGGAGATATCGACACGCACGCCGATGAACGTGCCGTCGTCGGTGCGCATGTCGTAGACCTGGTACCAGCGACCGTCGGGATTGAGACGTTCGAAGGATGAGTATGGCAGGTGGTAGCGGGCGAGGATGCTGTCCAGCCAGGGATCGAGATCGCCATCATAGAGCGCATCGACCTGCGGATCGCCGCTCGAGCGGAAATAGCCGGCCGAATGACCGAGTGCCAGCGCGTCGCGGAAGGTGCGGCCGGGCTGCCACGCCGGCTTCAGCGCCGGCAGCGTGTCCTGCATCTTGCGGTTGGCGAAAACGAAATTGTCGTCGCGGTCGTAGATGATCACGGCGGCCGGCAGCGATTCCAGCACGCTGGCCAGGTGTTTGCGGGCGTCCTGCGCCTCGGTCTCACGGCCCTTCATGTCCGAGACGTCGAAGAGGAAGCCGGCCACGTAGTTGCGGCCGCTTGCCATTCTAACGCGGTTCTTCCTGACGACGCGCGAGCGGTTGACGCCGTCGACCTGGAAACTTTCCTCCACCTCGTAAGGCCGCCCGGTCGCCAGCACCGCGCGCTCGCTTTTCTCGAACAGCGCGACCTCGGCGGGCGCGAGAAAATTGCCGCCGGGCTTGCCAAGCATGGTTTGCGGCGTCTGGCCGAACAGGCCCGCAAACGCTTCGTTGACGAAGACGAAGCGCAGATCGTCGTCCTTGACGAAGATCGGATCCTTGACGCCGTTGATCACCGCTTCCGCCAGTCGCGCCTTTTCCAGCGCGTCGGCCAGCTCGGCCTCGCGATCCTTCATGTCGGTGACATCGACATAGGAGATGAGCCGCTTGCCGCCGGCCAGCGGGGCCAGCGACGCAACCAGGGTACGCCCGTCATTGCGCGGCAATT
Source organism: Mesorhizobium sp. B2-5-3 (assembly GCF_006441005.1). Taxonomy (NCBI): domain Bacteria; kingdom Pseudomonadati; phylum Pseudomonadota; class Alphaproteobacteria; order Hyphomicrobiales; family Phyllobacteriaceae; genus Mesorhizobium; species Mesorhizobium sp. B2-5-3. The sequence goes on from NZ_VFUS01000001.1 coordinate 72,002, forward strand.
GTCTCGAGCCGGCGACGCCGGCCCTGATCTCGGACTCGCGCTCGGCGGTATGGCGCCGCCAGGCAACATCGTCTGCGCCGTAGGAATCGACGGCGCGGCTGGCCTCCATCAACTCGCGGAAGCCCGAGCCGATCCCGGCGCGCTGGGGATCGATTTTCCACAAATTGTAGAAGGCCTGGTTGATCACTTCGGCGCGCAGGTCGGCGTCGAGGACCATGATCCCGATCGGCATCGAATCGACCATCGTGCGAAGGTCGGGAAGGCCTCCCGAAGACGCCTCTCCTTGCTGCTTCTGCTCCAGTTCTTCGAAGGCGACGGCCAATCCCGTGACATTGCGTCCAATGCCACGATAGCCGGCGAATTTCCCCTCATCATCGAAGCGTGGAAAGCCTGAGGTCAGCACCCAGCGGCAATCGGCGCGACCTCCCTTCAGTTCGTAGACAAAGTCACGGAACGGCCGATGTGCCTGCAGATCCTCCAGATGCATTGCCGCGCTGCGGTTGCCGTTCAGGACCTGCTTCAGGAAATCGAACCGGAAGCGGCCAAGCACAGCGGCCGGGTCGATGCCCGTGACCGCCTGATAGTTGTGCGAAAGCCAGGAAAAGCGCAGCTCGGCGTCGGTCTCCCAGATCCAGTCCGAGCCCGTTTCGACCAGCTGGCGTAGCATGGCCAAATCCATGCCTGCGGTGAACGAAGCCGCGTCGTTCACCGCCATTTCGCCCGACCCGCGCTCGTCGCGCACGCCGGCTGTCTCGTTCGCTTCAGCCATGCCGTCCCCACCCCGAATCCAAGGCCGAACCCTCCCTCCGCGGTTCGTCGGCGGAATGTGCCCGAGAAGCATTAACGATCCGCTAACCTTAACAAGCCGTTGCGCACCGGACGGGCCCTGGCCTGCGCCATTGCGCCCGGTTGTCGGCCGGATCGAAGCCGCGCTATAAGCCAATATTGGGGTGTTGCTGATGTTTGGACGGATTGTGCCTTGCTTGCTGAGCGCGGCGCTGCTTTTCGGCAGCGGCTGTTCGCGCAGCTATGACGGCACCGTCGTCATTCCGCGCCCGCTCGATGCCCGGCGTTTCTGGGACCGGCCGCCGCCCAATGTGGAATACGGGCCGTCCGGAATGGAAAACGGCGCTTTTCCGGCGCCGCCACAACCGCCAACCCGGTTTTCCGAGCGCAGGCCCGCGCCGCGCGCCGCACCGAGACGTCATCTTTCAAGAGTTTCGAGGCCACCTCCGCCGTCCTCCGATGAGGAAAAGCCCCTGGCATGCAGGAATGTCAGCGAACCCGGAAAGAGGGTTCGCATGGTCTGCGACTGATGGGTGCCACCCAAAACTGACCTTGGCTGAGAAACCGGCGCCTACAACCGGGGGCGGATGATCATTCGGCTGGGAAGAAGGCCGGGCCGACTATTCTCACCGGCCGCTTGCCGGCCTCTATCGACTGATGCTGGGCCGCCCCGGAGGCTTCGGCGTCCGCCGCGGGAATTGCCGCGACGCTGCCGAGGTCCGGCTTGGCCGACGGCAAGGGGATGATGGCATTGGTCATGTTTGTGGGCGTTACCGTTCGGGCCCTCAATTCGGCGACCCTGCTGTAGTAGCGTTTTAGGTCACATGCCTTGAAATTGACGTCGTCGCGGTAGCGGAATGCGGTCGGCAGATCGGTGTAGGGCTTGCGCGTGTCGAGAGCGACCATCTTTTCGGTTTCGAGGCTGACGTCGCTGAGCGTATAGAGGTCGACGCCCGGCTCGTCGCAGATGTAGCGGCATTGATCGGCCATATCCTTCACATCGTCGCTGCCGGCGAACTGCGACTTGGGTGCTGGGAAGAAATATCCATCCGAAAGGCGCACGCAGAACAGCATCGCGTTGCCGGCGCCCGTTGCCCTCGCCGCTGGCGCCGCCGCAGACACCGATTGGGTCTTCGCCGCCGCGCGCTTTGCCGCTGGCGCGCAGCCAAGCGCGACAAAGCGTGCCCGCAGCCCCGACATGTCCCGGCCTGAATTAGAGGCCGCCGCGATCTGGCGCTGCACCTCGCTCCTGTTCCTGGCAAGATCGGCGCATGCGTTGAAGAAACCACCGAGGGAATTTTTCGCCGTACACTTGCGCTGCCTCTCGATGCCTTGGATCGCGGCAAGCTGGCGGTGCAACTGGGCAAGCTCGGGGCTCGTGCCGCCGCCACGGCCGGCCGAAGACAACTGATTTTTTATTGCACTGCAACTGTCGGCATAAGAACTGGACATGCCGAGCGCGAGCACGGTCAAGGTGACGAGCGCGATCATCATGGGGGACCAGAAACGGATCATCGGAAGGACGCGGTCATTGTTGCTGAGAACCTGGAATGACAACTCTTTCGATTTCGGTAAGCTTCCACTAAATGAGTTTCATCTAATCTTTCTAGTCTCCATGCATTGAGAGACTTGCCTCTAGTTTAATAGAAGAATCCCTGTGAATTCAATATTGCATTTTTATTTCAAGATTGAGACGAACTGCAAAACAATGCGGCCGGACCGACGGCTGGCAGGCCTGCCGGATCACTCCGGCGTTATCGGCATCCGGTCCTGAAACCTTTGCCCGGCCTTTCGCGTTGAAGCGCGAAGGAGAACGCAGATGTCGATCCAGATCACGGTATCGGAACTGACAAGAAATCTTTTTCATTCCCTGGGACTTGACCCGAGGCCCCTGAGCGCCGAGCAAAACCTGTTGCTGGAATGCTATCTGGCCGGGCAAATCCCGGAATCGGCCTGGAACGACTACGTCTTCGAGACACCCGACCTGGCGCGGCACGCTGAGGCGCGGCGTACCAGTCACTGACCGGTGAAGGCGGTGCTGGGCGAGATTGGTTTGGTGGTAGTCGCTACCTGAGCGGCTGGCTCGCAGACGTTTTCCGTCAGGAATTGCGTAAAAAATTGAAGCGGGATCGGCGATCCGAACGCCGAACGGCTCTAGCGCATTAAGCCGCGGCGCGCCCTGCGCGGAGAGTTGCGGAAAACAGCTATTGGCCGATCTTGGGAGATACGAATTGCAAGGTGAACACGTTGCCGGCAATCCCTTGCGCCAGTTGCGGCGAAAGGCTGAGCGGCGTGCAATTCTTCACCGCGGTCATTGCGGCGTCGATGAACGACTTTCGCGCCTTGTCGTCGCCGGCCACCTTGGCGGCGGTCGGCCGTGGCGGACCAAGCAGCGTGCCGTCGCGCTTGAAGCTGAAGCTCAGCGTGACGATGGAATTTCCGGCATCCACCGGCGGCGTCCAGCATGCCTGGATCGCCGTGCCGACTTCCTCCATCGTGTTGAGCTGGGCGGCAGCCGACGGGCAGGTGGCGCCAATCGCCAATGCGCCGCTAATCAGGAGCATTCCAGAGGTTCTTTTCATTGCAATTCCTCCACCGTCGACCCTTCCGGCCGCCCGCGTGCGATCGTCAGGATTGATGGTAGGGCTGGAGATGGCAAGGGCAATATGCTTTGGCGAAAGCTCTTGCCGAAAGCATTGGAGGCAGCCCCGCCCGCAGCGGCCGGCCAAAAAACAAAAGGCCGGCAGTGGGCCGACCTTTGTTTTCACCGCAGCGCCAGTACATCCGTGGTCGCGGGTGAATTGTCTCCAATAGACAGATTATAGGTAAACGAAACGTTAATCGAAGCCGCCATGCCATAGCTCCGAGCCCGGCTTTTGCCAGCGCTCCATGCGGTCATATGCGCGCATATGACGAAGCTTCCGCGGAGGCCTTGAACATTGTTTGATGCTGGAGGGATCATCAACGGCTGAGCCGTCGCCTTCTTGGTACGCCCAAGGGGAATCGAACCCCTGTTCCCGCCGTGAGAGGGCGGTGTCCTGACCGCTAGACGATGGGCGCGTTCAAGAACCGGCGATATAGGCTGGCGGCGGAGAAAAAGCAACTGGGGTCCGCCGGCTTTCCCGGGATCAAGAAAAAGCTGGCTGCTGCTAGCGTTTTGGCTCGATCAGGTCCCATAGATTGCCGTGGAGATCGGCGAAAACCGCCACCGTGCCGTAGGGCTCCAAGCGCGGTGGCTCGCGAAATTCGACGCCCTTCGCCACCATCGCCGCATGATCGCGGGCAAAGTTGTCGGTTTCCAGGAAGAGAAAAACCCGCCCGCCGGTCTGGTTGCCGATGCTCTTCCTTTGTGCCTCGTCGGAGGCCTGGGCCAGAAGCAGCCGCGCGCCGCGCCCGCTGGCCGGCGCGACCGTCACCCAGCGCTTGCCGCCGCCAAGGTCCACATTCTCCAGGAGCACAAAGCCCATTCGCTCGACATACCAGTCGATTGCTTCGTCATAGCTGTCGACGACCAGCGCAACGGTGGCGATATGACGGTTTTCGGCAAAGCCGGTCATTGCGCGCCGGGCTTCATTTGTTGCGGATTGCGAAGCGGCCGATTATGCGCCGCTCGCCCATATCGTAGACGAAGATCGTGCGGCTGCCATCGACAAGTTCGGCGTCGATCGAGACGCGATTGCCGGATAGCGACTGGCTGACCACCCTGGCGCCGACCGGCAGCACGATGTCTCCGCTGAGCGGTTCGCCGGCGGGCACCTGGATGTCGCCGGCCAGCGGCGGGCTCACCGGCGCTGCCTTGCGTGATTTGTAGACAATCGCCGCGATCACCACCATAAGGGCCAGCAAGAGCAGGCCGAGATTGATGGCCATGAAGCGGATGAGCCTGCCGCGCACCTTTTCGATCTCGGGGTTGAGCGGCTTTTCCCCGCCTTCAACAACGGCGTCTTCGTCGGCGGCGGGGCGGGCCATGGCAAACATTCCGGAACGATTCTCGATGAGCGCTCATAACGAAGAGGCCCCCGGATTGATAGAGGACCAATTCATGCAGGCAGAACCGATCGTGCTCGTGGCCGGCGCCGACGATGCCGGCCAACGCCTCGATCAGTGGCTGGCAGGCAGGCTCGGCCCGGACATGTCGCGCAGCCGCGTGCAGATGCTGATCAGGCAGGGCGCGGTCTTGGTCGACGGCAAGGCCGTTGTCGAGACCAAGCGCAAGATGTCGCCGGGCGAAACTGTCTCGGTCGCCATGCCGGAGCCGGAACCGGCGGAGCCACAGGGGGAAAACATCGCCCTCGATATCCTCTATGAAGATGACGAACTGATCGTCATCAACAAACCCGCCGGGCTTGTCGTCCATCCCGGCGCCGGCAATTGGACCGGCACGCTGGTCAATGCGCTGATCCATCATTGCGGCGACAGCCTGTCCGGCATCGGCGGCGTGCGCCGGCCGGGCATCGTTCATCGCCTCGACAAGCAAACCAGCGGCGTCATGGTCGTGGCCAAGACCGACCGCGCCCACAAGGCGCTTTCGGAGGCCTTTGCCGATCACGGCCTGACAGGCGATCTCGAGCGCGCCTACCTGGCGCTGGTCTGGGGCATACCGCAGCGGCCGGCCGGAACGGTGGATGCCTCACTCGGCCGCGCCGCCGACCGTGTGCGTCGCGCCGTAGTACCCGAAGCACGCGACGATGCCCGCCGCGCCGTCACCCATTTTGCGGTGCAGGAGCGCTTCGGCGAAAACCAAAAGGAATTCGCGACCGCAAGTCTGGTCGAATGTCGCCTGGAGACCGGCCGCACCCATCAGATCCGCGTCCACATGGCCCATATCGGTCATCCGGTGCTCGGTGATCCCGATTACGGCCAAGCCTTTCGCACCAAGGCCAACCGGTTGCCCGAACCGCTGAGAAGCCAGGTCAAGGCCTTCTCCCGGCAAGCTTTGCACGCCTGGCTCCTTGAATTTCGCCATCCGACTACCCATCTATCGATGAGGTTCGAGGCACCGATACCGAGGGACATGGAGGAACTCGTCGGCGGCTTTCGCAGTCTCTGAATCCGCCGCCCGGCAAGCTTCAAATCAACCATCAAAAAACCTGACTGGCGTTGTTCACTTCAGCGTGACACACTGTTTCGTGTTGAACAAATGCCTGTCTTTTCTGGTTTTGTTCCTGTATATATCTGATGTCGCGAGCGAGCCTTTGGTGCTCGCGTCACATGCCCGCCGCGTTTCGGGGGCATCACTCCAATAGAGAGGGGGCGCTATCATGGCCCAGTCACTACCCAGTATCGTTTCCGGCGAAGGCGGCCTCAGCCGCTACCTGGAAGAGATCCGCCGCTTTCCGATGCTTCAGCCGCAGGAAGAGTACATGCTCGCCAAGCGTTATGCCGAGCATGAGGACACTTCCGCAGCGCACAAGCTCGTCACCAGCCATTTGCGGCTCGTCGCCAAGATCGCCATGGGCTATCGCGGCTACGGCCTGCCGATTGGCGAAGTGATCTCGGAAGGCAATGTCGGCCTGATGCAGGCCGTCAAGAAATTCGAGCCAGAGCGTGGCTTCCGCCTCGCGACCTACGCCATGTGGTGGATCAAGGCCTCGATCCAGGAATACATCCTGCGCTCGTGGAGCCTGGTCAAGATGGGCACGACCGCCAACCAGAAGCGTCTGTTCTTCAACCTGCGCAAGGTGAAGGGCAAGATCCAGGCGCTTGACGACGGCGACCTCAAGCCCGACCAGATCGCCGAAATCGCCACGAGGCTGAACGTCTCGGAAGCGGAAGTCGTGTCGATGAACCGCCGCCTGTCGGGCGACGCCTCACTCAACGCGCCGATCCGGGCGACGGAAGGCGAGTCCGGCGAATGGCAGGACTGGCTGGTCGACGACCACGAAAGCCAGGAAGAGATGCTGATCGAGCAGGACGAGCTGGAAAACCGGCGCGGCATGCTGTCGGGTGCTCTTGCGGTGCTCAACGAACGCGAACGGCGCATCTTCGAGGCGCGCCGCCTCGCTGATGAGCCGCTGACCCTGGAAGAACTGTCGGCTGAGTTCGACATCAGCCGCGAGCGCGTGCGCCAGATCGAAGTGCGCGCTTTCGAGAAGGTTCAGGATGCCGTCAAGGCCGCCGCCAAGCGCCAGACCCAGGCGCTGCGCACCATCGAGGCGCAGCCGGCGGCTTAAAGCCGGCATCGGCAACAAGATAGAACGGCGGCGTCAGGAGACTGGCGCCGCCTTTTTGTATACCGCAGCGGGTGCCGTGATTGCTTCAAAGCCCATCCAGCGGAAATTTCAGATACCGTCGGCCATTGGCTTCCGGTTCCGGCAGGCGTCCGCCATTCATGTTGACCTGCAGCGCATGCAGGATCAGCCTCGGCATCGGCAATGTCCGGTCGCGCGCCTCGCGCAGGGCAACGAATTCGGCCTCGCCGCGCGCGGCGGCAAGATGTATGTTGTCGGCTTTCTGCGCGGCAACCGTGCTCTCCCATAATGCCTGGCGCCCGCCGGGCTGATAATCATGGCCGACAAAGACGCGCGTGTCCTCCGGCAGGGCCAGAATGCCCTGGATCGAGTGCCACAGGCGCGCGGCGCTGCCGCCGGGAAAATCCGTCCTTGCCGTGCCGCTGTCGGGCATGAACAGCGTGTCGTGAACAAAGGCTGCATCCCCGATCACATAGGTGATCGACGCCAGCGTGTGCCCGGGCGAGAAAAGCACCCTTGCTGGAAGCGTTCCCACCCGAAAAACCTCGCCGTCGCCGAACAGCCGGTCCCACTGCGAGCCGTCGGCGGGGAAATCCGGCCAGTTGTAGATCGCCTTCCACAATTTCTGGACCTCGACGATCCTCTCGCCGATCGCCGTCGGCGCCGCGGTCCTTTGCTTCAGGTACTGCGCGGCCGAGAAATGATCGGCATGCGGATGGGTGTCGAGAATCCATTCGACGCTCAGTCCCTCCGCCCTGACGAAATCCAGCAGCGCATCGGCATTGGCTGTCGAAACTGCGCCGGACTTCTCGTCGAAGTCGAGGACCGGATCGATTATGGCACACCGCTTCGTCACCCGGTCGGCGACGACATACTGGATGGCGCCGGTCGGCTTGTCGTGGAAACCGGTGACCTCAGGCTTTGCCGAACCTATGTCCAATCCGACGTCCCCTCCGTTAGCCAGACAGGAATGATTTTCTCTGCCAGAGCAACATACGAGCATGCTTGTCTAGCGGGGCCCTGCCGTCAAGCACGCCTTGCCAGAAAAGCGACGGAAGTCGAAAAATCCCGGCCAGGCAACTGGAGCAATTCCAAGCGGTTTCCCGGGAAAGCGCGTGGCGCTTTGCCCAAGGAATTGCGCAAAAACAAAGAGATGGTTCGCCGTTTCCGTGAACCGGAGAGCCGCTTTACGCGGAAGGCTGCTTGGTCTTCCTGAGGTAGGGCAGGATGGTCTCGTAGGCGCCGAAGCGCTTGATGGCGTCCTCGTTGGAAACGGCCGCGGTGATGATGACGTCCTCGCCCTGTTTCCAGTTCGCCGGCGTCGCCACCTGGTGCTTGGCGGTCAACTGCATGGAATCGACCGCGCGCAGGATCTCGTCAAAGTTGCGGCCCGTGGTCATCGGATAGGTCAGCACCAGCTTGATCTTCTTGTCGGGCCCAATGACATAGACCGAACGCACGGTGGCATTGTCGGCGGGCGTGCGGCCCTCCGACGTCTCGCCTGCACCAGCAGGCAGCATGTCGTAGAGCTTGGCGACCTTGAGATCCTTGTCGCCGATCAGCGGATAGTTCACCGAATGGCCGGTGGCCGTCTTGATGTCGTCCTGCCATTTGCCGTGGCTTTCGACCGGATCGACCGAAATGCCGATAATCTTGACGTTGCGCTTCTTGAACTCGCCCTCGAGCCCCGCCATCGTGCCCAACTCGGTCGTGCAGACGGGAGTGAAATTCTTCGGGTGGCTGAACAGCACCGCCCAGCCGTCACCGATCCACTGGTGAAAGCTGATCGGTCCTTGCGTGGTCTCGGCGGTGAAATCCGGGGCGATATCGTTGATGCGAAGGCTCATGTTGTTTCCCTACCCTTGAAATGTTGCCGGCAACGGCTGGCGAGCGCTCAAATCTTTTTAACACCTCGGCGGCAACCCACAAATGCCTAAAGCCACAGGCGCCCGTCACGCCCGCGAAAAAATTTCTCTTCTTGCCGCCAAGTTCGGCAGGAATTTCCGAGGAGACCGCTTATGCCTTGTTGACGGCCAGCGTCGCCGCAAGATCTTCCATGCGCTGCGCCAGCGCGCCAAGCGCGTTGGTCAGCACGCTGTCGCTCTTGTCGGCCTTGGTCAGCGCCTCGTCGCGGGTCTTGCGCAAGGTTAGCACTTCGCTTTCCATGCCCTTGACGCGCTTCTGCAGCTCCGAGAGTTCATCCATGACCATGATGCCGGCCATGACCGTCAGCCGCTGGTCGCCGATCTCGCCGAATGAATCCTTCAGATGCGAGACGTAGCGGTCGAAACGCTCGGCGAGATCGATCAGATGCTCTTCCTGGCCTTCGTCGCAGGCCATCCGATACTGCTTGCCGTCGATGGAAACCGTGACCTGTGCCATCAGCCTACCTATCCAACACAGCGCGGATGGTTTCCATGGCGGTCACCAGTCGTCGCGACACTTCCTTGTTGGCTTCCTCCAGCCGCTCGGCGCGCGCCTCGGAACTGTCGAGCTCCTGCGCCAGCCGCGAGCGGTCGGCATTCATCCGCTGCACCTCGGCCTCGGCTTCCGAATAATCGCGCTCATGCTCGAGCTTGGCCGCGACGGCGTTTTCCAGGCCTTCCATGGCCTTGCCCAGCCTTGCGATGACTTCCTTGAGTGTCGTTTCCCCGGTCATGGCCTCGTCCTGTGCCCTGCCCATCACCGAATCGCTCGCGTTCAGAACGCGTTATCTCTGAAACATTAGGCACCGGGTGAAGGCGACGTCAACAAAGCTCTCGCGACTGTCCCCTGCTAACGCTAATATAGGCCTGCCCGCGGCATCACAAGGCCGGCAAATGCGCACCGGTTTGTTGACTAAAAGTGCGCGCCTGCTATGTGTCGCGCACGCTTTTCAAGGGCTCTCCCAAGGCCCCAAACCCCACCCCGGAGGAACCATGACGTCGCGTGAACAACATGACCGGATGGCCAATGCGATCCGCTTTCTCTCCATGGACGCGGTCGAGAAGGCGAACTCCGGCCATCCCGGCCTGCCCATGGGCTGCGCCGACATTGCCACGGTGCTGTTCACCCGTTTCCTGAAATTCGACGCCAAGGCGCCGCATTGGGCCGACCGCGACCGCTTCATCCTGTCGGCCGGCCACGGCTCGATGCTGCTCTACTCGCTGCTCTACCTGACCGGCTACGAAGACATGACGATCGACCAGATCAAGCACTTCCGCCAGTTGGGCTCGAAAACCGCCGGCCATCCCGAATATGGCCACGCCGCCGGCATCGAAACGACCACCGGCCCGCTCGGCCAGGGCCTTGCCAATTCTGTCGGGTTCGCGCTCGGCGAGCGCATCATGAACGCCGCCTTCGGCAACGACCTCGTCAGCCACTACACCTATGTGCTGGCCGGCGACGGCTGCCTGATGGAAGGTGTCTCCCAGGAGGCGATCGCGCTTGCCGGGCACCTCAAGCTCAACAAGCTGATCGTGTTCTGGGACAACAACAACATCTCGATCGACGGCCCGGTGTCGCTGGCTGACAATACCGACCAGGTCGCGCGCTTCCAGGCTTCCGGTTGGAACGCCAGCCACATCGACGGCACGGATCCGGAAGCCATCGCCTATGCGATCGAAGCCGCCCGCCATTCCGACAAGCCGACGATGATCGCCTGCAAGACGACCATCGGCTTCGGCGCCCCGACCAAGGCCGGCACCAACAAGGCGCACGGCTCGCCCCTCGGCGCCGACGAGATCGCCGGCGCGCGCAAGTTCTTCAACTGGGAGTCACCCCCCTTCGAGGTTCCAGCCGACATCCTCGATGCCTGGCGCACGGCCGGCACGGCCGGCGCCGAGGCGCGCGCCGACTGGGAAGGTCGCCTCGCCAAGGCCGACGCCAAGCTCAGGGCAGAGTTCGAGCGCCGCGTTGCCGGCAAGCTGCCGTCCAACTTCGACGCCGTCATTGCCGACTACAAAAAGAAGCTCTCCGCCGACAAGCCGAAGGTCGCCACCCGCAAATCTTCCGAAATGGCGCTGGAAGTCATCAACGGCGCCGTGCCCGAAACCATCGGCGGCTCGGCCGATCTCACCGGCTCCAACAACACCAAGACCAGCCAGACCAAGAACATCACCCCGGACGACTACGGCCAGCGCTATGTCCACTACGGCATCCGCGAACACGGCATGGCTGCCGCCATCAACGGGCTGACGCTGCATGGCGGCCTGATCGCCTATGGCGGCACTTTCCTGTGCTTCTCAGACTATGCCCGCCCCTCGATGCGACTGGCCTCGCTGATGGGCATCCGCTCGATCTTCGTCATGACTCATGACTCCATCGGTCTCGGCGAAGACGGCCCGACCCATCAGCCGGTCGAGCATGTGGCGGCACTGCGCGCCATCCCCAACCACAACGTGTTCCGTCCGGCGGACGCGGTCGAGACCGCCGAATGCTGGCAGTTGGCCCTTGAATCGGAAAAGACGCCGTCAACGCTGGCGCTGACCCGACAGAACCTGCCGACCGTGCGCACCGAATTCACAGAGAAGAACCTGAGCAGCCAGGGCGCCTATGAGCTCGCCGCCGCCAGCGGCGAAGCCGCGGTGACGATCTTCGCCACGGGTTCGGAAGTCGAGATCGCGCTCGGCGCCCGCGACCTCCTGGAGAAGCACGGCCATCCGACCCGCGTCGTCTCGGTTCCTTGCTTCGAACTGTTCGATAAGCAGAGCGAGGACTACCGCCGCAAGACGATCGGCAATGCGAAGGTGAAGATGGCGATCGAAGCCGGCATCCGCCAGGGCTGGGATCACCTCATCGGCTCCGATGGCATCTTCATCGGCATGACCGGCTTCGGCGCCTCGGGAACGATCGAGCAGCTCTATCCGCATTTCGGCATCACCGCCGAGGCGGCCGCCAAGGCGGCGGAAGCCCGCCTGCATGGCAAGTAAGGCCGTGCTTGTTGCCCAAAAGTGTATCTCGATTTTGGGACAGCGACATGTATGAAACAAGAACGCTCGGCGAAACCGCGTACAGCGGTTCCGCCGGACTGGCCTGACCTAATCGATTTAAATCCACGTCGCCGCGGCTGGATTCTTTCCGCTTCCGCCGCTATGAAGCTGCGGACCAATCGTCTGCCCTCCAGCTCCCAAGGAGAGAAAAATGACCGTCAGAGTTGCCATCAACGGATTCGGCCGCATCGGCCGCAACATCCTGCGCGCCATCCATGAATCCGGCCGCAAGGACATCGACGTCGTCGCCGTCAACGACCTCGGCCCGGTTGAAACCAACGCCCACCTCCTGCGCTACGACAGCGTACACGGCCGCTTCCCGCACGAGGTATCGGTTTCCGGCGACCAGATCACCGTCGGCAAGGAGACGTTCAAGGTCACCGCGATCAAGGATCCGACCCAGCTGCCGTGGAAGGAGCTCGGCGTCGACATCGCGCTCGAATGCACCGGCATCTTCACCGCCCGCGACAAGGCAGCCGCACACCTGACCGCCGGCGCCAAGCGCGTCCTCGTTTCGGCGCCCGGTGAAGGCGCCGACCTCACCGTCGTCTACGGCATCAATCACGACAAGCTGAACAAGGACCACATCGTCATCTCGAACGCGTCCTGCACCACCAATTGCCTGGCGCCGCTGGCCGCAGTCCTGCACGAGACGGTCGGCATCGAAAAGGGCATGATGACGACGATCCATTCCTACACCGGCGACCAGCCGACGCTGGACACCATGCACAAGGATCTCTACCGCGCCCGCGCCGCGGCACTCTCGCAGATCCCGACCTCGACCGGTGCCGCCAAGGCCATCGGCCTGGTGCTGCCCGAGCTCAAGGGCAAGCTCGACGGCATCTCGATCCGCGTGCCGACGCCGAACGTCTCGCTCGTCGACTTCAAGTTCATCGCCAAGCGCTCGACGTCGGCGCAGGAGATCAACGAGGCGGTGATCGCCGCCTCCAATGGCAAGCTCAAGGGCATCCTGTCGGTTACCCATCATCCGAACGTGTCGATCGACTTCAACCACGACCCGCACTCCTCGATCGTGGCGCTCGACCAGACCAAGGTGATGGACGGCAACTTCGTTTCGGTGCTGTCCTGGTACGACAATGAATGGGGCTTCTCCAATCGCATGGGCGATACCGCGGTCGCCTTCGGCAAGACCATCGCCTGATCGCGGGCCCATCTTCCAGAGACTTGAAACGCCCGGCTTGGTCCGGGCGTTTTTCGTCGGAGTGCTCGGCAAGGCGCCGCTTCGCTCCTGCTAAGCCGAAGGACGACGAACTTGTAGGGCTTCGGCCAAAAAACCGCTCTCCCGCCTTGCGCCGGCCATGCCTTCGCCCCACTCTTCCTTGAATCGAGAGAAGAGGCAGGGGACAAGTCACGGATGGAGCATGCGATCTATCTCGTCACGCTGGTGGGCACCGCGCTTGTCGTCGTCGCCGCGTTTTCGAGCCTGATCGCCTTCCGCTTCGGCGCACCGCTGCTGCTTCTGTTTCTCTGCATCGGGCTCGCCACCGGGACCGATGGCCTCGGCATCGAGTTCGACAATGCCCGCATCGCCTATTTTGCCGGCTCACTGGCGCTGGCGGTGATCCTGTTCGATTCCGGCTTCGGCACGCCGCTCAATGCCTTGCGGCAGGCAGCCGGGCCGGCGCTGTCTCTGGCCACATTCGGCGTGATCCTCACCACTGGCCTGTTCGGCGCCGCCGCCTACTATATGCTCGATCTCACCTGGCTGGAATCCTTCCTGCTCGGTGCCGCCGTCGCCTCCACCGACGCGGCCGCCGTGTTCTTCCTTTTGCGCGCCGGCGAGATCAATCTGCGCGAGCGCGTGCGCTCCACGCTGGAGGTGGAGTCCGGCACCAACGATCCGATCGCCATCTTCCTGACCATCACCCTGGTCGAGATCATAGCCGCCCATGCCGACCCCGAGGCCAATGTCCTGGTCACCAACCTCGTCCTCGGCTTCCTCATTAACATGGGCCTGGGCGCCATTGTCGGCGTGCTGGGCGGCCTCGCCATCGTGCGCCTCGTCGACCGGCTCAATCTCGACCATGGCCTGCTGCCGATCTTCGTGCTGACCCTATCGCTGATGGTCTTCGCCGCCGCCGGCGCCATCGGCGGCTCCGGTTTCCTGGCGGTCTATCTTGCCGGTCTCATCGCGGGTAATTCCGACATCCGCGCCGTCACCATCCTCAAGCGCTTCCAGGACGGCATGTCCTGGCTGGCGCAGATCATCATGTTCCTGATCCTCGGCCTGTTCGCGACGCCCTCGCAATTCCCGGCGATCATGGTGCCGGCGGTGCTGCTTGGCCTGTTCCTGATGTTCGTCGCCCGGCCGATCGCGGTCTGGCTTTGCCTGGTCCCGTTTCGTCTGCCGCGCCCCGAAGTCGCCTTCGTTTCCTGGGTCGGCCTGCGCGGCGCCGTCTCGATCCTGCTTGCCATCACTCCCTTGCTCGGCGGGCTGGAGAATGGCCGCACCATCTTCAACGCCGCCTTCATCATCGTCCTGGTGTCGCTCGTCATCCAGGGCTGGACCGTTGGTCCGCTGGCGCGCCGTCTCGGCCTGATCGTGCCGGCGCGGCTCGGACCTCTGGACAAGGTCGAGCTCGAACTGCCGGGCTCGGCCCATCACGAGCTCCTCGCCTACCGCGTCGCGCCGGGCAGCCCGGTGGCGCGCGGCGAGCGCATCCCTCGCTGGGCGCGGCCCTCGCTGGTGTTGCGCGATGGACGCTCGATGCGTTTCCAGGACATGGGCAGGCTTGCCGCCGGCGACCAGGTCTACATCTTCGTGCCGGACCGCTATCCACGCCTGCTCGACAAGCTGTTCGCCAGCCGCGCCGTCGTCGACCCCGAGGACGCCGATTTCTTCGGCGCCTTCGCCGTCGATCCGGCGCGTTCCGCTGCCGAACTGGAAGCCGCATACGCGCCGGGCCTGAGCGAGGCGGAACAGAACCTGACCGTCGGCGCTCTGGTCACGGCGCGGCTCGGCGGCCACGTCGAATACGCCGACCGCGTGCTGATCGGCCCGATCGAGCTGATCGTGCGTGACGTCGACGACAAGGGCAGGATCACAGGCCTGGGCCTCTCCTTCGAACCGACCGCGCCCGTGGCGCGGGTACCGGTCTTCCTCAGCGCCGGCGAGATCGCCGACCGGATCAAAGCTTTCGTCCAAACCTGGCGCAAGCCGGTGGAAACACCGATCACCGCGGCACGCGCAGACGAGAAAACCGAGCCGGCGGTGGAAAAGGCAACGACCGAAAGCTGACACGGCGATCCTTTGCGCCGCACCCATCCGCCTGCCGTGACGCTTCGCGACGTCGACGCCTTCGCCTTCGCCTTCGCCTTCGCCTTGAAAATTTCGCGCCCTCCCCAGCCAAGTCTTGCATCGTCGTCGGTGCGGGGTATGGTCCCGGCGATTTCTCAGCGAAAGGAACCAGCATGGCCAGCTTCAAGACACTGGACGATATCGGCAACATCAATGGCAAGCGCGTGCTGGTGCGCGTCGACCTCAACGTTCCCGTCGCTGACGGCAAGGTTACCGACACGACCCGCATCGAACGCATCGCGCCGACCATCGCTGAATTGTCAGGCAAGGGCGCCAAGGTCATCCTGCTCGCCCATTTCGGCCGGCCCAAGGACGGTCCCTCGCCGGAATTCTCGCTGGAGCCGATCGCCAGGGCGACGGCCGAGGTGCTTGGCCGTCCCGTGGGCTTTGCCGGCGACTGCGTCGGCGACACGGCGGGAAGTGCGGTCGCCGCCATGAACAAGGGCGACGTGCTGCTGCTCGAGAACACCCGCTTCTACAAGGCCGAGGAGAAGAACGACCCGGCCTTCACCGAACGGCTCGCCGCCAATGGCGATATCTTCGTCAACGACGCCTTCTCCGCTGCCCACCGGGCGCATTCCTCGACCGAGGGACTGGCGCATCTGTTGCCAGCCTTTGCCGGCCGCACCATGCAAGCCGAACTGGAAGCGCTGGAGAAGGGCCTTGGAAATCCTGTTCGCCCGGTGATCGCCATCGTCGGCGGCGCCAAGGTCTCGACCAAGATCGACCTGCTGATGAACCTGGTCAAGAAAGTCGACGCGCTGGTCATCGGCGGCGGCATGGCCAACACCTTTCTCGCCGCACGCGGCACCGATGTCGGCAAGTCGCTGTGCGAGCACGACCTCGCCGCTACCGCCAAGCAGATCATGATCGAGGCGGCCGAGGCCGGCTGCGCCATCATCCTGCCCGTCGACGGCGTCGTGGCGAAGGAATTCAAGGCGGGTGCGGCCAGCGAAACCGTGGCCATCGCCGACGTGCCTGCGGATGGCATGATCCTCGATGTCGGCGAAAAGACCGTGAGGGCCGTTGCCGACTGGATCGACCGCGCCGCGACCTTGGTCTGGAACGGGCCGCTCGGCGCGTTCGAGATCGAACCCTTCGATCGCGCGACGATGGCGGCAGCCAGGCATGCGGCGGCGCGCACCAAGGCCGGCAAGCTGGTTTCGGTGGCCGGTGGCGGCGATACCGTGGCGGCGCTCAACCAGGCCGGGGTTGCCGACGATTTCACCTATGTCTCGACTGCCGGCGGCGCCTTCCTCGAATGGATGGAAGGCAAGCCGCTGCCGGGCGTCGACGTGCTCAAGCATTGAGACGATCAACTCGAGGCGAGCGCGCGGCGTTGCCGGGAGTTTCGATCGATTGGAGCTTTCCGGCGTCATTCCTTTGGCGGTAGTGTCCTGTCAGGCGCAGAACAACACCGTCAAGGAGAAGCACGATGAGCGAACGTCTCGAAGACATTGCCGCCGCGATGGTGGCCAACGGCAAGGGCCTGCTGGCCGCCGACGAAAGCTCGGGGACCATCAAGAAGCGCTTCGACGTCATCGGCGTCGAATCGACCGCGGACAGCCGGCGCGACTACCGCGAGATGATGTTCCGCACCAGTGACGCCATGACCAGGTATATTTCCGGCGTCATCCTCTATGACGAGACCATTCGCCAGAAAGCGGCCGACGGCACGCCGCTGGTCGATATCATCAAGGCTTCAGGCGCTATTCCCGGAATCAAGGTCGATGCCGGCGCCAAGCCTCTGGCCGGCTTTCCCGGCGACACGGTCACGGAGGGCCTCGACGGCCTGCGCGAGCGGCTCGCCGACTATTACAAGCTCGGCGCCCGCTTCGCCAAATGGCGTGCCGTGATCGACATCGACAAGACCAAGGGCGTGCCGTCGGCCACCTCGATCAGCGCGAACACCCACGCGCTCGCCCGCTATGCGGCCCTTTGCCAGGAAGCCGGCATCGTGCCGATCGTGGAGCCGGAAGTGCTGATGGACGGCGCCCACGACATCGACACATGCTATGAAATCTCGAGGGCGACGCTGACGAAGCTCTACGACGAGCTCTACGCGGCCCGTGTTGTGCTCGAAGGCACGATCCTGAAGCCCAACATGGTGCTGGCGGGCAGGAAATCGGGCACGGTGAGCAATCCTGAAGAGGTCGCGCAAAAGACCATAAAGCTGTTCCGCGAGACCGTGCCGGCGGCGGTGCCGGGCATCGCCTTCCTCTCCGGCGGCCAGGAGGACGAGGAAGCGACCGCCAACCTCAACGCCATCAACGCCATCGGCCCGCATCCGTGGAAGCTGACCTTCTCCTATGGCCGCGCCCTGCAGGCTGCCCCGCAGAAGGCCTGGAGCGGCAAGGCATCCAATGTTGCCGCGGGTCAGGCCGCCTTCACCCACCGTGCCCACATGAACCATCTGGCGGCGCTTGGACAATGGAAGCCGAGCCTGGAGCAGGCTGCCTGACCACGGTTTTCCGTCTCTATCGGACCCGGGCCATGCGCCCGGGTTTTGCTGCGCTTCGCCGGACTTGGGATGAAGCGCCTCCATCCCTATTTCTCTCCAGCGCAGCCGGCGCGATGTCGGCTCATGCCCGTCCCGAACGTCCTTGGGATGAAGCCAGGGAGAGATTCATGCATCGCAACAAGGTCGTTTCACGCGAGGATTGGTTCCGGGCACACAAAGCGCATCTGGCGCGCGAGAAGGAATTGACGCGATTTCGCGAGCGCATCGCGGCGGAACGGCGCGAATTGCCTTGGCTGAAGGTGAGAAAGGACTACGTCTTCGAAACCGAGCAGGGTCCAAGATGCCTGGCCGAACTGTTCGCCGGCCGCAGCCAGCTGATCGTCTATCATTTCGTGTTCGGGCCCGGCTCGACCCATCATTGCGAAGGCTGTGCGTTCGTCGCCGACCACATGGACGGTGCCAATCAGCATCTGAGACACCATGACGTGTCACTTGTCGCGGTGTCACGCGCGCCGCTCGCCGAGCTGCTGCCCTACCGAGAGCGCATGGGTTGGAAATTCGACTGGGTCTCGTCCTATGCCTCGGACTTCAACTTCGACATGCAGGTGTCGTTCACCGACAAGCAGATCGCATCCGGTGAAGCGATCTACAATTTCGAGACGCCCGTTCTGAAATCGAAAGACCTGCCCGGCACCACCGTGTTCTACCGGGACGAGACCGGCGACATCTTCCTGACCTTCATGTCGCGCGCCCGCGGCAGCGAACAGCTGATCGGCGCCTATCAATATCTCGACCTTGCGCCGAAAGGCCGCGACGAGACCGGGCCTTATAGAACCTTGATGGACTGGGTGCGGCTGCATGACCAGTATGGAAACAGGTCGCAAGCGGACAGGGCTTAGGCATTCAGCGATCCCATCGAACATTGGACGCTTGAAGGCGTCCGCCACCGGTGCAAGGATCGTTCACCTCCGGCGCAACATGCGTTAAATGCTGCTCGATGCGACGCTTTCCGGCTCTCCTCACTTGGCTCGCCTTCCCTGTCTATGTCTGGCAGGGGCTTGGCGTGCGCCGACGCACCTCGCGCATGCTGCCCGCGCAAGGCCCGGTCATGCATGAGATAGCCGGCGGCCAGCCGGCGGTCTGGCTGCTGGTGCTGGGCGATTCCTCCGCCGCCTCGGTCGGCATCGAAAAATCCGAGAATGGCTTGGCCGCGCAGCTGGCCGTCCTGATCTCGCAGCGAACCGGCCGCGCCGTGCGCTGGCGCGCCGCCGGGTTCAATTCGGCGACGTCGGGGCAGATCCGCGACCACGTCCTGCCCAATCTCTCGGCCGATCCGTGGACGCATATCGTGCTCGCCATTGGCACCAACGACACCAAGAATTTCCACTCCGTGCCCCGCTTCAAGAGGGCGTTCGGCGGTCTGCTCTACGCCCTGCGCGCCAAATGGCCTGAGGCCCGCGTGGTGTGGTCTCCTGTGCTGGAGTTCACGCAAGCGCCAGCCATGCCGCCGCTGCTCGGCAAGATCCTGGAAATTCGCGCCGGTGAGATGAACCGGATGGGCAAACGTCTTTGCCTCGAACGCGGTGCGGTGCCGGCGCCGCGCTTGCCGATCACCAATCCCGAAGCCGGCTTCGCCTCGGACGGATTTCATGCATCGGAAGCCGGTTACCGGGCCTGGGCCGAGCACCTCGTCGGCTGCGTGATCGAAGAGTGATTGCCGCCGGCTCGTGCCGGCCCGATATTCCATCCTGCGCATTCCAGGCGGGAAACCGCCAGACACCTTCCTGGAACTGCGCTACGTCCAATGTCCAAGCACGGCCGTTATCGAAATGGCCGCCATGGCCAGGAGCGCCAGCTTCCAGAAGTCGCTGCGCCGTTTCAGCCCCGGCCAGCCGAGCGGCTTGATCAACTGGATGACCATGATGCCAAGGATGACGAGGGCGAGGAGTTTCGACATGCCGCCTTTGACCAGCATCGCGGTCGGCTGTCAAAGCGCGTCGTTCGTCGCTCGAAAAAAATAGGCGCCGCGATCCGGACTGGAACGCGGCGCCAGCCTTTGATCGGGGAACGATCTACTTCAGCGGCTTGAGGCCGGCCTCGATCGAAGCGCGCTTCGATTCCAGGAATGGCGGCAGGGCCAACTTTTCGCCCAGCGTCTCCAGCGGTTCGTCGGCGGTGAACCCCGGCCCGTCAGTGGCGATCTCGAACAGGATGCCATTCGGCTCGCGGAAATAGAGGGAGCGGAAATAATAGCGCTCGACCTCGCCGCTCGACGGCAGACGGAATTCGGCCAGCCGCGCCGTCCATTGATGCAGCGTCTCCTGGTCCGGCGCCCTGAAGGCGACGTGATGAACCGCACCGGCACCTTGCCTTGCCGGCGCCAGTCCCGGCTGCACGAGGACGTGCAATTCCGCCGCCGGCCCACCCTCGCCCATTTCAAAGACCTGAACCTGGCCCTCCGGCGAGGCATAGTCTCGGACCTTGCGCATGTTCATCACTTGCGTCACCACTGCTTCGGTATTGGTGAGGTCGGGAACGCTGATGACGATCGGCCCGAGCCCGCGGATCTGGTGTTCGACCGGCACGCGGCTTTGCGCCCAGGGGCGGCTGTCGCCCTTGCCGTCATCGCTGACGAGGCGCAGACGCTGGCCCTCGGGGTCCTCGAAATCCAGGCTGGCGTAGCCACCGATGTCGGCAATCTCACTCGTGACGATATTTTCGTCAGTCAAGTGTTGCTTCCACCAGGCAAGGCTGTCCTGGCCACCAACCCTGAGGCTGGTCCGCACAATGCTGTGGGTGCCGCGTCGCTCGCGGCCGACCGGCCAGTCGAAGAAAGTAAGGTCGGTGCCCGGCGTCGCTTCGCCATCGGCATAGAAGAGGTGGTAGGCTGAGGTATCGTCCTGGTTCACCGTCTTCTTGACCAGCCGCAAACCCAGCACCCTTGTATAGAAATGAAGATTTCCACGCACATTGGCGGTGATGGCGGTCAGATGGTGAATTCCTGTCAGTTGAAGGCTCATGGTCGTCTCCCTGTTTTTGGGGAAGAATTTTCTCCTTCCATATCAGAACTTCGGATCCCTGGCTGGAGACCACGTATCCTGACAGTCCGTCGCCAAAGGCTGAACAATGGATCATGACCAGGCATTGCATTAGTGAACAATCTCGGCCTTCTAAACCTGCTTCGGGCCGCGGTCTGATGCAGTGAAAACGACACCTTCACAGGGATAACGCACCGATCGCAACTATTATCCAGGCCCTGCCATCCTCCTGACAGACTGCTGTCAGGAGGGGTGTGCGATACTGTCTTCATTCACAGAGAGGAGACTAGCCATGACCGGTTCCACCATTCTGCGCGGCATGCAGCACTATGTCGGCAAGATTCGTACGATGCGCAACGAGATCCGCACCCAGCGGTTCATCAACTCGCTGCCGGCGGACATTCGCAAGGATATCGGCTGGCCGGACATGTATGCCGAACGTCGCCTTCGCGACAATTGAGACGAATTTTTCGGCAAAGCGGTTGGATGTAGGCGCCCCAACGCCCAGAGGATAAGTCCGGCACGCGAGGGACGGAGCGAGCGTATGCCCAAGCAGAAGACAATCGGCCTTCTTTTCATGGACGGCTTCGCCGACTGGGAATATGGCCTGCTGGCCGCCTCGGCGGTCGAATGGTTCGGCGCCCGCGCGGTTTCGCTGACACCCGATGGCAGGCCCGTGAGCGGGATCAGCGGTTTCCGGCTGACGCCCGACCGCTCGGCCGGCGCCGATGAAAATGCCGATCTCGATGCAATCGCCGTCATTGGCTCCGACCGATGGGCGGGCGAGGCGCCGCCCGAGGTGGCGGAATTGCTCAGGGATGTTGCGATGCGGGATGGTGTCGTCGGCGGTATCTGCGCTGGAACGCTGGCGCTGGCCCGGGCCGGCATGTTCGAGAAGGCGAGGCACACCAGCAATGGCCGTGACTGGATCAACCGCCACATTGCTGGCTATGCCGGCGATCACAATTATCAGGACGTGCCGCATGCCGTGTCCGATGGCAAGATCGTTTCCGCGCCAGGTTCGGCGCCCGGCACCTTCGCGCTGGCTTTCCTGAAGACGCTCTATCCTGAACGAAACGGCGAACTTGCCGAGATGCGGACGCTGTTCGCCAGGGAGTATGCTGAACCCTCCTGACAGAATGGTGTCAGGAGCGCCATGCCATAGATGCGAGCGGTGAACAGGACGAGCGATGAAGAGCTGGACCGACAGATTGAACACGCCGGGGGTCAACGGCATCAGACCGGCCCCGCGCACGGTGGCAGATGGAGTCGAAGACCAGACGACGCTGGTGCCGACGGCGCAACAGGTCGACGAATTCATCCGCTCGATTCCCGAAGGCGTCGAGATGGACGTTCGCGTGCTGCGCACGGCGCTTCCCTTTGAACGTGGCGCCGAAGTGACATGCCCGGTCGCGATCGGCTATCATCGGCGTACCGTTGCCGAAGCAGCCATTGAGTATCTCGGGCGCGGCATGACGCTGAGCGATGTCGCGCCTTTCTGGCGCGAGCTCGATGCCAATGACGCCGACAACGAGGAAATTGTCCTTCGGCGCGGAATTTGTGGCCGCGCAGCGCAAGTGCGAAGGCTTGAAACCATGATGCATGCCGCCGAGTGTTCTGCGGTTTCGGAATAAAGGCATGCGCAAGAACACGATGCATGCAGCCCAACCGGTTTTGGGCGACATGCATAGGAACAACATCGAGGGACCATACGATGCGACGCGCCGACAGGCTCTTCCAGATCGTGCAGCATTTGCGCGGTGGCCGTCTGGTCACCGCGCAGAAGCTTGGCACATGGCTCGAGGTTTCCGAGCGAACCATCTATCGCGACATAGCCGACCTTCAGTCGACCGGAGTGCCGATCGATGGGGAAGCGGGCGTCGGCTACATGATGAGGGAGGGTTTCGACCTTCCACCGCTGATGTTCACGCGTGACGAGATCGTGGCGCTGGTCGCCGGCGCCCGCATGGTGCGTGCCTTTGGCGGTGCGGCCATGGCCCGGGCCGCTGATGAGGCTTTGGTCAAGATCGGCGCGGTGCTGCCCGATGCCGAAAAGGACCGTATCGCTCGCACCGAGATCCACACGCCGATGTGGGTGGTGAGCGATGCCGCGCGCGAGGCGATCGACCTGATCGAGCGCGCCATCGAGAAGCGCCAGGTGCTGACCATCGACTATTCGGACGAAGCCGGCCGCGGCACCGCCCGCGACATCAGGCCCTTGGGCCTTTGGTTCTGGGGCAAGGTGTGGACGCTGGTCGCCTGGTGCGAGATGCGCGACGATTTCCGCGCCTTCCGCATCGATCGCATCGCCTCGGTGGTCATCGCAGGCCGCGTCTTCAAGCCGGAGCGCGGCAAGCAGCTCGCCGATTTTTACCGGGCGGTGGAACGCAGCGAGGATTACGGCATGGCGCCGGACCGTGCGGCGCGAAGCTGAGGTCTCCCAACCCGTAAAAAAGCCCGCTCGAAGCGGGCTTTTCGGTCGAGTTCGCGAGAATTCTACTCCTCGTCGTTATCCCTGTCCTTCGACTTCAGAGCCGAGAGCTTGGCGAACACGGCGTTGGCGTCGAGTTCGGCATCCTCGTCCTTCGGCTTTTCGGGAGCCGGAACCAGGCGCTCGGTCAGCGCCGCCGGCAGCAATGTGTCGCCGACCGGCTGTGCCTGCTCGCGGCCGCGCGATGCGCGGTTGACTTCCATGTCAAGATCGATCTGCGAGGCGAGACCGAGCGTCACCGGGTCCATCGGCTGCAGGTTGGCAGAGTTCCAGTGCTTGCGCTCGCGGATCTGCTCGATCGTGGACTTGGTGGTGCCGACGAGGCGCGAGATCTGCGCGTCCTTCAATTCGGGATGGTTGCGCACTAACCAGAGAATGGCGTTCGGTCGGTCCTGACGCTTCGACAGCGGGGTGTAGCGCGGCCCCTTGCGCTTGGATTCCGGCACCCGCACCTTGGGGTCCGAAAGCTTCAACCGCTGGTTCGGATCCTTCTCGGCACGCGCGATCTCGTCGCGGGTCAACTGGCCGGTCATGATCGGATCCATGCCCTTGATGCCTTGCGCCGATTCGCCGTCGGCGATCGCCTTGACCTCGAGCGGATGCAGCCCGCAGAACTGTGCTATCTGCTCGAAGGAAAGCGCGGTGTTGTCGACCAGCCAGACAGCGGTCGCCTTTGGCATCAGCAGCGTATTGGCCATTTTAAAAATCCTTCTCGTTCGCCCGCGTTCCCGCGCGGGCGGTGGTTTAGAGCCACCAAAATGGGAAATTCGGGGGTTATATAACCGCTCTCCGGCCGTTCCGCAATGTTTTTGGGAATGCGTTTTTGGAAACGCGCGTCGATCTGGCAGCCACACCGGGGGCAGATCGATCACGGACCGGCACGAAATGGTGCCGCGAATATGCTTGGGTTCAGAAAGACAAAACCCGCCGGACAAGGTCCGGCGGGTTCGGAACCGGCGACGAGCAAGCGTCTGCGGCGGCTCTGCTTTGCGACCCCGCCTTGCGGCGGGGCGGTTCTTGAAGTCAGATCGCCTGGCGGGCGATCTTTTCGATGTCGGCGCGGTTGATGCCGAGATCGCTGAGCTGGCGCGCGTTGAGGCGGTTCAGTTCGCGCACGGTCTCGTTGTACATACGCCAGTTACGGAAAGCGCGGATCGGGTTCATGTCAGTCCTCCAAATGGGGTGTCCGTTTCGATGATGCTCAAATAGTCATCATCGAGCGGCACTTGAATGGCTGATTTTGCATAGCAATGATGCAAATGCTGCATTGCACCATTAAGCTTTTGTTCAGCTTGCAGGCAGGGGCCGGGTCGCGGGTATGAGCCCGCCTCGGCCAGCCGGGCATCGGCAATGTTGCCGTCAGCCGACGTCGAGCACGATCTTGCCGATATGATCGCCTTCCTCCATACGCTCATGCGCCCGCCAGGCATCGGCAAGCGGGAAGATCATGTCCATGACGGGCGCGATCCGGCGCGTGCCGAGCAACGGCCACACCTGCGCTTCGAGCGCGGCTGCCAGCGCCGCCTTGAACTCGACGGTGCGCGGCCTCAGTGTCGAACCGGTATGAACAAGCCGCTTGACCATGATTTTCGAGAAATCGGCGCTCGCCACCGCGCCGCCTTGCAGGGCGATCTGGACGATCCGGCCCTCGACCGCCGCGGCCTCGTAGTTGCGCGCCACATAGTCGCCGCCGACCATGTCGAGGATGACGTCGGCACCCTTGCCGCCCGTCGCTTCCTTGACCGCCGCGACGAAATCCTCCTCGCGGTAGTTGATCGCCCGGTCGGCTCCGAGCTTCAGGCAGGCATCGCATTTCTCCTTGTTGCCGGCCGTAGTGATGACATGGGCACCGAAGGCCGATGCAAGCTGGATCGCCGTTGTGCCGATACCCGAAGAGCCGCCATGAACCAGCAGCGTTTCGCCTTTCTTCAAGCCGCCGCGCTCGAACACATTGTGCCAGACGGTGAAATAGTTTTCCGGCACGGCCGCCGCTTCCGTGTGGGTGAAGCCGGCCGGCAGCGGCAGCACGCTGCCGGCATGAACCTTGACATATTCGGCGTAGCCGCCGCCGGGAGTGAGCGCGCAGACGCGCTCGCCAAGGCGCCAGCGAGAGATCTCGTCGCCGAGCGCGGCCACTTCGCCCGACGCCTCCAGGCCCGGCAGGTCCGACGCACCGGGCGGCGGCGGATAGGCGCCCTTGCGCTGCTGCACGTCGGGCCTGTTGACGCCGGCGGCGCGCACCTTGATCAATATCTCGCCGGGACCGGGCACAGGCACATCGCGCGTCTCCGGTTTCAGCACCCTGGGCCCACCCGGCTCGGAGATCGCGATGGCCGTCATCCTTGCCGGAATCTTAGATCCGCTCGCCATGAAATCTCCCGTCTTTCCTCGCCGCATTCTTGCCGGCTGTTTGCATCGACGCCCCTGCCCTATGTATGCTCATTGGCAAATCAGGCAAATGGCCAATCGGTATGGCGGAGGAGGAGCACAAATGGCGATCTTCGACGACGAACCCAAGAAGAAGGCGCGTCCGCACGAGATCGGGCAGGACCTGTCGCTGCTCTCCGTCGGCGAGTTGTCGGAACGGATCGGCATCCTGCGTGACGAGATCGCCCGGTTGGAGGCTGAACTCAAGTCGAAGGACAGCACCAAATCCGCGGCCGAGGCGCTGTTCCGCCGCGGATAAGGCCGAAAAGACCCGCCTCCGAAAAGCCCGAATGCGACTGTCTTCAGACTCTGCGTCTCTCCTCGATTTCAGCCGGATCAAAAAATGCTCGCAGCCTACAGACCGATCCTTTCGCTGCTTCGGGGCACCGCCTTCCTTTTGGCAGCGTCGGGATTGCACGGCTTGCTGTTGCCGCTGCGCGGCCAGGTGGAAGGTTTCTCCACCGCATCGCTTGGCCTGATGGGCACAGCCTGGGCCGGCGGCTTCGTCACCGGCTGCTTCTTTGCACCACGTATCGTGCGCCGTGCCGGCCACGTGCGCGCCTTCGGCGCCTTCGCCGCGTCCGGCGCCATCGTTGCGCTGCTCACCGGACTGGTCATCGACGAATATGTCTGGATCCTGTTGCGCGCCTTCACCGGCTTCACCATGGCCGGCGCCTTCATGGTCATCGAAAGCTGGCTGAACGAAAAGGCCACCAACGAGAATCGCGGCACCGTCTTCGGCCTCTATATGATGGTCACCTATGCCTCGATCATGGGCGGGCAGATGATCGTCGCCGGCGGCGACGTGAAATCGGCCTCACTCTTCATGATCACCGGCATCCTGTTCTGCCTTTCGCTGATCCCGACCGCGGTTTCGACCGCCTCGCACCCCAAGCCGCTCCAGGACGTCAAGCTCGACGTCAAGGGGCTCTACGCCAACTCGCCGGTCTCGGCCATCGCTTGCGTCCTCATCGGCATCGCCAACGGCGCATGGGGCACGCTTGGCGCCGTCTATGGCGCCCGCATCGGCATCTCCACCGCTGAGATCGCCTTGATGATGAGCCTGGTGGTGGTGGCGGGTGCCGCCATGCAGCTTCCGGCCGGGCGTTTCTCCGACAAGACCGACCGGCGCTTCGTGCTGGCGGGTGCCGCTTTCGGCGCTGCGCTGTTCGCGCTCTTGATCTTCCTGTTCGAGCCGCGCTCCGGCGTCTTCGTCATCGTCTTCACCGCCGCCTACGGTGCTTTCGCCTATACGCTCTATTCGATCGCCGTGGCGCATGCCAACGACCACGCCAGTGCCGAGGACTTCGTCAAGGTTTCGGGCGGCCTGCTGCTGCTCTATGGCTTCGGCACCATGATCGGACCCTTGCTGGCGGCCGCCCTGATGGGCTGGATGCGTCCGGAGGGCCTGTTTCTGGCGACCGCCTTCGCGCATCTTTCCCTGGCAGGCTACACGCTGCTGCGCATTAGCCGCCGCGCGCCGGTGCCGATCGAGGACCGCGACGCCTTCAAGACGCAGCCCGCCGACCGTTCGGTGACGCCGGAAGCATTGCGGCTTGACCCAAGAAGAAAAGCAGAAGCAAACGGTTGAGATTCGAAGAACTTTGCCCCACAAATGAGGCATGATGCTTTCCGACGCCTTCATGGCGATCGCCGATCCCAACCGGCGCCATCTCCTGGAAGAACTTCGACGCGGCCCCAAAACCGTTAATCAACTGGCAGCCGGGCTGCCGGTCTCACGTCCGGCCGTATCGCAGCATCTGAAGGTGTTGCTCGATGCCGGCCTTGTCCACGCCAAGGCCGAAGGCACGCGGCGCGTCTATACGGTGAGCAATGCCGGCTTCCTGAAACTCAACATCTGGCTCGACCAATTTTGGGAGACTTGATCGTTCCTGTTCAAACGACCGGTCACGCACCACGATCAGCCATCATTATAGGGGAAGAGCTTGAAATAGGGCTGCGCCTCCTCAATCACCTGGGCGAAGGCCGGCCGCTGCAACAGCCGGTCATGGTAGCGACTCACGGCAGGATATCTGTCGCCGAATGGCTCGACCTTGTTGGCGTAGAACAGGGCCGGCGAGGCCGCGCAATCGGCCATGGTGAAGGCGTCGCCCACAGCCCAGTTCCTCGACGCCATCTCCTGCTCGATGATCGCGTAGGAATTGCGCAACTGGTCGCGCGCCTGTTCGACGCCGAACGGATCGGTCCTACGTTCCGGGCGCAGCCGGTCCCCGACGATCTTCTGCATCGGTTCCTGCACATAGAGATCGTAAAAGCGATCGGCCTGGCGAACCGCGATTGCGAGGTCGA
The DNA here is from genome assembly GCF_006441005.1 of Mesorhizobium sp. B2-5-3. Taxonomy (NCBI): domain Bacteria; kingdom Pseudomonadati; phylum Pseudomonadota; class Alphaproteobacteria; order Hyphomicrobiales; family Phyllobacteriaceae; genus Mesorhizobium; species Mesorhizobium sp. B2-5-3. The sequence goes on from NZ_VFUS01000001.1 coordinate 99,995, forward strand.
TATCGGCGGGGACGAGGTCGACCGGTCCGGGATAGTGCGCGGCCAGATACTCGATGACGAGGGTCGACTCCAGCACGGTGCGGTCGCGCGCATCGTCACGCAAAGCGGGCATCTTGCCCCAGGGCGCTATCTTCAGGAAGGCCGCTCGCGACTGCTCGTCGCCGAGATCGACTATGACGGACGCGAACGGCGTGCCGTTCTCGTAGAGCGCGATCAGCGGCTTCCAGCAAAACGAGGCCAGCGGATGATAGTGAAGCGTCAGGGACATTTTTGCTCACCTGTCTCGGGGTTCACGTCGTCTAGTACCGAAATGTTTACTTAACTATTGCCCAAACTTGTGGCGTCAGGACCGCGCTTTGAGTGCCAATCGGCCCGGATATGAGCAACGATGCCGGCGACGATCACATCCCAATCGTCCGGATGCAGTTCGTGGCCACCGCCTTCAACCCGGAGAAGTTTCGCGCCGGCGACCGCCCCGGCCAGCGCTTCGCCATGCTCGACCGGAAAGATGGGATCGGCCGTACCATGGATGACCAGCAGCGGCGCGTTCATCTCGTGCAGTCGGCCCCTCCATCGGTCACTATCGCCCTTGAGCAGGAAATGATTGGTCGCGCTGAGCAGGCCGGCGGAGCGATCATAGTCCCGCTCGATGAAGGCTTTCATGCGGCCCCCGTCGAAGGGATGTGCTGTGCTGGCGATCGCCTTGGCATCTTTGATCATGAAGTCGATGACCTGGCGGCGATCCGACCAGTCAATGTGCGGGCCTTCAGCCGAATGTTTCATATAGGCATCGCTGGTCTGCGGCAGGTACGAGGTGTCCACCCCCATCGGCGAGCTGCTGATCACGGTCAGCGACGCGACACGGGACGGATGCTTGAGCGCCACGAGCTGCGCGATCATGCCGCCCATCGACATGCCGGCGATATGCGCCTTGTCGAGGCCGTGGCTGTCGAGAACGCCGATCGCATCGTCGGCCATGTCGTCGAACGTGTAGGGCGGCTCTCCCGGCGGGTATTTGGTCGAGCGGCCGGTATCTCGATTATCATAGCGGATTACGAACAGTCCCGCGGCGGCGAGTTTCCGGCAAAACGCCTCCGGCCACCACAGCATTGAGGCCATCGCTCCCATGATCAGCAGCAGAGCGGGGTCGGCGGGGTCGCCAAAGGCTTCGGATATGATAGTGGGGCGTCCGGTCTTCGTCATCGCGTGGCCTCCTCATCTGCTTGCATTTTGCAATCGGTTGCACCATAATAAAACCGATACAATAATGCAACCGGTTTTGGAGAAATCGAATGAACATCGATCGCCGCTCGGGTTGCCCGATCAATCTTTCGCTGGAAGTGTTCGGCGACCGCTGGAGCCTGATCATCCTTCGCGATATGATTTTTGGCGGCAGGCGCCATTTTCGCGAGTTGCTCAACGGGTCGATGGAAGGCATTGCTTCCAACATACTGGCCGACCGGCTGAAGCGGCTGATGGATCTGGGCATGCTGACCAAGGCCGACGATCCTTCGCACAAGCAGAAGGCGATCTACAGCCTGACCGAAATGGCGATCACCCTGGTGCCGATCCTGGCCCATCTCGGCGCCTGGGGCCGCGTCTGGCTGCCGGTCAGCGAGGAATTGTCGATCCGGGCCGAGCTTCTGGAAAAGGGCGGGCCGCCGCTATGGGAGAAATTCATGGGTGAGTTGCGCCACGAGCATCTCGGCACGCCCCTCGATGCAGCGTCCGGCCCCTCTGTACGCGCGACCCTGCAGGCCGCCTATGAGGCCGTGCTCGCCAGCAAGGCTCTCGGCGGCAACCCGGCCGCGTGACCAACTATTTTCCCCGTTGAATGGCCGGCTCTGCTACAAGAGGCCGAAAATCACGTCACGAGATTGGAACAGACTCTTGGTTGAGAACTCTAGGGATACTGCCCGCGCGCGCGCCGATCTGCGCTTCAAGAAGCAGGAGGAAGCGGCCACGGTCCGACAGAAGGCGATGGCCGAGTATGTCGCCGAGAGCGATGCCCGCAAGGTCAAGACCGACAAGCTGCGGGCGCTGCGGCTGGCCAAGGAAGCCGAAGACCTTGCCAACGCGCCGGCAGTGCCCGCCAAGAAGCCCGCCCGCGCCAAGAAGAAGTAGCACGCCGCTCCCGGTTGCTTCGTTGCCGGCCCTGAGCCGGTGGCCGTTGATCGCATTTGGTGGATCGCGGCATAGGCGCGATCCGGATCGGCGCGTTCACCCCGCTTTCCACGAAGCAATTTCAACCGGAACCTGGATTGCCTCGTTCGGCTGGCTGCCGATGATATCCGTTTCAAACAGGAGATCGCCATGACCGCACTGCCGCTCGACAAAGCCCTCGAGATCATCGACGCCGCCTTCGCCAAGGGCGCGGAGCTCAAGCTCAGGCCGCTCGGCGTCTCGGTGCTCGACGCCGGCGGCCATCTCGTCGCCTTCCAGCGCCAGGACGGCGCCTCGTTCCTGCGCCCGCAAATGTCCGCCGGCAAGGCTTATGGCGCGCTCGCCATCGGCATGGGCTCGCGCCGCGTCGAGGCCTTCGCCAAGGAGCGCCCGCATCTCATGACCGGCATCTCCGACGTCTCGGGCGGACGCGTGTTGCCGGTCGTGGGCGGCGTGCTGATCCGCGACAAGGCAGGCAGCATCATAGGCGCCGTCGGCATTTCCGGCGACAGCTCGGACAATGACGAAGCCGCCGCCATCGCCGGCATCGAGGCCGCCGGCTTCACCGCCGATCCGGGCTGAGGCTAATTCAGGTTGATATCCCTGCTCGCCGACCGCATCGACACCGAGAAGCCGGCGAGCACGTCGAACAGCGCGATGATCATCAGCGTGAAGAAGACCGAATGGGCGGCGCCCTTGACCAGTAGGAACTCGACCAGGAAGGCCACGAAGACCAGCGTCGACAACAGATGGTCCATGATCGAGGCGTTCGTAGTGCGCGCCGATTTCACGATCTCGACGAAGAGGAAGATGAGCCCGATCAGCACCATAAGGTCGCCGAGCGTCATCGAGAACACCCCGCCGGACATCATGCCGACGGAAAAGACCTCGCTTGCCCAGGGATCGTCACCGCTGCCGAATATTCCGAGCAGCCCGAGATTGTAGAGGACAAAGGGCACGATCAGCAGCGGGACGGCACCGAACATCTGGCGTCTCCATTTGGGGGCACCCCTTTGTAGAGTGCGCCACCGGCACGCCGTCAAGAATTTTCGCAGCACGCCCCAAACACGCTAGAAGACCGAATGCAACAACGATGTCAGCCGGTTGTCCGGCCGACATCTTTGAAATCGAGCCGCGGGATGCGTGAACGCGCACGCCGCTCGCGATCAGCGCTTGAAGTAGCCGGCGCGCACGGCCGCGCCGATGACGTTGAGGATGATATGGCCGGCCGTCATCGAGGTGATCTCGTTGACGTCGCGCGCCGGCGCGATCTCGACGATATCCATGCCGACCAGCCTTCCTTTGCCGACCAGCCCCTTGATGAGCTCAATCGTCTGCCGGTAGCTGACGCCGCCCGGCTGTGGCCCCTCGACCGCCGGCATCACCGCCGGATCGAGGCCGTCGGCATCGATGGTGAGATAGTAGCGACCGCCGTCGGGAATTCGCTTCAGGAGCGCGGCGGTGCCGATGTCCTGCCATTCATTGGTGGTAATGATGTTGGCGCCATAGGCGCGGGCGGCCTCGACCTCCTCGGTGCGCGCGCTGCCTTGGCCGCGAACGCCGACCTGAAAAATATCCTTGATATGCGCCATTTCCGAGGCCCGCCGGATGGTGCTGGAATAGCCCTCCTTGACCCCGTTGACGTTGTCACGCCAGTCGAGATGTGCGTCGAGCTGAACCAGCGTGATCGGACCCTCGCCATCGAGCGCCCGGAAGATCGGGATCGGAATGCCGTGGTCGCCGCCGATTGTGATCGGCAGTGCGCCCGCGGCGCGGATCTTGCGGATCGCCGCTTCGGCTCTGCCATAGTGCCCGACATGATCGGCCGCCGCGCCGGGAACGTCGCCGACGTCTACCACCTTGATGTCCTTGCCGTCGAAGACTGGCCCACCGATGTCGAAATCATAGCGGTCGAGCGCCTGGCTGATCCGCTGCGAGGCGCGCCGCACCGCGGTCGGCGCATTGGTCTGGTCGTTGATCAGCTCGTCGATCGTGTAGGGATCGCCATAGGGCATGCCGATGATGGCGACATCGGCCTTCAGTGTGTCGAGGTCATCGACCAGCGGAAAGTTCATGAATGTCTGGAAGACGTCGCGCGGCGCGGTGGTGAGTTTGGACATGGGGTCTCCTCTGCGTTGAAGCTTTTTTGGATCAGGCGCCACGGCGGGCTGCGAGATGGGGCTGCAGCCTATGCTCCAGGCTGCGCGAGATCGCTGCCACGAAGGCCGTCAGCCCCCAGTACAGCAATGCGATGGCGGTGAAGATCTCCACCGGCGAGAAGGTGCGGCCAATGATGTTCTGGGCCATGTAGGTGAGTTCCGGTACGGTGATCGCCGACAGGATCGCCGATTCCTTGATCAGCGTGATGGTGAGATTGGTGGCCGCGGGCAGGATGTAGCCGAGCACCTGCGGCACCAGGATCTTGCGGAAGATGGTCAGGTAGCGCAGTCCCAGCGCGTAGCCGGCCTCGACCTGGCCGTACGAAATCGACTGGATCGCGCCCCTGATGATCTCGGCGGAATAGGCGCTGGCGTAGGCCGACAGCGCGCCGATCGACACGACCACGGGCGAGAGCCTGACACCGAACATCGGCAAGGCGTAGAACAAAAGGAAGATCTGGATCAGGAACGGGATATTGCGGAATATTTCGACATAGGCCGAGACGATCGCCGTCGGCACCCGTCCGCCGCGCAGCCGGATCAGCGCCAGCACGGTACCGAGCGCGAAGCCGAACGGCAGTGCGACAGCGCACATCAGCGCCGTGTTGCCGAAGCCCTTGGCGAGGATCTGCCAGTTGTCCGCTATGACGGAAAAATCGAAGCTCATGCGCGTGCGCCTCGCGCCTTGAGTTCCAGATGCCTAGTCAGCAGGCTGCATGATAGCAGCACGACGAAATACAGCACCGCCGCGATGCAGAAGGCCTCGACCGGCCGGTAGGTGACGTTCATGATGTTCTGCGCGGTGCGGGTCAGTTCCACCACCGCGATCACCGACAGGATCGAGGATGCCTTCACCAGCATGGTGAACTCGTTGACCATCGGTGGGATAATGGCGCGGAAGAGCTGCGGCAGGATGACCTTGAACCAGGTCACGGCAGGCTTCAGCCCGAGCGCCTTGGCCGCCTCGTACTGGCCGGCGGGAATGCGCGTCAGCCCGGCGCGCAGGATTTCGGCGACGAAGGCCGCGCTGTTGAAGCTGAGCGCCAGCACGCCGGCCAGGAGCGGCGGCAGGTCGATACCGACGAGGCCCGGCAGCACGTAGTAGACCATGAAGATCTGCACGATCAGCGGCGTGCCTCGGATGAAGCTGGTGTAGACCGCGCCGATCCAGCGGATCACGCGCCAGCGCGACCTGCCACATGCGAGCAGGCCGAAGCCGATCAATGTGCCCACCAGAAACCCCAGCGCCGAGACGCTCAGCGTGATGCCGGCGCCGGCCAGGAATTCCGGCAGGAAGGTCAGCGTCTTTGAAAAATGGAACATTTTTCAGCTCGAATGATCCCTGGACGTCCGGGCCATCCGAGACCGGCGCGTCCAATGACTGGAACCACCGGTCCGGCAGCGCCGGGCGCCTGGTTGGGGGCTTAGAGCGCGCCAGGCGGCAGATAACCCTCGTCGGGCGTCTTCATCTCGAACCCGAACCATTTGAGCTGAAGCTCCTTCAGCTTGCCGCTGTCCTTCAAGTCGCCGATTTTGGCGTTGATGAAGGCGCGCAGATCCTTGTCCTCCGGCCGCACCACCCAGGAGAGATAGGAGAATTCGCCGATCGAGCCGACGACCTTGTAGGTATCGGGAACGTTCTTCATCAGAACGGCCGCCGAAGGCGAGGCGATGACGATGGCGTCGACCTGGCCGGAGGCCAGAGCGACATGGGTCTCGGGGAAGGAGGTGAACAGCTTCATCTCGCCGACACCCTTGCCGCCTTTATCCTTGAGCTCCTTGTCATAGGCCTCGATGATGGGCTGCACGGAGGAGGCGAGTTGCGTGGCCACCACCATGCCGTTGATGTCCTCCGGCTTCTTGATGCGCTCCTCGTCGACGCGCACGACGACGACGTTCTCGAACGAACCGGTCGGCCGCGTATAGGCGTATTTCGCCGCCCGCTCGGCGTTGATGCCGGTCGAGGTCGCCATCAGGTCGAACTTCTTGGCCAGCAGCCCTGGCAGCAAGCCTTGGAAAGGCAGGTTGAGCTGGTCGAGCTTCACGCCGAGCTGGCTGACCACATAGTCGAGAATGTCCTTGTTATAGCCGACGATCTGGCCGTCGCGGACGAATTCGAACGGCTCGAACGCGGCCTCGGTTCCGACGAGGATGGTGCCGCGCTGCTTGATTTGGTCGACCAGCCCATCGGCATGGGCGGTGGCAGCGAACGGCAGGAGGAGCGGCGCGGCGGCAAGAAGGGTCAGGACGCGGCGGCGCGAAGCGGAAAGAAACTCACCCATTGTTACCCTCTTTTTTCTTCGGTTTTGCTGTGCTGGTAAGCCCGGCCGCTATGCTTGAAGACGCGACCGATCATGTAGCTCTCGGAATCCTTGATCCCGGGAACGTTGGCCAGTTCACTGACGAGGAAATCGTGCAGGCTGGTCGTGGATGGCAAAGTGAGCTGGATGATGATGTCGAACGGCCCGGTCATGGCGTAGACGCTGTCGACGAACGAGTATTCCGACAGTTTTCGAGCAACGCTGATGATGTGCTCGCGGTCGACGTCGAGCCCGACAATGGCCGCAATGCCGACATCGCTGCGCAAAGGGCGCACGACCGCCTGGATGCAGATATCCGGGTCCTCGAGCACACGGGCCATTTTCCGCCGCACCGTCGCTTCGGTGACGCCGATGCGCTTGGCGATATCCACACTCGACATCCGCCCATCGACTTTGAGTTGGGAAAGGACGGCCTGCTCGGTATCGTCGAGATCACTTGTGCTGACGAAATCCCACATCGAATTCCCAATCTGTGTCGATTTCCGACTATAAATTCAAAAATCGCATAAGAAACCGTCTATGGCAATCCCACAGATTGCGAAAAACACCAGCGACGCTGCCTCCGGCGATTGCCGCGCATCGGGCTCACGGTTCGATCATTGGGAAAAGTCGTGTCGACCGAGTCGAAGGCGATGTGCGGTATGCAATCGGCCATGCCTCGAGGATGCGCGATGAGGCGGCGTCCGGGCCGATCGGAGATCAAGGCCTGGAGACGCAGCTACGCTGTCGGTCGTCGGTCCCGCCAGACGCAAAAAGACCGGCCAGCGGCCGGTCTTTTTAGCTCAAACATCAGGAAAGCTGGTCTCAGCTTTCCTTGGGCGTCAGCACCTGGCGGCCGCGATACATGCCGGTCTTCAGGTCGATATGGTGCGGGCGGCGCATTTCGCCGGAGTTCTTGTCCTCGACATAGGTCGGGGCCTTGAGGGCGTCTGCCGAGCGGCGCATGCCGCGCTTGGACGGAGAGGTTTTTCGTTTCGGAACGGCCATGGATATGCTCCACTACATGGTCAAAAGCCCCGCCCGCCCTCGTGAAAGGGCCGTGTCAGGGGCCGGAATCTGAGAAAGTCGGGTGCCTATACACGCCCGGTGCCGTTTTGGCCAGCGCTGCCCGCGAATTTTTTTATGTCGGCTACTGGAGGCAGCCGACATAAGCGCCGGATCGGCCGGCGCGCCGCTCGATCAGGTTGGCCAGCCTCCTCAGCCCCGGCCCGGGCTTGGCCGGGTTGCGGGCGATCGGATTTGGCAAGCTGACGGCAAGCAGCGCGGCCTGACGGCGCGACAGCTGTTTTGCCGAAATACCGAAATGGTGCCGCGCCGCCGCCTCGATGCCGTATATGCCCGGCCCCCACTCGGCGATGTTGAGGTAGATTTCCATGATGCGCCGCTTCGACATCACCGCGTCGAGATACACGGCCAGCGGCAACTCGACCACTTTACGAACCGTGCCCAGCGGACGAGACCACAAAAACAGGTTCTTCACCGTCTGCATGGTGATGGTCGAGGCGCCGCGCGTCCCCTCGCCGGCCAGCGCGTCGTCGACGACACCCCGCAATTCGCCGAGGTCGACGCCGCGATGGAAACAGAACTGTCCGTCCTCCGACATGATCACCGAATTGGCCAGCACCGGTGCCACGTCGTCGATCGACACCCAGCGGCGGTCATAGCCGGAGAAGGTGGCAAGATCCTTCAGCATCAGCGTCGACACCGGATGCACGAAAGACGGCAGATAGAGAAAGGTCAGCACCGTAGGGATAAGCGCCAGCACGGCAGCCACGACGATACCGCGCCGGACCCAGCGTTTGAGAGCACGACGGTTCACGCCACGGGATCTCGTCGCCATGTCCAGCTTTTCGGTTTCATGATCGACGATCGGTTCCGCCAAGTCGCCCAACCCGTGTCTCTCCCTCCCCCGGCATAATGGCGCTTGTCTTCTTGCGCAACGTCTGAGTGTCGGCTACCGGTCCGGGCCATGACGAATGACGATGAAATGGCGTTCGAAACGGCGCTCGTCGCACGGGCCGCCGCCGTCGAGACGTTGCTGCGGCGATTGCTCGACGACCGCGCGCTCACGGGCGAGATCGCGCGGCCCGAGCGCCTTATGGCGGCGATGCGGCACGGCGTGCTCAACGGCGGTAAGCGCCTGCGCCCCTTTCTGGTGATGGAAAGCGCGGCCCTGTTTTCCGCCGACGGCGAAGCGGCACTGCGCGTGGCGGCCGCACTGGAATGCGTGCACTGCTATTCGCTGATCCATGACGACCTGCCGGCGATGGACGACGACGATCTGCGCCGCGGCCAGCCTACCGTGCACAGGGCCTTCGACGAGGCGACCGCCATCCTGGCCGGCGACGCCCTGCTGACGCTTGCCTTCGACATCCTCGCCGACGAGACCACGGCGCTGCCGGCGGAGCGGCGGGCCGCCCTTGTGCTGGCGCTCGCCCGCGCCGCCGGGACCGGCGGCATGGTCGGCGGCCAGACGCTGGACCTCGAGGCCGAGCGCATCGCCCCGGACGAGGCCGGGATCATCCGGCTGCAGGCGATGAAGACCGGTGCGCTGATCCGCTTTGCCTGCGAGGCGGGCGCGGTCGTCGCCGGCGTGCCTGCCGGGGATCGCGAAAGACTGGCCGAGTTCGGCTCGGCGATCGGGCTTGCCTTCCAGCTTGCCGACGATCTTCTCGATTTGACCGCGGATGCCGCACAGATGGGCAAGGCGACGGGCAAGGACGCCGCCGCTGGCAAGGCAACGCTGGTGGCGCTGCACGGGGAGGCATGGGCACGCGCCCAGTTGCATGGCCTTGTCCATCAGGCGCATGCGCTGCTCGAACCCTATGGCGAGCAGGCCGGCCTGCTGAAGGCAGCCGCGACCTTCGTGGCGACGCGCAACAATTGAGATCGGGGCAGACCCCGAGGCTTGGCGTGAAGGTTTCTGTTTAACGGGCCAATCGGGAGGATCAGGTTCGATGTCGACCAAATTGTTCGATCTCAGCGGGCGCACCGCCCTCGTAACCGGCTCCTCGCAAGGCATAGGCTTCGCCTTGGCCAAGGGTTTGGCCGAAGCCGGCGCCAGGGTGATCCTCAACGGCCGTGACGAGGCAAGGCTCGCCACCGCGATCAGGCAGATTCCCGGAGCGGAAAAGCTGGCCTTCGATGCTACCGATCATGAAGCGGTTCGCTCGGCGGTCGACGGTTTCGAACTGGACGGCGGAGCGATCGACATTTTGGTGAACAATGCCGGCATGCAATTCCGCGCGCCGCTCGAGGAGTTTCCCGCCGATGCGTTCGAGCGCCTGCTGCAGACCAACGTCGCCAGCGTCTTCCATGTCGGCCAGGCCGTGGCGCGCCATATGATCAGGCGCGGCCGCGGCAAGATCATCAACATCGCCAGCGTGCAGACCGCGCTCGCCCGTCCGGGCATCGCGCCCTACACGGCGACGAAAGGCGCGGTCGGCAACCTGACCAAGGGCATGGCTACGGATTGGGCCAAACATGGCCTGCAATGCAATGCCGTTGCACCCGGCTATTTCGATACGCCGCTCAACGCTGCCCTTGTCGCCGACCCTGCGTTCAGCACCTGGCTGGAAAAGCGCACGCCAGCCGGCCGCTGGGGAAAGGTCGACGAACTGGTCGGCGCCTGCGTCTTCCTGGCCAGCGAGGCCTCCTCTTTCGTAAACGGCCATATTCTCTATGTGGACGGCGGCATCACAGCGTCGATCTGATCCGCCGCGCCGAACAGGCAGGCGCGCCAAATGCTGCCCGATCGATAACCGGTTGACGCGGAGCTGACATCACTCGTGGCAGCATTCCGCTGTCTGGAGATACGCGGCTGCGGTGGCCTCACTCCCGGCCAGAGCGTTTGGGGACCTTGCGTTTCGGGAACAATTGCACCCGTCGCGACGTTCGGGACCAGAAGCAGGAGGCAACCCATGAACGATAACAAGCATCGCAAACAGCCGAGGCCAAGCGATCGCGACTTGCGCAACGATCCCGGCATCGGCGCATCCAAAGGCACCATCAAGGGTGGCGACATTCTTGACGACGACGAGGAACTCGATGGCGAAAATACTTTTCGGGGCGATGTCGAGAACGACACCACCCCGCAAGGCGGTGTGAACCCCGACCAGACCGGCCGGACGAACAAATAGAGGGAGATATCCCATGACCGGCAAGAAGACCCACGAACAGCAGGTGCAAATCATCGAGGAGCGGGTGAACACCAAGAATGCGGACAAGAATTTCAACGCCGAGGACGAACTGAAGCGGTCGAAGCAGGAAAGAACGGCTCGCCAGCAGGGCCAGTCGCTCAGGGGCGGCGACGTCGATCTGGTCGATGCCGATGACCGTGAAATGCTTCGCGGCTCGAACCAGGAATCCCGGCATCACAAACGGCCCGCGGATTGAAATAATATCCGAAGCTTGACCGTCCCTTGAAGTGGCGCGGCCCTTCATCTCAGCGCAGCCGGCAGGCTACATGGGAGGCTGCGGGAATCCGAAATTCTCGGTCGCCAGAACGAAATCTTAATGTAAATCAAGCGTAATCCCGACCGTTAAAATAATGCGTATGTGTTGGGGTTGCGCATGCCGGAATATTCTTCCTTCATACGGTCCATCCGGAGCCGTTATCTCTCAGGATTGCTGATCTTCGCGTTGGCTTCGCTGGCGATCCTGCTCGCACTTGATCGCGTCAATTCCTTCCGCCACCAGATCGATGCCCTGAGCAGCAACCTTGTCATCTTTACCCGCGATCTGCGCAACGCGACCAGCTTCGCCGAGACGACGGGAACCGCCTGGCGAGCGGAGACGCGCGATGCGCTGACCGCGTCGGCGCGCGGCCATTCGGAACGCCTGACCAGCGAGATTGGGACGCTTGCGACCCAGATCGCCGCATTGCGTCCACGCCTGTCGACAAAGACGATCAACGAGCTCGAATCCGCTTCGGTCAATGGCGACCTTTTCTGGTCTCCGCGCGACATGATTCGAAACTTCAACCTGATGTCGGTGGCGCAGAAGGTCGATGAGTGGAGCTATCGCGAAATCCGCAACCAGAACGACCTGTTTGCCCAGCCGATGCTGGTCCGCGTCCGCACCGCCATGGACGACGAGCGCCATTTGGCCGACGCCTCCAGTGACCGGCTGCTGCTGTGGGCGAGCGGATTGCTGTTCGCGGTGCTCTCCATCGCCGCTTTCTGGATCTTCCGGCCGATGGAGCAAGCCATCCGCCGCGCCTTCGCCGAATCCGCCGAGTCGCTGTTCAAGGCCGAGGCGGCCGACCGCGCCAAATCGGAATTCCTCGCCAATATGAGCCACGAAATCCGCACGCCGATGAACGGCGTGCTCGGCATGGCCGAGCTGCTGGCCAAGACCGAGCTGACCGCGCGCCAGAAGACCTTCACCGACGTCATCGTCAAATCCGGCAATGCGCTGCTCACCATCATCAACGACATCCTCGATTTCTCCAAGATCAATGCCGGCCAGCTCACGCTCGACCCGGCGCCGTTCCGCCTTGCCGAGGCGGTCGAGGATGTGGCCACGCTCGTCTCCGCCCATGTCGCCGAAAAGAACCTCGAACTGATCGTGCGCGTCGACCCGCGCCTGCCGGCGTACGTCGTCGGCGACGCCGGGCGGTTCCGCCAGATTGTCACCAACCTGCTCGGCAACGCGGTGAAGTTCACCGAGAAGGGCCATGTGCTGATCGACGTCGGCGGCGAAACCGTCAATGACGTCGTCCAGCTTAAGTTGCGCGTCGAGGACACCGGCATTGGCATCCCGGCCGAAAAGTTGCAGAACGTGTTCGAAAAATTCGCCCAGGTCGACGGCTCCTCGACCCGCCGTCACGAGGGCACCGGCCTTGGTCTCGCCATCGCCGCCCGCCTCGTCGACCTGATGGCCGGCAAGATTGGCGTCGAGAGCGAGATCGGCCGCGGCTCCGTATTCTGGTTCGCGGTGCCCCTGCCCGTGCATCGTGCCGAGGCTCGCGACGAGATCGTGCCGGTCGACGTCACCGGCGCCCGCGTTCTGGTCATCGACGACAATCCGGTCAACCGCGAGATCCTGCTCGAACAGCTCAGGAGCTGGAGCTTCGACTGCGCCGCCGCCGAAAGCGGTGCGGTCGGCCTGGCTTTCCTCGACCGCGCCTGCCAGCTGGGAGCCGCCGTCGATTGCATCATCCTCGACTACCAGATGCCCGGTATGAACGGCGCCGATGTCGCGAAAGCCATTGCCGCCGACAGCCGGCTGTCGGCCATACCGGTCGTGCTCTTGACCTCGGTCGACCAGGTCGATTTCGGCAAGATGATCATTGATTTCGGCATTGCCGCGCACCTGACCAAGCCGGCGCGCTCCGCGGTCCTGCTCGGCACCGTCATCTCGGTCGTCCAGAAAGCCCGCTCGCAGGTCGGCAGGGCGCAGTTCGTTCGCGAACCTGTACCGGCGCTGCCGCAGGCGGCGCCGCCCGCCTTTACCGTCATCCGCGGCCCGGCAATGCCGGCCGTCCCCGTGCCGGAGCCGACGGTCGCGCCGAACGGTCCGATCGACATCCTCATCGCCGAGGACAATGAGGTGAACCAGCTGGTGTTCGGCCAGATCCTCAACGGGTTGGGCTTGAGCTATCGTATAGCCGGCAACGGCCGCACGGCGGTCGAGATGTACCGCTCGTTGCGCCCGAGGCTGATCCTGATGGACGTCTCCATGCCGGAGATGAACGGTTACGAGGCGACCCGCGCCATCCGGGCGACGGAGGCCTCGGATGGCAGCCACATTCCGATCATCGGCGTCACCGCGCATGCGCTGAAGGGCGACCGCGACAAGTGCATCGAAGCCGGCATGGACGACTATCTGCCGAAGCCGGTTTCACCCGACCGCCTCGGCGCCAAGATCGGCACCTGGCTCAGCGAAACGGTGGTGGCGAAGACGGCATAGCTATACCGTCGACGCCTCGGACGCCGCATCCAGATGATAACGGCGCATCCAGTCGAGGCTTGTCTCGTCGGCAAGCCTTGCGACGCCGGGTCTTATATCCCCAGCATCCGGTGCCTGAACCCCAAGGCGTCGCAAACGGACGCCAACGTTGCAACCGGATCGCTCGACAGGCGCTCATAGCCGATCCGCAGCGGGATTACCTCTTGCTCCGCGAACCACATGTTCCAGGCAGTGTCATAACCATCGAGCCCGGCAACCTCATCCTTGATCCGCCCGAAATCATATCGAGGTTCTCCGGGAGGTCCCACCCTTTCCAGTTCGGTGCCATCGGGAGCGACATGCCAAAGGCCGGTTTGCTGCGCCTTGACCAGCGATACGGCCTGCGCAAGCTTGTCCTCGCGTGACAGATGTATATAGAGAACACGGCCAAAAGCCCTCTCGAAACGAGCTTTATCCGAGACAAGCCCCGGGAAAATCCGGTCGAGTATCGCTGAAAGCTCATCCAGATTCTCTCGCATCAGGCGCAGGCCGAAAATGCCGGTCCCACCCTTGCCGGCGGCGATGGCCGCATTGAGATAGGCGGCATTGAATTCGAGTTCGCCCATCGTGTCGCGGCCGGGCAGCCCCCACTCTTCGGCCCATTCGGGCACGTCCTGCCGCCGATAGAACGAATGAGGATCGCCCGCCGCCTTCGTGGAGGCCAGGAGCTTGCACAGCAAAGTGCTTCCGGTCCTGGGCGTGCCGCAGATAACATATGCGTCGACCATCCTGCGGCCCTCATTGCTCGTTGAAGGCAGGGCAATGCCGGCCAATCCAGGGTCGCCTATAGCCGCGGCCGTCATTTTATCGCCCCTTCACCCGCAACGACACACCCGCTATCGGTTGCGCACCACCACGCATGCCCCGCCGACACTTTGCAATTTCTGGCAGATAGCGCCGGCGACGGCACGGTCGTCGACCCCGATCCTGACCGCGTAGATGCCGCGCCGGCCGATCGGCGTGCGCACCCGGCTGACCACCGGATCATGCCCGCCTAGCAGGGCCGGGAAGCGGCCTCTCACCCTGAGCCACTGGTTGATCGCGGCGCTGCGGCGGAAATTGCCGGCCACCTGGATTCCCCAGGGCTTTATGTTGATGGAAGCCATCGCCACCGTCCGCGACATGATCACCGGGAGCTTACGGCAGGCCGCGACGAAATCGGATTTCGCGTCGAGCGGTCGCACGCTTCCGGCATAGGCGCGGTCGGCGAACTTATCGACCGGCTCGCCCATAATGTCGAAGACATAGCTTTCGGTTTCCATCGGCAGGAAGCCGCCCGAGCCCAGCCAGCGCGAGACCCGGTTTTCGCCGGCATTGTAGGCGGCGGCCGCCAGGCCGAGATTGCCATAGCTGGTCTTCATCTCGGCGAGGTATTTCGCCGAGGCCGGGATCGCCTGGTTGATGTCGAAGGAATTGGCGAGCCCGCGCATCTTGGCGGTCCCCGGCATGAACTGGGCGATTCCTTCGGCGCCAACCGGACTGACGGCGTTGGGATCGAACCGACTTTCCTTCCAGATCAGCCGGGCGAAGAAATCCCTGGGCAGACCGTTCTGGTCGGCATGGGCCTGGATCAGGTTGCAGACCTTGTCGATCAGCCGCTGCTTGGCCGATTGCGGCGGATCGGCCTGGGCCAAGGTGGGCCACCCGCACAGCAGGATCAGCGCCACCGGGAGGAAGCGCAGCATTCGACCTACTCTGCCGCGGCCTTGCCGCGACCAAATCGTTGTTCGATATAGTCGGCGACCATCTTTTCGAAATCCTGCGCGATCGACGGTCCGCGCAGCGTCGCCGCCTTCTTGCCGTCGACGAAAACGGGCGCCGTCGGCGTCTCGCCGGTGCCTGGCAGCGAAATGCCGATATCGGCATGTTTGGACTCGCCCGGGCCGTTGACGATGCAGCCCATCACGGCGACCTTGAGGTTCTCGACCCCTGGGTATTTCTCACGCCACGCCGGCATGTTCTTCCTGAGATCGGCCTGGATGTTCTGGGCCAGTTCCTGGAACACGGTCGAGGTTGTGCGGCCGCAGCCGGGGCAAGCGGCGACGATCGGCACGAATTGCCTGAAGCCCATGGTCTGCAGCAATTCCTGCGACACCTGCACCTCGCGCGTGCGATCGCCGTTCGGCTCCGGCGTCAGCGATATGCGGATGGTGTCGCCGATGCCTTGCTGCAACAGGATGCCCATGGCGGCGGATGAGGCGACGATGCCTTTCGAGCCCATGCCGGCTTCGGTGAGGCCGAGATGCAGCGCATGGTCGGAACGGCTGGCGAGCTCGGTGTAAACGGCTATCAGGTCCTGCACGCCGCTGACCTTGGCCGAGAGGATGATCTTGTCGCGGCCAAGGCCGATCTCCTCGGCCATCTCGGCCGAGAGGATCGCCGACTGCACGATCGCCTCGCGCGTCACTTGCTGTGCGGTCAACGGAAAGCCGCGGGCCTGGTTGTCGTCCATCAGCCGGGTCAGGAGTTCCTGGTCGAGCGAGCCCCAGTTGACGCCGATGCGCACCGGCTTGTCATGTTTGATCGCCATCTCGACGATTGCCGCGAACTGCCGGTCCTTCTTGTCCTTGAAGCCGACATTGCCGGGATTGATGCGGTATTTGGCCAGCGCCTCGGCGCAGGCCGGATGATCGGCCAGGAGCTTGTGACCAATATAGTGGAAGTCGCCGACGATGGGCACGTTGATACCGAGCCGCGCCAGCCGCTCCCGGATGCGCGGCACGGCGGCGGCGCTTTCATCGCGGTCTACGGTGATGCGCACGATCTCGGAGCCGGCGCGATGCAGCGCCGCGACCTGGGCGACCGTCTGGTCGACATCGGCAGTATCCGTATTGGTCATCGACTGCACGACGACGGGAGCACCGCCGCCAACCACCACGCCGCCCACATCGACGCCAACCGAGGTGCGGCGCGGGAAGGGAAAGGAATAATATCCGGTCATGCCGGCAGCCTTTAATCTCTGGAGCGCCGCGCGTCCACTTGGACGCACAAGAGCGCGCTCCGGGCCGATGCGCTGAAGTCCGGGCATGAGGTGGAGGAGCAAAGATGGCTTGTCAATGGCGACAGGTCGCCACTGGCCGCAATCGATGCCGCCGCCGGTTGCTCGGCGCCCGACTTTTATCGCTCGCTTGCGTCGGCCAATCGGCTACCTGGCGATTGGCAGGCCCCATCGCTTTGTCTTTCCCGGAACGAGTCCGTCATTTCGGGGAGGAGCAAGGAGAAGAGCGACGCAGCGCAGTCCCAGAATCCAAGCCCTGACCTCAGAGCGCCGCGGCAAGGCGGAATTCTGCTCCGCTGCACTCTTCGGTCAGTTATGGTAAAGGGGAGCCGCGACGAGCTTCGCCCCTACTCGTCCTGGGACTAGGAAGTCGGAAGGCCTCTGCCTGGTACGAATATCTGTGATGGTCGACCTGAAATCGAAGATCAAAACCACCAGTCCGGCGGCAATTGCCGCCGGCAGGAAAGACCCGAATGGTGAGCGGTTATGTCAGTGGGGCATCAATGCGTCGTGGGTTTGGCCCTCAGTTTTTCAATCTCGTCCTTGATTGCCAGCTTGCGTCGCTTGAGATTCACGATTTCCAGGTCGTCCACCGACGGGTGATTCATCGCGTCATCGAGCTCGCGTTCGATGTCGCCGTGTTTCCGCTGCAACTCATCAAGATGGGATGCAAGAGACATGATTGGTTCTCCCTTTCATGATTTCCTCGATTGCAGCCGCCAAAGGCGCGTCCACCGCAGGCTCGCTCTGTGACGGCACAATGACAGTGTGCCACCTTCGCGCAGCGATGTCGAATGATCCGTGGTAGCATTCCACGACAACGTGAAATGTGATATGGGCTGCGCGCCGGTGGCAGAGAGTGCCACCCCCCGCCCAATCAGGCCCAGCTTTGGGCGCCGCAGACGTGCAGACGGTAGAGAATGTCCGATCAGGAACAGGCCGATATTCGCCTCGAATTTTCCCGGCTGAAGCAGGAACACGCCGATTTCGACGCCGCGATCAATGCGATGATCGCCATGAACTGCGACCCGCTGCAGATCCAGCGCATGAAGAAGAAGAAGCTTGCGCTGAAGGATCGGCTGATGAAGCTGGAAGACAGGATCATCCCGGACATCATCGCCTGACTTCAGGTCCAGGCCGCGATCGAAAGCCGCGCCGCGCGTTCGCGCAACAGGGCCAGGAGTTCGCCTGTCTTCTCCTGCGATGTGTCGATGGGCACCACTAGGCACATCGTCGCCTCGACGGTGCCGGGTGCTGAAAACACCGGCGCGGCGAGGCATTTCGTATAGGCGTCGACGAGCCCCGAAGTGATGCAATAGCCGGTGGCTCGCGCCGTCGCTATGTCGGCGATGAAATCGTCCAGCCGCAATCTGCGGCCATCGGGCAGCATAAGGTCGTCTTCCGATATCATGGCTTCGATCCGGGCCTGTTCGAGGCCGGCGAGCAGCAGCCTGCCTGACGCGGTCCAGGGCAGCGGAATCTGCAATCCGGTGGCGGAGCTGATGCGGAACGGCCGGGTGCCCGGGCTCGAGTGGACGATCGTGTAGCGGCCGCTCTGCAGCATGCACAGTTCGGAGGTCTCACCGGTCTCGCGCGACAGGTTGTCGACCTCCTGGCGTCCTCGCCTCAAGAGGTCGTTGCCGCGCACATAATCCATTCCATAGAGATAGAGCTTCTTACCGAAATAGACGCGGTTGCCGTCGCCGGCCATCTCCAGGAGGCCCGCATCGACCAGCGATCGCACCAGTGTGTAGGTGGTCGAACGCGGCGCGTTGACCCCCTTGGCGAGGTCGCCGATACCGATGGCGCGCTGCGTCGAATGAAGGAACTCCAGAATCTGGAGCACCCGGTTGAGGCCCTTCTCCCGAGAGACCGAAATCTTTGCGTCCGCTGAGACCGCCAAGGCGCTGCCATCTTGCATTGTCGATCCCTGATGTTAGTATCTGTCTTGTACAGGATACACTCGTCCCTTGTAAGAGACAATTTCTGTAACGATCCGGGTGCGCGTATTGCCTGTGCGTAGGGGAACACAACACGAAAGGAGGTCGCTGTGGACGACACATCCAAAAGGCGTGATTTTCTGAAACTGGGTATGGCCGGACTGGCAACGGCCGGCGTCATGAGCGCGGCGGCAACGGTCGACGTCCAGAAGGCGGCGGCGCAGGCTGCGCCCGATAGCCTGCTACGCACCGTGCTGGAGCGCGGCAAATTGATTGTCGGCACCGGAAGCACCAATGCGCCATGGCATTTCGAGAACGATGCCGGCGAACTCGTCGGCATGGACATCACCATGGGGCGGATCCTGGCAAAGGGCTTGTTCGATGACCCGGCCAAGGTCGAGTTCGTCATGCAGGACCCGGCGCAGCGCATTCCGAACGTGACGACGAACAAGGTCGACATCACCATCCAGTTCATGACCATGACCGCGCAGCGCTCGCAGCTGATCAACTTCTCCAGGCCTTACTACGTCGAGGGCGTCGCCTTGCTGACTTTGCCCGGCGCCGAGAACAAGACCTTCGACAAGCTGCTTGCCGCAGGCTCCGCGACGCGCGTTTCCATCCTGCAGAATGTCGACGCCGAATCTTCGGTGCATTTTGCCTTGCCGGAGGCGCAGGTGATGCAGATCGATACACAGGCCAACGTGCTGCAGGCATTGGAATCCAAGCGTGCCGATGCCGCTGCCGTCGACCTCTCCACCGTGCGCTGGCTCGCCTCGCGCAATCCGGACAAATACTTCGATGCCGGCAAGAGCTGGTACTCGATGCTTTATGGCGCGGCGCTCCGGCAAGGCGATCTCGATTGGCTGACCTTCGTCAACCAGACCTTCACCATCGCCATGTTCGGCCATGAAACGGCGCTCTATGACGCCGCGTTCAAGGACTATTTCGGGCAGGAGCCGCCGGCGCGCCACCCCGGCTTCCCGGTTATCTGACGTCATCGGCGGAAGGGCGCCGACCCTTCCGCCTTTTTTCCTGGCGACGCGGCCAGCCTTGCGTCACATCGGGAGCACTGAGGCCGACGCATGGGTTATGCGCTCAATTTCAACCTGATCTGGCGGCATTTCGACAAGCTGTGGGGCGGTCTGCTGCTCAGCCTGGAGCTCGCCGTCATCTCGATCGCCATCGGCATCGTCATCGGCCTGGTCCTGGCGGTCTGGTACGTGTCGGCCGGACGCATGGTGCGCGGCATCATTGCCGCCTATGTCGAATTCATCCGAAACGTGCCGCTGATCCTGCTCGTCTATCTCGTCTTCTACGGTCTGCCGACCGTGGTCGACATCGCCTACAGCGCGCAAACCTCGTTCGTCGCCACGCTGGCGCTCTACAGCGGCGCCTATCTGGTCGAGGTGTTCCGCTCCGGTCTCGAAGCGGTGCCGCGCGGCCAGCTAGACGCCGGCAAGGCGATCGGCCTGACGCCCTGGCAAAGGCTGCTCCATGTGCGCCTGCCGACCATGCTGCGCATCACGCTGCCGGCGCTTTCCAACACTTTCATATCGCTGTTCAAGGACACCTCCGTCGCTTCGGTCATCTCGGTGCCCGAACTGACCTTCGGCGCGCAATGGATCAACTTCAACACCTTCCGCATCGTCGAGGTCTATCTCGTCGTGACGGCGATGTATCTGCTGACCGGCTACGCCCTGCTTTACGCGCTCCGGCTCGTCGAACGCTGGTTCAAGGTGGTGCACTAGCATGCTTGGCCAGATCGCCTACGCCTTGCCTTTCCTGGCTCAGGGTTTTGCGCTGACGCTTTGGGTGTCGCTGCTGGTCGTGACGTTCTCGCTCGTCGCCGGTGTCGTCCTTGGCGTCGGCCTGGTCTATGGCCCGGCGCCGGCGCGCTGGGCGGTGCGCATCTTCAGCGACACTATTCGCGGCATACCGATCCTGGTGCTCATCTTCTTCGTCTACTACGGGATGCCGGCCGTCGGGCTTCACCTGCCGTCCTTCTGGGCTGCCGTGCTGGCGCTGACCTTGTTCAAGACAGCCCAGGTCGTCGAATATCTCCGGGGCGCCGTCGGCTCCATCCCGAAGGGACAATCGGAGGCGGCAATGGCGATCGGCCTGACCTTCCGCCAGCGGCTGGCCCATGTCATCTTTCCGCAAGCGTTCAGGCGTTTCCTGCCGCCCTGGATCAATGGCGTCACCGACGCGGTCAAGGGCAGCGCGCTGGTCTCGCTGCTCGGCATCACCGATCTCATGCAGGCCATCAACCAGGTCATCGGCCGCACCTATGAGGCCATGCCGCTCTACATCCTTGGCGCCCTCATCTACTTCGCCGTCAACTATGCGCTTTCGCTTGCCAGCAGGCGGCTGGAGCGGCGTTTCTCCTTCATCCGGGAATAGCAATGTCCACAAGCTCGAACGATGCCCCGGCCCTTCTCGACATCCGCGATGTGTCCAAATCCTTTGGCGCCGTCCAGGTCCTGCGCTCGGTCAGCCTGCGCGTGGCGCGCGGCGAGGTGGTGACGGTCATCGGGCCCTCGGGCAGCGGCAAGACCACGCTGCTGCGCTGCGTCAACTTCCTGGAGAGCTATGACAGCGGGTCCATCCGCATCGACGGCAAGGAGGTCGGCTTCCGAGAAACCGGAGCCCGCCGGCGCCGCAGCGAACGCGACCTTGCCGCGATGCGCGCCGAGACCGGCATGGTGTTCCAGAGCTTCAACCTGTTTCCGCATCTCACCGCCGCCGGCAACATCATGCTCGGCCTCACCAAGGTGCGCGGCAAAAGCACCGTGGAGGCGCGCACGATTGCCGAACACTGGCTCGGCCGCGTCGGTCTTGCCCATAAGGCCGACAGCTTGCCGGCGGAGCTCTCCGGCGGCCAGCAGCAGCGCGTCGGAATTGCGCGCGCCGTGGCCATGGGGCCGAAAATCCTGCTGCTCGACGAGATAACCTCCGCCCTCGATCCGGAACTCGTCGGCGAGGTGCTTGAAGTGGTGCGCAGCCTCGCCGAGGACGGCATGACGATGGTGATGGTCACGCATGAGATGGCCTTTGCCCGCGACGCCTCGAGCCGCATCGTCTTCATGGCCGATGGCGGCGTCGGCGCGGTCGGCCCGCCGAAGGAGATTCTCGCAGCAGACGCCGAGAATGAGCGTCTGCGCAATTTCCTGGCGCGCTTCCGCGCCTCGCATTTCTGACATTGGATGGTTGACACCATCCCAAGGAGCCTTCTTCCATGACGCCTTACACCAGGCTCACCGAACTCGGCCTCACATTGCCCGAGCCGCCGACGCCCATCGCCAACTTCGTTACCCATGCCGAGAGCGGCCGGCTGATCTTCCTGTCCGGCCAGGGACCGCTTCGGGCCGACGGCTCGCTCTGCACCGGGAAGGTGGGCGAGGATGTGACGGTGGAGGAGGCTTATCAGCATGCCCGCCTCACCGGCCTCAACCTGCTTGCCGTCATGCATGCTGCCGCCGGCGATCTCGGCCGCATCGTGCGCGTCGTCAAGCTGCTCGGCTTCGTCAACGCCACGCCGACCTTCAGCGACCACCCCAAAGTGGTGAATGGCTGCTCCGATCTTTTCGCCGACGTTTTCGCCACGATCGGCGGGCATGCCCGCTCGGCGATCGGCGTCGGCTCCTTGCCGGGAAACATCACCGTCGAAATCGAAGCGGTCGTCGAGATCGCTGCCTGATCTGTCATCCACGGGATTGCTCACATGAAAACATATTCAGACACCGGCTCCAACACCACGATCCGCGAACGGCTCGGCCTTCGCCCGATCATCAACGTCTCCGGCACGATGACGGCGCTCGGCGCGTCGATCATCGTGCCTGAAGCGATCAGCGCCATGTCTGAAATGGCATCGCAATGGGTGGAAATGGACGATCTGCAGCGCGCCGCAAGCGCCGTCGTCGCGCGCCTCACCGGTGGCGAGGCCGGCTTCATCACCGCCTGCTGTGCCAGCGGCATCACCATGGCGATCGCCGGCGCGATGACGGAAACCAACCTGCTCGCCATCGAACGCCTGCCGGACGACACCGGCGACCTCAAGTCGGAGGTGATCATCCAGCTTGGCCACATCGTCAACTACGGTGCCCCGATCGACCAGTCGGTCCGCGTTGCCGGCGCCAAGGTGGTGCCCGCCGGCACGGTCAGCGTCACGCAGGACTATCATGTGCGAGACGCGATCAACGACCGCACGGCGGCAGGGCTCTATGTCGTCGCGCATCACACCGTACAATACGGCATGCTGTCGCTGGAGGAGTTCTGTGAAATCTGCCACGCCAGGGGCGTGCCGGTGATCGTCGACGCGGCTTCCGAATATGACCTGCGCGGCTTCCTGGCGCGCGGTGCCGACATCGTCATCTACAGCGGCCACAAATTCCTGAGCGGCCCGACCAGCGGCATCGTCACCGGACGCAAGGATCTGGTGCGCGCCGCCTATCTGCAGAACCGCGGCGTCGCCCGCGCCATGAAGGTCGGGAAGGAAAGTATCGCCGGCACCATGGCAGCGCTCGAAGCCTGGGAGAAGCGCGACCACGCCGGCATCCGCCGGCGCGAAGAGGCCGCCCTCAACCTTTGGAAGGATGCTCTGCAGGGTATCCCGGGCATTGGCGCGGAGATCATTCCCGACCCGACCTCCAACCCGCTCGACCGCCTGCAGGTCTTCGTGCTGCCGGAAAGCCGCTTCACCGCTGCCGGCCTAGCCTCGGCGCTTGCCGGTGGATCGCCGCCCATCATCGTGCGCAATCACGAGGTCGAACGCGGCCATTTCTTCCTCGACCCCTGCAATCTTCATCCCGGAGAGGCGGAGAGCGTCGCCGAACGGCTGCGCGCCCTGTTAACCGCGAAGGACCGGCCCGCCGACGCCATGAAGATTGCTCGCAAGGACTCTTCCGGCGCCTTGCGCTGGCCGGATTGAGCGCCAAGCGGACCAACGAACCCAAAGCACCGGCTGATCACGTAACCGTGAACAGCCGGATGCGTACGCGGCGGGAATAAATCTCGGCCGCAACGGGTCTCCTCGACATAGGCCGCTACAGGCGTTGAGGAGATCCGCATGTCCGTCATCATGAACACGACAGCGAACATGGCCGCGGCGTCGGCGGCCGCCATGTGCTGGAGCGCATGACCTCAACCGGCCTCTCTCCCATGATGCACGGCTTTCCCATTGCGCTTGACACTGGTGACGCAGATGAATTCACTTTCGCCACGGCAGGCGGCTTTGCCTGTTGCCGAGGGTTTCGCCCGCACGGGCGGGGCGAGACCGCCGGTATTGCTTGAAAGCGCACGGCCTGTTCCTCGTGGAGTATCGGATGGTGCTGCTTTGAGCGAGAAGGCCGGAGCCGAGCGCTTCAGCGAGGTGGTGCTGCCTCATCTCGGTGACGCGCTGGCGCTTGCCCGCTGGTTGACCGGCAATGGCGCCGATGCCGAGGACGTCGTGCAGGACGCCTGCATAAAGGCGCATGCGGGCATATCAGGCTATGCCGGCGGCAATGCCCGCGCCTGGCTGCTGACCATCGTGCGCAACACCGCCTATACCTGGATGTCGCGCAACCGGCCGCGCGGCATGTTGGCCGTCGGTGATCTCGGCGATCTCGACGAGATGGCGGCGGCACACGGCATCAGCGTGCCGGACGAATATGGTCCGGAGGCAAGCCTGATCGCCAAGGCCGACACGGTGGCGCTTGAAACGGCGATAGCAGCCCTGCCGCAGCCGTTTCGCGAGACGCTTGTGCTGCGCGACATCAGCGGCCTCAGCTATCGCGAGATAGCGGCCATGCTCGGCGTGCCGATGGGCACGGTGATGTCCAGGCTGGCTCGCGCGCGGAGCCTGCTTATGTCTGACCTGGGGAGAGCGCCATGACCATGCATGACGATGGACTGCCCAATGATCCGGAAGGCATCAGGCTGATGATCCACGCCCTCGTCGATGGCGAACTTGATGCAGCGGCCGCGCTTGCGGTGGAGCGGCGCATTGCGGCCGATCCGCGGCTTGCCTCGGAGCATGCCCGCATCGTGGCCTTGCGGGGCGCGGTCAGCCGCCTGCCGCACCCAGATGTCGGCGACGCCTTTCGCGCGCGCATCGCGGCCATTGGCGCCGCGCCCACCGCACAGCCGGCAGGCGGAACGGCCAAGCCGCAGCAGGGCTCGCAGGTGCTCCCAGGGGTGCTTGCCCCGGGCGGGGGAGGCCAGAGGCGAAACGCCGATACGCGGCTGTCGCCAAGTCGAGCGCGCCGCTTCGGTTCGTTCGACTGGCGCGCTCTTGCCGCCTCGATCATGATCAGCGCGGTGCTGGCCAGCGGGGCAACGCAATGGGTGATGGTCAACGGCGCGTCCGACAGCTTCGCCGCGGCGGTCGCCAGCGGCCATCGCCGCAGCCTGCTTGCCGCCAGCCCGATCGATATCGTCTCGTCGGACCGCCACACGGTAAAACCCTGGCTCGACGCCCGGATCGGCGTGTCGCCGCCGGCACCGGATCTTGCCAAGGACGGTTTTGCGCTGATCGGCGGCCGGGTCGAGGTGATTTCCGGCCGCCCGGTGCCGGCACTTGTCTACCGCCACCGCGAGCATCTGATCACGCTGGTCGCCGAACCGCAGCAGGGCGGCAAGGTCAGCGAGCCTGACGATCTTTCCTCGGGCGGCTTTTCGCTGGTGCAGTGGAGCGACGGCGCCTTCTCCTACTGGGCGATCTCCGACATGGAGCGGCCCGAACTCGACGATTTCGTCGCCCGCTTCCGCAAGGCTGCGGCATAGGCCGATTTCCCGGCCGGACACCGGCAATGCCCCGCATCCTTGCCGCCGCCGCCGAATTCCGCTAAGGCGCGCCTTTGTCGCCGGGAGCAGAAGCTTGGACGATCAACGCGCCGACGTCGCCATTATCATGGGCAGCCAGTCCGACTGGGCGACCATGCGCCATGCCGCCGAGACACTGGAGGCGCTTGGCATCCCGCACAAACGGCTGATCGTCTCGGCGCACCGCACCCCCGACCGGCTCTATGCCTTCGCCAAGGGCGCCAAGGCCGCCGGCTACAAGGTCATCATCGCCGGTGCGGGCGGTGCGGCGCACCTGCCCGGCATGACGGCGGCGATGACACCGCTGCCGGTGTTCGGCGTGCCGGTGGAATCCAAAGCCCTGTCGGGACAGGATTCGCTGCTGTCCATCGTCCAGATGCCGGCCGGCATTCCGGTGGGGACGCTGGCCATCGGCAAGGCCGGTGCTGCCAATGCAGCCCTATTGGCTGCCGCCGTGCTGGCGCTCAACGACGACAAGCTTGCCGGGCGGCTCGATGCCTGGCGCGCCTCACAGACCGCCAAGGTCGCGGCCGAACCCACGGACACGCAATGAGCCTGCCCGCCGGATCGACCATCGGCATCATCGGCGGCGGCCAGCTCGGCCGCATGCTGGCAATGGCGGCCGCTCGCCTCGGCTACCGCACCGTGGTGCTGGAGCCGCAGCCGGATTGCCCCGCGGCACAGGTCGCCAACCGTCAGGTCACGGCCGCCTACGATGACCCCGCCGCGCTTGCCGAATTGGCCGAGGCAAGTGCCGTCGTCACCTATGAATTCGAGAACGTTCCGGTTGCCGCCGCCGAGGCGCTCGCCGCAAAGGTGCCGGTCTATCCACCTGCGCGCGCGCTTGATGTGGCGCAGGACCGGGTGACCGAAAAGACATTTCTCAACGGCATCGGCATTGCCACGGCGGATTTCCGCGCGGTCGACAATGACGGCGAGCTGACCGCAGCGCTGAAATCCTTTGGCGGCAGCGGCATATTGAAGACGCGGCGCATGGGCTATGACGGCAAGGGCCAGCGCGTCTTCCGTGACATGCAAGCCGGCGGCTTCGCCGGCACCTGCGAGGCCATGGGCAGCGTG
Organism: Mesorhizobium sp. B2-5-3; assembly: GCF_006441005.1. Lineage (NCBI taxonomy): Bacteria > Pseudomonadati > Pseudomonadota > Alphaproteobacteria > Hyphomicrobiales > Phyllobacteriaceae > Mesorhizobium > Mesorhizobium sp. B2-5-3. The sequence continues at coordinate 126,408 of NZ_VFUS01000001.1, forward strand.
CCGCTGGTCCTCGAGGCCTTCGTTTCCTTTGAGCGCGAAGTCTCCGTCATCGCCGCGCGCGGCATCGATGGCGTCGTCGCCGCCTACGATCCGGCCGAGAACGTCCACCGCAACGGCATTCTCCACACATCGACCGTGCCGGCCGCGATCGCGCCCCGGACAGCCGAGGCGGCCCGGACAGCGGCGGTGAAGATCCTGTCGGCGCTCGACTATGTCGGCGTCATCGGCGTCGAGTTCTTCGTGCTGGCCGATGGCTCGCTGCTGGCCAACGAGATCGCGCCGCGCGTCCACAATTCAGGCCACTGGACGGAAGCCGCCTGCACCGTTTCGCAGTTCGAGCAGCATATCCGCGCCGTGGCCGGCCTGCCGCTCGGCGACCCGCGACACCATTCCGACTGCGTGATGGAGAACCTGATCGGCGACAATATCTCGCGCGTTCCGGAATTGCTGGCGGAGCCCGACCTGATGCTGCATCTCTACGGCAAGGCCGCAGCGCGGCCCGGCCGCAAGATGGGCCATTTCACCCGGATCAACCGCCGCGCGTGACGGCAATCTCGACGCCGCGAGCTACCGGGCAGGAAAACTCGGCGCATGGCGTTCTCAAGTCACGTGGCGACCACCACATCATACCAGCCGGTGCCGAGCCATTGGCCGATTGCGGATATTTGACGACACCGGGCATTCATCTCCGCTACCGGGCATGCTTGCGGTTGACACGGACAAGGCTCCTCGTTTATGAGCCACCGACAGTTCAAAGGCGCGTCTTCTGGCGCGCCTTAAAATTTCGACCCGGACCGGGTCCACACCGACAGGCAAGACCATGAAGATCAAGAATTCGCTCAAGGCGCTGAAGGCGCGTCATCGCGACAACCGTCTGGTTCGCCGCAAGGGCCGCGTCTACATCATCAACAAGACCGCCCCCCGCTATAAGGCGCGCCAGGGCTGAGCTTCGTCGCGAGGCTTTTGCCTCCGCAGTTGGTGTTTATCGTCGGTCCGCCGGCCGTTCACGCTAAAATCAGTTTGACGTTCCGCCGCCCGCGACTAGATTCGGGCGATGCGGATTCTTTTTGCATTTTTGACGGTCCTTCTCTTTTGCAGCGCCATCTCGTTGCCGGCGCGGGCCGATGATCGGGCGGTCGTGCAAGCGGCCCCGGAGCCGGCGCCTCCGGATGCCCAGCCAGTGCCGCAAGCCGCGCCTCCCGCAATGAACAGGGAAGCCCGCCTCGACAAGCTGTTTGCCGATCTCAAGCGCGAGCGCAACGAAAAGGCGGCAGAGCGTATCGCCGGCATCATCTGGAGCGAATGGTCCCAGTCGGGCAGCGCCTCGATCGACCTGATGATGCAATGGTCGCAGAAGGCGCTCGAGAACCAGAAATTCGACGTAGCGCTCGATTTCCTCGACCAGGTGGTCACCTTGCAGCCGGCCTATGCCGAGGGCTGGAACCGGCGCGCCACGGTGCATTTCATGATGAAGAACTACGGCAAGTCGATGTCCGACATCGACCATACGTTGCAACTCGAACCACGCCATTTCGGCGCGCTGTCGGGCCTGGCACAGATCATGACCGTGACCGGACGCAAGCAATCGGCGCTCGAGGCCTGGCAGAAGGTCCTTGCCATCTATCCGATGCTGCGCAGCGCCCAGGACCAGGTCGGCACGCTTTCGGAAGAGCTCGCCGGCGAAGGCATTTGATATTTTAAGGCAGTAGGGAAATAGGGCAGTAAGGCAGTAGGAAAGAGATCGCCCGGAAATACTTGCCCTACTCCCCTACTCCCCTACTCCCTCTCGTATATCCCACATGAACCTGCTCTATGCCGTCTTCGCCTTCCTTCTGGCGCTCGTCTTTGGCTTTGTCGGCATCACCCGCGTCGGCTCCTGGCTGATCGAGCGCCGCAACCCGGCCGTCGGCGAATTCATCGACATCGATGGCGCGCGCATCCATTATGTCCACGTTCCTGGCCACGCCAAGGCCGACCTGCCGCCTGTTGTCTTCATCCACGGCGCCAGCGCCAATCTCAGGGATCAGATGCTGCCGCTCAGGCCGTTGCTCGAAGGGCGCGCCGAATTGCTGTTCTTCGACCGGCCGGGATTCGGTTGGTCGGGACGCGGGCCCGGCAACAACGAGGATCCGTGGTCGCAGGCCGACACCGTCGCCGCGCTGATGGACCATCTCGGCATGAAGCAGGCTATCATCGTCGGCCATTCCTTCGGTGGCGCGGTGACGACCGCCTTCGGCCGCGAGCATGCCGACAAGACGCTCGGGCTGGTATTCCTGGCACCGGCAACCCATCCGTGGCCCGGCGGCGCAACCGCCTGGTACTACGACCTGACCACCATTCCGGTGATCGGCCGGCTGTTCTCCGAAACGCTGAGCTATCCGGCAGGAATGCTGCGGATCGCCGACGCTACGACCTGCGTCTTCTCGCCCAACAAAGTGCCGGACAATTATGTCGCCGAGGCCTCGATCCCGCTGGTGCTGAGACCGTCGGCCTTCCGCGCAAATGCCAGCGATGTCGCCGGCCTCTACCGCTATGCGCTTGGGGCCGCGCCGCGCTACGCCGAGATCAAGGCGCCGACCGTGGTCATCTCGGGCAATCGAGACAAGGTCGTCTACGCCCATATCCATTCGGTCGGCCTCGAGCGCAACATTGCCGGCGCCGAACTGGTCTGGGTGCGCAATCTCGGCCACAAGCCGGACTGGATCGCGTCTGATCTGGTCGTTGGCGCTATCGAGAAGGCCGCCGGCAGGAGCGTGGATCTGGAGGCGATGGCAAGGGCGGTGGAAGCGCGGATCGCCGGCGATGCCTATGGCGCCGGAAAATGCGCCGACCTCAAGGAACCCGAAGCGGAGTTGGCGCCGACCTGATGTGCGTCTTCCGACAACGGTCGTCGAAAAACGGTATCGGGGCCAGAGCGGCATGTACGTCCTGAAACACGGCATAAAGAAAAATCCCGAAAAATTCTGGGCGCTGCCGGACCGCATCTTCTTCGGTTACGGCGCCTGCCCCATCCTTGCGGGCGTCTTTCTCAGCTATCCTCCCCTGGACGGATTTTACGGCGAGCGGATCATTCCAAGCGGGAACCACTACGGAAACCATATCTATGTGACCAACGGCGTGATCGCCTTCGACCACCATGGCTATTCCAGCCGCGAACGGCTTCTGGAACACCACAAACGAGGATGGGCTTCGCATAGCGCCGACTGGCACTGCACGCTGGAAAAGGTCGATTTCGATCTGCTCGACACTGCCGAACTTAATCGGCGAAAGATGCGGGGACCGGATCAATATCTGCAAGATCCCATACCCCGCGCGCGTCGCTTCCTTCAGCGCATTGACCACGCCGCAGCGGCAACAAGAGCTCTCAAGATCGCAACGCGGTGAAGCCCTGGGGCGGGCTTATCGGGTGCCCAAGTCCGAACCGACATAGGCGATGCGCAGCATATTGGTCGAACCGGGCGTCCTTAGCGGCACGCCGGCGGTGATGATGACGCGGTCGCCGGGCTTGCCGAATTCCTCTTCAAGCGCGATGCGGCAGGCGCGATCGACCATGTCGTCGAGATCGGTGGCATCGGGGGAGACGACGCAGTGCGTGCCCCACAGCAGCGACAGCCGCCGCGCCGTGTTGACGATCGGCGACAGGGCCACGATCGGCACCTGCGGGCGCTCGCGCGCGGCGCGCAGGCCCGTGGTGCCGGAAGCCGTGTAGGTGATGATCGCCGACAGTTTCAGCGTCTCGGCGATTTCGCGGGCCGCCAGCGAGATCGCATCGGCGCCGGTTGCTTCAGGCTCGGAACGCTGGGCGTTGATGATGCCTGCATAGGTCGGATCGGTTTCCACCTTGGTGGCGATGCGGTTCATCATCGCCACCGCTTCCACCGGATAGGCGCCCGCGGCCGATTCGGCCGAAAGCATGATGGCGTCGGCGCCTTCGAAGACGGCGATCGAAACGTCGGAGACTTCCGCGCGGGTCGGCACGGGCGCGGTGATCATCGATTCCAGCATCTGCGTGGCGACCACCACCGGCTTGCCGGCGCGGCGCGCTGCGCGCGTGATCTGCTTCTGGATCCCGGGCACGGCTTCCAGCGGCATCTCGACGCCGAGATCGCCGCGCGCGACCATCAGCGCGTCTGAGAGTTCAATGATTTCGGCCAGACGGGCAACCGCCTGCGGCTTCTCGATCTTGGCCATGATCAGCGCCCGGCCGCGTGCGATCTTGCGCGCTTCGGCCAGGTCCTCCGGCCGCTGCACGAAGGACAGCGCTATCCAGTCGACGCCGGTGGCGAGCACCGCGTCGAGATCCCTGCGGTCCTTCTCGGTCAGCGCGCCGACCGGCAGGTCGGTATCGGGCAGGCTGACGCCCTTTCTGTCGGAAATCGTCGTGCCGGCAACGACGGTGCAGACGATCGCCTTGCCATTGGCCTTCACCGCTTTCAGCTCCAGCTTTCCGTCGTCGATCAGCAGCCGGTGACCGGCCTCGACCGAACTCAGGATTTCGGGATGCGGCAGATAGACCCTGGCCGCGGTGCCGGGCTCGGGATTGTCGTCGAGCGTGAAGGTCTGGCCGACGGTCAGCACCTCCTTGCCGTTGGCGAACTTGCCGACGCGCAGCTTGGGTCCTTGCAGGTCGGCAAGGATGCCGATCGGCCTTCCGACCGTCTCCTCGACGGCGCGGATGCGTCCGACGAGCGTGCGCATCAACTCGTGATCGGTATGGCTCATGTTGATACGGAACACATCGGCGCCCGCTTCGAACAGCTTCTTCAGCATTTCCTCGGAAGAGGAGGCCGGACCGATGGTGGCTAGGATCTTGACCTTGCGGCTGCGTCTCATTGACTGTTTGTTCCCGGGGCGGCTGGCGCGCCTCCCGTTGCGGGGTCGTCGGTTAGCTGGACCATCCAGCTTGCCTGCTCGCCCGTGTCGTATTCCTGGAATCCGGCGCGCTGGAAGCCCCGGGCGACGCAATCGGTGACGCCGGCGATCTTGAACTCTTTTTCAGCCACGCACATGTTGATCGGGCCGTCCCAGCGTCCGCCGCGTTCGGCGTCTTCTGCATAAAGATAGTAAAACCTTGATGACAGCGGCCCTTCGATCAGCGTCTTGCAACTCGATCCTTCGATGTGCCACCAGCCCTCGGTGATCCAGCCGGCCTTGGCACGATAGCCGATGCCGACGCCGACCAGGTTTTGCGTCGCGTTGCAGACGCGGAAATCAGCGCGGGCGGGCGAGGCCGCAACCATCGCGGACAAACCCACGGCGAGCGGCAGGAGCGGCATGGCGAAGGCGAAGCGCACGCGCCGCCCGCCCGCGGAACTCATCCTGAAACCCCTCAAGAACCACATCAGCATCTCTCTGCGCCCCTTTTCGGAAAAGTCCGGGCGCATGTCAACGCGCCGTTTTGTCCAATTCCAATCGATTTAAGAAGGCTCCCGGCGCGCGATCCGTCGCCCCTTGCCAGATTTCAGCGGAAACCTTGGCCAAACAACGGCATTGCGCCCGCGTCGTCTTCGTGGAAAGACGATAGCATCCTCCCCGGAAGCCAGCGAACAGACCATTTCCCGCCAATGACCCGATCCACAGTTTTCGCGCCTTTCGATGTCGTCGAGGGCGACCGCAAGCGGGGCATGGTGCTGTTGGCCGACCATGCCCGCCGCGACCTGCCTGAAGACTATGGCAGCCTTGGCCTGCCGGCGGCGGCGTTCGACCGCCACATCGCCTATGACATCGGCGTCGAGGCGGTGACGCGCGAACTCGCTGCGTTGCTCGACGTGCCAGCGGTGCTCGCCAATTTTTCGCGGCTGCTGATCGATCCCAATCGTGGTGAGGATGATCCGACGCTGATCCGTCAGCTCTATGACGGCACCGTCGTGACAGGAAACTATCCCCTCGCCCCGGAGGAGCGCGAAAGGCGGCTTGACCGCTTCTACCGGCCCTATCACGACGCCGTCGGCGCCATGATCGCCTCGGTCGCGCAGGCTTCCGGCAAGGCACCCTTCATCTTCTCCGTGCATTCCTTCACGCCGGTCATGCAGAGCAGACCGCGGCCGTGGCATGTCGGCGTGCTGTGGGACCGCGACGACCGCGTGGCGCGGCCGCTGATCGACATGCTGGCCGCTGACAAAAACCTCGTTGTCGGCGACAACGAGCCCTATGACGGCGCGCTGCGGGGCGACACCATGTTCAGGCACGCCATCGTCAACGGCTATGCCCACGCGCTGATCGAAATCCGCCAGGACCTGATCGCGACCGGCGGGGATGCGCTTTCGTGGGCTGAGCGTCTGGCGCCGATCGTTGACGCGATCGATCGCCGTCCCGATATACACCAAGTGAAGATGTTCGGCTCGCGCACCGGGCCGTTATGAGGAGGTTTCGATGACCGAACTCAGCGACGAACAGAAACGCGACTTCGAGGCCGCCGCCTTTCGCCGGCTGGTGGCGCATCTGCGTGAGCGTGGCGACGTGCAGAACATCGATTTGATGAACCTCGCCGGCTTCTGCCGCAACTGCCTGTCGAACTGGTATCGCGAGGCCGCGGAAGCCGAAGGCGTCGATCTCAGCAAGGACCAGTCGCGCGAGATCGTCTACGGCATGCCTTACGCGCAATGGCAGGCGCTGCACCAGACCGAAACCTCCGACGCCAAGAAGGCCGAATTCGAGGCCAGGCGACCCAGAGACCACTAGGTGGTCTCTCACGTCCTCGATTAGCCTAGGCGTTCGTTTGGCCCAAATGCTTCCCGAGCGCAGCGCTTGACTGAAAATTGAATCGATCTAATTTGCCGCGCAAAGCCACTTTCTGACCGGATTCGCCTATGAACGCGTCGAATGCAATGCAGACCGCCATTCGCGGCCGCTGGGCCGTGGCGGCCATCTTCCTCGCCAACGGCTTCCTGACCGGCAGCTGGGCGCCGCAGATCCCGGTGTTCCTGACCCGCCTGGACATTTCCAAGTTCACTCTGGGGCTTTTGATCCTGCTGTTCGGCGCCGGCGCCGTCACCGCCATGACCTGGTGCGGTCACCTGATTTCGAAACACGGCTCGCGCACCGTGCTGCGCTGGTTTGGCCTCTGCGGCAGCCTCGGCCTGCTGGTCGTGGCGCTGGCGCCCAACGTGCCGCTGGCTGCCGTCGCCATGTTCATCTTTGGCGGCTCCATCGGCGGCATGGATGTCGCCATGAACGCCAATGCGGTGGTGGTCGAGCGGCGGCTGTCGCGCGCGATCATGTCCTCCTCGCATGGCTTCTGGAGCCTCGGCGGTTTCGCCGGCGGTGCCCTTGGCGGCTTTGCCATCCAGAACTACGGCCACCTCGCCCACGCCGCGGTCGTGACGGCGCTTGCCTTAGCGGCGATCGCGGCGGCGGTGCCCTATATCGTCGCCGAGGGCAGGCCGCAGGCTGCCGAGCATCATAAATTCACCTTGCCGGGAAACCCGCTGGTCTACCTCGTGGGCCTGATGGCGCTGCTGACGATGGTCTCTGAAGGCGCCGTACTCGACTGGGCAGCGCTTTATCTCAGGCAGGAACTTGGCGCCGATCTCGCCATTGCCGGCCTCGCCTATGCCGCCTTTTCCGGCGTCATGGCGATCATGCGTTTCTTCGGCGATGGCGTGCGCAATCGTTTCGGGGCCGTGACGACGTTGCGCGGTTCGGCGATCATCGCTGCCGCCGGCATGCTGATCGCAGGCCTGTCGCCCTCACCGTGGCTTGCCATCTCCGCCTTCGCTCTGTGCGGCTTCGGCATCGCCAATATGGTGCCGATCATCTTTTCGGCCGGCGGCAACCAGGAAGGCATGTCGTCGGGCACCGGCATGAGCGTGGTCACCACTATGGGCTATTCCGGCATCCTCGTGGCGCCCTCCGCGATCGGCTTTGTCGCCGAGCATTCCAGCTTCGGCCCGATCTTCATCGCCATGTCGGGCCTGCTGATCGTCGTCCTGCTGATGGCCGGATTGGCTCACCGCGCCGAATTCGCTCCCGACGCGGCGCCGGCCGAATAGCGTTTCAGTTCCTCGTGGAGGAAATCCGCCACGCGTCGGATGCGCACGCTGGTGCGCACGTCGCGATGCATGGCCAGCCACACCGGCAAGCTGGGCAGCGGCAGGCCCGGCAGCACCTTCTCCACCAGGGGGTCCCGCTCGGCCAGCGGCTCCTGGCCGAGGCCGATGCCGTTTCCCGCCCGCACCGCCTCCCAAAGCACGATCTGGTTGTCGGCCCGGAAGCGAAAACTGTTCCGGGTGACCGGTATGCCGAAATGCGTAAAGCCTCGGATCATCTCGTCGCTCCGGTCGAAGCCGATCAGCGCGTGGTCGAGCAGGTCGGCCGGCTCGCGCGGGTGGCCGCACCGGTCGAGATAGGCTAGGGAAGCACAGGCGCAGAGCGCGATATCGCAGACCTTGCGCGCCACCAACTCGTTCTGTGTCGGCTTGACCATGCGGATGGCGATGTCGGCATCCCGGCGCAGCAGGTTCTCGACCTGGTTGGAAGCGACGATCTCGACCTCGATGCCGGGCTCCTCGATGCCGAGCCGCGCCATCATGTCGGGCAGCACATAGGCCGCCACCACCTCGCTGGCGGCGATGCGCACCGTCCCTTCGATCGCTTCGACCGAACCCAGCGCCAGCCGTGAAAAAGCGCTCGCCTGCTCGCTCACCGCCTTGCCGCGCTCTAACAGAGTGGCCCCGGCTTCCGTCAGCGCGTAGCCGCTTCGCCCGCGCCGGAAAAGGATGACGCCGAGCGCCTGTTCTAGTTCCGAGATGTGGCGGCCAAGCGTCGGCTGACTTGCCGACAGCTTTCTCGCCGCGGCCGACAGGCTGCCGGTCTCAGCGACCGTGACGAAGCTCTTGATCAGGTTCCAGTCGATATCCGTCATTCAAAACTGACTATCAGAACTGCACGCATGGTCAATTTCAATTCGTTGATGAGGCAATCATATTCGGCCTGCAAACATCGATACGCACCAAACCAATCAGGAGTAACTCAAATGACCAGGATCGCACTCACCGCCGCTGCCCTCCTCATCGCCGCCGGCGCCGCTTTCGCAAGCAGCGCCAAGTTCGGCTCGAACAATGCCAGCCAGACGCCTGTCGCCAGCACCGATAAGGCGATCACCACCTCGATCGAGAAGTCGGATGCGATCATCCGGAAGCCGGTCGTCCAGGGCAGCAATCGCGACCTCTTCGGCAACCGCTGAACAGACGTCGAGATATCCCCAAGTCGGCGGGCTTGTCCCGTCGCTTAAAAGCAAACAGGAGACGAAGAATGACCAAGATTGCAATCCTCGGCGCCAATGGCCGGCTCGGCCGCGTGGTCGCCAAGGCCTTCATCGATGCGGGCTATGATGTCCGCGCCATCACCCGCACCGGCAAGGTGCCGGCTGAGCTTGCAGGCGCGACGGCCGTCGCCGGCGATGCGCTGGACGGCGAGTCTCTGATCCGCGCCACGCAGGGCGTCGACATCATTTTCAACGGTCTGAACCCGATCTACACCGACTGGGGCAAGTGCCTGCCGATGGCCGAGAATGTCATGGCCGCCTGCCGCGCCAACGGCACGCTGCATCTCTTCCCCGGCACCATCTACAATTATGGCTCGCCGATGCCGGCGGTGATCACGGAAGACACGCCGTTCCACCCGACAACCGAGAAAGGGCGGATCCGCTGCGCCATGGAGGCGCTGTTCCGCCGTGAAGCTGAGGCGGGTCGGGTGCGCACGATCATTCTGCGCGCCGGCGATTTCTTCGGCGGCACCGGCAACGGCTCCTGGTTCGACCTCGTCGTGGCCGCCAAGATGAGCAAGGGCATCTACACTGCGCCCGGCCCGGCCGATCTGGTGCATGAATGGGCCTATCTGCCGGATTTCGCTGTCGGTTTCGTCGCGCTGACACGCAACCTCGACAAGCTCGGCTCTTACGAGGCGCTGAATTTTCCGGGCCATGCCGTCACCGACATCGAGATCAAGACGGCCGCCGAAAAGGCGCTCGGACGCAAGCTGAAACTCAGCTTCATGCCCTGGTGGGTGCTGCGCGCCGGCAGCCCGTTCGTGGCGATGTGGCGCGAGATCGTCTCGATGTCCTATCTGCGCTTCGAAGCGCACCGGCTGGCCTCGGCGCGGCTGAACGAGATCATCGGTGAAATCCCGCACACCCCTCTGAACCAGGCGGTGCACGAAGCCTTGCAGGATATCGGCGTCGCCGTCGCGCCGGCCTGGCACCAAGCAGCGTGATTGCCGAGCGTGCCGAAAAGACGGGAACGGCGGGCTCGGCCGCAAATCGTTGCCAGTCAGATCCGGCCCATCAGAAGCAGGATAAGCACCACGACGAGGACGACGCCGACGATGCCCGACGGCCCGTAGCCCCAGGAGCGCGAATGCGGCCATGCCGGCACCGCGCCGATCAGGATCAGGATCAGGATGATGATGAGAATCGTGCTGATCGTCATTTTAGAGCCCTCGCCGTCTGGTTGAATCCGAGGGAACAATGCAAAAGGCCGCCCGGTAGTTCCCGGGCGGCCTTTTGACCTGCCTTGCGAAACCGCTCTATTCGGCGGCCTTCGGGAAGGCGACTGCCGGCTCGGCGTCGCCATCGGCCGCTGGCTCCTGCGGCGAGATCTCTCGCTTGCCGCGTCGCAACAGCCGGCTGAACCACCCTCGCCGCGCGCCGGGCTTGACCTTGGCGCGGGTGAACACCATCAGCATCGACGGCGTCACCACCAGCGTCAGCACGGTGGCGAAGGACAGGCCGAACACGATCGCCGACGACAGCGAAATCCACCACTGCGTCGAAGGCGCGTTGATCGTCGTCTCATGATGGAAGATCTCGAGACCGAGGCCGAAGGCGATCGGCAGCACGCCGAGGATAGCCGAAACCGCCGTCAGCACCACCGGGCGGGCACGCTCGCGGCAGGTCTGCAGCACCGCTTCCATCTTGTCCCAGCCCTCCTCGCGCAGCCGGTCATAGGTGTCGATCAGCACGATATTGTTGTTGACCACCACGCCGGCCAGCGCGATGACGCCGATGCCCGACATGACGATGCCGAACGCTTCGCCTGTCAGAAGCAGGCCCAGGAACACGCCGATCGTCGCCATGACCACGCAGGACAGCACCAGCCAGACGCTGGTGAACTTGTTGAACTGCGCCAGCAGCACCAGGAAGATCAGGAAGATCGCCGCGCCGAAGGCCTTGCTGAGGAAGGCGCTCGCTTCCGCGCTGTCTTCGTTGGAACCGGCGAGCTTCCAGCGTATGCCGCTGCCGAGATCCATGTCCGAGACCGCCTTGGTCACCTGCTCCTGTACAGCTGCGACCTGCGCTCCGGCGGCGACATTGGCCTGCACGACGACGGTGCGCGCGCCGTCGATGCGGTTGAGAATGCCGACCGTCGGCTCGGGCTTGCGCACGACGAAGTTCGAGATCGGCACCGACCCTTGCGACGTCTGCACCCTGAGTTCGTCGAGCGTCGACAGCGTGCGCCGGTCTTCCGGAAGGCGCAGGCGGATGTCGACGGCATCGTCCGCGCCCGCCGGCCGGTATTCCGACAGCTTCAAGCCGTTGGTCACCAGCTGCACCACGGTGCCGACCGAGGTCGGGCTGATGCCGTATTGGGCGGCCTTGGCGCGGTCGACCTCGAGCGCCCAGTCGACGCCGGGCGGCGGCAGGCCGTCCGAAATGTCGATGACGTTGGGCACCTTGGCGATCCGCGCCGCCACCGCGCGCGCCTTGTCGTCGAGCCCCTTGGGATCGGCGGCCGAAAGCCTGATCTGGATCGGCTTGCCGGTCGGCGGACCTGCCTCCGGCACGCGCACCTCGACATCGACGCCGGGAATGCCGGCCATGACGCCGCGCAGGTCGCTGAGGATCTGGTTGGCGGACTTGCGCTCGCGCCAGTCGACGAATTCGTACTGGATCACGCCGACGACGTCCTCGGGAATGTCCTGGCCGCCGCCCTGAGTCTTGCCGGCGCGTGTATAGACCGATTTCACGCCCGGCCAGCCGAGCAGCCTGTTCTCCGCCGTCCTGGTGGCGGCATCCATCTCGGCCAGCGAAAGATTGCCGCGCGCATGCACGTAGAGCAGGCCGTAGTCCGGCTCGACGCTGGGGAAGAACTCGACGCCGGCGCCGTATTTCGAATAGGCGTAGCCGACGCCGAACAGCAGCGCCACGGTGAGCACCAGGACGGTGATCGGGAAGCGCACCGCCTGCTTGACGATGGCCATGTACCAGCCGTCGCGGTTGTCGTCCTCGTGATGCTTCGGCGCCTTGGCGAAGATCGCGCCCAGCGTCGGCGCGAACACCAGCGCATAGAGCATCGAGGCCGACAGCGTGACGATCAGCGTGATCGGCATGTATTTCATGAAGTCGCCGATGATGCCGGGCCAGAACAGCAGCGGCGAGAACGCGGCGATGCGCGTCATCGTCGCCGCTATAACCGGGCCGGCCATGCGCTTGGCGGCGAGCGCGAAGGCATCCGCCTTCGGCATGCCTTCGCTCATGCGCCGCTCGGCGAACTCGGTGACGATGATGGCGTCGTCGACCAGCATGCCGACAGCCAGGATGAGGCTGAACAGCACGATCATGTTGATCGTGTAGCCCATCATGGCAAGCAGCAATATGCCGATCAGGAAGGACGATGGTATGGCCAGCCCGATGAGCAGCGAGGCGCGGCCCGACAGCGCGTAGAGAATGACGATGAACACCAGGATCACGGCGATCATGACGTGGTTCTGGAGGTCACCCAAGAGCTGGTTGACGAAGACCGACTTGTCCTGCGTGTAGGTGACATGCATGCCTTCGGGCATCGTCTTGATGAAGGTGTCGGACACCTCCCTGACATGGTTCAGCGTGTCGATCAGGTTGGCGCCGATGCGCTTCTTCACCTCGATGGCGATGGCCGGCTTGCCGTCGAGGCGAGTGACCGTCTCGGCGTCCTTGAAGGTCGAGCGTATGGTGGCGATGTCCTTGGCCTGCACCACGGCGTTGGGTGTGGCGACGACCGGCAGGTTGGCCACGTCCTCGGGCGTCTCGATCAGCGACGGCACCTTGACCGCGTATTTGCCTTCCGAGCCTTCGAGATTGCCGGCGGCGACCAGGCTGTTGGAGGCGCCGACGCCTTGCATCAGCTGGTCGAGCTGCAGCCCGTAGGAGGACAGCTTCACCGGATCGATGACCACTTCGACCAGATCGTCGCGCGCGCCCTGCAGCGAGCCTTCCAGCACGCCCGGTACCTCTTCGATACGGTCGCGCAGTTCGCGCGCAGCCGCCGTCAGCACGCGCTCCGGCACGTCGCCCGACAGAGTGACGACGAGGACCGGAAACTCGGAAACGTTGACCTCGTTGACCGTCGGCTCCTCGGCCGCCTGCGGCAGGTCGGCCTTGGCGTCCTGCACCTTGCTGCGCGTGTCCTGGAGCGCCGTGGCCAGATTGGTTTGCGGCTGGAACTCGACAAGCACGTAGCCGCCGCCCTGGAAGGCGGCCGAGCGCATCTCCTTGAGGCCCTTCAGGCTCTTCAGCTTGCTTTCCATCGGCCGCAGGAGAAGGCGTTCCGAATCCTCCGGCGAAATGCCCTGGTAGATCAGGCTGATATACATCATCGGGATCGGAACGTCGGGTTCCGCTTCCTTGGGCGTCGACTGATAGGCGACCCAGCCCGCCGCCAGCAGGAACAGCAGGGCGGATATTGTGAGGCGGGCGTTGTGGATTGCGAGTCTGACGATATCCATGACTTGATGCCTGCTGTTTCTTCGGAAGCGGCGAACTGGCGGGAGGCGCCGGAGATCCCGACGCCGGGCTTTGCGCTACTGCGTACCGGCGGTGGCTTCGCCGATCAGCTTGTTGATGGTCGCCTGGTCGGCCTCGACGGGCTTGACGATATCGCCTTCCTTCACCAGTTCCTGGCCGGCGACAATGATGCGCGCATCTTTCGGAATTCCGCCGAGCACGAGACCGTTCGGCGTGTCGTCCACCAGGTCGATCGGGTAGAAGGCCACCTTGTCGTCGCTGCCGACGGCGCGGATGCCGAGATCACCCTTGTCACCCAGCGTCACCACCGAACGCGGCAGCAGAACCGCATCGGTCGGCTCGGCGCTGAGCGTGATCTCGGCCGTCATACCGGCGGGGATGCTGCCATCCGCATTGGGGATCGCCACTTCGACACGGAAGGTGCGGGTCTGGGAGGAGGCGTCGCGGCTGATATACCGCACGGTGCCGGTGACCTTCTGGTCGTTGACCAGGCGCACATTGGCCTCTTCGCCGATCTTGATGTAGCGCAGGTCGCGTTCGCTGATTTCGCCGCGGGCGATCACCGGATCGAGCTTGAGGATGGTCGCCACCTCGCCGCCTTGCATGACCGAGCTGCCGAGTTCCACCGGCACCCTGTCGATGACGCCGTCGAACGGCGCCTTGACCTCGTTGCGGTCGAGCTCGGCCTGCGCGGTCTCCAGCATTGATTGCGCCGAGGTCAAATTCGAGCGCGCCGTGTCGAGCTGCAGCTTCGGCAGATTGCCGGTCTTGGCCAGCCGTTCGGCGGCGTCGAGCTCGGCCCTGCGTTGCGCCAGCAACTGCTTGGCGTTGTCGACATTCGAGATTTTCTCTTCGGCCGCCAGCATCAGAACCAGATCGCCCGTCTTGACGTGCTGGCCTTGGCTGACCGGCAGTTTGTCGATGACACCGGCGACGCGCGTTGCCAGCACCGCGCGCTTGTCGGCCTCGGTCAGCCCCGAAATGCGGATAGCGCGCGCATAGGTCTTGCGCGGCGGCGTCACCACCGCGACGGTGCGCGGCGCGGCTTTCGGCTCGGCTTGCGCCGTGTTCGGCTTGCCGGCCTCCGGCGTCTTGGCCTTTTCGGCCTCTGCCGCCCTCTGGGCGTCGGCGGCGGCACTGCCAACGGATGAAAACTCGCCCGTCGCCATCCAGGCGGCGAAACCGATGAGCACAACAATGGCAGCAAGCTTGTGAAACCTGATTTTCGGCATCGTCGTTTTTTCCACTGCGGGGTTTGGCCGGGACTGCGTCCTCCTCGAGGAGCGCGTCGCCGATATGGGTGCGCGCCAGGCCGTGTTCAAATTGCCGTGATCGGCGAAGCGCGCTTCTACATCAAGTTTGCAACGCAATATAGTCGGAAAGTTGCAGCAGCATTGCGAAGCTGGACAGAGTATAGCCCTCGCGAAGCATTTTTTTGCCCAAATAGGGTGCGGCTTTAGCGGGGCTCGTTGGCGACCGATGATCGGCCGTTGAAGGCCCGGTGCCGCCGGGCCTGCGTCTGCTCTCGGAGGCACGACGCCGGCGCGAGGCGATTTTCAACCCCACGCGGGTTTCGAGCACGATGATAACCTCGGCCTGACGGACCATCCCGGCGTGCGACATTTCACGCAACACACTGGAATTGCTTGAAGAACGGACCGTTCAACTCTGATCCAGATCGTCGTTCCCTGGTCAAGCCGGATGCTCCAGGAGCGAGGACGGGTCGCCTCGATGCGTCTGCTCCATCGCGTTCCGCCGTCTAGGCTTGAGACATGATATAGCCTCGAACAAAACGCCTGCTGGTGCTGTTCGTGGCAGTATTCCTCGCCCGCCAGTCACCGTTCCGGATACGGTCGAGGGATGGCGCCCAACAGCGGCGCCCGCACGACACTGGCAGCAGGCGTCAGCATGATGATGCGCGCCTCACACGCGATGGTTGTTGCTGGCGCCGGAAGGAACTTGCTGGCACCGCGCGGCAGATCACGCCCGTGTGACGGATGCGGGTTCAGGCCCGGCGACGCTCCGCTTCGGGGTTCTTGCGCGCGGCCAGGAATTCCTTCACCCGTCGGCCAGGTGCCGGACCCCGCACCGGCTTGAAGCCGTCGTCGAGCTCGCCGGAGAGGTCGAGCGTCGGCCGCTTGCCGACGGCATCGTAGTTCTCCTCCAGCCAGTCGCTGGCGGCGGTGCGGCCAAGATCGCGCAGATAGGCCAGGAATGCCCATTCGGCATTGACCTTCGATGATGCCGACAGGTCCTTGAAGGCCTCATCGGCGTCGATGCGGTGCATGCGGATGTCCCGGTACTCGCCCCGCGGCAGGCGGCCGGCGGCGATCAGTTCCTTGACGAAGGCGATCGAACGGAATTCGCGCAGCAGCCCGGCGTTGAAGGTGATCTCGTCGATGCGGTTCTGGATCTCATTGGCGCTTTTGGGCGTTCCCTCGCGCACGACCGGATTGATCTGCACCAAAAGCACGTCCTCGGTGGCAGCCGTCTTGAAGAACGGATAGAGCGCCGGATTGCCGCCATAACCGCCATCCCAATAGGGCACGCCCTTGATCTCGACGGCGCGGAACAGTTGCGGCAGGCAGGCCGAGGCCATCACTGTGTCGAGGTCGATCTCGCCATCGGAAAACACCCGCAACTGCCCTGTCTCGACATTGGTGGCCGAGATGAACAGTTCCATCGACTTGCAGGCGCGTACATTGTCGAAATCGATCCCCTGCGCGACCACGTCGCGCAGCGGATTGAGGCCGAGCGGGTTGGCGACATAGGGCGAGAACACGCGCGACATGGTGTCGAAGAAGACATAACCCGGCGTGTTCTCGATCGACCAATTGCCCCAGGCGACGTCCCACGGCATGCGCTGCACCGGGCTGAACCGGCCCTTCGCCGCCACCGCATGCCAGAAGTCGTCGAGCTTCTTGCGCGCGCCTTCGACGCCGCCGCGAACGAAGCCGTCGGCCAGCGCCACCGCGTTCATCGCGCCCGCGCTTGTGCCGGACACCGCTGCGATCTCCAGCCGGCCATCCTCCAGAAGCCGGTCGAGCACGCCCCAGGAAAAAGCCCCGTGGGAACCGCCGCCCTGAAGCGCGATGTTGATCTTCTTTACTTCCTCCGCCTTGCCGTTCTTCGTCATGCGTTCCTGTCGATCCCGGTGCCTGACTTATTGCGTGCCCGGGAATCGGGACGTCAGCGTCACGGCAGACCTATGTTGCAGTGCAGCATATAAGGACGCACCAGGGCAAGAACACGAGCACGGTCGCGTGATGGCATGAAATTTCGATCATGCGGAAACGCCCTCCGCCTTGTGGCGGAGGGCGCGGTGTATCTTCCAAACAGGTTTGATGCTCAGGCGACGAGGTCCGGCATCGGTCCGACATAGCGCGACAGCGGCCGGATCAGCCGTCCCGTCGTCTGCTGCTCGCGCGCATGCGCGACCCAACCGGCGACGCGCCCGGCCGCGAAGACATTGCTGAAGGCTTGGCTGGGAAAACCCGCCGCTTCCAGCACCAACGCGGTGTAGAACTCGACATTGGTCTGCAGCGAGCGCTGCGGCTTGGCAATCCGAAGCACATCGAGCGCAGCCTGTTCGACTGTCTCGGCGAAGGCCAGCCGGCGACCGGTCTCGCCCTCCCCGCCGAGTTGCCGCACCACCGCCTTCAGCACATCGGCGCGCGGATCGCGCACGCGGTAGATGCGGTGGCCGAAGCCCATGATGCGTTCACCACGCGCGATCTCGCCGCGCAGCCAGCCGGCGGTGTCGCCATGCGCCTGGATGGCGTCGAGCATCTCGATGACAGGGCCGGGCGCGCCGCCATGCAGTGGGCCCTTGAGCGCCCCGAGGCCAGCCAGCACCGACGATGTCAGCCCGGCCTGCGTCGAAGCGACGATGCGCGTGGCGAAGGTCGAGGCATTGAGGCCGTGGTCGCAGACGGTCACGAGGTAAGTGTCGAGTGCCTTTGCCAGAACCGGCGTCGGCACGGAACCGTCGAGCATCCTCAGCATATCGGCGGCATGATCGGCCTTCCCATCCGGCGCGACCGGCTGCTCGCCGTGCTGCAGGCGCAAGAGCGCCGGCGTCAGCACGGCGGGCGCCGCGATCAGCCCAAGCGCGTCCGTCAGCGTCTCGCCGTCCGGCAGCAGCGCCATGCCGGCGCGCATGGCGCTATAGACGTCGAGCGGCGCCAGCAGGGGCAGGCAAGGCAAGAGCCGGTCGAACACCTCGACGCGCGCCTGGCCCAGTCTCGCGGCCAGTTCCGCGTCTCCGGGAACGTCGTCGAAGAAGCCGTCGAGAAGCAGGCGAACGACCTGCGGATAGTTCCATCGCCCGGCCAGTTCCGGCAGGGAGCACCCCCGGATCGTCAAGCGGCCGCCCAGCCCATCCACGTCGGACAGCACCGTTTCCGCCGCCACCACATCATCGAGCCCGTTCGCCATGGCTTAGTCTCCTTGAGCTTTTTCGACATCAAGGATAAGGATGGGCAACACGCGCATCAATCTTGATCAATAGAATCAACATGGGACCGACATGTCCGAATGGCTGTCGCGGGACGAGGCACTGGAACGGCTCAAGGTGCGGCCGCAGACGCTCTACGCCTATGTCAGTCGCGGGCGCATCGGCATGCGCCCGGACAGTGCCGATCCACGCCGCAGCCAATATCGCGCCGACGATATCGCGGCCCTGATGATGCGAAGAGAGCGCGGACGCAGCCCATCGGCCATCGCCGAAAGCGCCATCGCCTGGGGCGAACCCTCGCTCGTCACCTCGATCTCGACCGTTTCGCACGGCCACCTTGTCTATCGGGGCCGCGACGCCGTTGCGCTGTCCGAACATGCCACGCTCGAAGAGACCGCCGCCGTGCTGTGGGCCCTGCCTGAGCCGGTGAGTTTCGAGGCTCCGGCCTCGGATCAATCCCAACAACTCGGCCGAGCCCCGGCCTTCATGCAACTTGCCATGCTCGCCGGCCAGGGGCGGCCTTCACTAGGGCGCGGCGCCGCCTCGCTGTGCGCCGACGCCGCGCGCGCGATCGGCGTGCTGGCCGGCGCTCTTGGCGCCTCGGCGGGATCAGATCCGGTGCACATGCGGTTGGCGCGAGGCTGGTCGGTGGATGAAGGCGGGGCGCAGGCTATCCGGCGCGCCCTTGTGCTGCTTGCCGATCACGAACTCAACGCATCGACCTTCGCGGCGCGCGTCGCGGCCTCGACCGGAGCCTCGCCCGCCGCCTGCCTGCTCGCGGGTCTGGCGACACTTTCCGGTCCGCGGCACGGTGGCGCCGGCGAGGCGGTGATGCAACTCGCGGACGATGCGGCGCGGCACGGCGCCGATGCGGCGATCCGGCGCTGGCTCGGCCATGACAGGCCTTTGCCAGCGTTCGGCCATCCGCTCTATCCCGAAGGCGATCCCCGCGCTACGGCGCTTTTGGCGGCCATCGACAACACCGACAGAACATTGCGATCGCTGGAAATCGCCGCCATTGCCGCGACCGGCGCCCGCCCGAACGTCGACTTTGCCCTGGCCGTTCTGACGCGCAGCCTCGACCTGCCGCGCGATGCGCCGTTCCAGCTGTTCGCGCTTGGGCGCAGCGTTGGCTGGGCCGCCCACATGGTCGAACAGTCAATGAGCGGCGGCAGCATCAGGCCGCGCGGTCGCTATGAGGGATTATTGCCGTAGGATCGGAAGAAAAGCGCTGCGCGCTCACGACATGGTGTCGAGCTTGCGCTGCATGGCCGCGATCTGGTCCTTCAACTGCTGCAGATCGTCGGGTTTTTCCGGCGTTTCCTTCCTGGCCGGTTCGGCGGGGGCCGCCGCAGGTGCCGAGCCTGCCGGCGGGAAAGGCGTGAACAGCCGCATGGCATTCTGGAACATTTCCATGTTGCGGCGCGTCTGCTCCTCCAGCGCCTTGATCGGCGTGGCCATCTTCATCATGTCGAGTGGTGACTTGCCGATGGCGCCCTTCATCTGCTCGCGGAAGCGCTCCTGTTCCTTGGAGAAGGCGATCATCGACTGTTCGAGGAAGCTCGGCACGATCATCTGCATCTGGTCGCCGTAGAAGGCGATCAACTGGCGCAGGAACGGGATCGGCAGCATGTTCTGCCCGTCCTTGTTCTCCAATTCGAAGATGATCTGGGTCAGAACCGGATGCGTGATGTCGTCGCCGGTCTTGGCGTCCTGCACCGTGAACTCTTCGCCCTTCTTGACCATTTCGGCCAGGTCCTCGAGCGTCACATAGGTGCTGGTGCCGGTGTTGTAGAGCCGGCGATTGGCATATTTCTTGATGACGATCGGATCGTCTTTCGCAGCCATCTGCATCCTCCCCGGACACCGGCGCGCCTGAGTAAGCCGCCGGTAACGATTGCGCCCGTTTAAAGGATATGCGCAAAAGCGTCACAATTCCAAGCAGTTTGTGCAGTGCGGGATTAATTATCGCTGCATGGCCGGTGAAATATGCTGCGCAGCAGCGGACAGCTTGAAGTCGCGGCCATGCGCAGCTTGCTTGCGACGCATGGGTGCCCTGCCGATTTCCGGTTTGACTCGGGGTTGGGAAAGGGCAAGAAAAGTCTTCAATGACAGAACATCAGCTTGAGGTTTGGAGAACAGAATGCCCGCTTCCAATGCCATCGTCGTCGCCAGCGCGGCGCGCACACCGGTCGGTTCCTTCAACGGCGCTTTCGCCGCCACCCCGGCTCACGAGCTTGGCGCCGTCGTCGTAAGGGAATTGTTGTCGCGCGCCGGCGTCCAGGCGGCCGAAGTCGACGAGGTCATTCTTGGCCAGGTGCTGACCGCGGCCCAAGGGCAGAACCCCGCCCGCCAGGCTTCGATCCTCGCCGGGCTGCCCAGGGAGACCACCGCCTGGGGCCTCAACCAGGTGTGCGGCTCGGGCCTGCGCGCCATCGCGCTCGGCATGCAGCAGATCGCCACCGGCGATGCCAAGGTGGTTGTCGCCGGCGGCCAGGAATCGATGTCGATGTCGCCGCACGCCCAGCATCTGCGCGCTGGCGTCAAGATGGGCGACTACAAGATGATCGACACCATGATCAAGGATGGACTGTGGGATGCCTTTAATGGCTATCACATGGGCAACACGGCCGAGAACGTCGCCCGCCAGTTCCAGATCACCCGCGAGGACCAGGACCAGTTCGCGCTGGCCTCGCAGAACAAGGCCGAGGCCGCGCAGAAGGCCGGCCGGTTCAAGGACGAGATCGTCGCCTTCACCATCAAGGGCAAGAAGGGCGATACAATTGTCGACCAGGACGAATACATCCGCCATGGCGCGACGCTGGATGCCATGACCAAACTGAAGCCGGCCTTCGACAAGGACGGCACTGTGACCGCCGCCAATGCCTCCGGCATCAACGACGGCGCCGCCGGCGCGCTTTTGATGAGCGAAGCGGAAGCTGCCAGGCGGGGCATCACCCCGCTGGCGCGCATCGTCTCCTGGGCGACCGCGGGCGTTGACCCGGCGATCATGGGCACCGGTCCGATTCCCGCCTCGCGAAAAGCGCTGGAAAAGGCCGGCTGGTCGGTCGGCGATCTCGACCTGATCGAGGCCAACGAGGCTTTCGCCGCGCAGGCCTGCGCGGTCAACAAGGACATGGGCTGGGATCCCTCGATCGTCAACGTCAATGGCGGCGCCATCGCCATCGGTCATCCGATCGGCGCCTCTGGCGCGCGCATTTTCAACACGCTGGTCCACGAGATGCGCCGAAGAGGTGCCAAGAAGGGTCTCTCCACCCTGTGCATCGGCGGCGGCATGGGCGTCGCCATGTGCGTCGAAGCGCTCTAAAAGAGAAGTGAACGGGGAGTAGCGAATAGGGAAGAACGGCGTCGGCGCAATGGGATATCTGATCCCTACTCGTCATTCGCTACTCCCTGTTCACTCTCCCAACCAAAGGGAGGGAGCGCATGACCAAGGTTGCAATCGTCACGGGCGGATCGCGCGGCATCGGCGCGGCAATATCGATGGCGCTGAAGGAAGCCGGCTATTCGGTTGCCGCCAACTACGCCGGCAATGATGAGGCGGCGAGCAAGTTCACGGCCACAACCGGCATCAAGACCTACAAATGGTCGGTCGCCGACTACGACGCCTGCGCCGCCGGCATCAAGCAGGTCGAGGCCGATCTGGGCCCGGTCGCGGTGCTGGTCAACAATGCCGGCATCACGCGCGACGCCATGTTCCACAAGCTGACGCGTGAGCAGTGGAAGGAGGTCATCGACACCAATCTCTCCGGCGTTTTCAACATGACGCATCCGCTGTGGAGCGGCATGCGCGACCGCAAGTTCGGCCGCGTCATCACCATCTCCTCCATCAATGGCCAGAAGGGCCAGGCCGGCCAGGTCAACTACTCCGCGGCCAAGGCCGGCGACATCGGTTTCTCGAAGGCTCTGGCCCAAGAAGGAGCCCGCGCGGGCATCACCGTCAACATCATCTGCCCAGGCTATATCGCCACCGAAATGGTCCGGGCGATCGATGAGAAGGTGCTCAACGAACGCATCATCCCGCTAATCCCGGTCGGGCGCCTCGGCGAGCCGGAGGAGATCGCGCGCTGCGTCGTCTTCCTCGCCTCCGAGGACGCCGGCTTCATCACGGGATCGACCATCACCGCCAATGGCGGCCAGTACTTCGCCTGAGGTCTCGCCGGGCTGCCGGCTTCCCGGTGCCGATTGAAGGAGGGCTCGTTCGCCATCCGCTTCGGATGTCCGTGACGCCGTCCGATGACGGCTGTCGGCCTGCTGTTCCAATCCGGCACGCAAAGGTTAATGGCGGCAGCGGGTATTGTGCAAAACTGCCTGGACAAGCTGTGCATTGTCGGTGGAAAACCTGTGCGCAACACTACATCTTGTCGTGAACAAACAGGGAAAATCCCGACATCGCCGATTCGTCGCCCTTTCGTTCCATGTTTGGCCGCAATGTTAACGAGAGCAGTTGCAATCGCCTATCAAACTGTTAATTTCTACTAAGAAAGTTCAACAATTTCATAAGCTTGGATGAAGCAAGGCGGGCTGCCACACGGCTTTGCCAGCGAAAGTTAACGGCGGCTCTCGCCTAGCATGAAACGGGCCAATTCCGTGATTCAGCATGTGGTAAGGATCATCAGCCAAAACTCCACATCTAGCCGTGAACAAAACCTGAATCCGGGCGAGTCAGCGATTCGTCGCCGATTCGTTCCAGACTCGTTCCAACCCTTAATCAGCAGCCGAACCGAAGCTCGACGGAGGTGACTTCGAACCGCCAGCGGAACATTCCGCTTTCGCTTCGCGCCTGAAATCCCTATGTGTCGCCTGTCATACGCGCCACCCAAGGCGTGCTCCCGACAATGAGAGGCCAGAAAGCCTTATTTCCGAGCCGATGAACATCCATCCGAAACCCACCGAGCCGCTGATCCTATCGGGTCGCGACGTGACTGCCGTGCTTGGGCCGACCAACACAGGCAAGACCCATCTCGCCATCGAGCGCATGGTGGCGCATGAAAGCGGCATCATCGGCCTGCCGCTCAGGCTCTTGGCGCGAGAGGTCTACACCCGCGTCTGCGAAAAGGTCGGTGCCCACAAGGTGGCGCTCATCACCGGCGAGGAGAAGATCCAGCCGCCAGGCGCCAGATATTCGGTCTGTACCGTCGAAGCCATGCCGCGCGAGACCGATGCCGCCTTCGTCGCCATCGACGAGGTGCAGCTTGCCGGGGACCTCGAGCGCGGCCACATCTTCACCGACCGCATCCTGCATCTGCGCGGCCGCCAGGAGACGCTGCTGCTCGGCGCCGCCACCATGCACGGCATCTTGCAGCGCCTGTTGAAAGGCGTCTCGGTGGTGACACGACCGCGGCTGTCACATCTGGCCTATGCCGGTTCGAAGAAGCTGACCCGCTTGCCCCGGCGCACAGCGATCGTCGCCTTCTCCGCCGACGAGGTCTATGCCATCGCCGAACTGATCCGCCGCCAGCAGGGCGGTGCGGCCGTCGTGCTTGGCGCGCTCTCGCCCCGCACCCGCAACGCCCAGGTGGCGCTGTTTCAGTCGGGCGACGTCGACTATCTCGTCGCCACCGATGCCATCGGCATGGGCCTTAACCTCGATCTCGACCATGTCGCCTTCGCCCAGAACCGCAAGTTCGACGGCTATCAGTATCGCAACCTGACGGCGGCCGAACTTGGCCAGATCGCCGGGCGCGCCGGCCGGCACCTGCGCGACGGCACCTTTGGCGTCACCGGCCAGGTCGACCCGCTGGACGAGGAATTGGTCAAGAAGATCGAAAGCCACGACTTCGACCCCGTGAAGGTTCTGCAGTGGCGCACAGCGCGTTTCAATTTCGCCAGCCTCGACGCGCTGAAGCGCTCGATCGAGACCAATGCCCCGGTGGAGGGCCTGACCCGTGCGCTGCCGGCAGTCGATGCGCAGGCGCTTGAGCACCTGTCGCGTGACGAGGACATCAGGGCGCTCGCCACCGACGCAAGGCGCGTCGCGCTGCTGTGGGAGGCCTGCGCGCTCCCCGACTACCGCAAGATAGCGCCGGCCCAGCACGCCGACCTCATTGCGTCGATCTACATGGACCTCGCCAGGCATGGCCATGTCGACGAGAATTACATGGCCGAGCAGGTGCGCCGCGCCGACACCACCGAGGGCGACATCGATACGCTGTCGCATCGCATCGCCCAGATCCGCACCTGGACATTCGTGTCGAACCGGCCCGGCTGGCTGGCCGATCAGGCACACTGGCAGGAAAAGACGCGCGAAATCGAAGACAGATTGTCGGATGCGCTGCATGAGCGGTTGACGAAACGCTTCGTAGACCGCAGGACTTCCGTCCTCATGCGGCGCCTTAGAGAAAATACCATGCCTGAAGCCGAAATAAGCCCAACCGGAACCGTCCTCGTCGAAGGCCACCATGTCGGCGAGTTGCAGGGGTTCCGTTTCACCGCCGATCAGAGCGCTGGCGGCGAAGACGCCAAGGCCGTGCGCGCGGCCGCCCAGAAGGCGCTGGCGGCGGAGTTCGAGGCACGCGCCGAACGCTTCGGCGCCTGCGCCAATGGCGACATCGCGCTCGGTTCCGACGGCACGCTGCGCTGGATCGGCGCGCCGATCGGCACGCTTGTTGCCGGCGAGGACGCGCTGAAGCCGCGCCTGGTGCTTTTGGCCGATGAACAGCTGACCGGCCCGGCGCGTGACAAGGTCGCGGCGCGTGCCGAGCGCTTCGTCAATTTCCAGATCGAATCCCTGCTGAAGCCGCTGGTCGATTTGAAGAATGCCGAGCAGATATCGGGTATCGGCCGCGGCATCGCCTTCCAGCTGGTCGAGAATTTCGGCCTTATCAATCGCCGCGACATCGCCGAGGAGATGAAGTCGCTCGACCAGGAAGGCCGCGCGGCATTGCGCCGGCTGGGCGTGCGCTTCGGCGCCTATCATGTCTTCGTGCCGGCGCTGATCAAGCCGGCGCCCGCGGGATTGGTGACGTTGCTGTGGGCGCTGAAAAACGACGGCAAGGACAAGCCCGGCTTCGGCGACGTCGTCCATGCGCTGGCATCGGGCCGCACCTCGGTGGTCATCGATCCGGCTTTCGACAAGGCCTTCTACAAGCTTGCCGGCTACCGCAATCTCGGCCGCCGCGCCGTGCGCATCGACATTCTGGAACGGCTGGCCGACCTGATCCGCCCGGCGACCAACTGGAAGCCCGGCCTCGGCCAGCGTCCGGATGGCGCCTATGACGGCCAGTCTTTCATGGTGACGCCGCCGATGATGTCGATTCTCGGCGCCACGGCCGATGACATGGAAGAAATCCTGAAGGGTCTTGGCTACCGTGCCGAGCCGAAGCCGGCGGCCGAAGTCAAGGCACGGCTGGAAGCGCAGGACAATGCCGCCCGGGAAGCCGTGGCGGCCAAGCTGGCAGCGGAAGAGGCCGCGCGCACCGAGCAGGCCAAGGCGGCGGAGGCGGCTGCGACGGACACGCCTGAGGAGACATCAGCGGAAGATCCGGAAACTGCGACTGCCCAGACCGCCGTCGAAATTCCTGCTGAACCCATTGCGGAACCGGCCGAAACTGTTGCGGAAGAACAACCCGAAGCTCCAGCCGAAGCTACGGAAGAGGTTGCGCCTGTAGCAGAAGCCGTGCCTGAGACTCCTGCCGCCGAAAGCGCCGACGCTCTCACTTCCCCCTCGACGGGGGAGATCGCGGAGCGAGGCGAGGAGGGGGACAGCGCCGACGCTCCCCAACAGGGACCCGCTGCGGAAGCCGAAGAGCCTAAGCCGATCCTGTTGTGGCGGCAGGGCCGCTTCGACCAGCGGCCTCGTCACCGTCACCACGAGAACCGCGCCCGGCCGCGCAACGGCCAGGCGGCGCGCTCCGATGCCCCGGCGGATGCCGCTGTCGGCCAGCCCGGCACCCGGCCCGCCCATGAAGGGCGCCGCGATGGCGCCGGCAAGCCGCGTTTCGATCGCTCGAAGTTCAAGCCCAGGCCGCAAGGCGAAGGCGGGGAACGGCGGGAGGGAAAGCCGCAGGGCGAGCGTTCTGACCGCCGTGAGGGCCGGCCGGGCAGCAGGCCGGAAGGCAAGGGCGGCCCGCAAGGCGGCAAACCCTCGTTTCAGGCAAAACCGCGCGAGGAGCGCCCGGTGCGCTTCGATCCCGACTCTCCCTTCGCCAAGCTCGCCGCTTTGCGCGACCAGCTGAAGAAATAGCCGCACAGGATCCGATGGTCGCCCCGATGGCCACCGACCGCCAGCGTATCGACAAATGGCTGTTCTTCTCGCGCGCGGTGAAATCGCGCTCGCTGGCCGCCAAACTGGTCGTGGCCGGCCGGGTGCGCATCAATCGCGACAAAGCAGCGCAGGCCTCCGACCTGGTCAAGCCTGGCGACGTCCTGACCATCACGCTGGAGCGGCGCATCTTCATCTGGAAGGTGCTCGATGCGGGAAGCCGGCGCGGCCCCGCCGTGGAGGCACGCACGCTCTACGAAGACATGTCGCCGCCTGCCGCACCGACGGGCGAGGCGCCTCCCGACGCGATCCCAGGGCTGCGCGAGGCCGGAAGCGGCCGCCCGACGAAGAAGGAGCGCCGCGAGACCGACCGCTTGCTTGGCGACGACTGACCGCCGGTGCACGGAGGGAGCATGTATGTTCTTCCACGCCGCCGACACAACGGTCCGAGCACATGACCGATGCCCGCCATTGCCGACCCGTTGGAATTCCATTCCGGCAATGCGGACATGGCCGGAATGGCCGCCCTTGCAAGCGGGCGCCAAAGGCGTTACCTCACGGAAAAAGCCAACAAAAACGGGACGTCCCGGAGCAGATCGATGACCTATGTCGTGACCGACAATTGCATCAAATGCAAATATATGGACTGCATCGAGGTCTGTCCGGTCGACTGTTTCTACGAGGGCGAGAACATGCTCGTCATCCATCCCGACGAGTGCATTGACTGCGGTGTCTGCGAACCGGAATGCCCCGCCGACGCGATCAAGCCCGATACTGAGTCGGGCCTCGACAAATGGCTGCAGATAAACACCGAATACGCTGAGAAATGGCCTAATATCACCGCCAAGAAGGAGCCGCCGGCCGACGCCAAGGCCTTCGATGGCGAGGCCGGCAAGTTCGAGAAATATTTCTCGGCTGAACCCGGAGAAGGCGACTGACAGCGCTGCCGTTTCAACCGGCATGACGCGGCGTAAGAGGTACGGCCTATTAACCGCCTTGACAGGCGGCGTGAACCTGTGGCCTTCGCTTATGCAGCAAAACCTTGATTCTTCCGACTTTTTGTGTTACATGAGCGAAACATGCCGGTGACACAACGTCGATTTATGGCGCTAACGCCCCAAATCACTGAAAGGTGAAAATCCCATATCGGACCAGAGCGATCTGGGCCAGGCGATCGCAATCGTGCGGTTTGCCGGTCCCGGCTTTTCCGGTGGGTTCATCTGTTGTGCGGCTAATGATCGGTAACCCGATCGCGCGAGTTCAGCCGGCACCGCCGCCGGCCCACAACAAGGAGTTCAGGGCGTAATGGCAACGATCACCCCGCAGAAGAAGTCCACCGCTGCACGTCACGGTTTCAAGACCGGCGAGTACATCGTCTATCCGGCGCATGGTGTCGGCCAGATCGTCTCGATCGACGAGCAGGAAGTGGCCGGGCACAAGCTGGAACTGTTCGTCATCGATTTCCAGAAGGACAAGATGCGCCTCAAGGTGCCGGTCGCCAAGGCAACCTCGATCGGCATGCGCAAGCTGTCGGAAGAGGATTATGTCGAACGCGCACTGAAGGTCGTGCAAGGCCGCGCCCGCGTCAAGCGCACCATGTGGTCGCGTCGCGCGCAGGAATATGATGCCAAGATCAATTCCGGCGACCTGATCTCGATCTCGGAAGTTGTTCGCGACCTCTACCGGGCCGACAACCAGCCGGAGCAGTCCTATTCCGAACGCCAACTCTACGAGGCCGCGCTCGACCGCATGGCCCGTGAGATCGCCGCGGTCAACCGCATGTCGGAAACCGAAGCCGTGCGTTTGATCGAGGTCAATCTCAACAAGGGCCCTAAGCGCGGCGCCAAGGCCGACAATGAGGAAGCCGAGCAGGAAGAAGCTGCCTGAGGCCTTGCGCCTTTTGAGTTTTTGAAAAACCCGGCCTTGCGCCGGGTTTTTTGTTGCAGGCAATATTTGGAAAGTTAGTGCACGCCCCTCGGCGTGCAATCGTCACAGGAACGTTACGCGGGTCGCTTCCTTCTTGCCTTGGGCGAAACCGGCACGGGCCGCGGGGATGCGGGTCGCCAGATCCATCTGATTGGTGCCCATTGCGGCGCGGGAATCGACGTCAGGCGTGATCACCACCACCCGGCTGCCCTGCTGGCGCAGGGCTTCGACCTCGCTTGCAAGGTCCGCGCCCGGCGGTCTGCGCAGGCCCTCGAACTGGCCTTCCGGTAGCGGCCCGCTCCGTCCGCTGAACGGCGAGAGCACGATCACGTTCGCATAGCCCGAGGCAAGGTCGGCATTATCGGCGGAGCGCACGCCACCGGAGATGTAGCGGACGCCATTGATGCTGTGCGTGGGCCCCGCACCGGGCAGCGCGGTGCTCGCGGTGGCCGCGTCAACCAGATCGACGCCGGAATCGCGGTCGAACGCAGCCAGTTCACCGGTAAGCGCGTCGATGGCCACCAAGATCATCGGCCTTTCCGGCCATTCATGGCGAGGCAATCTGGCGGCGACCAGCGCGCGCCGCTGTTTGGCCACTTCCGGTCCGAATTTGACATCGCTCTCCAAACCGAATGCCCCCATCGCCCGTTGCAGATCGGCTGCCGAGATAGCGGCGGCGGAGATGGCACGCATCCGCTCGAACACACTATCCATCGAAGCGAACGGCGGTTGCTGGCGGCTCTGTCCGGCCGGTTGAACCGGCAGCGGGGACAGCACCGCGGCCAACAGTTCGCCCGGCGGTATGCCGCTGCGCACCTGCACTGCCGCATTGGCGCCTGCCGAGGTTCCGATCACCAGATCGGCGGCCTCCGTCAGATCGACACCAGCTTCGGCGAGGCCCGCGATGATGCCGATCAGCCAGGCATTTCCGGCGGCCCCGCCACCACCGAGAACAAGAGCAACGTTGCGAACCATCGGCCCCACTATTGCAGCGCATGGACACGGCCGTCCATCGAAATAGAAACACCGTGCCTGAGGCCGGCTCACGAGGAGAAATGCCCGGCAGGGGGCAAGGGTAGCGCAGGCCTACGCCGAGAAATTACCGCCTTCTCCCCCACCCTCCTTCTCCGCCATTTCCTGCTTTAGCGTCGCGATGAATCGCCTTGTCCGTTCGCGCTCCGGATTGCCGAACAGCACCGCCGCGGGGCCCTTTTCGATGACAATGCCGGCCTCGAGGAACACCACCTCACGAGCGATCTTTGAAGCAAGCCGCAGATCGTGCGTGGCCATCACCATCGTCGTCCCCTCGCTGGCGAGCCGGCCGAGCACGTCGACGACTTCCTGCGCCAGTTCCGGGTCGAGCGCGGAGGTCGGCTCGTCGCATAGCAGCACCTTTGGCGACGGCGCCAGCGCCCGGGCGATCGCTACCCGCTGCTGCTGGCCGCCCGACAGCGTTGCCGGCCAGGCATCGACCTTGTGCGCCATGCCGACCTTTTCCAGCAGCGCGAGCGCCCGTTCGCGCGCCCGTGCCTGCGGCCACTTCAGCACCGTCACCAGCCCTTCCATGACGTTCTCAATCGCGGTGCGATGCGGGAACAGCTGGAAGTTCTGGAACACCATGCCGGTCTGCAGCCGCAGCCGCTGAATGTCCCGGGCCGCCACCTTCGCTCCCGGATGGAACTCCAGCGCCTGATCGCCGATACGCACTGTGCCCGAAGTTGGGATCTCAAGCAGGTTGATGCAGCGCAGCAGCGTACTTTTGCCACCACCCGAAGGACCGACCAGCGCGGTGACGCTGCCTTCGGCAATGGCAACCGTCACGCCCTTCAGCACGAGATTGTCGCCGAAGCGCTTTTCGATGTTGGCAAGCTCGATCACGAGCGCGCCTCCAGGAACCCGCCATAGCGATTGAGCCGCGCCTCCAGCCGCGTCTGCAAGGCCGACAGCACCGAACTCATCGCCAGATAGAGGATCGCCGCCTCGACATAGAGGATCAGCGGCTCATAGGTAGTGGCGACGATGCGCTGCGCGGCCTGGAACATTTCCGGCACGGTTATTGCCGCCGCCAGCGACGTGTCCTTGACCAGCGAGATGAAGGTGTTGGAGAGCGGCGGCACCGCCACGCGCCCAGCCTGCGGCAAGATGGTGCGGCGCATCGCCTGGCTCCAGGTCATGCCGATCGAATAGGCCGCCTCCCATTGCCCCTTTGGCACCGCGCCTATCGCCGCGCGAACGATTTCCGACGAATAGGCGCCGATATTGAGCGTGAAGCCGATCAACGCCGCGGGAAACGCGTCAAGCAGGATGCCGGCCGAGGGCAGGCCGTAGAAGATCAGGAACAGCTGCACCAGGAGCGGCGTGCCGCGGAATATCCACACGTAGAAGCGCGCCACCGCGACCAGGGGCATTGGCCCGAAGAGCCGGATCAGCGCGGTTCCGAGACCGACGCTCAAGCCAAGCACAAAGGACAGGAGCGTCAGCGGTACGGTGAAGATCAACGCGGCCCATAGCAGCGAAGGCAGCGATTCCAGCATGAGTTGCAGCCAGTGCGGCACGAAAGGCTCCTTCTTGCGACTGCCGTATATCACGCGAAAGGCGGCGGGCCGTCAAAACGGTCCGCCGCCGGGCGATGTCGCGCGGGCCAACGGCCCGGCCGTAAATTACTTCGAAACGTCCTGTCCGAAATACTTGTCTGCGATCTTCTGATAGGTGCCGTCCGCCTTGATGTCGGCCAGCGCCTTGTTGATCGCGGCAACCAGTTCCGGATCGCCCTTGCGAACGATGACGCCGGAATAGTCGGCGTTCTCTTCCTGGGCCGCGATCTTCACATTGGCATCCGGCTTGTGCTTCTTGAAATCGAGGAAGGACAGGCTGTCATTGATGGTTGCGTCGGCGCGGCCGGTCAAAAGCAGCTGGATCGACTGGTCGAACCCGTCGGTACCGACCAGTTCGGCGCCGTTGGCCTCGGCCAGCTTGCCGAAATTCGAAGTCAGCGACTGCGCCGACTTCTTGCCCTTGAGATCGGCGAAGCTCTTGATGTCGGTGTTGTCGCCGCGCACGATCAGCACTGCCTTGGAGGCGATGTAGGGGTCGGAGAAATCGTATTT
Organism: Mesorhizobium sp. B2-5-3; assembly: GCF_006441005.1. NCBI lineage: Bacteria > Pseudomonadati > Pseudomonadota > Alphaproteobacteria > Hyphomicrobiales > Phyllobacteriaceae > Mesorhizobium > Mesorhizobium sp. B2-5-3. The sequence continues at coordinate 157,841 of NZ_VFUS01000001.1, forward strand.
CGCCTTGCGGGCGTCGGTGATGCCGACTTCGTTGATGACCGCGTCATAGCGATTGGCATCGAGGCCCGCGATCAGCCCGTCCCATTTGCCCTCGAGGAACTCTACCTTCACGCCGAGCTTGTCTCCGATCGCCTTGGCGATTTCGACATCGAAGCCGACCAGCGCTCCGCCGGCATCATGATAGGTAAAGGGTGCGTAGGTGCCCTCCGTGCCGACCTTGATGACGCCGGCCTGCTTGATCTGGTCGAGATTGGCGCCGGCATAGCCTGCGGTAACAGCCAGAACCTGCAAAGTTCCGGCGACGATGAGCGACTTGAGCCATTTCATTTTTCTGTGATCCCGTCCTGGCCTGATATCCGGCATGGTGTGAGCGCTGGAAATTGACAGATGTGAGTTGAAAAAATAAGGAATGAGATTTCAAAAACATCTATTATTCGGAATCGGATTCTACCACTGACGTTTCTGGCGGTGCCTCGAACCCGCCCGGAGTTTTTTCGCGCAGCTTCCACGCCGCGCCGCCGGCGGCGGAACCTTTCCCGCGCATGGCACGTTTTGCGTTCGTTGTAGGGCAGGACGCCGTCATTTCAAGTCGAGCGGCTGCCGGGTTTCGAAATGACATCCGTATCGCCAGAGCCAGGGAGTGCCTCATGATGGAAGACACGGCAGGACGGATCATGGTCCGCGCGGCAATGAGGGCTCCCTATCTCGAACGCGACGAGGAGTTGCGGCTGGCGCTGCGCTGGAAAAAGGACAACGACCAGAACGCGCTGCACAGCATCACCGTGGCGCATATGCGCCTGGTCATTTCCATGGCCTCCAAATTCCGTCATTACGGCCTGCCGCTTGGCGATCTGGTCCAGGAGGGCCATGTCGGCCTGCTCGAGGCCGCGGCCCGTTTCGAGCCGGAGCGCGAAGTGCGGTTTTCGACCTATGCGACCTGGTGGATCCGGGCCTCGATGCAGGACTACATCCTGCGCAATTGGTCGATCGTGCGCGGCGGCACCAGCTCGGCGCAAAAGGCTCTGTTCTTCAACCTGCGGCGCCTGCGCGCCCGGCTGGCGAACGGCGCCGCGGAGCCGCTGTCGAACAGGACGCTGTACCGCGAGGTTTCAGCGGCCCTCGGCGTCTCCGAAGCCGATGTCGCGCTGATGGATTCGCGGCTCTCGGCGCCCGACTCCTCCCTCAATGTCCCGCTTGCCGACGATGGGGGCGCGACCGAGCGGATGGACTTCCTCGTGTCGGACGATCCCTTGCCCGACGAGGTCGTCAGCGACACCATCGATATCGAACGCCGCTCGATATGGCTGAAGGCGGCGCTTGCCGCACTCAACGCGCGTGAGCTGCGCATCATCGAGGAGCGTCGGCTGAGCGACGAGGGCGCGACGCTCGAAGCGCTCGGCGAGACGCTTGGCATTTCCAAGGAACGCGTGCGCCAGATCGAGGCCCGCGCCATGGAAAAGCTGAAAGTGGCGCTGGTGAAGCAGAACCCGGAATTCCTCGCCACCGCCGCCTAAATCCATTCCAGGAAAACTACCTAGAAGTTTCTCGTCCCAAAAACGAGAGAGCGGGTCAGCGCCGACTATCGGCTATTTGTCGGTGACGATCTTGACCTTGTCGCCGGCCGAAACCGCAGCCCCCGGCGACAGCGCGTTGAGCACCCGGAACAGGTCGAGTTTGCGGTCGACGCCGACCATCTGCGCCGAAAGCGAACCCATCGTCTGCCCCGGCTGGACGGTTACCACGCGGATATGCAGCGGCTTGAGTGCCGCCTTTTCGGCGGCACTCAGAATGCGGAACGAGCCGCTGACGGAACGCGCCACGGTGTCGAGCGACGTGCTGGCGGACGGTGCCGCCGTCAGCAGCCGGTAGACTTGGCCGCCGGCGCGGATTACCGCGATATCGAACTGCCAGCCTTCGGCGCCGGCATGCGCCGTCGCTGCCTCGTTGCCGTTGATCGTTTCCTGCCTGACGCTCGCATCGTCGAGACCGGCCACCCAGCCGCTCCTGATATAGTCGGTCAGCGCACGGTTCTTGTCGATCGACACGCCGTCGAAGCGGATCGCGATGTCGCCCGGCCCGGTCGCCGTCACGGCGGCGGCCGAATTGTCGATGATGAAGCCCTCCGGCACCGAGAAGGACACGCCCAGGCCCGGATGCAGAAAGGTCTCGCCGCGCACATAGCCTTCTTCGGGCGTGTCGCCGTAGAGCAGGCCGTCTATGCCGGCGAGGAAGGCGTCGCGATCGCGGGTGCCGACGCCCGGCGGGCCGAACTGGCGGGCATGGCGTTGCGCAAGGTCGATACGCTGCGGCGTATTGGGATGCGTTGCCAGGAAATCGAGGCTGGCGTCGGTGGCGCCGCTGATCGAGCGGAAATCGGTGTAGGCCGACATGGACTGCAAGAAGCGGCCGGCGGCGTAAGGATCGTAGCCGGCTTCGCCGATCGACTTGATGCCGATGGCGTCGGCCTCCAGTTCCTGGTTGCGCGAAAACTGCGCCAGTCTCAGCTTGCCGCGGATCAGCGCCGCCTTGGCGGTCGGGCTGTCGCCGAGCACGTCGGAAACAACCTTGGTGGCGAGCCCCTCCTCGGCCTCGAGCTGCTGGCGCTGCAGGCCGTGGTTGGCGGTGACGTGGCCCATCTCATGCGCGATGACGGCGGCGAGCTCGGCCGAATCATTGGCCAGCGCCAGCAGGCCGCGCGTGACGTAGAGGTAGCCGCCCGGCAGTGCGAAGGCATTGACGTTGGGCGAATTGAGGATGGTGATACGATAGGTCTGGGTCGGGTTGGCCGACACCACCGTCAGGCTGCCTACGACCTTGGCGACCATGCGCTCGAGCTTGGGATCGGAATATTCGCCGCCATAGGTCGCCAGGATGCGTGGATGCTGCGCCTTGGCCAGTTCGGCCAATTTGTTATTGGCCGCGACATTGTCGACCGTGATCGGTTTGTCGGAAGGCTGGAAGCCGGATTCCTGGACTTCCGGAGGTGTGAACATCTGGCAGCTTGCCAGGGCCACGACAAAGCCGGCCAGCGCCAGAAAGCGCGCCAGCATTTTCCCTCTTGGTCTTTCCGTGCCGGTCGGCAGAACGGCTTCCTTTCGGGTCTGGCGCATGCCCGCGAAAATCGGGGCGATCCTCGCAAGGGCTCATGCGCAAATCAAAGCATTACAGCATCCACGCCATACCAACGCGCGGCGGATGCTGCAGGCAAATCACGCCCTGCACCGGACCGGTACAGGGCGGACCTAGCCACACTACCTCTGTCATGGCAAGCAATCGCCCCGTCGCCAGGAGCCGGTTTGAGCGTAAATTATGTCCGCTTCCGGGCAATATCTCGTGATCCAGCCTCCCAGGCGCTTGTGCCAACATAGCGCCGGAAAACTTCAGGACCAGCCCCGGCAAAGAAATCATCCGCCTTGCCCTTGGCGGCAACCATGCCGTTGTCGAGGAACACCACCTCCTCACAAATACGGCGTGCGTCCTGTGGCTGATGCGTGACGAACAGCAGCGTCATGCCCCGCTCGGCATGCACGTCGGCGACAAGATCGAGCATGTCGTCGCGCAAGGCCGGTCCGAGTGAAGCGAAAGGCTCGTCCAGAAGAAGCACCGGGCGGTTGCGAACCAGCACGCGCGCCAATGCGACACGCTGGCGTTCGCCTCCCGAAAGTTCGCGCGGCAGGCGTCTTTCCTTGCCCGCGAGGCCGGTGCGCGCGATCGCCTCCGCGATGTCAGCGCGGTCGGCCTCGGTCAGCCGCAGCGAGGGCGAGCGGCCGAGCCCGACATTCTCTTCGACCGAAAGATGGGCAAAAAGATTGTTTTCCTGGAACACCATCGACACCGGCCGCGCCGAAGGCGGCGCCGCGCCGACATCGGCGCCGCCGATCAGCACGCGGCCAGCCTGCGGCGTCTCGAAGCCCGCCACCAGATTGAGCAGCGTCGACTTGCCCGAGCCGCTCGGCCCCATGATGGCGGTAATTTTCGACGCGGCGAAATCGACATCGAAAACGAGCGGCGCGTCGCCGTAGCTGAACGAGACCGTGTCCAGCCGCACCTCGGCTCCCCTTGTCGCACCATTGGTGGCGCCCGCAGCCATCAGTCTCGTTCTCCCCTTCCCAGCCCGCTCGCCGCCACCACAAGCGCAAGGCAGACCAGACCGAGCAGCAGCGCCAGGCCGGCGGCGTCCTCGGTGCGGTAGCTGCCCATGCGCGCCAGGAGAAGGTAGGGCAAGGTCTGCACGGAATCACTGCCGAACAATGCGATGACGCCGAGATCGCCAAGCGACAGCGCCATGGCAAACGCGAAGGCGGTGGCCAGCGGCCGTCGCAGCGAGGGCCAGTCGACCAGCCGCAACCGGGCCCAGCCCGCTATTCCCAGAAGCGCGCAGAGCCGCTCATGGCGCTCGCTCGCCGCTTCATAGGCGGGGCGGATGGCACGGATGGCGAAAGGCATCGCCATGACTGCATTGACAGTGACGACCATGACCGGGGCTATGGCAAAGACATCGCCGACATGGCGCAGCAGAAGGAACCAGCCGGCGCCGATGACGATGGGCGGCACGACCAGGACGAAGCCGGCACCGGTGTCGGTGGCGTGTTCGAGCACGGTCCGCGGACCGGAGCGGCGCTTCAGGGCCAGCACGCGGCGCGCCATGGTGAGCGAAAGCGACAGCGCAACCGACAGCAGCGCCGACAGGAAAGCCAGCACGGCGCTGGTCAGCGTCGCCTGCCGCACCGCCGCTTCGCCGGCGAGACGACCGAGGTCGGCGCCGAGGCCTGACATCACCGTCGCCGTCATCGGCCCGGCGACGAACAAAAGGGCCAGCACGACGAGCGCGGCATTCAGCGCGGCCTCGGTCCTGCCGGCCGAGACGTAGCGGCGCGGCGCCACCGGCAGATTGGCGTCACCGGTGGTGTTGGCGCCGAGCCGCGTCAACGCCAGCACCACGACAAAGGTCAGCGCGATCTGCAGCAGCGTCAGCGCCACCGCCCGCGCGGGATCGAAATTGAAACGCAGAGCCTGGTAGATGCCGACCTCCAGCGTCGTCGCGCCGGGGCCACCGCCCAGCGTCAGCACGATCGTGAAGGATGTGATGCAGAGCATGAACACCAGGCCGGCGACGCCCGGCAGAGCGGCGCGCAGTGTCGGCCACTCGATCAGCCGGAAAGCCGGTGCGGCACCCATGCCGAGCTGGCTCGCCAGCCGCCATTGGTCGGCTTGGATGGTTTGCAGCGCTTCGAGGAACAGCCGCGTGGCCAGCGGCAGGTTGAAGAAGACATGAGCAACGAGGATGCCGGAGAGGCCATAGATGCCCGGCCAATTGTAACCGCCGACGGCACCAAGAAAGCCGGCGAAATAGCCGGCGCGGCCATAGAGCGCCAGGATGCCGAGCGCCGCCACGATCCCCGGCAGCGCCAACGGCAGGGCGAAGAGCTGGAGGATGAAGCCGCGGCCGGGAAAGCGCGGATGCCGCGACAGCGCGCGAGCCACGAACAGGGCCGGCGCCACCGACAACAGCGTCGAAAGCGCCGCCTGCCACAACGTAAAGCGCACGACGCGCAGGAGATAAGGATCGAAGGCTGCCCAGGCTCCGGAGAAATCGTTCGCGCCTTCGAAAAGAAGACCCGCAAACGCGCCGCCGATCAGGAGCCCGATCGCCGCAAGCGCGAGGATACCGGCGGAGATGCGGGGGTCAGACGCGCGCTGCACGCTGCGCCACCCAAAGGACCTTTAGCGAGCGTCGCGTTCCTTCGCGCCCCCCTCTGTCCTGCCGGACATCTCCCCCACTTGGGGAGAGATTGGCTGCTTCAGCGCTCCACCCTCTCCTGTGACGTCGCCAATTGGCGAAAGCCGTCGTGACGGCCAATCTCCCCCCTCGTGGGGGAGATGTCCGGCAGGACAGTGGGGGGCGCTGTAGAGCACTCATCATCCGATCATACGACCAAACTACTTGCTCATCACCGCCAGCCATTCATCCACCCATGCCTTGCGGTTGGCCGCGACCTCCTCGGGACTGAACAGCAAGGTTTTGGTCGGTTTGACCAGTCTGTCGAAGGCCGGATTGAGCGGCTTGTCGGTCTTGCCGGCCGGGAACATCCAGTTGGTCTCGGGGATGGCATCCTGGAATTTCGGCCCGGTCATGAAGGCGATGAACTTTTCCGCCAGCGGATTTTTGGCTCCCGTCGTGGTGATGCCGGCGACCTCGATCTGCAGATACTCGCCCTCCTCGAAGGAAGCGGCCTGGTAGCGCTCGGTGTTCTCGGCAACCATGTGGTAGGCGGGCGAGGTCGTGTAGGACAGCACCATCGGCGCCTCGCCCTTGGTGAACAGGCCGTAGGCCTCGCTCCAGCCCGGCGTCACGGTCAAGACCTTCGCCTTGAGCTTGGCCCAGGCCTCCGGCGCCTTGTCGCCATAGACCGACTTCACCCACAACAGCAGGCCGAGGCCCGGCGTCGAGGTGCGCGGATCCTGGATAACGATCTTGTCGTCGGCACTGCCCTCGACCAATTCCTTCAGGCTCTTGGGCGGCGTCTTCAGCTTCTGCGTGTCATAGACGACGGCGAAATAGCCATAGTCGTACGGGACAAAGATGTCGTCGTTCCAGCCGCCCGGCACATTGAGCCCGGTCACGGCGCCATGCGGCGCAAACACGCCAGTGGCCTTGGCATCGGCGGTGAGATTGGTGTCGAGGCCAAGCACGATGTCGGCCTTGGTCGCGGCCCCTTCCAGCTTGACGCGGTTGAGCAGCGCGACGCCGTCGGCAACCGAGACGAAGTCGACATCGCAGCCGCATTCGGCCTCGAATTCCTTCTTCACCACCGGGCCGGGGCCCCAGTCGGCGGTAAAGCTCTCATAAGTGTAGACGGTGAGCTTGTCCTTGGCTAAGGCCGGCCCGGACAGAACCACGACCATTGCAGAGACAAGGGCGTATAAAAGCGTGCGCATCGGCGCCTCCTTCGTTCGGGTTAAAGGAATTGAGGCGTCGGACTGTCCGAAACGTCTAATCCCTCCGCCGGTACAAACCGGATCAGGTTCAGCGGGTTGGCGAGACTGCCTCTCAGCCGGTCCGCGAAATATCGCGTCCGGCACCCCGTTAGAGCGCCTCGACACATAGGCCCGGCCGGTGAACCGCGCAAGTGGCTGTTTGCCGGCCTTCCGTTTCCGCTGTCGGGCTGGTAAGGGCCACACGATATGAGCACATTCACCATCCTGCTTGGCGGCGATCTCGTCCGCACGCCACGGCTCGACCGTCAGGTCGAGGGAACCCGCGTCATCGCCGCCGATGCCGGCATCGGCCATGCAAGCACGCTCGGCCTTGTGCCGGAACTGTGGGTCGGCGATTTCGACTCCGTGCCCGCCGGCCTGCCGGATGAGTTGGCCGCCGTGCCGCGCCGGACCTTTCCGGCAGAGAAAGACGCCACCGATGGAGAACTCGCGATATCGGCCGCCCTGGAGCGCGGCGCTACCAGCCTCGTGCTCGCCGGCGCCTTCGGCGGCAAGCGCGCCGACCATGCCTTCCTGCACATGGCGCTCGCCCTGCGGCTGGCCGGGGCCGGGACAAAGGTGCTGTTGACCAGCGGCGCGCAGGAAGCCGTGCCCCTGGCGCACGGCACGGCCCGCTTCGACTATGCCGACGGCACCCTGTTCTCGATCCTGGGTTTTTCCGAGCTTGCAGGGCTGACCGTCGCCGGTGCGAAATGGCCGCTTGACCGCGTCAAGGTCGCGTTCGGCTCGTCGCTGACCATCTCCAACGAGGTCAAGGGCAGGCTCGATATCGCGCTGGGAGCGGGCCGCGCGCTGCTGCTCGCCCATCCCTATCCCTTGCCAGAAAGCTGACATGGCGCCGCCTCTTCTCAATCTCGACGGAATAAAACTGACCTTCGGCGGCACGCCCCTGCTCGACGGCGCCGACTTGGCTGCGTCGGCCGGCGACAAGATCGCGCTGGTCGGCCGCAACGGGTCCGGCAAGTCGACGCTGCTCAAGATCGCCGCCGGCCTGATCGAGCCGCAGGACGGCGAGGTGTTCCGCCAGCCATCGGCGACCGTCCGCTATCTGCCGCAAATGCCCGACATGGACGGCTTCGCAACCGTGCGCGCCTATGTCGAGGCCGGCCTCGGTCCCGCCGACGATCCTTATCGCGCCAGCTACCTGATGGAGCACCTCGGCCTCTCGGGCGAGGAGCAGCCGGGCGACCTCTCCGGCGGCGAGGCCAGGCGCGCCGCCCTTGCCCGCGTCATGGCGCCCGAGCCTGATATCCTGCTGCTCGATGAGCCGACCAACCACCTCGATCTCTCGGTGATCGAATGGCTGGAAGAGGAACTCGTCCGCACCTCCTCGGCCCTCATCGTCATCTCGCACGACCGCCGTTTCCTTGAGCGCGTATCGCGCGCCACCGTGTGGCTCGACCGGGGCCAGACGCGCCGGCTGGATAAGGGCTTCGGCCATTTCGAGGAATGGCGCGACCAGGTGCTTGAGGAAGAAGAGCGCGAACAGCACAAGCTCGGCCGCCAGATCGTGCGCGAGGAACACTGGCTGCGCTATGGCGTGACGGCGCGGCGCAAGCGCAACATGCGCCGCCTGGGCGAATTGCAGACCATGCGCCAGCGTTTTCGCGGCCATCGCGGCGCCGAAGGCACCGCGACCATGGTGGCCAGCGACACCGCCGAATCCGGCAAGCTGGTGATCGAGGCCAGGAACATCGAGAAGAGCTTTGGCGACCTCACCGTGGTCAAGGGGTTCTCGACCCGCATCCAGCGCGGCGACCGCATCGGCCTCGTCGGGCCGAACGGCGCCGGCAAGACGACGCTTCTGAAGATGCTGACCGGGGAGTTGCAGCCGGATGCCGGTTCGGTGCGGCTCGGCACAAATCTGGAGATCGCCACGCTCGACCAGAAGCGCGAGGCGGTCGATCCGCAGGAGACGCTGGCTCAGTATCTCACCGACGGGCGCGGCGAGAACCTTGTCATCAATGGTGAGCAGCGCCACGTCGTCTCCTACATGAAGGACTTCCTGTTCAAGCCGGAGCAGGCACGCACGCCGGTGCGCGAGCTGTCGGGCGGCGAGCGGGCACGGCTGATCCTTGCGCGCGTGCTGGCCCGGCCGGCGAACTTGCTGGTGCTCGATGAGCCGACCAACGATCTCGACATGGAAACGCTGGAGTTGCTGCAGGAACTGGTCGCCGGCTTTGCCGGTACGGTCATCCTGGTCAGCCACGACCGCGATTTCCTCGACCGCACCGTGACCAGCGTGATCGCGCCGGACGGCGGCGGTCGCTGGGTCGAATATGCCGGCGGCTATTCCGACATGCTGGCGCAGCGCGGCGGCACCAGGCTCGACGACCGCAAGGCGCGCGCGAAGGCGGATGCAAGCGACGTACCGACGGCGAAGGCGGACAGCGCCACCGCCAAAGCCCCGGCAAAAAAACTCTCGTTCAAGCAGAAATTCGCGCTGGAATCGCTGCCCAAGAAGATCGAGGCGGTGACAGCCTCGATCTCGCGGCTGGAGAACAACATCGCCGATCCGGCCTATTACGAGCGCGATCCGGCCTCGTTCCAGAAGACCATCGCCGCCCTCGACAAGGAGCGCGCGACACTGGCGGCACTGGAGGAAGAGTGGCTCGAACTGGAGATGTTGCGCGAGGAGATGGAGGGGTGAGGATGGTATACGCTGCGTTATGCGCTTAAAAGAGGGCTCTCTCCGTGCTTCAATCGACGACAAAACCTCAGCGAAAGTCTGTCAATACATCCATTGACGCTCAGCTGATCAAAGACGCCAAAGCGTCGGGTATCAATCTCTCGCGCGCCGCCGAGGCAGGTATTGCGAAGGCCATCGCGGCGGAAAAAACGCGTCGGTGGCAAGAGGAGAACTTTGAGGCGATTGTGAGCTCCAACGCCTATGTCGAGCGGAACGGGTTGCCATTGGCCACACGCCCGCTGTTTTGATGGCCCGTTACGATCTCTATCGGAATGCCGGAGGCAGTGGTTACCTTGTCGATGTTCAGTCCGACCTTCTTGAGAGGCTGAACACGAGAGTCGTCATTCCGTTGATGCCGTCCGACACAGCCCCCGTTCCTGGCCGCCGGCTCTGCCTTGATGGCCACTGAATTGCCGGATGCCGAGGGAAATCTCTCCAAGCACCACGACGACATCGTCGCCGCGCTAGACATGCTGTTCCAAGGCTTCTGACCGGAGCCGACCGTTGCCGTCGGCTCAGCCCGCCGTCTTCGCCTGCCAAGCCTTGATCGCCTCGTCGAACACCTTCTCGCCGGGAATGCCTTTTTCCATCGTCAGCAACGCTCGTCGTCCGGTCTTGTAGACGACCGGCACGTCGATCCAGTCCTGTCCCCGAAGCAAGGTCAGATTGGCGTCCTCGTCGGCCTTGGTATCGTTGAGCGCGACGAGGAAGAAGCCGTCGGCGATCTTGGCCGGAATGCCGATCAGCGGGCTGCCGGCATCCTGCTCGGAACTCTTCATGGCCACGCGCAGGATGTTGTCGACGCCGCCGCCTTCGAAACCGTCGGGTGTCAGGAAGATCATCTCGATGATGTGGCTGGCAGGCAGCGTCTGGTCAGTGTTGCGGCGGATGGTCATGCGCAACTGGATGTCCTTACCGGGAATGGTCGCCTCGGCGCGGATCGCCGGCTCAGGCGGCAGGTCGCCGCCGGGCGATTCCTGCACCAGCGACCAGACGATGTTGCCCGGCTCGGCCGAACCCTGCGCGGTGCTGGTGCGCTCCTCATAGAAGATCGCCTTCTGGCCGACCGGCAGAGAGGTTTGCGTCGGCGCACCGGCAGGCGAGGGCGGCGTGGCGGCGTTGTCAGCCGGCGCCGCGGGTGCGGTCCCATTGGCGGGTGGCGCCGCCGGCGCAGCGCCCGGTGCAGGGGGCGTGGTCCCGGCGGGCGCGCCTGCGGCCGGCGTGCCTCCTGCCGGAGCCGACAAGGCCGGGGTGGTCGTGGCTGAAGGCGGCGTCGTCAGCGCCGCGACGGACTCGCCCTCGCCCACGCCGCTCTGTCCGCCGGCCGGGCCAGGATCGACCTCGCTTCCTTGCGGTGTCAGTCTTTGAGTGAACTTCGGTGTCCCTTCGGGCTCGGCACCGCTAGCCGAAGGTGCCGGGGGCGTTGCCGCCGCATCGCTCGCCGGCTTGGCGGGTGTCGATTTGACCGGCTCGGTCGTCGCGACCTTGCTGCCGCCGCCCAGACCCAGCATCTTGCCGAAGGCATCCTTGTTCAGCCAGATGCCATAGCCGCCGCCGGCAATGACCAGCAACGCAACGGCAGCGGCAATCAGCCCGCCATAGCTGCGCTTGCGTTCAGCCGGACGCAAGCGCTGGAAAGTGTCGGCGGCCGCAGCCTCTTCGTCGCTCGCAAAGACATCGGCATGCTCGTCGTCCTGACCCACATCCATGCCAGGCTGAGCCCTGTCGTCGAACTCCGGGGCCGGCTGCACCGGTACGGGCTTTTGCCAGTTCGGCTCGACCTCGGCGGCGGGCGATGCAGGCCTGGAGATGTCGGGCTCCGGAGCGGGGGGCGGCGGCTTGTAGGGTTCAGCCTTCGAGGCAGGCGCTGCCGGCCAGGCCGGCTCCGCCTTTACCGGCTGTTTGGTATGGTTCGACTGGTTCTTGTTGCGATCGATGGAGGAAAATATGTGCTCCAGTTCGGCAAGCGGATCGGTCTCCGGCACGCTTTTGGCATATTCGCGCTCGAGCCTCGATATGGCGTCTTCCAGGCCGCGCTTCTGCCTTTCGGCTTCCGACGGCGAAAGCGGCGGCTCGCGCTCGGCAATCTTCTTTGCAATCGTCGAGCGCGCTTTGTCGTAGACTTTGGCCCGCAGCTCCGGCGTAGGATCGCCAAAATTGTTTATCGTATCCCTCAGAGCAGAAACGAAATCTTTCGCCATGCGTCAGTCGACCTGTATTGTGCTCCGGGCCGGCCTCCGCAAATCAGCCGCAACGCCCGGAAAGGCTTGAGAAACTAGTCTTGAAACGGATCGGTCACAAGTATCGTGTCGTCCCGTTCCGGGCTGGTGGAGAGGAGCGCGACCGGCGCGCCGATCAACTCCTCGATATGGCGGACATATTTGACGGCCTGGGCCGGAAGGTCGTTCCAGCTGCGCGCGCCGGCGGTGGTGCCTTTCCACCCCTCCAGCGTCTCGTAGATTGGCTCGACGCGGGCCTGCGCGCCCTGGCTGGCGGGTAGATAGTCGATCGTCTCGCCGTCGAGGCGGTAGCCGGTACAGACCTTGATCTCGTCCAGCCCGTCAAGCACATCGAGCTTGGTCAGGGCAATGCCCTTGATGCCGTTGACGGCGACGGCCTGGCGCACCAGCACCGCGTCGAACCAGCCGCAGCGGCGCTTCCGGCCGGTGACGACGCCGAATTCATGGCCGCGCGTGCCGAGGAATTCACCGATCTCGTTCTGCTGCTCGGTCGGGAACGGACCTTCGCCTACGCGCGTCGTATAGGCCTTGGTGATGCCAAGCACATAGCCGATGGCGCCCGGGCCCACGCCGGCACCGGCTGCCGCCTGGCCGGCGACGGTGTTGGACGAGGTGACAAACGGATAGGTGCCATGATCGATGTCGAGCAGCGTGCCTTGCGCGCCCTCGAACAGGATGCGCTCGCCGGCCCGGCGCTTGTCGTCGAGCACCTTCCAGACCCGGTCCATGTAGGGCAGGATTTCGCCGGCGACCGAGGTCAGCTCTTGCATGACCGCGTCATGCGTGGCTTCGGCATGGCCAAGGCCGCGACGCAGTGCATTGTGATGCGTCAACAGCCTGTCGACCTTCAAGGGTAGTGTTTCCAAATCCGCCAGATCCATCACCCGCACCGCGCGCCGGCCCACCTTGTCCTCATAGGCGGGGCCGATACCGCGGCGGGTCGTGCCAATCTTGGTCCCGGAATTTGAGGCGGCGTCCTCGCGGAAGCGGTCCAGTTCCCGGTGCAGGGACAGGATAAGCGCTGTGTTTTCGGCTATTTTCAGGCGCTCCGGCGTTACCTCGACGCCTTGCCCCTTGAGCTTCGCCACTTCGGCAACGAATGCGTGCGGATCGAAGACGACGCCATTGCCGATGATGGACAGCTTGCCCTGCCGCACGACGCCCGACGGCAACAGCGACAGCTTGTAGACCTTGCCGTCGACGACCAGCGTGTGGCCGGCATTGTGGCCGCCCTGGAAACGCACCACGACATCGGCGCGCTCCGATAGCCAGTCGACGATCTTGCCCTTGCCTTCGTCACCCCATTGCGAGCCGACGACCACCACATTGGCCATGTTTCTTTTCCTTCGAGGCGCCGCCGCGCGGCTTGGATACGGTTCGAAACGACAGGCCTCTATAACGTCAAGAGCAGGCCGATGCGACCTTTCTTTGCCGCCGAAAATGGGCTGAGGCACAACAATTTTCAGCTTTGACATCATTTACTTGTCCAGGCGGGGGCAATAGGCCGGCAGGCACGCCCCATTCACCTCCTCCCCGCTGCGACCCGCCATGCACCGAAGCGCCTACATGTTCCTGCTGCTCACCACCTTGCTGTGGGGCGGCAACTCGGTGGCCGGCAAGCTGGCGGTCCATCACGTCTCACCGATGACGCTGGTCTTCCTGCGCTGGGTGCTGGCGGTAGCGATCCTGCTGCCGATCGGCTGGAATGCGCTGAAAAGAGATTGGCCCGTCGTGCGCAGGCACTGGTTCGTGCTCGCCGCACTTGGCGCCAGCGGCTTCACCTTGTTCAACACGATCTTCTATACGGCGCTCAATTACACGACCGCGATCAACGTTTCGATCGAGCAGGCGGCAATGCCTATCCTGATCATCGTAGCCAATTTCATCTTCTTCCGCCTGCGCGTGAACTGGGCGCAGATCGCCGGCGTGGTGCTGACGATCTTCGGCGTCATCCTGACCGCCTGCCACGGCGATCCGCGCCGGCTGCTGACATTGGAGCTCAATTTCGGCGACGCCATCATGCTGGTCGCGGTCATTCTCTACAGCGGCTATTCGGTCGGATTGCGGCTGAAGCCGGCCATGCAATGGCAGAGCCTGATGCTGGCCATGTCGCTCGCCGCGCTCGTCACCTCGCTGCCGTTCTTCCTATGGGAAATCGCGGCCGGCAAGGTCATCGTTCCCGACGCACGCGGCTGGGCGGTGATCGTCTATACTGCGATCGGCGCCTCGGTCGTCTCGCAGATATTCTACATCAGGGGCAATGAGCTGATCGGCGCCAACCGGGCCGGCCTGTTCATCAACCTGGTGCCGATCTTCGGCACCCTGCTTTCGGTGCTGATCGTCGGCGAGACATTCCAGCTCTACCAGGCGTTGGCGCTCGTCCTCGTGCTGGGCGGCATCGCGCTTGCCGAATATAGCGGCCGCAAGGCAGCCATGCCGAGGCGCCAGTAAACTCGCTTCGCGCCCCGATCGTCAGCCTTGAGGAGAGCGTCGGCTCGCCCGGCAATTCGCAGGACTACTGCAATTCCTTGCGCACCGCCGCCACGTCGTCGGACGAGACTGCCGGGGCGGCGTTGCCCCAGCTGCCGCGCACGTAAGTGAAGACGTCGGCGATCTCCTGATCCTTCAGGCGCCCCGCCAGCGAGGGCATCGCCGGCGTCGTCGGCGCGCGGGCCGTATGCACGGCCTGGCTTCCCGCCAGAACGGCCCGGGCAAGCGTTTCGGTGCTGGCCTGTGCTACGATCGAATTGCCGGCGAGCGGCGGGAAAAGAGCCCCGGCGCCGGCGCCGTCTCCACCATGGCAGGCCGAGCAATTGTCATGGTAGATCGCCTCGCCAGCGGCCATGCGGGTTTCGTCGGGCTTGGGCGCCTGGGAAACCATGCGCTGCTTTGCACGCTGCGAAAATGATCAGGCATCGGGGCAGCTAAGGTCAGCAGCAGACGCCCCGCTATCGCGAAGGCAAGTATCCTCAGACGGACGATCAAGACCATCTAGGCTTGCCGGAAAACACTCGATGCGCGGAGCATCGCGATCGTGCAGTTGCAGCCTGTGCGGGAAGAGCCCTACACGCTGCCGACGTCGAACTGCAGCCGCTTGGCCGAATCGATCGATTTGTGCGCCCGCACCTGCTCCAGCACTTTTTCCGGGAACGGTGCGTCGAGATAGAGCAGCGCGATGGCATCGCCCCCTGGCCGGTTGCGGCCGAGCTGGAAGTTGGCGATGTTGACGCCGTTCTCGCCGCACACCGTGCCGAGCAGGCCGATAATGCCCGGCGCGTCGGCATTGGTCGTGTAGAGCATGTGCTGGCCGACCTCGGCATCGAGATTGATGCCCTTGATCTGGATGAAGCGCGGCTTGCCGTCGGAAAAACAGGTGCCGGCGATCGAGCGCGTCATATGCTCGGTCTTGACCGTCAGCTTGATATAGCCGTCGAACACGCCCGATTTGTCGCGCTTGACCTCGGCGACGATGATGCCGCGCTCCTTCACCATGATCGGCGCCGACACCATGTTGACGTCGGCTACCTGCGGCCTGATCAGCCCGGCAAGGGCCGCGCTGATCAGCGCGCGCGTATTCATCGTCGCGGTCGAGCCGTCGAACAGGATTTCCACCTCCTTGATCGGGTCCTCGGTGACCTGGCCGACAAAGGCGCCAAGCACTTCGGCGAGCTTGACGAAGGGCTTGAGCCGCGGCGCTTCCTCCGCGGTGATCGACGGCATGTTGATGGCGTTGGAGACGGCGCCCTTGATCAGATAGTCGGCCATCTGTTCGGCGACCTGCAGCGCGACGTTCTCCTGTGCTTCCGCCGTCGAGGCACCGAGATGGGGGGTGGCCACCACATTCTCCATGCCGAACAATGCGTTCTGTTCGGCCGGCTCGGCCTCGAACACGTCGATGCCGGCGCCGGCCACCTTGCCGCTCTTCAGCGCCGCCACCAGGTCGGCTTCGACGACCAGCCCGCCACGGGCGCAGTTGATGATGCGCACGCCGTCCTTCATTTTGGCGATCGCGGCGGCATCGATGATGTTGCGCGTCTTGTCGGTCAACGGCGTGTGCAGCGTGATGAAGTCCGCGCGGGCGAAGAGCTCGTCCAGTTCAACCTTGTCGACGCCGAGTTCCTCGGCGCGTTTGTCCGACAGGAACGGATCGAAGGCGACGACATGCATCTTCAGGCCGACGCCGCGCGTGGCGACGATCGAGCCGATATTGCCGCAGCCGATGACGCCGAGCGTCTTGCCGGTGATCTCGACGCCCATGAAGCGGTTCTTTTCCCATTTGCCTGCATGCGTCGAGGCGTTGGCTTCCGGGATCTGGCGGGCGAGCGCGAAGATCATCGCTACCGCATGCTCGGCTGTCGTGATCGAATTGCCGAACGGCGTGTTCATCACGATAATGCCCTTGCGGCTGGCCGCCGGTATGTCGACATTGTCGACGCCGATACCGGCCCGGCCGACGACCTTGAGCCTGGTGGCGGCATTGATCAGCTTCTCGGTAACCTTGGTCGCCGAGCGGATGGCGAGGCCGTCATACTGGTCAATCACTTCAAGCAGCTTCTCCTTGTCCTTGCCGAGATCAGGAAGATAGTCGACCTCGACGCCGCGATCCCTGAAGATCTGAACGGCGGTGGTGGAAAGTTTATCCGAGACGAGAACGCGAGGCATGGGATTGGTCCTTGTTGCTTACCCCACACCCGCTTTCGCTTCGCTCAGGCGCCTTCTCCACGGGGGGAGAATGTGAGGCGCCGATCCTTCTCCCCTTGTGGGAGAAGGTGGCCGCGAAGCGGCCGGATGAGGGGTATTCCAGAAAATGATACCGTTCGAGTTTCAGGCCGCTGCTTTCAGCGACGCCTTCTGGCCGGCGAAGGCCCAGTCGAGCCAGGGCAGCAGCGCTTCGAGATCGGAGGTCTCGACCGTTGCGCCGCACCAGATGCGCAGGCCGGGCGGTGCGTCGCGATAGGAACCGATGTCATAGGCGACACCTTCCTTGTCGAGCGCTGAAACCAGACCCTTGGCGAAGGCCGCCTGTGCGTCGGCGTCGAGTGCAGCGACTTGTCCGTCGGTGAAGGACAGGCAGACGGACGTGTTCGACCGCGTCGCCGGCTCTACGGCGAGATGGCCAAGCCAGGAGGATTTCGCGACGAAACGGTCGAGCACCGCGGCATTGGCGTCGGCCCTTGCGACCAGCGCATCGAGGCCGCCGATCGATTTCGCCCAGCTGAGCGCGTCGAGATAGTCCTCGACGCACAGCATCGATGGCGTGTTGATGGTTTCGCCCTTGAAGATGCCTTCGATCAATTTGCCGCCCGAGGTCAGGCGGAAGATCTTCGGCAGCGGCCATGCAGGCTTATAGCTCTCCAGCCGCTCGACGGCGCGGGGCGACAGGATCAGCATGCCATGCGCGCCTTCGCCGCCCAGCACCTTCTGCCAGGAGAAGGTCACGACATCGAGTTTCTCGAAATCGAGCTTCTGCGCGAAGGCGGCCGACGTCGCGTCGCAGATGGTCAGACCCTTGCGGCCCGCCGGGATGAAATCGCCGTTCTGCACGCGCACGCCCGAGGTCGTGCCGTTCCAGGTAAAGACCACGTCGCGGTCGAAATCGATCTTGCCGAGATCCGGCAGTTCGCCGTAACCGGCCTCGAGCTTGCGCACATCGGCAAGCTTCAACTGCTTGACCACGTCGGTGATCCAGCCGGAGCCGAAACTCTCCCAGGCGACCATGTCGACGCCGCGCTCGCCCAGCAGCGACCAAAGCGCCATCTCGACGGCGCCTGTGTCGGACGCCGGCACGATGCCGATGCGGTAGTCGGCAGGAACCTGGAGAATTTCGCGCGTCAGCGCGATCGCCTGTTCGAGCTTGGTCTTGCCGATCTTGGCGCGATGGGAACGGCCGAGCGCGGCAGCTTTCAGCGCCTCGACCGACCAGCCGGGACGTTTCGCGCAGGGACCTGAGGAAAAATTGGGGTTTGCCGGACGGAATCCGGGCTTCGTATGCGTCGTCATCGTGGTCTATCCTTCCAGATAGTGGCCCCTCGTTGGGGAGGGGTGGCCCACGGACGGCGATATGCGCTCGGACTTCGGGCGTCAAGGGGAAAGTTTTTGTCGCGGGCAGGATATCGGCGATCCGCGATCAGGATCTCGTGAGCTTCAAACGCAAACGGCGGACCGAAGAGATCCGCCGCCAGGGTTCATGTATGCCAGCCTACTACCAGAGATCGTAGCGTAGCCCGAGCTTAACCTGATGATTGCTGATTCCCTTGTGGACCGGAAACGAGGTCAGGCTCTCGGCCGTCACATATTCGGCGTCGGGCGCCGAGAAATACTGATAGCCGAGATCGACGGAAACATTCTTCGACACCTGATAGGCAAGGCCGGCATTCAGCGTGTAAGCGAAGGAATACTTGGTCTTGTCGTCACTCAGTCCGAAGTCGTCGGTTGGATCGCCATCGTCGGTGAAATAGCTCGCCGAGAGCTTGTGCGTGCTCCTGACGATGCCGATGCCGGCGCCGAGATAGGGTGTTATGCCGACATAGGTTCCAAGGTCGACATAGCCGTTGAGCATGCCTGAAAAGGCATAGTTCTTCAGGGACGCCGACGCCAGGGTCGCCTCTGCCGCGGTCGCTGAATCGTCATAGCCAATGCCGATCTTGTTGCCGGGCAGGTAACCCAGATTGAGATCGGCACGCAGATAATCGTTGAAGTGGTAGCCGAAGCCGATGCTGGCGAAGACCGGGTCTTCCTCGTTGTCGAAGCTCGCCGGCGTGAAGGCGAAATCCTCATTCTTGAAGCTCTTCTCTACCAGGTAGGAGACATCGCCGCGCAGATACCAGCCCGAGCCGACCTCGACCGGCACGTAGTCGGGCGCCTGGTCGACATAGACCGGGGGATCATAGTCGGCGGCCAGCGCAGGCGTCAGCGGCATGATGGCGAATGTGGCAAGCACCGGCGCCATACGCGATGTGATTTTCATGATCCCCTGCTCCCGATTTCGGCGCCACCAGACGGCAGCCATCGTTTCAGGAAGCATTGTTAACCATAGTGGTTAAGTCGGGGTTAAGGCTAACAGAGCGTTAGCGAATGATTTTCGGGCAGCCAGACAAGCGAAAACCGCCCGGCTGATGCCGGGCGGTTTCGGACCGTTGGATGGTCGGATGTTACTTGGTGTAGATCGGCTCGGGTTCGGGCTGATAGGCCACCGTCGGCGCGGCGCAACCGTTGTTGCCGCCGAACTGGTACCGCAGGCCGCCGCGCACCTCATGCGTGTCGATGCCGCGGTCGAAGCCCGGCCCGGCGCTGCTGATATCCCACTCGAACATGCGGCCGCCCTGGATGTGGCTGTAGCGATAGCCCGCGTCCAGGATCAGCTTGTCGGTCAGGCAGTAGGAAGCGCCGGCCATGAGCGCGTAGGCAAAGCGCCAGCTTTTCGCACCGGGGTTGAACTCGGTGGTGTTCGGGTCCCTGACATCGTCCCATCTGACATGCGCGCCGCCGATGCCGGCGCCGACATAGGGCGTGATGCCGTGATAGGTGCCGAGATCGACATAGGCGTTGGCCAGCAGCAGCAAGGCGCTCATTTTCGACACTTCGGTCGACGTCGAGAAAGCGTCCGAGGTTCCGCCGTCGAAGTTCGACTTGAACCAGTAATCGGCGGTCAAATCCGTACGAAAATGATCGTTGATCTTGTAGCCGACGCCGGCGCCGAGCGAGAAGCCGCCCTTGAGCTTGCCGAAATCGAAGCTCCTGTCGCCGGGAATGACGTTACAATTACAGGGATCGATGGTGTAGGTCGTGTAATCGATGCCGCGCACTTTCGACTTGTGGTAGTCGAGATCGCCGCGAATGTACCAGCCGCCGACATCGACTGGCTGCTCGTATACCGGCGGCGGCGCCTCTTCGACCACCGGCTCCGGAAGGTCGGCCGCGAACACCGGCCATGCCAGGCCCGCGAACAGCGCGGCGAACAGGGCCTTTCTTGCTGTATTGAACATGCTTGTCACCCCTAGAAACCCTCGGAACAGCGGTCGCGTCCGAATGAGATTGGCTTTCAGGCGTGGATAATGAATTGCAAAGGTTAAAAGGCATTTAACCCTGTCTATTAACCACGAATCTCGAGCATTTGAGGAATTCGGATGGTTCCACGTGTCTCGAGCCAGTTTCGCAGGCAAACAAAAGCCCGCCGGACGGGCGGGCTTCTAAGCAATCAGAGCGGCGTCGGCCCTCCGAATGCACCTGAGATCAGGCGGCGCTGCGTGTTTCCGAGATGACCTCGACGATGTCGTTGACGACGGCCTCGACCAGCTGCGGGTCGTCGCCCTCGGCCATGACACGGATCAGCGGCTCGGTGCCGGACGGCCGGATGACGAGCCGCCCCGCCTTGCCGAGGCGTTGACGGGCGTCCTCGATCGCAGCCTTGACCGGAGCTTCCTCGAGCGGCTTGCCGCCGGCGATGCGGACGTTCTTGAGGAGTTGCGGCACCGGCTCGAACTTCTTCGACAATTCGCTGACCGGCCGGCCCTGCCGCTTGATGCAGGCCAGCACCTGCAGCGCCGAAACCAGGCCGTCGCCCGTGGTCGAGAAGTCCGACAGCACGATGTGGCCCGACTGCTCGCCGCCGACATTGAGCCCGTGCGCGCGCATATGCTCGACGACATAGCGGTCGCCGACCTTGGTGCGGTGCAATTGCAGCTTCATGTCGCCGAGGAAGCGTTCGAGGCCGAGATTGGACATGACCGTCGAAACGACGCCACCGCCGGCAAGCCGCCCGCTCTGGTGCCAGGACTCGGCGATCATTGCCATGATCTGGTCGCCGTCGACGATCGCGCCGTTCTCGTCAACGATGACGACACGGTCGGCATCGCCGTCGAGCGCGATGCCGATGTCGGCGCGCACCTCGTGCACTTTCTTCTGCAGGCCTGCCGGATGGGTCGAGCCGCATTCCTTGTTGATGTTGAAGCCGTTGGGCTCGACATTGATGGCCACCACTTCGGCGCCCAGCTCCCAAAGCGCCTCGGGGGCAACCTTGTAGGCGGCGCCATTGGCGCAATCGACGACGATCCTCAAACCTGAAAGCGACATCGAACGCGGCAAGGTGCGCTTTGCAAACTCGATGTAGCGGTCATGCACGCCATCGACGCGCTTGGCGCGACCAAGTCCGTCGGAATCGGCGAGTGCCAGTTCGATATCCTTGTCCAGCATGCTCTCGATGCGCTCTTCGATCTCGTCGGAGAGCTTGTAGCCGTCGGGACCGAATAGCTTGATGCCATTGTCGTAATAAGGATTGTGCGAGGCCGAGATCATGACGCCGATATCGGCGCGCAGCGAACGCACCAACATGGCGACCGCCGGCGTCGGGATGGGGCCGAGCAGGAACACGTCCATGCCGGCGGCGCAGAGGCCCGCCACCATGGCGTTCTCGATCATGTAGCCGGAAAGTCTGGTGTCCTTGCCGAGCACCACACGGTGACGATGGCTGCCGCGCTGGAAGGACAGGCCGGCCGCCATGCCGACCCTCATCGCGATTTCCGCCGTCATTGGAAACTTGTTGGCGCGCCCGCGAATACCGTCCGTGCCGAAATAATTTCCTGCCATGCTAGTCAGTGTCCCCGGTGGTTCTTGCCCGGTACGTCATGCCATAATTGGCCGGCGCACTACGATCACATTTCGTGATTATCTGTTACCAATCCTTTAGAAAACCCTTGTTGTGCATTGCACACAGACTGGCGCAACCTAGCGTGATGGCGCTGCCTCGCCACAATACACCATGCCTGTGGACCATTCGACATGGATTTACCCACAAATTCTTGTCTTCCACCCGGCAACAGGCAACGATTTCATCACCTTGCCGGCAGAAGCCGGGTTTCGGCGATGTATACGCCACTTAGCATCTGGCGCAACCGACCGTTGAGCGTTATTGATTTGCTGGGACGTATAATGGGCTGCTGCAACGGAGAAACGCTATGCTCATCCACCGACTTGCCACTTTGACCGGCCTTGCGGTCGCGACGTTATTCCTGGCCGCGCCAGCCAACGCGCTGACGATGGCCGAGTGCAGCACGAAGTATAACGCGGCCAAGGACGCGGGGACACTTGCCGGCCAGACCTGGAACCAGTTCCGCAAGGCGCAGTGCGGCACTGATGCCGCCGCGACAGCCAAGCCCGACGCCAAGGCAGCGGACACCAAGGCGGCCGATACGAAGCCGGCCAAGGCGACCAAGGCTGCGGCCGCCGCCGACGACGGAGCCAAAGGCCTGACCGCAAAGGAATGCAGCACCAAGTACCAGGCGGCCAAGGCCGCCGGCACGCTCAACGGCATGAAGTGGAACGACTTCCGCAAGAGCGAATGCGCCACCGGCGCGTCCGCTGCCGCCGGCGCATCCGCTGCCGCCGCCACCAAACCGGCGACCACCAAGGCGGCGACCACGGCTGCGGCGACCGACAGCTCGGGCAAGGGCCTGAGCATGGCCGACTGCAGCAGCAAGTACCAGGCTGCCAAGACCGCCAATACGCTCAACGGCATGAAGTGGAACGACTTCCGGAAGGCCGAATGCGGCGCCAGCGCCTCGGACGATGACACCGTCCCGGCTCCAACAGAGGCGACCTACACCAAGGAGCCGGCAAAGCCGACTGTCGCTGCGCCGAAGGGCGTGAGTTTCCCGACCGCAATCTCGCCGAAATTCGCCACCGAAACCCCGGCCAAGGCCCGCATGCATACCTGCCTCCAGCAGTACTATGCCAACAAGGACGCCAACACGCTTGGCGGCTTGAAGTGGATCCAGAAGGGCGGCGGCTTCTACAGCCTGTGCAATGCCAAGCTGAAGAGCTGAGCGACAGCACTATTTGAGGAAAGTAAGGCCCGCGAGCCGCAGGGTTCGCGGGCTTTTTTGCCCGCAGCTTCAGCAGGAATCCCCGCTGACGAGAGGCGCGTTGCCGGCGACGCTGCAAACTCCCCTCGTGGGGGAGATGGCCGGCAGGCCAGAAGGGGGGGCACGAAGGATCGTTGCCTGCTCCCGGCCAGGTTGCCTCGCATTCACGAAAAGCTGGGCGAGGGTGGCTCGAGGAATCGTCGAACGGCAAGAGAGATCCTCCCCCGCAGCCCGGAAGGCCTAACTCGATTTGTCGGCGGACGCTGCCCCCGCTGAGCTGCCCGGCATCTTCCACAAAGTGGGAAGATTGGCTGCTGCCACGCCGGCTTCCGCCAATCGCCTAACCAACCTTGCAGGCGCAGGCCACGGAGAAACTCAGCAGCCTGCCCCAAACAAAAACGCCGCGGTCGAACCGCGGCGTTTCTCAATTTGTTCTTGGCCGAGTTCAGCTCGACGGCTGCGGTTCCATGCCGCCCTCGGGCTCGGGACCCTTTTTGCGGCGGCCCGACTTCGGCACGGCCGAACCACGGCTCGGCGGCGTGTCGTCGCCGAGATCGCGCGCGGGCTTCTCGCCGGCGATCAGCTGCTTGATCTCGTCGCCCGACAGCGTCTCGTATTCGAGCAGGCCCTGCGCCAGCGCGATCCATTCCTTCTTCTTCTTGGTCAGCACCGACCTCGCGGTCGAATAGGCCTCGTCGATCAGGCGCCGCACCTCGGCGTCGATGATCTGCGCGGTTTCTTCCGAGATGTTCTGCGTGCGCGCCACCGAATGGCCGAGGAACACTTCCTCCTGGTTGTCGCCATAAGCGACATGGCCGAGCTTGTCGGAAAAGCCCCAGCGCGTGACCATGGCGCGCGCCAGCTTGGTCGCCTGCTCGATATCGGAGGAAGCGCCCGACGTGATGTTCTCCTTGCCGAACTTGAACTCCTCGGCGACGCGGCCGCCCATCATGATGGCAAGCCGTGAGATCATGTACTTGTAGCTCATCGAATAGCGGTCGCCTTCCGGCAACTGCATGACCATGCCGAGCGCGCGGCCGCGCGGAATGATTGTCGCCTTGTGCAGCGGATCGGCCGACGGCACGTTGAGCGCCAGTATGGCGTGACCGGCCTCGTGATAGGCGGTCAACTCCTTCTCGGCCTGGGTCATGGCCGAGGAGCGGCGCTCGGCGCCCATCATGATCTTGTCCTTGGCGTCCTCGAACTCGGCCATGGTCACGAGGCGCTTGTTACGCCGCGCCGCCATCAGGGCGGCCTCGTTGACGAGGTTCATCAGATCGGCGCCGGAGAAGCCCGGCGTGCCGCGGGAGACGACCTTGAGGTCGACATTGGGCGCCAGCGGCACGTTGCGCACATGCACTTTCAGGATCTTCTCGCGTCCGACGATGTCGGGGTTCGGCACCACCACCTGGCGGTCGAAACGGCCGGGCCTCAGCAGCGCCGGGTCGAGCACGTCGGGCCGGTTGGTGGCGGCGATCAGGATGATGCTTTCGTTGGACTCGAAGCCGTCCATCTCGACCAGCAGCTGATTCAGCGTCTGCTCGCGCTCATCATTACCGCCGCCGAGACCCGCGCCGCGGTGACGGCCGACCGCGTCGATTTCGTCGATGAAGATGATGCAGGGCGCGTTCTTCTTGGCCTGGTCGAACATGTCGCGCACGCGGCTGGCGCCGACGCCGACGAACATCTCGACGAAGTCCGAACCCGAAATGGTGAAGAACGGCACGTTGGCCTCGCCGGCGACCGAGCGGGCGAGCAGCGTCTTGCCGGTTCCCGGAGGGCCGACCAAGAGCACGCCGCGCGGGATCTTGCCGCCGAGCCGCTGGAATTTCTGCGGATCGCGCAGGAACTCGACGATCTCCTCCAGGTCTTCCTTGGCCTCGTCGACGCCGGCGACGTCCTGGAAGGTGACGCGGCCATGCGCCTCGGTCAGAAGCTTGGCCTTCGACTTGCCAAAGCCCATGGCACGACCGGAGCCGGACTGCATCTGGCGCATGAAGAATATCCATACGCCGAGGATCAGGATCATCGGCAGCCACGAGATCAGGTAACCGAACAGCGAGTTTGAACCGTCGGTCTCCGGCCGCGCATTGATGGTAACGTTCTTGTCCTGCAGCCGCGAGACCAGCGACGGATCGCCGGGCGAATAGGTCTGGAAGCCGCTCGAATTGTCGGTGTAGGTGCCGGAGATGCGGGCGCCGGCGATGGTCACCGTCTTGACCCGGCCCGCCGCGACATCCTGCAGGAACTGCGAATAAGGTACATCGCTCGAAGCCCCACGCGTCTGCGGCGTCTGGAACAGATTGAAGAGGGCGATGAGCAGGACCGCTATGATCGCCCAGAGCGCGAGGTTGCGATAGTTCGGATTCATCAATTGTCCCGTTGGCGTCCGCGGGCGGACACGCGTCGTGAGAGGAAACTTGAGCCTAACATAGGGAGAGCGCCCCCCCTTGCCAAGCAGAACAGCACGTGTGGGTTAAGCTTTCGCCCATGACCGACCGGCGCTATGGCCGCTTGAAAGGCGGCGCGGGAAGCAACGGTGCGCCGATCAATTCGGCGACGACCCGCGCCGGCGCCAGGTCGAAGGACGGCAGGAAACGGACAAAGGGGGCGACGACGGCCTGTGCCGTGAACCCCGGCGACGCCTGCCCACCCTGAGGCAGGCCAGGGTTTTCAACGGCTTGCCGCGATGCCGGCTCGCAGGCCAGGGCGGCGCGCACGAGGCTGCGCGGCGTCTCGCCTTCCGCGATTGCCAGACGCTTCGCCGCCGCTGCCCCGAACGGCGCGATCAACAATGCACTGCCGCCGTCGTCCAACGTGATGTTCCGGCGGCCGTCCCAGAGCAGCCCGCCGGTGGCCGCGACTACAGGCGGCAAGCCTCGCGTCTCGCGGCGCAGAAAGATGCCGGCGCGCCTGGAATCGACCACCGTCCGCGACAATGTGGCGCAAAGAAATCCAGCCTTCAGCCTACCGAACAGCGCCTCGCATCGCGCCTGGTCCGGCAGAAACGCAACGCCCCCGCTTATGGCGAGGAGGATGCGCAGCGCATAGACGGCCGCCGGATCGTCGCCGGCCGAAAGCAGGGTCGGATCGAGGCGGACAAGACCCGGCGCCGGCTGGCTGGCGAAGCGCGCGATTAAATCCGCGGCGCGGATGCCAAGCCGGCTGCGCGCCTCGCTCTCGCGCGCCGCCAGCGTCAATGCGTCATCGATGCGCTGCGCACCGTCAGCGCCGGCCAGTGCCGCGCGCATGCGCGGTCGCTCGAAGGCCGCGTCGGCATTGGTCGGGTCCTCGGCCCAGCCGACATGCTCGCGCCGCAGGAAGTTGCGCAAAGCCGAGCGTCGAATGCCAAGGAGCGGCCGCACGATCCATTCGTGCCAGTCGTGCAAGGTGACCGGTGCCATGCCGGCGAGGCCGCGCCCGTCCTCGCGGGCGCCCTTGCCTCGGACTAGCCGCATCAGCACCGTCTCGGCCTGGTCATCCGCCGTATGACCGGTCACGATCAGACCGAGGCCTTCCTCCCGCGCCGCCTCGGCCAGCAGCCGGTAGCGAGCCTCCCGCGCGGCGGCCGGCAGCCCGGTCGACGGCTTGCGTCCGGACCAGGCGACGATGCGGTGCGCGATGGCGTGCGCGGCGCAAAGCCTGGCCACCGCTTCCGCTTCGGCCGCCGCGCCCTGCCGCAAACCGTGGTCGATCGTCACCGCCAGCAGCTTCGCGGACGGCGCGGTTCGGTCGAGATGTCGTTTGAGAAGGAGAAGTAGGGCGGTCGAGTCGCTGCCGCCGGATACGGCCGCAACGGCGCCGCTGGTAAAGTCGATGTGCGAAAAAAGGTCTTTCGAAAGATCAGGCTCGGTGTCGAGCATCAATGCATGTCGCCCGAACACGGCTCCGACGGCAAGGCAACGGCAGGCAGGAGAAGGGCTAGCACGCCGCCAGGGCCTTTTCCTGCTTCACGCGCTCCTTGAGCGTGTTGGAAATGTCGGGGTAGCGCTTGCCGACCTCGCTGAAGGTGGCGCAGGCCACGTCGTGCTGCTTCAGGCCGACCAGCGACACGCCGAGCTTCAGCAGCATGTCGGGGGCCTTCTTGGCCTTGGGATAGTCCTTGCTGGCGGCGAGGAAGACCTCCGCGGCATCGCGGTATTTCTGCTGGCCAAGCAGCGATTCGCCCAGCCAATAGTGCGCATCCGCCGTTTTCGCGTCACGGGGAAAACGCGCGATGTGGTCGCGAAAGCCCTGTTCGGCGGTGCCGTAGTCGCCCGAAAGGATGAACTGGTAGGAGTTGCGGTAGAGCTCCTCGGGATCGTTCGTGGAAGGCAGCGCCGCAACCACCGTGCCGTCGGACTTGCCGCTCTTGGCCGGAGCGCCGGTGGCTGGAGCGACATCCTGCGCCGGTGCGGTCGCCTGCGTGCTGCCGCCGGCATCGACCACATTGCCGTTCTTGTCGACGGTGATGCTGCCGAAGGTCTTTTCGGGCGCTCCCGTTCCGGGGATCACCTTGCCCGGATCACCGTCAGAGGATTCGACGATGACGTCCTCGACGCTCTGGCCGCCGCCAGCCGACTGGCCGGCCGCTGCCCGATTGTCGGCCTTCGCAGGCGGTTGCGTGGCCGGCGCCTCGGCCACGCTGTCATCGCTGTCGACGGGCGCGGCCTGTGACTTCTTCTGCCCGGCCGGCTGCTGCGCACCCTGCGTACCGCCTTCGAGCTGCTGGAAGCGGAACTCGTTGTCTTCCTGCTGTTTGCGGATCTGCTCCTGCATTTGCAGGATCTGGAAGTTCAGTTCCTCGATCTTGCCGTTCATCTGGCGCAGTTGGTCCTCGAGCCCGGTGGCGCCTGTGCCAGTCGACTGCTGCGCGAACTGAACCTGGTCCGACTTCTTCTTTTCGCCGAAAACGCCAGGCAGCTCGATGCTGGGCAGATGGAACGAGAAGCCGCTGTCGGCTGGCTGTCCCGTGCCATCAGTCCCTAAGCCACCCGCCATCGCGGTGACGCCTGAAAGGAGCAGCAGCGCAAGCGTGCCGCTCAGAACTGATCTCAAATGCATATGCCTCTCGCCGTGTCGTTAGCTTGTTCGCGCCTTCCAATCGGTATGGGACCAGCCAAGCGCCCTCGGCTCATAGCAGGACGCGAGACTTCGGCCAAATTTTGTTTGAAGGGACCAAACATGAAAAAGGCGGCCTTTCAGCCGCCTTTCGCAAACCTGTGTTGCATTTTTGTCGTCGTGTTTTTCGCGCGTCGCTCGACGCGCGAAAAATGTCAGGAACCGGCGCCGCTGAGCGTGGTGACCGCGCGGCGGTTCTGCGACCAGCAGGAGATGTCGTCGCAAACCGCGACCGGCCGTTCCTTGCCGTAGGAAATGGTCTTCAGGCGGTTGGCGGAGACGCCCTTGGAGACCAGGAAGTCGCGCGTGGCGGCGGCGCGGCGGGCACCGAGCGCCAAATTGTATTCGCGCGTGCCGCGTTCGTCGGCATGGCCTTCAACGACGATCGCATACTGCTTGTACTGGTTCAGCCACTGCGCCTGGCGCGACAGCGTCGTCTGGGCGTCGGCGCGGATCGAGGAGGAGTCCGTGTCGAAGAAGATGCGGTCGCCGATATTGACGGTGAAGTCCTGCGCCGATCCGGGCGTTGCGGCACCGGCGCCGTTGAGGCCGAGATCGGCGGCGCTGTTGGGCGTCTTCTTCGAAGCGCAACCGGCAATGGCGAGCATCGCCACCAGCGCGATCATGACGGGATTTCTGGTAAGTGCTGCGATACGGCTCATGCCGCCTCTCCTTCGCATTCGAGTGATTTCGTTGATCACCCAGTAACCACGTTTGGGTTAACCGGCATTCAAGAAACACGGTTAAAATTTGGTTTAGGCCGCCCGTCCGCAGCCCTTTGATCCGGGCCACAGTTGGCGCGGACCCTAGGCGGAAATGCGGCCAAAACGCGACAAAGAGGTGGAAATGGAGAATTGAGGAATTGAAGAAATGAGGAAAAGGGTCATTTCAACTTCTTCTTGAGATTCACCAGCATTCCATAGATATGGACATAGGATTGCAGCCATTCATCGCGCTGCGCGTGGGTGATGTAGCCAAGGTCGAACGCATACGAAATCCACGTCTCTACTTCGCTGCATGATCCCATGGCCATCGAAATGAAACGCGCAAATCGGGCCTGGAATGGGTCTGTTTGGCAAATCCTTCAGCCAGATTGGCACAGATCGCCTTGCTGGATCGCCGCATTTGGTCAGCCAACGCGTATTGTTTTTCGGAAAAACAAGCGTGGCCTTGTGGACGTCGAGGGAAACCCCATAAGCGTGCCTATAGACATCCAAATCCTTCGCGCGCTTGATGTAGCCCGCTTCTCTCTCCATCCCTCAATTCTTCATTTCTTCATTTCTCCAATTCCTCTCACTCCAGCAGCGGCGACCAGGCCGGATCGGAGGCAAAGTTCGCGGTCGGGATCGACTGCTCGTTGCGGCCGGTGAGATCGACAGAAACCAGTTTCGGGCCGCCGGCGGAATCGCGGAAGAACATCAGCACGCGGCCGTTCGGCGCCCAGGTCGGTCCTTCCTGCTGGAAGCCGGATGACAGGATGCGCTCGCCCGAACCGTCGGTCTTCATAACGCCGATCTGGAATTCGCCGCCGGTCTGCTTGGTGAAGGCGATGAGATCGCCGCGCGGCGACCACACCGGCGTCGAATAGACCCCGTCGCCGAAGGAGATGCGGGTCTGGCCCGAACCGTCGGCGCCCATCACATAGATCTGCGCGCGTCCGCCGCGGTCGGAGGTGAACACCACCTTGCTGCCGTCGGGCGAATAGGAAGGCGAAGTGTCGATGGCGGTCGAGTTGGTGAGC
Organism: Mesorhizobium sp. B2-5-3; assembly: GCF_006441005.1. Lineage (NCBI taxonomy): Bacteria > Pseudomonadati > Pseudomonadota > Alphaproteobacteria > Hyphomicrobiales > Phyllobacteriaceae > Mesorhizobium > Mesorhizobium sp. B2-5-3. Next base: position 187,469 of record NZ_VFUS01000001.1, read on the forward strand.
CGGGTCGTCGAGCGGCTCCTGAGGTCCATGGCGAAGATGTTGGAATTGCCGTCGTCGCGCAGCAGGCTCATGATCACCTTCTGGCCATCCGGCGAAAAGCGCGGCGCAAACGTCATGCCCGGAAAATTGCCGACCAGTTCGCGCTGGCCGGTCTCGATCTGCAGGAGATACACCCGCGGCTGGCCGCTCTCATAGGACATGTAGGTGATTTCCTGCCGGTTCGGCGAGAAGCGCGGCGTCAAGACGATCGCCCTGCCGTCCGAGAGATAGCGCACATTGGCGCCGTCCTGGTCCATGATGGCGAGGCGCTTCTTGCGCGCATTCTTGGCGCCGGACTCGTCGATGAAAACGACGCGCGTGTCGAAATAGCCCTTCTCGCCGGTCAGCCGCTCGTAGATGGCGTCGGCGATGATGTGAGCGACGCGTCGCTGATTGGCGTCGTTGGCGAAGAATTGTTCGCCCGACATCTGCTGTCCCGCGAACGTGTCCCACAGCCGATACTGCGCGCGGATGCGCCCGTCGGCCTCCTTGCTGACGCTGCCGGTGACCAGAGCCTGGGCATTGATCACCTTCCAGTCGTCGAAGCGAGGCGCTGCGTCAGGATTGGCGATCTTCTCAATGAAGGCGCTTTTGTCGATCGGTGCGAACAGGCCCGAGCGCTTCAGGTCGGCGGTGACGATGCCGGAAATCTGCGCGCCAAGCCCATCGCCCGACTGGAAATCGGTGATAGCGATCGGCAGCGGCTCGACATTGCCCTTGTTGACGTTGATCTCGACGAGCGCCCACGCAGGCATGACGGCGCCGGCCATCGAGCCCAGCGCCATTGTCGCGACCATCAGGAGCGGCTTGAGGATGAATTTCATGTCTTCTCGCTTCTCTTCACTGATTCTGCGGAGGGCAGGCCTCAAAGGCCAAGCATTTCCCTCGGATCGAAAGTGACACGGACCTGGGCCCAGATGTCCTGTTTGCCCGCCGGAACCTGAAGGCCGGCCATGTTGCATTTCTGAACCGCACGCACGGCGCTTTCATCGAATTGGCGATTCCCGCTCGATTTCTCGACGGTGGGCCGGCCATCCAGCTTGCCCGAGGGGTCGAGGTTGAACATGACCACGGCGACGAAATTCTCCGAGCCCTCCAGCCCCGCCGGCAATGTCCAGCAACCGCCAAGCTGATCCGACAGGGCGCCCAGTTCTGATCTCGACAGCTTCTGGCCCTGGTCCTTCTCGCCGCCGAGCGAAGCCTGCTGTGTCGAACGCTTGGCGCCGCCGCCGGAGGGCTTCTGCTTGTCCAGCAGGGCCGAGATCTCGTCGGAATTGAACTGCTTGTCCTCCGATTTCGGCTTGGATGAAGCCTCCTTGACCGGTTTGTCGGCGTCCTTGCGCTCCGGCGCCTTGGCGCTTTCGGCCTGTGCCGGCTGCGGCTTCGGCCGCGCCTGAGGCGCGGGCGCGGAGTCCGGCAGTTGGGCATCGTCAGGCTGGTCCTTGGCGATCGCCTGGGCGACCGCGTCCGGCTTCACCTCGGGCGTCGGCTCGATGGCCGCGGTCTTGTCCTGTGGCGGTGCGGGCGTCGGCTCCTTGGCCGGCGCCGGCTTCGGCTCGGTCTGCTTGACCGGCTCGGGCTTGACCTCTTCCTTGGGCTGCGGCGCGGGAGCCACTTCCGTGGCCGGCGTCGGCTTGGGCTTTTCCTGCGGCTTCGGCACGTCCTCGGTCTTCGGCTTTTCGATCGGCGTTGGCGCCGGCGGCGGAGCCGACGTCATGTCGACCGGCTTCGGCTTGGCCTCGGGCGTTATCGGCTTGTCGGTATCGACGCTGTTCTCGCCGACCTTCTGCGCATCCGGCACCACATCGGGACGCTGCGTGGGCAAGGGCGCCGGCTTTTCATGCACGACCGATTTCTTGTCGCCCTGCAGCACCTGGGCAGTGGCTTCGATCGGCACGATGTCGACAGCGACCGACTCGACGTCGGCCGACGGAAGCGCGGCCGGCGCCGACAGCGTGAACAGGCCGAAGCCTATCAGCGCCGCATGCATGATCACCGATGTGGTGAGGCCGGTCCTCATAGTGGGTCTATTGATCCTGTTCCTGCAGTGAAACCAGCCCGATATTCTTGTAGCCGGCGGCCGAAATGCGGGCCATCACCTTCATCGCCGTGCCATAGTCGGTGGACTTGTCGCCGCGGATGAAGATGCGCTCGTCATAGCCGGTCTTCGAGATCGCCTGCAGCTTCGCCACCAATTCCTCGATCGGGATTTCGGTCTCCTGAAGATAGATCTGGCCGGCGGCATTGATCGAAACGGTGATCGGCTGGGTGTCGGCATTCATCGCCTTGGCCTGCGTATCCGGCAGATCGATCGGCACGCCGACCGTCAAAAGCGGCGCCGCGACCATGAAGATGATCAACAGAACCAGCATCACGTCGACCATCGGCGTGACGTTGATTTCGGCGATGAGGCCATGATGGCGGCCGCGCCGCCTGTGGCCGCGCCCGCCGCGTCCAGCCATGCCTACGGACATTCCCATCGGCTTACTCCTCAGGCCTTCGGCGCTACTTTTTCATCGATTTGGCGCGAGAGTATGGCGGAGAACTCGTCGGAGAACCCTTCCATGCGCACCGCGATCTTGCTCGCATCCGATGACAGCTTGTTGTAGGCGATGACGGCCGGAATGGCGGCGAGCAGGCCGATGGCGGTCGCCAGCAGCGCCTCGGCGATGCCGGGCGCGACCACCGACAGGCTGGTGTTCTTGGAGCCGGCGATCGCCTGGAACGACGTCATGATGCCGATGACGGTGCCGAACAGGCCGATGAACGGGGCCGCCGAGCCCGTGGTTGCGAGGAAGCCGAGGCGGCCTTCGAGCTTCTCCATCTCGCGGGTCAGCGCCAGGTCCATCGCCTTGTCGATGCGGGTTTGCAAGCCGAGCGGCGTCTTGGCGCCCTTTTCGAAACTCTTCTTCCACTCGCGCATGGCGGCGACGAAGATGGCGCCCATGCCCGATGTCTTGCGGTCGGCCAACGTGCGGTAAAGCTCCTCCAGCGACTGCCCCGACCAGAACACCTGCTCGAACCGGTTCAGCGCCAGCCGCATGCGGGCATAGGATACGAGCTTGTCGACGATAATCGCCCAGGTCCAGACCGAGGCGCAGAGCAGCCCGATCATGACCAGCTTGACCACCCAGCTGGCCTGCATGAACAGCGCCCAAATCGACAATTGCGCGCCCGGTTCGGCGAGTGCGATATTTTCCATCGTAACGTCCTTAAGATTTCCGGGCGAAGCTGGCGGCTGGCCCCTGGCATCCCTTGTGGTCGGTTCGCGCGAAGCTACCGGAACAACCCCAAAACGTGCCTTTCGCGGCCTTTTCGGGGCAAATGTTGGTGAAAGGAAGGCGCTGGATAGCGCCAATCTTCACCAATCTCTTCATGAACCGTTATGGTTAAGGATGGGTTAGTCCATCAGGCGCGGCGCATTGCCGCGCTTCAAGGCGGCGCCGGCGATACCAACAACGCCGACCCTTTTAGCCCGCCTTGGGTATGAACGCTGCTATCCACTCCCTGGGGAAGCGGCGTGGCCGGCCATTCTCGCCGATGATCGCCGCCTCCACCCTGGCCTCGACCAGCACCTCGTCGCCGCGCTTGAGCTGCTGGGCCATGAAGATGCGCGCGCCGGAGATTTCCTCGGTCCGGGTGTCGATCGTCAGGATGTCGTCCATGCGGGCCGGGATGCGGAAGTCGATCTCCATGCGACGCACCACCCAGACTATTCTTTCGCCATGCTTGCCATCGGCAAGTTCGGTGTGGTGGACGCCGCTCAGCCTCAGATAGTCGGAGCGGCCGCGCTCGAGGAATTCGAGATAGCGGGCGTGGTAGACGACGCCGGAGAAATCGGTGTCGGCATAGTAGACCCGCGCCATCAGCCGATGGCCGAACGCCGTCAGTGCACCGGAAATCCCCGCCAGCAAGGTCGCGGATTCACCATGATCGTCCATTGCGCTTCCTTTTTCAGTCGCGGCAAGGCACCTGTGCCGCGCGTGACATGGCATCGGATGGCACTGTTGACGGCGATGATCAAGACCTTGGTGGCAGCGCTGTTCGTGGTGATGGCTCTGTTCGTCGTTATGGCTCTGGCCCGGCCGGGCCAGGCCGCGACCTTCTCCATGAAGCGCGGGCTCAATCTCGACCAGTGGGTGACCTGGCCGGGCGAAGACCAATGGGGCAACGCCAAGGCCATCCTGCCCTACCCGGAATGGCGCAAATTTCTCAAGGACGACGATCTCGAGGCTTTGAAGCATGCAGGCTTCGATTTCCTGCGCATGCCGGTCGATCCTTCGCCTTTCCTTTCCGAAAATACGATGGCCTTGCGCGAGGATCTCTATGCCAGCGTGCTGGGCTCTGTCCGCATGATCAACCGCGCCGGCCTGAAGGTTGTCGTCGACATGCATCTGATCCCCGCCGGCAGTGGGCGCAAGATCGGCATGGCCGAGGTGATGAACAACCCGGTGACATTCGATGCCTATGTCGAGACGGTGCGCAAGATGGCGCACACGCTCGCCGGGGAAGATCCGGCGCAAGTGGCCTTCGAACCGATGAACGAACCGATCGTCGACTGCGACGCCGACGGCACCAGCCTGTGGCCGCAACGCCAGCAGAGATTGTTCGCCGCGGCGCGCTCTTCGGCGACGAGATTGACGCTTGTGCTGACCGGGGCCTGCTATTCCGCGGCGTCGTCGCTGGAAAAGATCGATCCGAAGGCGATTCCGGACGACAACGTCATCTGGACCTTCCATTCCTACGATCCGTTCCTGCTTACCCATCAGGGCGCGACCTGGGCCGGCGATTTCATTCCCTATGTGACCGGCCTGCCCTACCCGCTGACCGCGGTGCCGCGGGCTGAGCTCGACGTCACGCTCGACGCCATCCGCGCCAGGATCAAGGCCGAGGCGCCTTGGGCGCGGCAGGGCGGGCTGCTTGCCTATCTCGACGAGCAGGTCGCCAGCATGGACACCGACGCCAAGCTGCTTGGTCTCATGGACGCCCCGTTCAAGGCCGTCGATGCCTGGGCGAAGGCCAACCGCATCAGGCCGGAAAACGTCACGCTGGGCGAGTTCGGCATGATCCGCCAGGAATACGGCAATCCCTATGTGATGCCGGCCGGCTATCGTGCCGCCTATGTCCGGGACATGATCGCGCGCGCCGAAGCGCATGGCTTCTCCTGGTCGGTCTGGAGTTACGGCGGCGCTTTCGGCATTGTCGATGCTTTCAACGGCGAAAAGGCCGAACCCGATGTGCTGGACGTAATCCGGTCGCTTCACTGAGCGCCGTTGCTCCACGCCGCCGGGATCGATCAGCAAGATCTCCGGTCGCACGCCGCAAAGCGGTTGCGGACGCTTGATCGCCGGCCCGAACGCCGCCGCCGGGGCCGCTATTCTTCCTGGAACAAATTGATCTGCTGTTGCGCCAGGTCCTTCGGCGCGTCGAGGCCGAGATGGCGCCAGGCATTGGCCGTCAGCACACGGCCGCGCGGCGTGCGCTGAATGAAACCCTGCTGGATGAGATAGGGCTCGATGATGTCCTCGATGGCATCGCGCGGCTCGGACAGGCCGGCGGCGATCGTCTCGATGCCGACCGGCCCGCCGCCGAAATTGCGCGCGATCATCGAAAGATACCGGCGGTCGAGCGCATCGAGGCCGAGCGCGTCGACCTCCAGCCGGGTCAAGGCCTCGTCGGCGATCAAGCGGTTCACATGACCATCGCCGGCGACCGAAGCGAAATCGCGCACGCGCCGCAACAGCCGGCCGGCGATGCGCGGCGTGCCTCGCGCGCGCCGCGCGATCTCCAGCGCGCCGTCGTCGCCGAGCGGCATTTGCAGGATGCGTGCGCCGCGCCGCACGATCTGCTCCAGTTCCTCGACCGTGTAGAAGTTGAGCCGCACCGGGATGCCGAAGCGGTCGCGCAGCGGATTGGTGAGCAGGCCGAGCCGCGTGGTGGCGGCGACCAGGGTGAAACGGGCAAGGTCGATCTTGACCGAGCGCGCCGCCGGCCCCTCGCCGATGATCAGGTCGAGCTGGAAATCCTCCATCGCCGGATAGAGGATCTCTTCCACCGCAGGATTCAGCCTGTGGATCTCGTCGATGAACAGGACGTCGCCTTCTTCGAGATTGGTCAAGAGTGCGGCGAGATCGCCGGCTTTGGCGATGACCGGTCCGGAGGTTGAGCGGAAGTTGACGCCGAGCTCGCGCGCCATGATCTGCGCCAGCGTCGTCTTGCCTAGACCTGGCGGCCCGACGAACAGCACATGATCGAGCGCCTCCTTGCGCCCCTTGGCGGCCTCGATGAACACTTTGAGGTTGGCCCGCACCGCCGCCTGGCCGACGAAATCGTCAAGCGTCTGCGGCCGCAAACTCTGGTCGGCATCCTCGCCGCGTTTTTCCGGAGCGATCAGACGGGGGGAAAGGCTCATGCCGCCTTCCTTGCATATGGCCGGGAACCGAACAAGCGTGCGCTCATCGCGCCAGTTCCTTGAGCCCGAAGCGAATCAGCTTCGACGCGTCCGCCTCCTCGCCCGCCGTCTTCAGTGCCGCCGCCACCGCATTGGCGGCGGTGTCGCGGGAATAGCCGAGATTGACTAGGGCCGAGACCGCGTCTGTGATCGGCGCGGCTGCGACGCCTTCGCCGAGCTCCTGCTTGAGACCGATCGTGCCCGCCGCTGAACCCGCATAGGCCGGCGCCTTGTTCTTCAATTCGGTAACGATGCGCTCGGCCACTTTCTTGCCGACGCCGGGCGCGCGGGAGACCATAGCGATGTCGCGCAGCGCGATCGCGTTGGCAAGGTCGGCCGGCGCCAGCGTCGACAGGATTGCCAGCGCCACCTTGGCGCCGACGCCCTGCACATTGCTCATCAACAGCCGGAACCATTCACGCTCCAGCACCGACTGGAAGCCGTAGAGCCGGATCATATCCTCGCGCACATAGGTCTCGACGAACAGCACCACCGCTTCGCCGGGCGAAGGCAGCGCGGCAAGCGTCCGCGCCGAGCAGTAGGCGACATAGCCGACGCCATGCACGTCGACGAGGCAGTGGTCCTCCTCGATCTCGTCGAGCATACCCTTGAGCTTGCCTATCATGCCAAATCTTTCATGGAAGATAGGCCCTCATGGGTGCGTTTCAGGAGAAATGATGTCAAGGTCCGGGAAATAACTGCGATAACGCGCGGCGTCGCGCGTCAAAAGACGATGTCCGGCAACGGTCGCATGAGCGCCAATAAAGAAGTCCGGCAAGGTTCGTTCGCGGATTCCACCAGCACGGCGATAACGGGAATGCGTCACACCTGCAAGGAAGGCCGCATCCCAGGGCAGAAACTCGCGATCGATCTCGAGCATGTCGACCGCTTTTCGAAGCGCTGCCTCCGAGGCGATCAGCGGCGCCAGTTCAGACCAGATGATCGTATTGACCACCAAGTCGCCGTCGCGGCGGCATGAGGCGATTGCAGACGCCGACCATTTTGTCAGCGGTCCGGCCGGCCCCCAAACGTCGATCAGGACATTTGTGTCAATCAACGTCGAGATCTTCACGCGGCCCCCTCAGCCACTCCATATACTCGTCGGTCGTCATGCCACCCAGATCCAACGTCCCCTCCATCCGGTCAAGGACATTACTGAACCTGCGCAATTTCTCCTCCTCGGGGAGATTCTCGTTGACGGCCACAAGCCGAGCACCCTCATCGGTGGCCACGAATTCCACCTCGGAGCCCGGGCGGATACCCAGGTGATCCCTTATCTGTTTGGGGATCGTGACTTGGCCTTTGGTGGTGACGCGCATGGTAATACCTCAAAGTATTACCTACGACAGACAAGGGAACAAGTCAAGAACATCGTCAACCGGCAAGTGCCATCCGATAGGCGACGCTTTGCCGGTGATGCGCGTGGCAAATGGCTATGGCGAGCGCGTCGGCGGCATGTTCAGTGTCGAAGGTCGCTTTCGGCAGCAGCACCTTCACCATCATGTGGATCTGCTTCTTGTCGCCATGGCCGACGCCGATCACCGCCTTCTTGACGGCATTGGGTGCATATTCGGCAACGACCAGGCCGGCGCGTGCCGGCACCAGCATGGCGATGCCGCGCGCCTGGCCAAGCTTCAGCGTCGCCACCGCATCCTTGTTGACGAAGGTCTGTTCGACGGCCGCCTCATGCGGCATGGCCGTATGCAGGATTTCAGCCAACCCGTCATGCAGCTGGCACAGCCGCGTCGCCAGCGCCGCCCTGTCTTCGGAACGCACCGTGCCGGACGCGACGAAGCGCAGCGAATTGCCGAGGCTTTCGACAATACCCCAGCCGGTGCGCCTGAGCCCCGGATCGATACCGATGATGCGAATCGCGTCCCTCATCCGGTTACTCTATCTCCCGGAGACAGCCATGCCAGCGAAATGTGAACAAACCGGAAACAGTAACGCGCTGACCGGGAACGTTCCAGAATAGTTCAGTTTCGGCCGAAAGCCGTGTTGAGCAGGCTGATCTGGTCCGAGACCGGATTGGGCCGGCGGCTCATGGGCTGCATGTCGACCACCGCGCCGGCGCCGTAGATCTCCTCGTCCATGCGGCGCACCAGTGCCTGCAGGCGCAGCGACCGGTTGACGAGGTCGAGGAAATCCTTGGGCAGTTCGGCCCAGCCGGCCGCCTCGTCATGGGCGGAGGCGGTGTCGAGGCGCACCTTGGACTTTTCCGATGCGACCTGGTCGCGGGTCATCTCGCCGGAATTCGCGGCGCGCTGCAGAAGCAGCCACGAGGCGACCTGCATCAGCCTGGTGGTCAGCCGCATCGATTCGGCCGCATAGAGCGTGGCCGCCAGCCGCGACAGCTTCTTGGCCTCGGCCCGGCCCTTGCCGTCGAGATACTCCGCCGCCTGTTCGACTAGCCCCATGCCTTCCTGGTAGAGCGGTTTGAAGGAGTGCGAAAAGACCCTACGTTCCGCCAGCTTGACGGTTTTCGCGCTGCCCTTCGAAGGCTCGTTCATCGATACGCCCCTGCACTTGCAACCGGCCGATTCGGCTTACTGCCGATACACCCGGAACCCTACATAACTGAAGCTTGAAAATGCGCCTCGTCCGGGGTGAAGGCAAGCACATGTTTAACAGAAGGTTAACGTGATCCGGTGCGGACCGTGTCGCTGGAAAGCGGACAAAAAAAGAGCCGCGGATAAGGCGGCTCTCAGGAGTTTAACAGGGAGGCGTCAAACAAAGTGGCTCCAACCACTCGGTAAGAATCCAGATCACTGGATGCGCATAGTAAACGCCTGTAAAGCTTAATGAACCCTTAACGGCGCCGATGTTTTTTGAGCGAACCCCGCGCCACTGTGCCGTAACAGCACAGTTCCTGAAGGATGTGCCGAGCCTCGGCTCAGGCCGTTTTCCAAACCGCCGGCAAGGCAATGAAGGCAAACAGCAGCAAGGCCGCGTAGAAACCCATCGAAGACGCCGCCACCAGCGGTTCGATCGCGGCATCGCCGCCAAGCAGGAAGTAGAGCCCGATCAAAAGGCCGATGCCGCTGATTGCGGTCAGCCAGAAGTGAACGACGGCAGCCGTCTTCTGTCCGACCGCCGGAAACAGGTGATAGAAGAAGGCGAAGACCGCCGACATCAGCCAGCCAGCGACCATCGTATGGGCGTGGGTCGGCATCTGGCCATGGTCCTGGCTGATCGCCATGTACAGGCCGAGCGCCATGCCGCACAGCGCATAGATAACGGCCAGCGTGAAGAAATTCCGTGCTACCCCTTGCATATCTTTCCCCCGAGTTGCCTTTCCCGTGTTCGGGAAAGGGTTGATCGTCAGGCGATTGCTCTCGCCACCGGGCTCCCGGCGCGGGCGCACTAGCATCGGCACTGTTTCTGGACGATGTCGCGCCCCCGGACGCCCCTCATAATAGCAGAAAACCGAATGGCGCGCTCGCAATATCAGTGGCTCCTTACGTTAGCCGGCACTTGAAACAGAACTGGTTTTTTCACGACATCGTTCCGAAACAGGCGCGGCGATAAACGCTTGGCCATCGAAGCGGCAGGCGAGGATTCGCTCCTTCCGCTACATCAGGCGCCGGGGAGAAGCATGGACTGGTATTCGATCGTTAAATTGCTGCACATTCTTTCGGCGACCCTATGGGTCGGCGGCGGTTTCGCGCTGATGGTGCTGGCGACGCTCGCCGATCGGTCGGGAAACATCCAGGGAACGCTGCAGGCAATGCGGGCTACGGGCGAATTGGGAAACCGCTTCTTCGCGCCGATGTCGATGCTGACATTGGCCTTCGGGCTAATCATGTGCTGGTTCTGGGTCGGCTTCTCGCAACTGTGGATCCTGATCGGCCTTGCCGGCTACGCCACCACCTTTTCAATCGGCATGTTCGTCTTCAAGCCGAGCGCCGACCACATGGGCGCGATGATCGCCAGGGATGGCGTGACGCCGGCCGCCCTTGCCTCTGGCCAGCGCATCTTGCGGGCGGCGCGCTTCGACTATGCGGTAATGCTGATCATCATCGCCGACATGGTGCTGAAGCCGACCATCGACGACTTCACGGTCCTTGCCGCCATGGGGCTTGTGTTGGCGGCTGGTGCCACCCTGGCGCTCGGCCGAACAAGGCGCATGGTGCCGAGCGTCGCCTGAGGCAGGCGAAAACGGTCCCGGCTACATCAGGCCGGCGATCCCGTCCCACAGAAGCTTCACCGCGACGACGGCCACCGTCGCATAGGTGAAGGGATAGAAGATCTCCGGACGCATGCGGCGCACCAGCCAGGCGCCGGCGATGGTGGATAGCGGCGCCAGCGGCATCAGCACCGCCGACGCGGTCAGATTGGTGCTGTCGAACTGGCCGAGCGCGAAATAGGGAACGAGCTTCAGCGCGTTGGTGGCGGCAAAGAAGATCGCCGCCGTGCCGGACAACACCTTCGGGTCGAGCCGGATCGGCAGCGCGTAAACCTGAAAGGGCGGGCCGCCGACATGGGCGACGAAGCTGGTGAAGCCGGCGACCGTGCCCCAGAGGGCCGCGGTGACGCGGTTGGGCTGCGCCGCATGGTCGGCGCCGTGGCGGTACTTCAGATAGAGCCAGCGCAGCACGAAAATGATGGCGACGGCGCCGACGATCAGCCGCACGGCCTCCTCGGTGACCAGTGCGGCCGTCAGCCAACCGAGACCGATGCCGATCACCGCGCCGGGCATCATGTCGACCAGCATCTTCCTGTTATAGACGCCCCACCATGTCCATACCGAAACGATGTCCATCAGGCACAGGATGGGCAGCAGGATGGCCGCCGCCTGCACCGGCGGCATGGTCAGCGCCATCAGCGGCACCCCGACGAAACCGACGGCGCCGCCAAATCCGCCCTTGGACAGGCCGACCAGAATGACCGCCGGGGCGGCGGCCGCATAGAACCACGGATCGGAAAGCAGGCCTGACATGGAGGAGGGACTGGTCTGGAGGGAAAGCGCGTCAACGCCTGAATAGCCCAGATTCCCGAGCGGAGCGACAGCAATGTGGGCGTCGCCACAGCAAGCCCTGCCCATTCTGCTCTGATCTATCGCCGGGCCGAGACCAGCAGGAACATCGGCCGCTCGAGCTCTTCCGCCAGTTCGGGCTTGGCCGCGATCTGCGCGTCCGTCGGACGGAATTCCTCGACATGCTCGATGGTGAAGCCGCTCCGGATGAGCGTGTTGAGCGTGGTGCCGATGGTGCGGTGATGTTTCACAACTCCCTTGGCCAGCCAGTCCGTCTTGCGCGGTCCTTCCACCAGATACCGGTCGACGGGCCATGTCTTGCGACCTTCGGCATCGACAGACCAGCCGGGATCGGTCGGCGCCATATAGATCGGATGCTCCGTCGAGAAGACGAAATGCCCGCCGGGGACCAGGGACTGGTGCACGGTCTGGAACAGCCGCGCGGCATCGCTGACATAGTGCAGGGCAAGCGAGTTGTAGGCGAGATCGAAAGCCGTCCGCGGCAGGCTGAGTTCATCGAGATCGGCGCGTTCGTAGACGATGCCGGCATTCGGGCCGGCGGCACGCGCCCGGGCGAGCATCTTTTCCGACAGGTCGAGACCCAGAACCTCCTTGGCCCCGTGTTCAAGAGCCCAGCGGCAGAACCAGCCGAAACCGCAACCGAGATCGACGATTCGCAAGCCGCTGACGTCGGGAAGCATCGCGCGCAGCGCCGGCCACTCGGCGGCGCCGTCCAGCCCTTCGACGGACCGGCCGAGTTGGCTGTAGCCTGCGAAGAAATCCGGCTGATCATAGACATTCTGCGCCATGTTCTTTCCTCGTTGTTCATATGCCTGACTGGCGGAGCCGCCACGCATTTCCACCACCGCCAAGCAGAGTCAAGAAACGCGGACCGGTCATGCGCCGAGCGGTGGCGGCCGCCGCCGGATCGGCTGCGCCTTGATGATGGCGGTGCTGGTCTCGGCCTTGTCGGCGATGCGATCAAGGATACCGTCGAGGTCGGCGATCGAACGCACGAACAGCCTGGCGACGAAGCAGTCGTCCCCCGTCACCTTGTCGCATTCGCCGAATTCGGCGATCTCCTCGATCAGCTTCTGGACGATGTGCAGCTTGCCCGGCAGCGGCTTGATGCGCACGATCGCCTGCAATGTATAGCCGAGCGCCAGCGGGTCGATCTCGACGGTGAAAGCCCTGATAACCCCGCGCTCCTCGAGCCGCCTCAGCCGCTCCGAAACGCTCGGCGATGACAGCCCGACCTGGCCGGCCAGCTCCTTCAGTGAAGTCCGCGCATCCTTCACCAGGATTTCGAGGAGACGTCGGTCGAGATCGTCAAGCATTTCACATTCTCAGGATTTCCGGGTATTTGCCTATTTTTAATAGGCAAAACCAGCATGTCACCTTTCTCGCTGGGTGGAAAGCTCAGGATCAGCATGAGATTATGCACAAGCAACGATCTGGAGATTTGTCGTGAGCGATACAGCACGTGGGACGATCGAAATGTCCGCCGCAATGGCGATTCTGGGAACGATCGGATGGTTCGTCGTCCTGTCCGGCCAGCCTATCATGGATGTGGTGTTCTGGCGCTGCGCTTTCGGCGCGGTGACGCTGCTCTTCATCTGCGTCGGCCTCGGCCTGTTGCGCAACAGGCTGTCGCTTCGCGTTTTCGCCATCGCGGCCCTCGGTGGCGCCGCTATCGTCGTCAACTGGCTGCTGCTGTTTAGTGCATTCTCGCGCGCGTCGATCTCGATCGCCACCGCTGTCTACAATACCCAGCCTTTCATGCTGGTCGGCTTCGGCGCGCTCTTCTTCGGCGAGCGGCTGACCCTGACGAAATTGACTTGGCTGGCAATCGCCTTCGCCGGCATGGTGCTGATCGTCGAGGCCGCCCCTGACGCCGGCGATATCGGCACCAACTATTTCGCCGGCATCGTCATGGCGCTGGCCGCTGCCTTCTTCTGGGCCGTCGCCGCCATCGTCACCAAAAAGCTCAAGGGCACGCCGCCGCATCTCATCGCGCTCGTCCAGGTCTGCGTCGGCGTGTTGATGCTGGCGCCCTTCGCCAATCTCTCGCATCTTCCGACCGACGCAAGGAGCTGGGCCATGCTGGCGACGCTCGGCATCGTCCACACCGGTCTGATGTACATCCTGATGTACGGCGCCATCCAGAAGCTGCCGACGCACCTGCAGGGGTCGCTGTCCTTCATCTACCCGATCGTTGCGATCCTGGTCGACGTCACGGCATTCGGCCATCGCCTGCATCTCAGCCAACTCGTCGGCGCCGCCGCCATCCTGATCGCGGCCGCCGGCATGAATCTCGGCTGGACATTGTGGAAGCCAAGGCCTGCCGCGGCAGGTGCGCAACCGATCGAGTAACGCCAATCGCCGGCGCTTCGGCGCTCAAAAATAGTGATCCCGCCTGCCCGCCTGTTCAAAGCGGGCACTTTGCTCTATGCCGCAATCCAACCATCTTCGCCCGGCATAGGCGAAACCCGGGATCGAAGACCATGAACGACGCAACGCCCCCCAATCGCTGCCGCATCGTGCTGATCGCGCCATCTGGCGTGCCGGCCGCCCGTATCGTCTCGGCCTTCGAGGGCGGCGACGTCGCCTCGCTCATCCTGCCGCAGAACGACATGGACGAAGCTTCCTTCCAGGCCTTCGCCGCCGAAATCGTACCGGCGGCACAGGCGGCCGGCATCGCGGTCGTCATTGCCGGCGATACGCGCATCGCCGGGCGTGTCCAGGCCGACGGCATTCATGTCGAGGTCTCCAAGGCCGAGCTCGCCGAGACGGTCGAGCATTTCCAGGCAAAAATGATGGTCGGCGCCGGCGGCGCCAAGACACGTGATGACGCGCTCGAACTCGGCGAAGTCAGGCCCGACTATATTTTCTTCGGCCGCTTCGGCTACGACAACAAGCCCGATCCGCATCCGCGCAACCTGGCGCTGGGACAATGGTGGGCGCAGATGATTCAGATCCCCTGCATTGTCATGGCCGGATCGGAGCTCGCTTCGATCGAAACCGTCGCAGATACGGGCGCCGAGTTCGTCGCCCTGTCGAGTGCGGTGTTCGCCGACGGCGTCGATCCCAAGGCGGCGATCGCGCGGGCCAATGCGCTGCTCGACGAAACCGCACCGCGTTTCGAGGACTGACGTGTCTTCGGCAAGGCTTCCCCTTCAGGCCCTGCTTGCTGCGGTCATGATCCAGGCCGCTGCCGCCGAAACGATTCCTTCGCCGCACCCTAAGCCGGATGCCGGCGTGCATACCGACAAGCCGATCGAAAAGCAGTTGCCGCAGCCCGCCACCACCGCCGAGCCAGCGCCATTGCCTTCGGCCGACGCGATCAATCCCGACCGCTTCGGCGCCAAGCCGGCGGATGCGGCCTACGGGGCTTTCCAGCGCGGACTCTACAAGACCGCCTACAACCTCGCGCTGGTGCGGGCGCAAAACGGCGACCCGGCGGCGCAGACGCTGGTGGCCGAGATCCTGTCGCGCGGACTGGGCGTGCCCCTCAATGCGGCCGAAGCGGCGAAATGGTACGCAGCCGCCGCCGAGCAAGGGGTGCCGGAATCGCAGTTCCAATATGCGCTGATGCTGCTCGACGGCCGCTACGTCAAAAAGGACGAAAAGGAAGCCTATGCGCTGATGCAGGCCGCCGCCGAAGCGGGCAACCGGCTGGCACAATTCAATTTCGCGCAGATGCTGGTCCAGCAGGACCCCGGCGACGCCGGCATCGCCAAGGCCGTGACCTATTACGAGCGCGCCGCGGCGACCGGCCTCGCCGACGCCCAGTATGCGATGTCACAGATCTATGCCAACGGCGTCGGCGGCAAATCGCGCGACGACGCCCAGGCCCGGCGCCTGCTGGCTCAGGCCGCGCGGCAAAACTATGACACCGCGCAACTCGACCTCGCCACCTGGATGATCGAGGGCCGCGGCGGCGGGCGTGATTTGAAATCCGCCTTCGGCTGGATGAAGCAGGCCGCCGAAGGCGGCAATGTCGCCGCCCAGAACCGCCTGGCGAAACTCTATATGCAAGGCATCGGCACCGAGCCGGACCTCGTGCTTGCCGGCGCCTGGTACATCGTCGCCCGCCGCGCCGGCCTCATCGACCCCGAGATGGACGATTTCCTGCAAGGATTGAGCGACGACCAGACCAAGCAGGCACTGCAGAAGGCAAACCGCCTGCCCTGACGCGATCAGCGGAAATCCAGCGGAAGTCATCGCGCGATGCTCGTCGAGGCAAGTGACCTCGATCTTTCCATGCAGATGGCTATCATGCGGTCGTCGCAGATCCGTCGGCTGGCAAAAGTCTTCGATATCATTACCGAAGCGGTCGCCGCGGTTTCGATGAGAGCGGTTGAGGGTTTATATCGCGGCATCGCTTCTCCAAGGAGGCAATGAAATGGCTTCGCCCGACAAACGATGCACGCATGGCAGCTTCATCCTCGAGGTAACGCCAAGCGCCGAAGGTTGCGAGGAGTGCCTGAAGACCGGTTCCTGGTGGGTGCATCTGCGGCTGTGCCGCACCTGTGGCCATGTCGGCTGCTGTGACAGTTCTCCGAACCGTCACGCCACCGGCCACTACCGGGCGACCGGCCATCCGGTCATCGAGGCCTACGACCCGCCCGAGACGTGGGGCTGGTGCTATGTCGACGAGGTCATGCTCGATTTCTCGCAGGACAAGACGCCGCAACGCGGCACCATCGTGCGCTTCGATTGAGCCGCCGCCACGGGACACCCGATCAGCGCCAGCTTGCCTCTTCGGGCGATTTGTGGTCTTGGAGGCCCGAAATCGCTGTCTTGCGAACATCTCATTCCCGGATCACATCATTATGGCCAAGATCAACGGCAACGAAATCCGTCCCGGCTACGTCATCGAGCACGATGGCGGCCTGTGGGTGGCCGTCAAGACCAACACGGTCAAGCCGGGCAAGGGCGGCGCCTATAACCAGGTCGAATTGAAGAACCTCATCAACGGCACAAAGCTGAACGAGCGCTTCCGTTCGGCAGAGACGGTCGAGCAGATCCGGCTCGATCTCAAGGATTTTTCCTTCCTCTACGAGCAGGGCGACGCCCTGGTGTTCATGGACACCGAGAGCTACGAGCAGCTCGAGCTGGCGAAGGACTTCGTCGGAGACCGCGCCGCTTTCCTGCAGGACGGCATGATGGTGACGGTCCAGCTCTACGAGGAAAGGCCTATCGGCATTTCGCTCCCCGACCAGGTAACGCTGACCATCACCGAAGCGGACCCGGTGGTAAGGGGCCAGACGGCGGCCTCTTCCTACAAGCCCGCGGTGCTGGAAAACGGCATTCGCGTGCTGGTGCCGCCATTCATCGGCGCGGGGGAACGCATCGTCGTCGACACCAATGAAATCACTTATATGCGCCGCGCCGACTGATGCATGTCGCCCAGAGGTGGCCCAGGTTTCGGGTCACCGACATGCATCAGGACAAAGGTTAAAGCGCGTGCAGCAGGAAGAGTTACGATGGCACGCTCAGCCCTTCTCAACGTCATGGTCCAGGCCGCAATGAAGGCCGGCCGCTCGCTGTCGCGCGATTTCGGCGAGGTCCAGAACCTGCAGGTCTCGATGAAGGGACCGGGCGACTATGTCAGCCAGGCCGACCGCAAGGCCGAGGATATTGTCTTTGCCGAACTGTCGAAGGCGCGGCCCGGTTACGGCTTCCTGATGGAAGAGCGCGGCACGATCGCCGGCGATGACAGCCAGCACCGCTGGATCGTCGATCCGCTCGACGGCACCACCAATTTCCTGCACGGCATTCCGCTTTTCGCTGTCTCGATCGCGCTCGAGCGCCAGGGCCAGATCGTGGCCGGCGTGATCTACAATCCGGCCATGGACGAGCTCTATACGACCGAGCGCGGCGGCGGCGCCTTCATGAACGACCGCCGCCTGCGTGTCGCCGGCCGCACCAAGCTCATCGACACCGTCATCGGCTGCGGGGTGCCGCATCTGGGGCGTGGCCAGCATGGCAATTTCCTGATCGAGTTACGCAATGTCATGGCCGAGGTTTCCGGCGTCCGGCGCCTGGGTTCGGCCTCGCTCGATCTCGCTTACGTCGCCGCCGGCCGCATGGACGGATTCTGGGAAGTCGGCCTGTCGCCCTGGGACATCGCAGCCGGCCTGTTGCTGATCCGTGAAGCAGGAGGGTTCGCCTCCGACATGGACGGCGGTCAGGACATGCTCGACAACGGTTCGGTCGTCGCCGGCAACGAGATCATCCAGCGCGCCCTCCTGAAGGCCGTGAAAAAGCCGCTCGCTGCCCGCTGAAGCAGGAATAAGCGCGGAGTAATGTCAAATCCCCGCCGCGCTGAAGCGCCGCAGTCGCAAAACCGCAAACAAAGCTTGAAATACTGTCCGGCGCTTGCCCAGATAGGGTTGACGCAGGATGATGATGATCAAGACGCCGCCGCAGATCGAGATCCCCTTTGTCGGACGATGGCACTATTCGCGTGCCGAGATGATCGCCGACGGCATCGTCCATGCCGTCGGCATCGTGCTGGCGATCGCGGCCGGTTCGGCGCTGCTGGCGCTGGCCGCCTTTCGGGTCGGACCGGGCGAATACATCGCCGCCGCCTTCTATGTCGTGTCGCTGCTCACCGTGCTCTCGGTGTCGCTGACCTACAATCTATGGCCGGTGACTTCGCCGGTGAAATGGATTTTGCGGCGTTTCGACCACGCTGCGATCTATCTGCTCATCGCCGCCACCTACACGCCCTTTCTCGCGCAGCTCGACGGCTCGGCGCTGGCCGGCTGGATGATCGTCCTGGTCTGGACCGCGGCCATTATCGGCATCGCCATAAAGGTGTTTTTCCCCGGCCGCTTCGACCGGCTGGCGATCGTCTTCTATCTCGCCATCGGCTGGAGCGGCATCGTCCTGGTCGAGCCGCTCGTCGCTACCTTGCCGACGACGGCGATCGTGCTCATCGTCGCCGGCGGCGTCGTCTATTCCTGCGGCGTGATCTTCTTCGCCTGGAAGGGGCTGCGCTTCCACAACGCGCTGTGGCATGGTTTCGTGGTCACCGGCGCAGGCCTGCATCTGGCGGCGATGGTCGATTGCCTGGTCATCAACCGTCTCTGAAACTGCTGGCGGCAATATTGCCAAGCACCATTCAATTTGGTCACAATTCCGTTTAGAGTCGCCGACGACGTGATCGGCGGCAGCGGCATCGGAAACGGGGCACGGATGGCTTTTCTCAGATCCTTCGGCATGGGCAGGCGCTCCGACGTGCTGATCTACGACCCACACAAATTGTCGAGCCCGCAGGTCTTTCTCCTGACCATGGTCATCTTCCTGGCCATCGTCGCCTTCATCGCAGCGATCCTGACACGGCAGATCTCGACCGCCTTCGTCACCAATCCGGGGCTCAACGGCCTGATCATCGGCGTGCTTGCCGTCGGCATCCTTTTGGCCTTCGTCCAGGTCGGGCGGCTGTTTCGCGAAGTGCGCTGGGTCAACTCCTTCCGCGCCGGTTCCGAGATCACCGAACCGGTGCTGCTGGCGCCGATGAAGGCGATGATCGGCCGCTCGTCGAGCATGGCGTTTTCGACCAGCTCGATGCGCACCATGCTCGACTCCATCGCCACGCGGCTCGATGAAAGCCGCGACACCTCGCGCTACCTCGTCGGCCTCCTGGTGTTCCTTGGCCTGCTCGGCACCTTCTGGGGCCTGCTGAACACGATCGGCTCCATCCGCGAGACCATCGAGTCGCTCGATCCCGGCACCGGCGATGCCGCCGCTGTGCTGGATTCGCTGAAGCAAGGGCTGTCGGCGCCGCTCGCCGGCATGGGCACGGCCTTCTCGTCCTCGCTGTTCGGCCTGTCCGGCTCGCTCGTTCTCGGTTTCCTCGACCTGCAGGCCGGCCGCGCGCAGACGCGCTTCTACACCGAACTGGAGAACTGGCTGTCCTCGGTCACCGACCTGTCGTCCGACATCGTCGTCTCCGACGCGGTCCGGACCGAGCCTTCCGATGAAATCCGCCTGCTGTCGGAGCGGCTGCGCAGCATGCAGGAGAATGGCGGCGGCTCCAATCCGCGCGTCGCCACCGCCATGGCCAATCTCGCCGACGGCATTTCCGGCCTGGTCAAGAACATGCGCTCCGAGCAGCAGATCATGCGCGACTGGGTCGAAGCACAGTCGGATGAACAAAAGGCGATGCGCAACACGCTGGAAAAGATCGCCGACGCCCTGAAGAAGACCGGGGTGCACTAGCATGGCGCTCGCCAGGAGCCGGCGCGCCGACCGCCGCATCGACTATTGGCCGGGCTTCGTCGACGCGTTGTCGACGCTGCTTCTGGCCATCATGTTCCTGCTCACCGTCTTCGTGCTGGCGCAGTTCCTGCTCGGCCGCGAAATCTCCGGCAAGGACGCCGTGCTGTCGCGTCTCAATTCGCAGATCAACGAACTGACGCAGCTTCTGGCGCTGGAGCGTTCCACGACACAGGACAAGGAGGATTCGCTCGCCAATCTGCAGGCATCGCTGTCGGCGGCCGAAGCGGAGAAGAGCCGGCTCCAGCAGCTGCTGGCGCAAGGTGCGGGCGCCGGTGATGCGGCCAACCAGCGCGCGGCGGCGCTGACGGGCGAGCTCGACAGCCAGCGCCAGATCAGCCAGCAGGCGCTGAGCCAGGTCGAGATCCTCAATCAGCAGATCGCGGCCTTGCGCAAGCAGATCGGCGCGCTCGAGGACGCGCTCAACGTCTCCGAGGCCCGCGACCGGGATTCCAACACCAAGATCGCCGACCTTGGCCGCCGCCTCAACGTGGCGCTGGCGCAGCGCGTGCAGGAACTCAACCGCTACCGCTCCGACTTCTTCGGCCGCCTGCGCGAAATCCTCGCCGACCGCGAGAACATCCGCATAGTCGGCGACCGCTTCGTCTTCCAGTCGGAAGTGTTGTTTCCGACCGGCTCGGAGGTGATCAACGATGCCGGCAAGGTCGAGATGAAGAAACTTGCCGACGCCATCATCGAGTTGCAGAAGGAGATTCCCCCGGAGATCAACTGGGTGCTGCGCGTCGACGGCCATACCGACAACAAGCCGCTGTCCGGCACCGGTCGGTATCGCGACAATTGGGAGCTGTCGACGGCGCGCTCCACTTCCGTGGTGAAGTTCCTGATCGAGAACGGCGTGCCGGCCAACCGGCTGGTCGCCGCCGGCTTCGGCGAGTTCCAGCCGCTCGATCCCGCCGACACCGAAGAGGCGCGCAACAAGAACCGCCGGATCGAACTGAAGCTCACCGAACGGTGATCCATCATCACGCGATCTCACGCGAATTTGTTCGCCGGCTCAACTCTAGGGCGCAGTTGTGCACCGGCAAGGCCTGAAAAGATTATCTTTTTTTAATTACACTTCGCCGCAAAGCGCTCCTAGCGTGCTGCGCAGGGCCGAGAACCGCCGGCGATGCCTCCCATCGCGACGCGACGGAACTGGACGGCCCGCATCGTCCGGAAGCGGAACGGCAGAGCCGTTCTTTTCCGCAGCAAAAGGAGGCGCCGTCATGCGCTCTTCAGCATCTCTCAAGACTGCAACCCTTGCCGCGATTCTTGTCGCCGCCCCGCTTGCCGGCGCCTACGCCGCGGGTCACCACAAGGGCGCGCTCGACGCGACCGACCCAACCGACATGACCGGCCCGCGTGTCGAGGCTCTCATTGAACAGGTTCAAGGCGTGCATCAGGGCATAATCACCGCCAGACAGGCCAACAACATCACCCCGGCCGCGGCGGAGCGCCTGGAGATGCGCACCGCTCGCATAGGTCAGGCGGCGGAGAAGATAGCCTCGTCGGATCACGGCAGGATACCGGCCGCACAATATCATGACCTGCTGCGCCGTCTCGACAATGTCGACCAGCGGCTGAGGGTCGACATCGGTAGCGGTTTCCTGATGGGCGACGGCGCCGACGGCGGGAACTATCCGAACGGCTGAGGCCATTCTGATCGCGGCCCAAAAGGAAGGGACCACCTGGCGTCTACGGGACCCAATCCCGCAGGCGCCTCTTTTCCTCACCAGCCGAGCCAGACCGCTACCAAGGCAGCCGCTGCCGGCGCGGCCTGCACGAACAGGATCTTGCGACCGACCGTTGCCGCCCCGTAGAGCCCGGCAACGGCCACGCAGAGCAGGAAGAAAACCTTGACCTGGAAACCGGCCGTGCCGAGGTAGAGGGCCCAGATCAGGCCGGCGGCGAGAAAGCCGTTATAGAGACCCTGATTGGCGGCAAGCACCTTCGAGGCGCTGGCGAATTCCGGCGTCAGCCGGAATGCCTTGTGCCCGCGCGGCGTATCCCAGAGCACCATCTCCAGATAGACGATATAGACATGGATCAAAGCCACCAGCCCGACCAGGATGTTGCCGATCATCGTATTCCCTCGTGATGTATCGTCGGGCAGCATTTCACGCGTCGGCTCGCCAGCGCAAGGCGCATCTGCCGGACGGCGCGTGAGGGTTGCAAACGCGCCGGCGTTGGTATCTTTTTCGCCCTTCCCAATCACGGAAGCCGCCATGTCCTTTCAAAAACTCGATGACCTCGGCCACAAGCTCGAAGCCCTGGAGCACGCGCTGGCCATCCTCGGCGCCGATGAAGCGACCCACATGGCCGTCGGTGGCGGCGAGAAGCGCGCCGAGGCCATGGCGGCACTTGCCGGCATGTACCACACCAGGGCGACCGCGCCGGAAATAGCGGACTGGATCGCCGCCGCCGAAGGCGAGGCGCTTGACGATGAACAGCGGGCGGCGCTGGCCGAACTGCGGCGGCAATACACCAACCTGACCTGCCTGCCGGTCGAATTCGTCGAACGCCAGACGACCGCCCGCATGCGCTGCGAGCAGCTGTGGCGCGACCTGCGGGCCAAGAACGACTGGGCGGGCTTCCTGCCGGCGCTTGAAGGCGTGGTGGCGCTGGTGCGCGAAGAGGCGGCCCTGCGCGCCGACATCCTCGGCCTCGCCCCCT
The DNA here is from genome assembly GCF_006441005.1 of Mesorhizobium sp. B2-5-3. NCBI lineage: Bacteria > Pseudomonadati > Pseudomonadota > Alphaproteobacteria > Hyphomicrobiales > Phyllobacteriaceae > Mesorhizobium > Mesorhizobium sp. B2-5-3. The sequence goes on from NZ_VFUS01000001.1 coordinate 209,896, forward strand.
ACGACGCGCTGATGGAGCAATACGACCCCGGCAACCGCACCGCCGACATCACCCCGGTGTTCGCCGACTTGAAGGCTTTCCTCAAGGGGTTCGTGCCGGAAGCGCTGGCGGCGCAGGAAGCGCGGCTGCGCAAGCATCCGCTGAAGCCGCTTGCGGGCAGCTACGCGATCGACAGGCAGCGTGAACTCGGCCTTGCCATGATGGCGGCGGTCGGCTTCGACCTGACGCACGGCTCGCTGTCGGTGTCGCACCATCCGTTCTGTGGCGGTGTGCCGAGCGACGTGCGCATCACCACCCGCTACAAGACTTCCGATTTCTTGTCGGCGCTGATGGGCGTGCTGCACGAGACCGGCCACGCACTCTACGAGCAGAACCTGCCGAAGGCCTGGTCGCACTGGCCGCTCGGCAAGGCGCGCGGCATGGCCGTGCATGAAAGCCAGAGTCTGTTCGTTGAAAAGCAGATCGGGCGCAATCCCGCCTTCTGGCGTTGGGCATTGCCGGTCGTGGAAAAGCATCTCGGCGAAATCTGGTCGCTCGACGACATCCTGCCGCATGTCCACCATGTCGAGCGCGGCCTGATCCGTGTCGATGCCGACGAGGTGACGTATCCGCTGCATGTCATCCTGCGCTATGAACTGGAGCAGGAGCTCGTCTCCGGCAGGCTCGAGGTGGCCGAACTGCCCGAGGCCTGGGACGCCAGGATGCGCGACTATCTCGGCCTCTCAACCATCGACAACCCCGCGGACGGGCCGATGCAGGACGTGCATTGGCCTGCTGCCGCCTTTGGCTACTTTCCCTCCTACACGCTGGGCGCGATAATGGCGGCGCAGCAATGGGCGGCGCTGACGCGGGAGCATCCGTCGGCCGATGACGATCTTGCCATGGGGAATTTCGGTGCCATCAACGATTGGCGCCGCAAGAACATATGGTCGCACGGATCGCGCTGGTCGACGCCCGACCTGCTCGAACGCGCCACCGGTGAAAAGCTCAATGCCGTCTATTTCACCGACCACCTGCGCAAACGGTATGGAGCCGCGTGAGCACGCCCAGCGTCGCCGCTACTCAGCCGCGCCCCTGAAGGCGCTGGCGCCGGTCTCGAACTGCAGCTTGGCCAGCCGGGCATAGATGCCGCCCTTGGTCACCAGGCTCTGATGCGTGCCTTCCTCGACGATGCGGCCGCCATCCATCACCAGGATGCGGTCGGCCTTCAGCACCGTCGCCAGGCGGTGCGCGATGACGATCGTGGTGCGGCCCCGCATCAGCCGCTCCAGCGCCATTTGCACCAGCGTCTCGCTTTCGGCGTCGAGTGCCGAGGTCGCCTCGTCGAGCAACAGAATCGGCGCGTCGCGCAGGATGGCGCGGGCGATCGCCACCCGCTGGCGTTGCCCGCCCGACAGCGTCACGCCGCGCTCGCCGACCTGGCTGTCATAGCCCTTCTCGAGCTTGAGGATGAATTCGTCGGCCAGCGCGTCCTTTGCCGCCGCTTCGATCTCTGACTCGCTGGCGCCCGGCCGGCCGAAGCCGATATTGTCGCGCGCGCTGGCCGCGAAGATGGTGACGTCCTGCGGCACGATGGCGATGCGCTGCCGTATCGAAAGGGGGTCGGCTTCGCGGATGTCGACGCCGTCGATCAGGATCCTGCCGGTCTCCGGATCGTAGAAGCGCAGGATCAGCGAGAACACCGTGCTCTTGCCCGCTCCCGAGGGACCGACGATCGCCACCGTCTCGCCAGGCTTGACCGAGAAGCTCAGGCCGTGGACGGCGGCGCGGTCGGGCCGGGCCGGGTAGGAAAAGGACACGGCCTCGAAGCTGATCGCTCCCTTGCTCGCCACCGGCAGCGGCCTGGGATTGGCAGGCGCCACGATCGCCGGCTCCTCGGCGAGGATTTCGGTCAGCCGTTCGGCGGCACCTGCTGCCTGGGCCAATTCGCCCCAGACCTCCGATAGCGCGCCGAGCGCACCGGCGGCGAATACCGAATAGAGCAGGAACTGGCCTAGCGTGCCCGGCGACAGATTGCCGTCGAGCACGTCGCGCGAGCCGAACCACAGCACCGCCACGACCGAGGAGAAAATCGTGAAGATGGCGAAGAAGGTGAGGAACGAGCGCGCGAAGATCGAGGCGCGCGCGGCCTCGAAGGCGGCCTCGACGGCACCCGAAAAACGCCCGGTGACCAGCGTCTCATTGGTGAAGGCCTGCAATGTGCGCACCGCGCCGATCTGCTCGCTGGCATAGGCGGTGGCATCGGCCAGCGTGTCCTGCGCCTGCCTTGACTTGCGCCGCACCGAGCGGCCGAAGGCGACCAGCGGCAGCACGATGATTGGAATGGCTGCGATGACCAGCCCGGACAGTTTCGGGCTGGTGAAAACCATCATCGCGACCGCGCCGAGGCCAAGGATGACATTGCGCAGCGCCACCGAAGCGGTCGCCCCGACCGCCGATTTGACCTGCGTGGTATCGGCGGCGAGCCGCGACACGATCTCGCCCGACTGGGCAGTGTCGAAGAAGGCCGGCGACAGTTTCGTCACATGGGCAAAGACATCGCGCCTGATATCGGCGACGACGCGCTCGCCGAGCGTGATGACGAAATAGTAGCGGCCCGCCGATGCCGCCGCCAGCAGCGCGGCCATCGCCACCAGCGCGGCGAAATATTCGGCGATGAAGGAGGAACCGGACGGCGTGAAACCATGATCGATCATGCGCCGTACCGCCAGCGGCAGCGCCAGCGTCGTCACCGCCGCGACGATCAGCGAGATGACGGCGCCCGCCACCAATGTGCGGTAGCGGCCGATGTAGGGAAACAGGCGCCTGAGCGGCTTGAGCGAGCGCCGGCGCTCGTCTGCGCTGCTGGTTTGCGCCATCCTGGTCTTTCCTCTTGGCCGCCTTCAGCTATGCGCCTCAATATGCGCTTGCCGCGGCCTTGTGATTCAATTCCGGCTGATGTATAGGCTCGCCGACCGTTTTAGAAGCCGTGGCTCCTCAATAGCTGCGGCTTCGAGTTTTAAAAAGGGGCGCATCGACGCAGGCTTTCAGCCCGTCAGCCGCGCCCGGCAAACCAGGAACCGAGCCATGAAGACCGATATCCATCCCGACTACCACACCATCAAGGTCGTCATGACCGACGGCACCGAGTACATGACCCGTTCGACCTGGGGCAAGGAAGGCGATACGATGAACCTCGACATCGACCCGACCACGCACCCGGCCTGGACCGGCGGCCAGCAGACCCTGCTCGACCGCGGCGGCCGCCTGTCGAAGTTCAAGAAGCGCTTCGAAGGTTTCGGCCTCTAGGCCTCATCAGCTTTTCGCAGACCAGAGAACCCGCCCCCGTGGCGGGTTTTTTGTTGGCCAATGCACGTCCCTTCACGCTGGCGCTTGCCCCCACCTCCGCCTTGTCGGTCCCGTGTGGGAGGTCGGACCGAAGGTCGGGGTGGGGGTCGGCGCTGCCCCACCCCGCTGCTTCGCAGCGACCCTCCCCACGAGGGGGCGGGTGAGAGCATCCTATTCCGCAAGCAATTCCCTGAGCGCCATGCGCTTGTAGGCGGCGACCAGCCTGTCGCCCTCCTTCCGCTCGACCGAGATCGCCAGCCGCATGGCGGCCTCGCCCATCTGCCAAACGAGAAACGCCGTCGTCTCCAGCGCGACGGCATCGGCATCGGGCCGCAGGCGTTTGAGCGTCGCAGTGAGAAATTCGGCGTTCGCACGGCTGTCGGCGAGCTCCAGTTCGCGCAGCGCTTTGTCGGCCTGCGTGCCCGACCAGATATCGCGCATCACCGGCTCCGCCAGGAACAGGTGGTAATAAATGTCCACCAATTCCGAGAACGCCCGCCGAAGGCCCTCGGCGTCGCCGACGTCCTTGAGCGTGGCTGAAATGCAGGCCTGGCTTTCGGCGGTGTAGCGCTCGGCCAGCGCCCAGACGATCGCCCGCTTGTCGGGGAAGAACTGGTAGAGCGAGCCGATCGACACCCCAGCCCGCTCCGCCACCTCGCCCATGCGCATGGCATCGCTGCCTTGCTCCGCAATCAGCGCCGAGGCGGCGGCGAGCATGCGCTCGACCCGTTCACGGCTGCGCTGCTGGCTCGGCGCGCGGCGTGGCGTGGCGACCTGTTCCGGTGGGGACGTGGCGGTTTTTTCCATGGCTCTTCAACAGATGCCGGGCGGCAATGCCACCCAGAAATGACTTGACTCGCAAAATACGAGGGTTTATCACGTTTTGCAAATATGAGGATTTCTCATGTTTTGAAAGAAGCAGACGGGATAGTTGATTTGAAGGCGTCGAACAGGTGCCCGGCCACCCCCCAAAACTTTTCTGCCCATTGCGACTGAAACCGCCGCAACCGGCATCTGGAGCAACTGACATGATCCCGAAATTACTTCCCACCCTCATCTTCATCGCCGCTATCGGCTCGGGCGTTGTTGGCGGCGTGTTCTTCGCCTTTTCCAACTTCGTCATGCCGGCAATGGCTCGCCTGCCTGCCGCGGGCGGTATCGCCGCCATGAACTCGATCAACATCACCGTCATCACGCCGATGTTCATGACCGCCTTGTTCGGCACCGGCCTGATCTGCCTTGTCTTGATCGCCGGCGCCATCATCGGCTGGCAGCAGCCAGGCTCCTTCTGGCTGCTGGCCGGCGCAGTCATCTATCTCGTCGGCAACCCGATCGTGACGATGGTTTTCAACGTGCCGCTCAACGACGCGCTGGCCGCCATCGATCCGGCGAGCAGCAACGGCGCTGCTGTATGGACCACCTATCTCAGGGACTGGGTGATGTGGAACCACGTGCGCGCGATCACCGCCATCACCGCGCTGGCATCCTTCTGGTTCGCCGCGCGTTGACATGTCTCGGTCCGCCGCGTTCGGCATCGCGGCAACCGAGGCGTGTTTGTCGGGAGAAGCGCCGTGAACGACCCGCATTCCACCATGGCCTTGGGCATTGCCGCGGGGATCGGCCTCGGCGCTGTCTGTGGCGCAGCGATGGATGACCCTGCCGTCGGCATCGGCATGGGCATAGCAATCGGCGCGGGGATCGGCGCGATTTTCGGGCAGAGGCGAGGAAAATGACGTCCGGCTTCTGCGGAAGTCTCAGCTCTTCGCCTTGCGGTCGGAATGACCGAGATCGCGGTCCGGGTCGATGACGTCGCGCACCAGTTGCTTGAGTTTTGCCGCATCCGGAAAGCCGCCGTCGCGCTTGCGGTCCCAGACCAGCACCTCGTTGCACGATATGGTGAAGACGCCGCCGGTGCCGGGCACCAGCGTCACCTCGCCCAGATCGGTGCCGAATGTCGATAGCAGTTCCTGCGCCATCCAGCCGGCACGCAGCAGCCACTGGCACTGCGTGCAATAGGTGATGCGGATGGTGGGCAGCGGTTTTTCGATCATGTCAGGCTTTGCTCACGCAGCGCTGAGCTTGGCCATGGTCTCCTCGTCGACCTCGAAATTGGCGTAGACGCTTTGAACGTCATCGTCGTCCTCGAGCGTGGCGACCAGCTTCATCAGCGACTGGGCGCGTTCTTCATCGACCGGAATATTGTTCTGCGGTTTCCAGATCGGCTTCACCGATTCCGCCTCGCCGAGAGAGGCTTCGAGTGCCTTCGACACCTCGCCGAGGTTTTCGAAGGCGCAATAGATGGTGTGGCCTTCCTCATCCGACTCCACGTCATCGGCGCCGGCTTCGATTGCCGCGTCCATGACCTTGTCGGCGCTGCCGGCCGATGCTGGATAATAGATCTCGCCGACCCGATCCCACATGAACGACACCGAGCCGGTTTCGCCCATCGCCCCACCGGCCTTGGTGAAGGCGGCGCGCACATTCGAAGCCGAGCGGTTGCGATTGTCGGTCAGCGCCTCGACGATTACGGCGACGCCGCCGGGACCGTAGCCCTCGTAACGCACGGCTTCGTAATTTTCGGCGTCGCCCATCGACGCCTTGTTGATGGCGCGCTGGATGTTGTCCTTCGGCATCGACACCGCCTTGGCGTTCTGCACGGCAAGGCGCAGGCGCGGATTCATCGACGGATCGGGGGTCCCGCTCTTGGCCGCGACGGTGATTTCGCGCGCCAGCTTGGAAAACATTTTCGACCGCACCGCGTCCTGACGGCCCTTGCGGTGCATGATGTTCTTGAACTGTGAATGGCCAGCCATGGCACCCCTGTCGTGTTCGGCTAGAGCATCGCGCGGCGAGATGCATGACCCGCCTTCCGCAATGCTCGAATTCAAAATGTCAGAACGTCCCTGCTGCGTCCGAATGGACGTATGGCGCTCTTTGTCGGAATGGCCGGCTTATAGATAAATCGGCTCAATTCGTCCAGCCGCGCCGCGCTTTGCCACGCACGGCAAAAGCCGTGACGGCTGTTCACCCCTCCAGATCCGACTTCAGCCGGTCGATGATACTAAGCGCATGGCCGGCGTACTGGCTGATCCAGCGGTCGTGTATCTGCTTGATCGGCAGCGCATTGAGATTGTTCCAGCGCTCGCGCCCCTCGCGCCGCGCCACGATGAGATCGGCCTCTTCCAGCACTTTGAGATGCAGCATGACGGTGCAGCGGTCGATGTCGGAAAACGCCTCGCACAGCATGCCGGTCGTCTTTGGCGCGTCCTTCAGCAGATCCAGCATCTCGCGCCGGCGCGGATGCGCCAGCGCCTTGAAAACATTGTCGTCTTGCGATCGGCTTGACATGTTATTTTTTTATAACATAAGCTCCTATCAATCAAGGAAGGAACTGTGGATATGTCTCTTGGTTTCAGGGTTTCAGGACGCATCGGCAAACCGGTCGCCGACGTCTTCGACGCGGTCGTCAATCCGAAGAAGCTCAGCTCCTATTTCACCACCATCGGCGGTGCCAGCGCGCCCTTGGTGCCGGGCGCCAATGTCGTGTGGTGGGGCAAGGTGCCGGTCGAAGTAGACGAAATCGTCAGGGACAGCCGCATCGTGCTGCGCTGGGATGCCACCGACGAAGAGGGAAAGCCGGCCTACAAGACCCGCATCGAGATGAATTTCGAGCCGCTCGACGACGGCGGCACCTTCGTCACCATCGCCGAGGCCGGCTGGCACGAGGACGCGGTCGGCCTGAAGAAGTCCTATCTCAATTGCGAGGGCTGGTCGCAGATGCTGGCCTGCATGAAGGCCTATGTCGAACACGGCATCAATTTGCGCGACGGCTACTACCGCAGCGAGATGAAGGGCGAGCCTGCCAACGAGACCAACATTTGAGCGAAGGGAGGCCTGCCGTGAAAGTAACCCCGTTCCTGATGTTCGAAGGCAAGGCCGAGCAAGCCATGGCCTTCTATTGTGAGACCATTCCGGATAGCCGCGTCCTCGACCTCACGCGCTACGGTGCAGGCGAGGACGGACCCGAAGGGGCAGTCAAGCTGGCTCGCGCATCCATCGGCGGCACGGAGGTCATGATCTTCAACAGCCCTGTGCACCACGCCTTCACCTTCACGCCGTCGGTCTCGCTCTTCGTCGACTGTTCCACCGAAGAAGAGCTGGAGCGCATCGTCGAGGCCTTGTCCAAAGACGGCACGTTTCTGATGCCGACCGGCAATTACGGTTTCAGCCGCCGTTTCGCCTGGCTGAACGACAGGTTCGGCGTTTCCTGGCAGATCAATCTGCCATAGCAGGACCGGGCCAAGCCGAGATCTGGCTGGGACTGTTCACCGGGGATTTCCCGGGCGCCGCCGATCATCTCGCCAAGGTCGGCGTCGAGCGATGCGACGCCATCGAGCCGCTGGGAGAAGGCTTCCGCGGTTTCTGGATCACCAGCCCCGCCAACATCGTTCACATGGTGCGGGAGCCCGACGCCTGGTGAAGGCGTATTCGGCAGGGGAGAACGGTATGGAAATCCGCGAGACACCGACGGCCGAAGCCGCCATGATGATCCGGCGGCCGGTCTCCGACGTTTTCGAGGCCATCGTCAACCCGGAGATCACCACGAAATTCTGGTTCACCCATTCCAGCGGCAGGTTGGACGGCGGCAAGCCGGTTCAATGGGAGTGGCGCATGTATGGCATCTCGACGACCGTGGTCGTCAGCGAGATCGTCGCCAACGAAAAGATCTCCATGCAATGGGGCGATCCGCCGACCACGGTGATCTGGACCTTCACCGAAATGCCAGGTGACGCGACCTTCCTGGAGGTCCGCAATTTCGGCTTTGCCGGCAACGGCGACGAACAGGCGAAACAGGCGGTCGATTCAACCGGCGGCTTCACGCTCGTTCTGGCCGGCGCCAAGGCCTGGCTCGAACAAGGCCTGACACTAGGCCTGATCGGCGACCGTCACCCGAAGGGCGCGCCGGGGAGTTGAACCGGCTCAGGTTCTACGCTTTTCCTGCTCGATCACGTGATGGCGGAGCACACGATTGATTTCGGTCTGGTAACCACCACCCCCGACATGCTCCTTGAACCACGATAGCACGTCGGCATCGAGTCTGATTGTCACTGGCTGCTTGAGTGGTCTGTAAAGATGTCCACGACGAGCATGAATCCAATTCTCCGCCGGAACTTCTGGGATGTCGGAAGTATTAATTTCGCTGTCAGGCAAACCAGCCAGCTTGGCGAGCTGGTTGCGCTGATCCTGACTAAGGTCCTTCTTGCTCATAGCGCCTCCTTTCATGCGCTGTCGCTTTCCGGGCACCAACAATCCTAACTCGTTCCTCATCTTCGCGATCAGGATATGTGTGTACAACCAGCATGACCACTACGGCATCGATCGTCCCGATAGCGTGCCAACGCTGCTCACCATCTTCAAACCGGTCGGGCACGATGAGATAAAGCGGATCATCGAACACCTTCTGCGCGAGATCGAATCCGATGCCGAGCTTGGCAAGTTTGCGCCTGGCTCTTTCAGCATCCCATTCGAATCGCAACGATATTGTACGTACAATTTCGTAAGAGTCAGCCTGAACTCGGCATTGGCCATGTCGTCAGGCTCAATGCCCGCCGCCGGACTTCGCCTTCTTGCGGTTCCGCGCCAGCATGTTGAGGCCTTCGACGAGCGCCGAAAAACCCATCGCCGCGTAGATATAACCCTTGGGCACATGGTAGCCCATGCCGTCGGCGATCAGCGTCATGCCGATCATCAACAGGAAGCCCAGCGCCAGCATGACGATGCTCGGGTTCCTGGCTATGAAGTTCGCCAACGGCGTAGCCGCCAGCATCATCACCGTAACCGCCACGATGACGGCGATGTACATGATGGCGATCTCGTCGGTCATGCCGACGGCGGTAATGATGGAATCGATGGAGAAGACAAGGTCGAGAAGCAGTATCTGGAAGATGGCGCCGGCAAGGCTCATCTGCACGGTCTCGCCCAGCATCGTGTCCTGGTGGTCGTCGGGGTCGACCGTGTGATGGATCTCCTTGGTCGCCTTCCACACCAGGAACAGGCCACCGGCGATCAGGATCAGGTCGCGCCAGGAAAAGCCGTGGCCAAGGGCGGTGAAGACCGGCGCCGTCAGTTGGACGATGATCGAGATGGTGGCGAGCAGCACCAGCCGCATGACGAGCGCCGCCGAGATGCCGAGCCGGCGGGCGCGGGCTCGCTGTGCTTCCGGCAGCTTGTTGGTCAGGATCGAGATAAAGATCAGGTTGTCGATGCCGAGCACGATCTCGAGCACCACCAGGGTCAACAGCGCGACCCAGGCGGTGGGATCGAACACGAAGGCGAAGTGCGGCGCCAGGAACTCGATAAGCTGCATGGAGGTCGTCCCCTCTACGATCTAGAGCAGTGTCGCCGGCAGTTAGGTATTGAGAGCCCCTATATCAATGTCACGTCCAGAAGGACGGCGCCGTTTCCTCGAGCCGCGGCCCGCGGCGAAACGGCGCGATCTTCTCGGTCAGCCCCGTGCGGTCGGAAATATCAACGCCGACGCCGCACAAGGTCGCGGGTCCGGTCGCCGCCTCGAAACGCCCCTTCGGCACTTTCGACAGGAACCGGTTGAGCGGCTCCTCCTTGTCCATGCCGAGCGACGAATCATAATCGCCGCACATGCCCGCGTCGGAAATGTAGCCGGTGCCGCCATTGAGGATATGGTGATCGGCGGTCGGCTGGTGGGTGTGAGTGCCGACCACGAGGCTGGCGCGACCGTCGACGAAATGCGCGAAGCACATTTTTTCGGAGGTCGCCTCGGCGTGGAAGTCGATGACCACGGCATCCGCCTGCTCGCCGAGCGGACAGGCGGCAAGCTCGCGCTCGCCAGCCTGGAAGGGATCGTCGAGCTCGGGATGCATGAACACCCGGCCCATGATGTTGGCGACCAGCACGCGCGCGCCGCTCCTGGCGATGTAGACGCCCGAGCCGCGCCCGGGCGTGCCCTTGGGAAAATTGGACGGGCGCAGGAAGCGCTCTTCGCGCGGCGCGAAGGCGAGCGCATCGCGCTGGTCCCAGACATGGTTGCCGGTGGTGACGACATCGGCGCCGGCCGCGATGGTCTCGCGAAAAATCTCCTCGGTGATGCCGAAGCCGCCGGCCGCGTTTTCGCCGTTGACGATGACGAAATCGAGCTTGAAATCCGAGATCAGGCCCGGCAATTGCTCCCACACCGCCGTGCGGCCTGTCTTGCCGACCATGTCGCCGAGGAAGAGAAGTCTCATCTACGCCTGATCCGGAAAAGTGGCATGACTTTCGGCAAAGATCATGCGTCCCAAAGAACTATCTACAATTCTGGCTCGAACCGGCGCAACCCGCTCTCGGTGAGTATTTCCGGGATGATGACGTCATGGTCCTCATTGGGAACCATCGTCACTTCCTGGCAGTCGAAAGCAATGCCGATCAGCCGGGGCGCATGCCCCTTGTCGACAAGCTTGGCGATCGCACGGTCATAATAGCCCGCGCCGTAACCGATGCGGTGGCCGCGCGCGTCGAAGCCGGCGAGCGGCACCAGCATGACGGAGGGGTCAAGAACTTCGGCCTCCTCATGCGGCCCGACGGTGCCAAATCCCATATCGATCATCGGCGCGCCGCGTACCAATTCGCGAAAGACGATGGTCGTCTTGTCGAGGATCGCCGGAAGGCAGAGCCGTGCGCCCTTTTCGCGCAAGGCGAACATCAGCGGCCGGACATCGACTTCCGAGCGCATTGGCCAGAAGCCGGACACGATTTGGCCTGGCTCGATGGCAAGCTGGTCGCGCGCGGTTTCGGCCATATCGAGCGCGACTTCCACCCGCCAGAATTCATCGAGCGCGTCGCGGCGGCCAAGTGCTTCCTTGCGCAGCTGTTTTTTCAGGTCTTTTGAGGATGCCATGCGCAGACGCTAGAAAAAGCCAGACCTGAATGGACGTTTTGGGAGCGACGTTTTCCATCGCATGATCCACGAAATACGTGGATGTGGCGAATAAGTGACGATCCACACAACCGGTGGAGAAGTCGATCCCGGGTGCCTACAAAGTAGGTGGGCGCCGTGTGAGAAAACCCACGGGTCTTCCCAGGGACAGCTCCCTAAGGATCGTTAAGGCCCCGGGGAAAAGTGTCTCCTGCCGGGAAGCGCAGACCGTCAGCCCCAATATAGGCCGATGCCCTCCCAAGCGCCAGAGACTTGGCGCCAGAGAGTTGGCGCTCTTGCCCTGCCGGCTTCACACTTCGCCGCCGCCAACCCACCCTTGCATGGGCCAAGCCGTCTCCTTACGGTCGTCCGTACTGAACCAAGGAGCAAAAATGCGTTTCGAAGGCACGGCGGCCTACGTCGCCGACAAGGATCTGATGGTGGCGGTCAACGCGGCGATCGCGCTGGAACGGCCCTTGCTGGTCAAAGGTGAGCCCGGCACCGGCAAGACGGAGCTTGCCAGGCAAGTGGCGGCGGCACTCGGGCTGGAACTCATGGAATGGCACGTCAAATCGACGACGCGGGCGCAGCAAGGCCTCTACGAGTACGATGCAGTGTCGCGGCTGCGCGACAGCCAACTTGGCGATACCAGGTTCAACGATATCAAGAACTACATCAAGCGCGGCAAATTGTGGGAAGCCTTCGCCGCCGGCAAGAAGGTTGTGCTTCTGATCGACGAGATCGACAAGGCCGATATCGAATTTCCCAACGACCTCTTGCAGGAACTCGACCGGATGGAGTTCTTCGTCTACGAGACCGGCGAGACGATCCGCGCCGCGGTGAGGCCGATCGTCATCATCACCTCCAACAACGAGAAGGAACTGCCCGACGCCTTCCTGCGTCGCTGCTTTTTCCACTACATCCGCTTTCCCGACGTCGAGACGCTGCACAGGATCGTCGATGTGCATTATCCCGGCATCAAGCAGAATCTGGTGCGGGCGGCGCTCACTCAGTTCTACGAAATCCGCGACGTGCCGGGACTGAAGAAGAAGCCGTCGACCTCCGAGGCGCTCGACTGGATAAGGCTGCTGGTCGCCGACGACATCGCGCCCGAGGATCTGCGCGCCGACCCGAAGAACGCGCTGCCCAAGCTGCATGGCGCACTGCTGAAGAACGAGCAGGACGTGCATCTGTTCGAACGGCTGGCCTTCATGGCGAGACGGCAAGGGTGACGAGCGGCTCGGCGTCCTGAGGCCGAGCCGCAAGGCATTGCTAGGAGCGCACCTTGCCAGCACCCTGCGCAGGACGCCCGCTTCGCTGCTGCGGCGCGACATGTTTTGGACCGAAGATAGCAAAGCTGATGACGGCAAGAGCCAGAACGCCGATCCCGCTATAGAGCATGACCCAGCCAAAACCGTTGACCAGGGAGGCATGAACGATGGCGCCCGTCGGGTCGAGGGTCGCAAGCTTGGGCGAGTATTGCGCCAGGCCGTCGAGATTGCCGGCTGCGATCTTCTCCGCCAGGGCGCGCAGTTCGTTCGGGTCGATAGCCGTGCCGAATGCGTTGCGCAGATAAGAAACGATCCCTTGCGTCAGCAGCAGTCCCAGCACCGCGATGTTGATGGCAAGGGTGATCAGCCGCGCACTGATATCGATGCCGGACGCCATGCCGGCACGATCGGGTGACACCGAGCCGGTCGTGGTGTTGGTGGTCGGCGAATTGGTCAGGCCGATGCCGATGCCGGCGATCAGCGTGCCGGGCAGCATGGTCAGCCAGTTGCCCTCGAGCCCGGAACCTATCCACATGGCGATGAAACCGACCCCCAATGTCAACAAGCCGAGCGGGATCGCCACCCGCGCCTGATAGCGTGCCCGCAGGCGCTCGGCGATCGACGGCATCAGCATGAAAGGGAGCGTGTAGACGAGCAGCAACAGCCCGGTCGTGGTGCTGTCGTAACCGAGGACCCCCGAAAAATAGATCGGCAGATAGATGATGAACGGCCAGTAGCTGAAATTCATGCCGATGCCGCCCATGATCGCTCCCGAGAATTGGCGGATGCGGAAAACGGAGAAATCGAACATCGGATAGGGATTGATCTTCTCGGCTACGAGGAACGCGACGAAGGCCAGCACGGCCGCGCTTGCCACGCCGATGCGCGCGCCAGCGCCCAGATCGGCCCCTTGCGTGATCAGATAGGAGAAGCCGAACACCGCGAACGACAGTGTCAGTATGCCGGCCCGGTCAAGCTTCTGCGCGTTGCGATCGCGCGATTCGGTGACACCGGCGCCGATGAAAGCCAAGGCAAGAACGCCAAGCGGCACATGGATGAGGAACACCCATTGCCAACTCGACAGCGTCACAATCAATCCGCCAATGGCGGGGCCGAAGCCAAGGCCGATGCCCGAGACGACGCTCCAGGCGACGAAGGCCTTGCCGCGTTCACTGCCGTCTTGAAACTGGTGGGACAACACCGCCACGCTGCAGGTAAACATCGCTCCGCCCGCCAGGCCCTGAAGAAACCGGGCGATGATCAGCAGCGGAGCGCTCGTTGCGAGACCGCATAGCAGGGAGGCGAGGCCAAAGGCGACGGTGGTGCCCACCATCACGCGTTTGCGGCCGAGACGGTCGGCCAATGTCCCCGTCGCCATCAACACCGTGGTGCAGGCAATGGTGTAGGCATTCATGATCCATTGCAGATCCTTGAAATCAGCGCCAAGCACGGTTTCCAGTTTCGGCAGGATCACCGGGACGCTGGAGATTTCGAGGCCGAACAGCAGCGAGGCGAGGCAGACCCCCGCAAGAGCAACGGTGTTTCGGTCGATTGGAAACGTCATGTCGGTCACTTTCAGTCGGAGCATTCGGAAGTGGCTGCGAGCGTCGCTCTTCACACAGCGGTCGACATGACTTAAATGACCCCCCATCATGAAAAAAGACTATGCGTTTCTATTTCAGAAATGACAAAATGGAATGATTAGAGATGACCAGTCTTGACGTCGATGCCGTGCGGACCTTCGTCATGGTGGCCGACCTGCAGAGCTTCACGCGTGCGGCTGCCGCGCTGGGCAGCACCCAGGCGACGATCAGCGTTAAGCTGCGTCGGCTGGAAGAGAAGCTCGGCGCGCGTCTGATCGAACGAACGCCGCGCCGCGTGGCCCTCTCGGCAAGGGGAGCGGCTTTTCTCCCGGCGGCGCGTGAATTCCTTGCCTCCCACGAACGAGCCGTCACGGAATTTTCCGACGCGCCGTGTCGGCTTGCTCTCGGCTTTGTCGATCACGTCGCCGGGCCCGAGCTGTCCATATTGATAGCCCAGTTGCATGCCCATGATCCGTCGCTCGCGCTCAACATCAGGATCGATACGAGCTCCATGCTGGAGGAGGCTTTCGATCGCGGTGAGCTCGATGCGGTGATTGTCCATCAGGAAGACGACAGCCGCCGCGGCGAAGCCTTGTCGCGCACCCATTATGGCTGGTTCGCCGCCCCGGCCTTCGAATGGCGGCCGGGAACGCCATTGCGCTTGGCGCTGCTAAGCACCGTATGCAATTGCCCTGACCGCGTGAGAGCTGTCGAGACGCTGGATAAGGCAGGCATTGCCTGGAACGAGGCTTTCGTGGGCGGCGGCGGCGCAGCCGTCAATATCGCGGTGTCGGCCGGCTTCGCCGTCGCTGCGCTCGCCTACCGTGTCGCGCCGCCCGGCCTGGTCGAGGTGGGCCGCAAACTCGGCCTGCCGCCAATTCCCCCTTCCGAGATCGTTTTGCATTCGCACGGCTTGGCGCCAAGGGCACGAGAGGCGCTGCACATGCTCGCGACCGCTTTTCGCGAGTATAATTCGCCGGCGGGATAGGCAAGGGTGTTCCTGATCCCGATTCTGTTGGTATGGATTGGGTTCCAGACTTCAGAGGGAACGAAATGGCCGAGATCACTATCCGCCCGCTCACAGAATCCGACCACGCCGACTGGCGCCGGCTTTGGACCGCTTACCTTGCTTTCTACGAGACGAAGCTGCCGCAAGAGGTCTACGAGGTCACCTGGAAGCGCCTGTTCACGCAAGGCGAGTTCGAACCGAAGGGCTTCATCGCCCTCCTCGACGGCAAGGCTGTCGGCCTCACCCACTACCTGTACCATCGCTCTTGCTGGTCCGAGAAGAACAACTGCTACTTGCAGGATCTGTTCGCCGACCCCGAAGTGCGCGGCAAGGGGATTGGCGCTGCGCTGATCGAAGCCGTGAAGCAGGAAGCCGGCAAGATCGGCGTCAGGAATGTCTACTGGATGACGCACGAAACCAACGCCACGGCGCGCAAGCTCTATGACCATGTCGCGCGCCGCACCGGCTTCATCGAATATGATCTTCTATAGATAGAATATAGATAGAAAATGTTCATCCCCTTCTTCCTCGAACTGAAGGCAGCGCGCGTTCCCGTTTCACTCAGGGAATACCTGTTGCTGCTGGAGGGGTTGGAAGCCGGGCTGGTCGACTACGACGTCGAAGGTTTTTACTACCTCGCTCGCGCAGCGCTGGTGAAGGACGAACGCCATATCGACCGCTTCGACCAGGTGTTCGCGCATATCTTCAAGGGTGTGGAGGCGCTCAGCGGTCCGAATGCCGTCAACGTCGCTGATATCCCCGAGGAATGGCTGCGCCGGCTGGCCGAAAAGCACCTGACCGAGGAGGAGAAAAAGCTGGTCGCGGCGCTCGGCGGTTTCGAGAAGCTGATGGAGACGCTGAAGCAGCGGCTCGAGGAACAGAAAGGCCGCCACCAAGGCGGCTCGAAATGGATCGGCACTGGCGGCACCTCGCCTTTCGGCGCTTATGGCTACAATCCCGAAGGCGTGCGCATCGGCCAGCATGAGAGCCGCAACCGCCGGGCCGTGAAGGTCTGGGACAGGCGCGAGTTCGGGAATTTCGACGACGCCGTCGAGCTCGGCACCCGCAACATCAAGATCGCGCTGAAGCGGCTGCGCCGCTGGGTGCGTGAAGGCGCCGAGGAGGAGTTCGACCTGCCCGGCACCATCCACGCCACCGCCGAGCACGGTTATCTCGACGTCAAGACGCGGCCAGAGCGGCGCAACGCGGTGAAGCTTTTGATGTTCTTCGATGTCGGCGGCTCGATGGACGACCACATCAGAAGCGTCGAGGAATTGTTCTCGGCCGCCCGCGCCGAATTCCGCCAGCTCGAATATTTTTATTTCCACAACTGCCTCTACGAGGGCGTGTGGAAGGACAATCGCCGCCGCCATGCCGAGACGATCCCGACCTTCGATCTCCTCCACAAATATGGGCCTGACTACAAGGTGATCGTGGTCGGCGATGCCTCGATGAGCCCTTACGAGATCGCGCATCCCGGTGGCTCGGTCGAGCACTGGAACCCGGAGGCGGGCGCCGTCTGGCTCGGCCGTCTGCTGCGGCAGTGGCCGAACGCGGTATGGCTGAACCCCGAGAGCCAGAAGAACTGGGGGTTCACCCATTCGATCGCTATGATCCGCGACATGTTCGGCGGCCGCATGTTTCCGCTGACGCTCGCCGGACTGGAAAGCGCCACCAAGCAATTGTCGCGCAAGCATTGAGCCGGGAAAATGACGGGAGGTTCCATGACCTGTTTCCTCTGCCTGCAATGCGGTGTCCAGTTCGCGCAGAGCGAAGCGCCCCCACAGCACTGTCCGATCTGCGAGGACGAGCGGCAATATGTGCGCTGGGAAGGCCAGGCCTGGACCACACCGGAAGAGCTCGCGGCCGGGCATCGGCTTGTGATGAAGGGCGATGCCGGCGTTCTCGCCTTCGGCATCGAGCCGCGCTTCGCCATCGGTCAGCGGGCGCTGCTGACGCAGACGCCGCACGGCAACGTTCTGTGGGACTGCATCTCGATGGTGACCGACGAGGCGGTGGCCGAGATCAATCGCCGCGGCGGCCTTGCCGGGATCGCCATCTCGCACTGCCACTACTATTCGGTGATGGTCGAATGGAGCGAGGCGTTTGGCGGCGTGCCGATCTATCTCCATGACGACGACCGGCACTGGATCATGCGGCCACACCCGTCGATCGTCAGCTGGCAAGGCGAGACACTGGACCTGAACCCGGCGTTGACGCTCATCCGCTGCGGCGGCCACTTTGCCGGCGGCCAGGTGCTGCACTGGAAGCGCGAAGGCGGCAATGCTCTCCTGGCCGGCGATATCTTGCAGGTGACGCCGACCCGCCGCCACGTCAGCTTCATGTACAGCTATCCCAACTACATCCCGCTCAATGCGGCCGCCGTGCGCCGCATCGCGGCCGCGCTGGAGCCCTTCACATTCGATGAAATCTACGGCGCGTGGTGGAACCAGAACATTATCGGTGGCGCGAAACAGGCGCTGGCGGCCTCCGTTGCGCGCTATCTCACGGCGATCGCATGAGGATTGCAGAAGGCACGCTCGAAAATGCGGGCAAATCTCGTAACAAACGCCTATCTTGTTGCGAATAGACATTGCGATCAACAATGAGCCGTCAAGGCCGAGGAGTTTTCTGCATGGACACCCACGCCTATCCCGTCACCCGCACCGACGCCGAATGGCGCGCCCGGCTGACGCCTGAGCAATATGCCGTCATGCGCAACCATGGCACCGAACGCCCGGGCAGCTGTGCGCTGCTTCACGAAAAGCGCGCCGGCACCTTCTTTTGCGTCGGCTGCGACCAGCCGCTGTTCGAATCCAAGCTGAAGTTCGAGAGCGGCACCGGCTGGCCGAGCTTCAACGACCCCGTTCCCGGTTCCATCGAGACCACGACCGACCGCAGCTACGGCATGGTCCGCACGGAATGCCATTGCGCTCGCTGCGGCAGCCATCTCGGCCACGTCTTCGAGGACGGCCCGCCGCCGACCGGGCTGCGCTACTGCATCAACGGCGTGGCGCTGAGATTCGAGCCGGCCTGAGCGAGGCCTCGCCAATGTTTTCTGCGAAGGGCGGCCTCGGCCGCCTTTTTCGTGCAGCATTGTCAGACGACGACTGTTGCGATCAGCCAGAGCGCCGAACCCAGCATAGCAAGGGAGGCCTTGGCGCCCCCGGTTCGCTCCGCCGTCCGCCAGACGGCCGAGGTCAGGAAGATGTTGTAGGGCACCGGCGCGAAATGCACCGCCAGCACAAGACCGAGCGGCGTCTTCACCCCCAGCAGAATGAGCGCCGCCACGGACGATGCAATGTTGATCGCCGTGCCGACGAGCACCATATCGCGCCAGAACAGCCGGTCGAGCCGCACCTGGCCATCCCAACGCGAGCGGAAGAAATCCGCGAGCATCGGCGGCCTATCCCTGTCCCAGAACTTCGGTGACAGCGCACTCGAACCGCGAGCATTCGGTCACCAGCCAGTCCGTCATGGCCGGCCAATTGTCCTCGGCAAAGCAGTTGACCCGCCACTGTGAATTGATGCCGAGGTTTTGTGCGCTCTGCTCCGGCCTGAGCTTCAGCCGTTCCTCGA
The DNA here is from genome assembly GCF_006441005.1 of Mesorhizobium sp. B2-5-3. NCBI lineage: Bacteria > Pseudomonadati > Pseudomonadota > Alphaproteobacteria > Hyphomicrobiales > Phyllobacteriaceae > Mesorhizobium > Mesorhizobium sp. B2-5-3. The sequence continues at coordinate 228,595 of NZ_VFUS01000001.1, forward strand.
TCGCCGGCTGAAACGGCTTGAGGCGCACCCAGACGTCGGTTGCGCCAAGCTTCTCGTTACGGCCGAAGAAGACGCCGACCACATTCTCGCTCGGCGCCACATACATGGAGAGCACCAGCGCAAATTCCGGCAGCCCGCGCTGCCAGAACCAGGGCCCTCGCCTCGCCAGCCGGGTTCTTTCTTCCGGGTGACGCTCGGCAAACAGCGTCCAGAAGCCGCGTTGGCGGAACTCCGAGGCCCTTCGGCCGCCGAAGTCGAACTCACTCATCGCCGACCCCGGACGTCACGAGATGCCTCGCCTTACACCATGCCGAGGGCGGCCTTGTAGAGGTCCAGGATGGACTCCTCCTCCTGGCGCTCGGCCTGGTCCTTCTTGCGCAGCCGGATGATCGCGCGCATCGCCTTGGTGTCGAAGCCGGTGCCCTTGGCCTCGGCGAACACTTCCTTGATGTCGTCGGAAATGGTCTTCTTTTCCTCCTCGAGCCGCTCGATGCGCTCGATGAAGGCACGCAACTGGCCGGCGGCAACAGTCTGGCTGGTCTCTGTGATATCGTCGGCCATGTTTTTCTCCAAAAAAATCGGTGCTTCGCCGCGACTCGGGGGAACCGTGCCGCCGCAAATTTCTGCGGTTCGATGCCCGACCAGGGACCGCGGGTCAAGCGGTTATCGAACAGGCCGTCAGGGCTGCCGACAGAAGCCGACAGTCTGTGCCTCTCTCTTGCGAGCTCTCAATTGAAGGCGATCAGCAGGTCCTTGGCATCGATCTGGTCGCCGGCCTTGACCAGCACCTCGGCGACCGTGCCGTCACGCTCGGCATGCAGCGCCGTTTCCATCTTCATCGCTTCGATGGAGAGCAGCACGTCGCCGGCCTTGACGGCCTGGCCGGCGGCCACCGCGAGCGCCGAGACGACGCCCGGCATCGGCGCTCCGACATGCGCCTCGTTGCCGGGTTCGGCCTTGCGCCTTGCCTTGGCGGCGGACGCGCCATGCGCCCGGTCGGGCACCTTGACGCGGCGCGGCTGGCCGTTGAGTTCGAAGAACACGGTGACCATGCCCTTGTCGTCCACGTCGCCGATCGCTTGGCAGCGCACGACCAGCGTCTTGCCCTTCTCGATGTCCACGAACACCTCGTCTTCGGGCTTCATGCCGTAGAAATAGGTCGGCGTCGGCAGCACGCTGACGGGACCGTAGGTTTCCTGCGCGGCCGCGAAGTCCGAGAAGACCTTCGGATACATCAGCCAGGAAGCGAACTCGTATTCGCTGAGCTTGCGCTCGAGCTTCCGTTCGATCTCCTTGCGGCTGGCCTTGAGGTCTGCCGGCTTCAGCAGCGAGCCCGGCCGCGCCGTGATCGGCCTGTCGCCCTTCAGCACTTTCTTCTGCAGCGCCTGCGGCCAGCCGCCAGGCGACTGGCCGAGATCGCCGCGCAGCATCGAGACGACCGAGTCCGGGAAGGCGATGTCCCTCGCCGGGTTCTCGACGTCGGCGACGGTGAGATCCTGGCTGACCATCATCAGCGCCATGTCGCCGACCACCTTGGACGACGGGGTCACCTTGACGATGTCGCCGAACATCAGATTGACGTCGTGATAGGTCTGCGCCACCTCGTGCCAGCGCGTCTCCAGCCCAAGCGAACGCGCCTGTTCCTTGAGGTTCGTGAACTGTCCGCCCGGCATCTCGTGCAGGTAAACTTCGGACGCCGGCCCCTTGAGGTCGCTTTCGAAGGCGGCATACTGGTTGCGCACCGCTTCCCAATAGAAGGAGATCCTCCGGATCCATTGCGGGTCGAGCCCGGGATCGCGCTCGGTGCCCTTCAGCGCCTCGACGATAGAGCCGAGGCAGGGCTGCGAGGTGTTGCCGGAGAACGCATCCATCGCCGCGTCAATGGCGTCGACGCCGCTCTCTACCGCCGCCAGAACCGTTGCCGCTGAGAGCCCCGATGTATCGTGTGTGTGGAAATGGATGGGCAGGTCTGTCGCTTCGCGCAGCGCCTTGAACAGCACGCGCGCGGCGCTCGGCTTCAACAGCCCGGCCATGTCCTTGACCGCTATGATATGGGCGCCGGCCGCCTCGAGCTCTTTCGCCAGCCCGACATAATATTTCAGGTCGTACTTCGCCCGTGTGGGATCGAGAATATCGCCGGTGTAGCAGATCGCGGCCTCGATCAGCTTGCCCTCGGCGCCGACCGCGTCCATGGCGACGCGCATGTTCTCGACCCAGTTCAGGCAGTCGAACACCCGGAACAGGTCGATGCCGCCTGATGCCGCCTGTTTGACGAAATGCTGCACGACATTGTCGGGATAGTTGGTGTAGCCGACGCCGTTGGCGCCCCGCAGAAGCATCTGCAGCAGGAGGTTGGGCGCCGCCTCGCGTACCAGCGAGAGCCGCTCCCAGGGATCCTCGGTGAGAAAGCGCATGGCGACGTCGAAAGTGGCGCCGCCCCAGCATTCAAGCGAAAGCAACTGCGGCAGGGCACGCGCATAGGTGCCCGCTATGCCGGCGATGTCGTGCGTGCGCACACGCGTCGCCAGCAGGGATTGATGGCCGTCGCGCATCGTCGTGTCGGTGACCAGCACCTCTTTTTGCGTGCGCATCCAGGCGGCGAATTTTTCCGGACCGAGCACGTCAAGCTTCTGCTTGCTGCCGCCGGGCACATTGCCGTTGAGGTAGGGCACCACGGGTGCGGCGGCATCGGCTTTCGGCTGCGGCCGGCCGCGCGTCTCGGGATGGCCGTTGACGCTGACGTCGGCAAGATAGTTGAGCAGCTTCGTGGCGCGGTCCTGGCGCTTGACCTGCTCGAACAGCTCCGGCGTCGTGTCGATGAACTTGGTCGTGTAGGAATTGTCGGCGAAGTTCGGGTGATTGATGATCGCTTCGAGGAAAGTCAGGTTTGTGGCCACGCCGCGGATGCGGAATTCGCGCAGCGCCCGGTTCATGCGTGCGATGGTCTCGGCCGGCGTCGGCGCCCATGCGGTCACCTTTTCCAGCAACGGGTCATAGAAGCGGGTAATGACCGCGCCCGAATAGGCGGTGCCGCCATCGAGGCGGATGCCGAAGCCGGTGGCGCCGCGATAGGCGGTGATGCGGCCATAGTCCGGGATGAAATTGTGCTCGGGATCCTCGGTGGTGATGCGGCACTGCAGCGCGTGGCCGTTCAGCCTGATGTCCTTTTGTGCCGGAACGCCCGATTCCGGCGTGCCGATGGCGAAGCCGTCGAGAATGTGGATCTGCGCCTTGACGATGTCGATGCCGGTCACCTGTTCGGTGACGGTGTGCTCGACCTGGATGCGCGGATTGACCTCGATGAAATAGAACTTGCCGGTGTCGGCGTCCTGCAGGAACTCGACCGTGCCGGCGCCGATATAGCTGGTTTCGCGCGCGATCTTCAGCGCATGGCCGCACAGCTCCTGGCGCAGCTCCTCGTTGAGATAGGGCGCGGGCGCCCGCTCGACGACCTTCTGGTTGCGGCGCTGGATCGAGCAGTCGCGCTCGAACAGATGCACCGCATTGCCACTGGTATCGCCCAGGATCTGCACTTCGACATGGCGGGCGCGCTCGATCAGCTTTTCGAGATAGACCTCGTCCTTGCCGAAGGCGGCTTTCGCCTCGCGCTTGCCCTCGGTGACCTCGCGGGCGAGATCGGCCTCGGCACGGATGGCGCGCATGCCGCGGCCGCCGCCGCCCCACGAAGCCTTCAGCATCAGGGGATAGCCGATCTCCGCGGCAAGTTTCTTGACCGCCTCCATGTCGTCCGGCAACGGATCGGTGGCAGGAATGACAGGCACGCCGACCTCGATGGCCAGATTGCGCGCCGCGACCTTGTTGCCAAGCCGGCGCATCGTCTCCGGCTTGGGCCCGATGAAGGTGATCCCGGCTTCGGCACAGGCCTCGGCGAATTCGGGGCTTTCCGAAAGCAGTCCATAGCCGGGGTGGATCGCATCGGCGCCCGACAGCCTGGCGACGCGGATCACCTCCTCGATCGAGAGATAGCTTTCGATCGGCCCCATATCCTTGTTGAGGTGCGGCCCGCGCCCGACCTGGTAACTCTCGTCGGCCTTGAAGCGATGCAGCGAATATTTGTCCTCCTCGGCCCAGATCGCCACCGTTTTGAGGCCGAGTTCATTGGCCGCGCGAAACACGCGGATGGCGATTTCGGACCGGTTGGCGACGAGGATCTTCGTGATGGCCAAGGACTGGGCTCCAGCAGCGGAAGGGAAGAGCAAGCGGCGCCATGATTAGCGTGAAAATGCTGCAGTGCAAACAAAATTTGACGCGCGTTTAAACCGATTTAAAATGGATTCTCCGCCTTGAGCGTGGCCCCAAACGGCTGAACATCAGCGGAAAGCCTCCGCTGACCTCAAAACGAGAATTCTCGCCCGCCAATAAACGCGCGATCGCTGCTTCCGTAAAGAAAATGCCCGGCGCGAGGCGCCGGGCATTCCGTGAAGTCAATGCGGACAGGCTTACATCTTCTGGACGTAGGTGTACTTGCCGTCGTCGCCCTTCTTCCACTCGTACATGACGTAGCCGGGCAGCGTCGGGTCACCCTTGGCGTCGTAGGAGAGGTCGCCGAGCACGGTCTTGAACGGACCCTTCTCATGCAGCGCCTTGGCAACTTCCTGCGGGTCGTTGGACTTGGCAGAGGTGGCTGCCTCGGCGATCGCCTGCATGGCTGCGTAGGCGTAGAGCGTATAGGCCTCCGGCTCGAAGCCCTGCGCGCGGAACTTCTCGACCAGTTCCTTGTTGGCCGGGATCAGGCGAGGGTCCGGGCCGAACGTGTTGAGTGTGCCCGCGACCGCGTCGCCAGCGATCGAAGCCAGTTCGTTCGACACGATGCCGTCGCCGGAAACCAGCGTCGCCTTGAGGCCCTGGTCGGCCGCCTGGCGGATGATCAGGCCGGCTTCAGTGTGCAGGCCGCCCCAGTAGATGATGGAGACGCCGGCTTCCTTCATCTTGGCGATCAGCGCCGAGAAGTCCTTGTCGCCGACATTGACGCCTTCATACATGACTTCCTTCACGCCCTTGGCGTTCATAGCCTTCTTGGTCTCGTCGGCAAGGCCCTGGCCGTAGGTGGTCTTGTCGTGCACGACGGCGATCTTGGCGTCCTTGAAATTAGCCGCCAGATAACCGCCGGCGATGCCGCCCTGCTGGTCATCGCGTCCGCAGGTGCGGAACACGTTCCACAGGCCGCGCTCGGTGAACTGGGGGTTGGTCGCGGCAGGCGTGATCTCGACGATGCCGTTTTCCGCGTAGACTTCCGACGCCGGAATGGAGACGCCCGAGTTGAAGTGGCCGACCACGAACTTGACGCCGTCGCCGACGAACTTGTTGGCGACCGAGATGCCTTGCTTCGGATCGGAGACGTCGTCGCCGACTTCGAGCTTGATCTGCTCGCCGTTGATGCCGCCCGCCGCATTGATGTCGGCGACCGCCTGCTCCGCGCCCTTCTGCAACTGTGCGCCGAAGGCGGCATTCGGACCCGTGATCGGGCCAGCAACGCCGACCATTAGATCAGCCCACGCATTGCCGCTGAACGCGATCAGCGCGGTCAGGGCGACGGCGGACAAAAGTGATTTTTTCATTTAAACGCTCCCATTAACGGAGTGGGCGTGGATGAAGCTTTCATGCGATGCCCACCCTTATCGCAGAAAGCATAGTTTGCCGATTTTCAGGCACTTGTCACGCCGATTCATCCCCGAAACGGCGTTAATGATGAACGTCAACCTTTCGGTTTCCAGCTCAAGATTGAAGCTCTTTCGTAGAGCCAATTATACTGTGTCACCATCTGGTTGGTTCGTGTGTATTGATAGCCGACGAAGCCGAGGATCATCAGTACGATGGTGTCGACGACATAGTAATGCAGCGAGAACATCGTGCCGTTGAACAGCGCGTGATGGATGAAGCGGATGCCGATGCCGAGACCCAGCAGATAGGCGAACAGCTGGACGAAGCTGCGCCAGGTCTGGGCACTGGCCTTGCCGGTCATCCATGCCGCCCAGCCGCCGAGCAGGCAGGTGACGAAGAAGAACTGCCAGATGGACGGTTCCTCGTAGAGAATGCCTTGCATGGTAAGGACTCCTGAACTCAGTGATGGCCGCCTTCGAGATAGGCGGCGCGCACTTCCGGATTGGCGAGCAGTTCCTTGCCGGTGCCGCTCATGGTCACATTGCCGTTGACCATGACATAGCCGCGCGTCGCCAGCTTCAGCGCGCCGAAGGCGTTCTGCTCAACCAGGAACACGGTCAGCCCCTGCGTGCGGTTCAGCTCGCGAATGGCATCGAAGATCTGTTTGACGATCAGCGGCGCAAGACCGAGCGACGGCTCGTCGAGCAGAAGCAGCTTCGGCCGCGCCATCAGCGCGCGCCCGATCGACAGCATCTGCTGCTCGCCGCCCGACAGCGTGCCGCCGCGCTGGGCGATGCGCTCCTTCAGGCGCGGGAACAGCGCGAACACCTTCTCGACGTCCTCGTCATAGTGCTTGAGGTTGTCGAGGCTGGCGCCCATCTGCAGATTTTCCATCACCGTCATGCGCGGGAAGATGCGCCGGCCTTCCGGCGACTGGGCAATGCGCAAGCGCGCGATCTCGTGCGTTGGCAATTGGGTGATGTCGGCGCCGGCGAAGGTGATGGTGCCCGCGCGGGCGCGCGGCGCTCCAAAAATGGTCATCATCAGCGTCGATTTGCCGGCGCCGTTGGCGCCGATCAGCGCCACGATCTCGCCCTCGTTGACGGTGACGTCGACGCCGTTCAGCGCACGGATGTTGCCGTAATAGGTCTGCACGCCCTTGATATCGAGCAGCGTCTTCCCGGCCATCACTTGCCCCCTCCGCGCTTGGCCCGAACGGGCTTGCCCGCTCCTGTCGCGGGCTTTGCTGCCTGCTTACCGGAAGCATGGCTCGTCGCCACCTTGCCGGCGTCGACGCGGCGCGAGAATTCCGTGTCCTTGCCCTGGCTAAGCAGCCTGGCCTGCTTGACCCATTCTTCGCGGGCGATGCGTCCGTCAAAGGCGAGATACGCTTCGACGGCCTCGACATCGGCCTTCTTCCAAGCGCCGATCTGGTCGAAGTGGAAGATGCCGTGTTCGTTGAGCTTCTTCTCGTTGACCGCGCCGATCCCCTTGATGCGGGTGAGATTGTCGGCCTTGCCGCCGCGGGGCGCCGCCAGGCGGTTCGAGATGCCCGCGGCCTTCGCGGCCGGCGTCTTGGCCCCTGTCTTGACGCTCGCCTTGGTGGCCGGCTTCGCCACCGGCTTGGTCCGCGAAGCAGGTGCTGGCGCGACAGCCTTGGCCGCAACGCTCGCCGCCCGCGCATCGACCTGCGCCGCCTTCGAGGCGCCCTTCGACACCGTGATGCGCTCGCCTTCGCTGTGGCCGACCGTGTCGCTCACCGGGCCGGCGAGATAGGACGACGATGTTCCCGGACCATGCGCGGCATCGGGACCGGTATCGAGTTGCTCGATGACGTCCTCGTCGCCGACTTCGGTCAGCACGGTCTCGACCTCCTCATCGTCGACGCCGAGATAGGCCGCGATGACGCGCGGATCGGTGCGCACCGACTGCGGATTGCCGTCGGAGATCTTGCGGCCGTATTCCAGCACCACGACGTGATCGGAGATCTGCATGACCACCGACATGTCGTGCTCGATCAGCAGGATCGAGGTGCCGGTGTTGTTCTTGATGTCCATCAGCAGGTCGTTGAGCGCGGCCGATTCCTTTGGATTGAGACCGGCGGCGGGCTCGTCGAGGCACAAAAGCTCCGGGCCGGTGCACATGGCGCGCGCGATCTCGAGGCGCCGCTGCGCGCCATAGGGCAGGTCGCCGGCCGGATCGTCGGCGCGGTCGACCAGATCGGCTTTCTCAAGCCAGTGCTTGGCAAGTTCGACGGATTCGGCCGAGGCCTTGCGGTAACCGCTGAAGCCGAACAGGCCGAGCACCGTATAGCCCGAAGCCTTCATCAGCTTGTTGTGCTGGGCAACGAGCAGGTTCTCGAGCACCGTCATGCCCGAGAACAGGCGGATGTTCTGGAAGGTGCGCGCCACCTTGGCGCGCGCCGGGATCTCATGGTTGGGCAGCCGTTCGAGCAGGTAGATCGAGCCGTCCTGCCGGGTGAGAGTGATCATGCCTTCCGACGGCTTGTAGAAGCCGGTGATGCAGTTGAACACGGTGGTCTTGCCGGCGCCGTTGGGCCCGATCAGCGCGGTGATCTCGCCGCGCCTGGCGGTGAAGGACAGGTCGCCGATCGCGACCAGGCCGCCGAACTTCATCGACAGGTGTTCGACGTTCAGGATGGCGTCGTTCATGGAGGGGTTCGCGTTCATCAGCCGTGACCCTCCTTGGTGAAGGAACTTGAGACAGCCCTTCGCACCTTGAGGAAGGCGGTCGGCTCACGGCTGCCGACAAAGCCGCGCGGCTTCCACAGCATGACGATCACCATGGCCATGCCGAACAGCAGCATACGGTAGAGTTCCGGCGTGAAGTCGGGTCCGAAGACCTGCTTGAGGAAGTCGAGTTCGCGCAGCACCTCGGTGCCGCCGATCATGACCAGAGCCGCGACGGCAATGCCGACCAGTGATCCCATGCCGCCAAGCACGACGATGGCCAGGATGATGGCCGATTCCAGGAAGACGAAGGATTCGGGGCTGACGAAGCCTTGCCGGGCGGCGAAGAACGAGCCGGCAAAACCGCCGAACATGGCGCCGGTGGCAAAGGCGGTCAGCTTGGTGGTCGTGGTGTTGATGCCGAGTGAGCGGCAGGCGATCTCGTCCTCGCGTAAGGCTTCCCAGGCGCGGCCGACCGGCATGCGCCTCAGCCTGACCGTGACGAAGGCGGTGAGCAGCGCCAGCCCCAGGATGAGGTAATAGAGGAAGATCTTGTAATAGGCGCTCGATGTGGCGATGTTCAGCACCTTGCCGATGTAGTTCGGATCCGAGACGTTGAAGCTCATCAGGCCGAAGAAGGTGACCTTCGGGATGCCGGAAATGCCGGCCGAGCCATTGGTCACCTCGCGCCAGTTGATGATCACCAGCCGGATGATCTCGCCGAAGGCAAGCGTCACGATGGCCAGGTAGTCGCCGCGCAGGCGCAGCACCGGAAAGCCGAGCAGCACGCCCCAGAAGGCGGCCATGGCGCCTGCGGCCGGCAGGAGGATCCAGAAGGAGAGGCCGTAATGCGTGCCGAGCAGCGCATAGGCATAGGCGCCGACGGCATAGAAGGCGACATAGCCGAGGTCGAGCAGGCCGGCCAGACCGACGACGATGTTCAGCCCCCAGGCCAGCATGACATAGATCAGGATCTGGATGCCGAAATTATCGACCCATTTCAGCGACCCTTGCAGCCCGCCGACGAGCGACCACGACATCAGCGACAGCATGCCCACGACAATGATCGGATAGAGCACCAGTGCGGCGATGCCGAGTTTTGTGAAGTTGGCATGGATGAAGCCGCGGAAATAGTAGATCACGCAGGCCAGCGCGTAGATGACCGCAAGGGCGCGCAGGAATTGCAGATAGCCGGCCGGCTCCGCCCCTACCCAGCCGGCGAGAGACCTGCTGAAGACGAACAGCAGCGCCGCGACGATGACGGCCACGATGAAGGCTGGAAAGAGGAAGAAGCGCGACGCCACGCTGGCCGGCAGCAAGCCGGTGGCGACGTCGGCGATCTTCTGGTTGGCCAAAAAGGGCTGGCCGTAGGCGACATAGAGGAAGCGTCCGACGGCCGTGGCGATGACCACTGCGGCGAGCAACCCCCAGCGCTGCACCAGGATCAGCTCGTTTGAGATGTTCTGGTCGGTCTTGAGCCCGATGAACAGCACGAACAGGCCGAGCGCGATGGCACCGGCATAGAAGGCCTCGCGCAAGGCGCGCTGCATGGGCGTGGCTGCGACGGTGTCGCGCTCGGGAGATACGGTGACGGCCATGATCTCAGACCTTTTCGACTTCTGGCCGGCCGAGAATGCCGGAAGGCAGGAAGATCAGCACGATGGCCAGGATCGAGAAGGCGGCGACATCCTTGTAGTCGATCGAGAAATAGGCCGACCACATGCTCTCGATGAAGCCGATCAAAAGACCGCCCAGCACCGCGCCCGGCAACGAACCGATGCCGCCCAGCACCGCTGCGGTGAATGCCTTCACGCCGGGCACGAAGCCGTCCGAGAAGGCGATGACGCCGTAATACATCAGGAACAGCGTGCCGGCGACGGCGGCAAGTGCCGCGCCCATGATGAAGGTGATCGAGATGGTGCGGTCGACATCGATGCCGAGCAGCGCCGCCATCTTGCGGTCCTGCTCGCAGGCGCGCTGCGCCCGGCCAAGCGAGGTCTTGTTGACCAGGTACCAGAACAACACCAAGAGCAACGCGGTGACGACGACGATGATGATCTGCTTCAGCGACACGCTGATGCCTTCGATGTTGTAGACCTTCGACACCATCGGCGGGATCGGCTTGTTGCGCGGGCCTTGCGTCACCTGCACGAAATTGGACAGCGCGATCGACATGCCGATGGCGGTGATCAGCGGCGCCAGCCGGAACGAGCCGCGCAGCGGCCGGTAGGCCACCTTCTCGATCGTCCAGTTGTAGAGGCTGGTCAGCAGCATCGCCACGATCATCATCACCAACAGCGCGATGACCACGGGAACCGAATAGAACAGGGCACCCAGGATGAGGAAAACGATCAGCGCCGTGAAAGCGCCCACCATGAAGATATCGCCATGAGCAAAGTTGATCATGCCGATAATGCCGTAGACCATCGTGTAGCCGATCGCGATCAGCCCATAGATCGATCCCAGCGTCAGCCCATTGATAAGCTGCTGGACAAAATACTGCATGTGTACATGGCTCCCCTGGAATGTCGCCCATGCAGACGCATTCCTTTTCGTATTTCCCCTAGTCGTAAAGTTTCGAGACGGGATTGCAACGTCATTTTTTGATCGTCATGCGTGTTTCCGACTGCACGCCGTTCGATTGCCCGTTTTTTCGCATCCGCCCCTGGACTATCGCGGACCCTATCATTGGCATAACGCAATGTCTTTGACGATTAAGCGTCATCATGCGCTCTATTTCGAAGAAATCGCCGTCAAAATAAGTTGATGAGACGATTTGTTGCGCTCGTGACAGCAATCCTTTTTGTCCTTCCCGACCTTCCGCAGCGTGATGAATCGCCTATTTGACGACGAAGCCGTGCGCGAACGGATCGCGGTCATCGATGAAGATCGTGTTGAGCCCGGTCATGCGCGCCCAGCCGCCGATCGAGGGAATGATCGCCGGCTTGCCTGCGACCGTGACGTCGTTTTCAACCTTGCCCTTGAACAGCGAGCCGATGATCGATTCATGGACGAACGCATCGCCGGCCTTGAGCTTGCCCTTGGCATGGAGCTGCGCCATGCGCGCCGAGGTGCCCGTGCCGCACGGTGAGCGGTCGATCGCCTTGTCGCCGTAGAAGACCGCGTTGCGCGCGTCCGCACCCGCCACCGTCGGCTCGCCGGTCCACAGCATGTGCGACAGCCGGTTGATGCCCGGATTCTCCGGATGCACGAAAGAGTATTTCTCGTTGAGCCGCTGCCGCACCACCGGGCTCCAGGCGATGAGGTCGCCCGCCGAATGGTCTGCCATGTCGCGATAGTTTTTCTGCGGCTCGACGATGGCGTAGAAATTGCCGCCATAGGCGACGTCGACGACGATCTCGCCGAGCACGGGGCATTCGACCGTCAACCCCTCGGCATGGAGGAAGGAGGGCACGTTGGTGATGCGCACCTCCTCGACATATTCGCCGACCTGTTTGTATTCGGCGATGACCAGGCCGGCCGGTGTGTCGAGCCTGAGCACGCCGGGCGTCTTCGGCTTGATCAGCCCGTGCTCGATGGCCATCGTCACCGTGCCGATGGTGCCGTGGCCGCACATTGGCAGGCAGCCCGAGGTCTCGATGAACAGGATGGCGATGTCGCAATCCTCGCGCGTCGGCGGGTAGAGGATCGAGCCGGACATGACATCGTGGCCGCGCGGCTCGAACATCAGGCCGGTGCGGATCCAGTCATATTCGGCCAGGAAATGCGCGCGCCGCTCCATCATCGTCGAACCCTGGAGCAGCGGGCCGCCGCCGGCGACCAGTCGCACCGGGTTGCCGCAGGTGTGGCCGTCGATGCAGAAGAAGGATTTCCTGGCCATGACGCTCCTCGAAAAATCAAAACCGTTGTGGACTGAAGGGGGCCACGTCGATCGGCGGAGTCTGCCCCAGGACAAGCTCGCGGATCAACCGTCCCGTCGCAGCAGCCTGGGTCAGGCCAAGATGGCCGTGGCCGAAAGCGTAGACCACCGGCCGGCTTCCCGATGCGCGGCCGACGACAGGCAATGAATCCGGCAGCGAGGGACGAAACCCCATCCATTCGCGTCCGCCCGAAGGATCGAGGCCCGGCAGGAAGTCTTGCGCCTTGCGCAGCAGCGCCTTCGAGCGCGCGTAGTTGGGCGGCCGCTCGATGCCGCCGAGCTCAACCGCGCCGCCGATGCGCAGGCCCGTGTCGAGCGGCGTGATCACGAAGCCTTGGCCGGAGAAGATCAGCATCCGCTTCACGTCGAAGGCGGCCTTTGGCAACGTCGTGTTGTAGCCGCGCTCGGTTTCGAGCGGAATGCGGTCGCCGAGCTGCCGCGCCAGCAGATGCGACCAAGCGCCGGCGGTGACGACCAGGTGCCGGGCTTGCCGCGTCGTGCCGTCGGCCAGGGTCAACGTCGCGCCGTTCCCGTCCGCGGCGACGCCGGCGATGCGGGCCTTCCCGAACCGCGCGCCCTTGGATTGCGCATAGTCCCAGATCGCCTTGCCGAGCAGTTTTGGATCGGCGATTGTCTTCCAGCCCGGCACGAACGTGCCTTTGCCGAAGCGCGGCGACAGGCCGGGCTGCAGCTCCGCCAGCTCCTCGCCGCCGACATGGCGGAAGCCGATGCCGAAGCGCTGGCGCGCCGCCCAGCCGGACAGCGAGGCCTGGAATTCGGCCTCGCTTTCGTAGAGTTCGAGCGAGCCATCCTCGCGCAGCATCCGCCTCGTGCCGGAGCGGTCGAGCAGGCCCATCCATTCGGCCTCGGCGAGCGCCATCATTGCGGCCTGCGCCACCAGGCCAGCCTCGTAGTGCTTCGCCGAGCCGGCACGCCAGAAGCGGATCAGCCAGGGCAGCAGCTTCGGCAGGTAGGCGGGCGGGATGGCGAGTGGGCCGAGCGGATCGGCCAGCCATTTCGGCAATTGCCGGAGCATGCCCTTGTGCGCCAGTGGCAGCACGTCGGAAAAGGCGAAGGCGGCGGCATTGCCGGAGCTCGTCTCCTCGCAGATGCCGGTGCGGTCGTAGACCGTGACGTTTCGCCCCGCCTCGGCAAGAAACGCCGCCGCGCAGATGCCGATGATGCCGCCGCCGACGATGGCGATATCTATTTCTTCTCCCTGTTCACGGGGAGAAGACGCCCGCAGGGCGGGGCGCCGCCGCGCTTCCATCGATTTGGAACTTCCTGTCACCTGGGCGCCGCCTCTCGGAAGAAAGCCTCAGAACGCCGGTAGTGTCGGCCGCACCGCCAGTGCGTCCTTGACGATCTTCTCGACCGCCTTGCGGCGCTCGCCCGACAGCGGCTGGCGCGGCATGCGGACGCGGTCGTTGGTTTGAATGGCGAACACCTCGGCAAGCTTGATGTTCTGCACCAGATAGGTCGAGACGTCGAGATCAAGCAGCGGCCGGAACCAGCGATAGATGGCGAGCGCCTCTTCGCGGCGGCCCCGCTGCATCAGCTGGTAGATCGCCACCGTCTCGCGCGGGAAGGCGGTGACGAGACCGGCCACCCAGCCGATGGCGCCCACCGACAGCGCCTCGAAAGCGAGATTGTCGACGCCGGTAAACAGGTCGTAGCGGCTGCCCAGGCGATTGATGATCTCGGTCGAGCGCCTGATGTCGTCGGAGGATTCCTTGATGGCGACGAAGCGCTCGTCCGACGCCAGCTCCTCCATCTGGTCGACGGTGACATCCACGCGGTAGGCGAGCCGGTTGGAATAGATCATGACCGGCAAGTCGCCGGCCTCCGCGACGGCGCGCAGCGCCGCCACCGTCTCTTCCGCATTGGTATGGTAGATCGGGCTGGGCACCACCATCAGGCCGTTGGCGCCTTCCTTGGCGGCGCGGCGGGCGATGCTGGCGGCCTCGCGTGTCCCGGCCTCGTTCACCGTCAGCAGCACCGGTTTCTTGCCAGCCACCTTCTGCGCGGTTTTCAGCACTTCAATCTTTTCGTCATGGGACAGCATCGGCCCTTCGCCGAGCGATCCGCAGACGATGATGCCGTCGCAGCCGGCCTCCATCTGCAAGCCGAAGCAGCGCTCCATCTCGGCATGGTCGAGGCGGTCGTCCGTGGTGAATTTAGTCGTGACGGCTGGGAAAACTCCGGTCCACATGGTCATCGCTCCTCTGATATATCAGCCGTATATCTATTAAGAAAGCCGCTGTCAACACGGATTCTCCTATGATATATGCAAAATATATCAGGAGACCGCCTTTGATATCCATGCAGAGGAGCGCTGCGTTCGAGCCAGCTGCGACCAAGGCCTACCGCATGCTCGAGCATATGATTGTCACGCTCGAACTGGCGCCGGCGAGTTTCGTCACTGAAGGCGGCCTGATCGAGAAGCTGGCGCTCGGCCGTACGCCGGTGCGCGAGGCGATCCAGAGGCTGGCCTGGGAAGGACTGCTCGACGTGCGGCCGCGCGCAGGCATCGCCATCGCGCCGCTGCACCCCGGCGACTGGCTGCGCGTCCTCGACGCGCGCCGCGGCGTCGAGGTGGTGCTGGCCCGCTCCGCGGCGCGCTTCGTCACCCGCGACGCAGCCGACCTCTTCCACGATGCCGCGCTTGCCATGCAGAAGGCTGTCATCTCCGGCAACGTGCTTGCCTTCATCCAGGCCGACAAGACGCTGGACGAGGCGCTGGCGCGGGCTGCCGACAACCCGTTCGCGGCCAGGCTGGCTGCCCCGCTGCAGACCCACAGCCGCCGCTTCTGGTTCCGCTACAAGGCCGATACCGGCCTGGCGGAATCGGCCGAGCATCACGTCGCGCTGATCCGCTCGATTGTCCACGGTGACGAGGAAGCCGCCGCGAAGGATGCCAAGCGGCTGATGGCATTGCTGCGCGCCCATGCCGAGGCGGCCGCCACACGTTGAAGCATACCGCCAGACACCGACCCCGGTTCAGGACAGTGCATGCCCAAGCCTACGCGTCGCCTGAACCGCTTAGACGCGATGCGCCTCAGGCTCCTGGCAAGGCCGCCTTGATCGTCGGGCTGTCCCAGCCCTCGCCCACGGACAGGATGCAACTCTGGCCCTTGGTGTCGGAGGCGAGGACGGTCCAACTGCCCTGTTCGGAAACGAATACCTCAAGCACCACGTTGGGATTGATCAGGCCACGCCCGGCCTCGCTTTCGTGGAAATTCTCGCCGAGCGCCTTGACGATGTCGGCGCGTGCCGCACATTGCCCGGCTGCATTCGCCGGCCCTATCGATAGCGCCGCCGCGGCGCATAGCAGCATGGACATAAGACGTTGTGCCATCGGACACCTCCTTGCGCCCGACGATGCGATGCTAACGGTCAGCCGTCGGCGCTCTGGTTGCCTGCCATGCCTCCTCCAGGGCAGGATCGTAGCTCTAAGTCCTGGCGCCCTCGCCGGTTCCATCACATTAGCGTTTGCAAAATAAACGGCCCGAGCCAGGGGACTCGGGCCGTAGATTTTTGGGTGGTCCTGCCGGCCCGCGCGGCCGCAGCCGAAGGACGCGCAAGCGGACAAGCGTCCGGCTAGTTCATCGTCGGGATGACGAACTCGGCCCCGTCCTTGATGCCGGACGGCCAGCGCGAGGTGACCGTCTTGGTCTTGGTGTAGAAGCGGAACGCGTCCGGACCGTGCTGGTTGAGATCGCCGAAGGACGACGCCTTCCAGCCACCGAACGTGTAGTAGGCGATCGGCACCGGGATCGGCACGTTGACGCCGACCATGCCGACCTGCACCCTGGAAGCAAAGTCTCGCGCGGCGTCGCCGTCGCGCGTGTAGATGGCGACGCCATTGCCCATCTCGTGGTCATTGGCGAGCTTGATGGCGTTCTCGTAGGTCGGCGCGCGCACCACCGACAGCACCGGCCCGAAGATCTCTTCCTTGTAGATGCGCATGTCCGACGTGACGTTGTCGAACAGGCAGCCGCCCATATAGTAGCCGTTCTCGTAGCCCTGCATCTTGAAGCCGCGACCGTCGACGACCAGCTTGGCGCCTTCCTTGACGCCGATATCGACATAGCCCTTCACCCGCTCCAGCGCCTGAGCGGTGACCAGCGGGCCAAAATCGGCGGCGGAATCCGTCGAGGGGCCGACCTTCAGGCTTTCGACGCGCGGCACCAGTTTTTCCATCAGCCGGTTGGCGGTGTCGTTGCCGACAGGGACCGCCACCGAGATCGCCATGCAGCGCTCGCCGGCCGATCCGTAGCCCGCGCCGATCAGTGCATCGACGGTCTGGTCCATGTCGGCGTCGGGCATGATGATCATGTGGTTCTTAGCGCCGCCGAAGCACTGCACGCGTTTTCCCGACGCAGTGCCGCGCGAATAGATGTAATGAGCGATCGGCGTCGAGCCGACGAAGCCGATAGCCTTGATATCGGGGTCGTCAAGGATGGCGTCGACGACTTCCTTGTCGCCGTTGACGACGTTGAGGATACCGGCAGGCAGGCCCGCCTCGATGAACAGCTCGGCGATGCGGATCGGCACGCCCGGGTCGCGCTCGGAAGGCTTCAGGATGAAGGCGTTGCCGCAGGCGATCGCAGGCGCGATCTTCCACAGCGGGATCATCGCCGGAAAGTTGAACGGCGTGATGCCGGCGACGACGCCGAGCGGCTGGCGCATCGAATAGACGTCGATGCCGGGGCCGGCACCGTCGGTGAATTCGCCCTTCATCATGTGCGGCGCGCCGATGCAGACCTCGACCACTTCGAGGCCGCGCTGGATGTCGCCCCTGGCATCGGCGATCGTCTTGCCGTGCTCGCGCGCCAGGATGTCGGCCAGTTCGTCATAGTCGCGGGCGACCAGTTCAAGGAACTTCATAAGGACGCGCACACGGCGCTGCGGGTTGGTCGCGGCCCATTTCGGCTGCGCCGCCTTGGCGTTCTCGACCGCCGCGCGCAGTTCCGCCTGCGAGGCCAGCGCCACCGTGCCGCGCACAGAGCCGTCCATCGGCTGCATCACGTCCTGCTTGCGACCGCTGGTGCCGGCGACACGCTTGCCGCCGATGAAATGACCGTATTCGATCATGATGTCTCTCCCTGGGTTTGTGATGGTGCATTGTCCGCCTTTGGCACGCCGATGGCAACGCGAGGGAGAACGCAACCGTTGTGCGGAAAATAGACACCGGTTGACGGGAGAGCATCAATTCTCGCAAATGGGAAGGATCACGAAGACGACGCCCAAGGATTGGCAGGTTGAATTCCTTCACCACAGAACGCGACATTGAAAATTGTCATCCGGACCATCCCCATGAACTGGGATGACGTCCGCATCTTTCTCGCCGTGGCGCGCGCCGGGCAAATCCTTGGCGCGGCGAGGCGGCTCGAACTCAACCACGCCACCGTCTCGCGCCGCATCGCCGCACTTGAAGACGCGCTGCGCACGAAACTCTTTCGCCGGCTGACCACCGGCAGCGAGCTGACGCCCGCCGGCGAGCGCCTCCTCGACATTGCCGAGCGCATGGAGGGCGACATGATCGCCGCCCGCTCGACAATATCGGGCGAAGGCGACGACGTTTCGGGCACGGTGCGGATCGGCGCGCCGGACGGATTTGGCGTCGCGTTCCTCGCCCGGCGCCTCGGCGCACTGACCGCGCTGCACCGTGAATTGACGATTCAGCTCGTACCGGTGCCGCGCTCCTTCTCCCTGTCTCGCCGCGAGGCCGACATTGCCATCACCGTCGAGCGCCCGACCGAGGGCCGGCTGGTAGCGGGCAAGCTGGTCGACTACTCGCTCGGCCTGTTTGCCTCACGTGCCTATGCTGAAGCCCACGGCCTGCCCCAGACCGCTGCCGAGCTGGGACGGCACACATTGATCGGCTATGTGCCGGACCTCATCGTCAGCCCATCGCTCGACTACGCCGCCGAATTCAGCGCGGACTGGCGCACCAGCTTCGCCATTTCCTCCGCGCTCGGGCAGGCCGAAGCGGTGCGGTCGGGCGCCGGCATCGGCATCCTGCACACTTTCGTCGCCCGCTCGATGCCGGAACTGGTGGCCGTCGACGTGGTGGCGCCCATCCGCCGTGCCTACTGGCTGGTCTATCACGAATCGGTCAGGCCGCTGCGCCGCGTCCAGATCGTTGCCTCCTTCATCACAAAGGCGGTGGAGCGGGAGAGAAATCTTTTCGTCTGACGCATGTCGGCCATCGCAGCTTCTTCCACGACACCGAGAACGGCATGATGGTGCTCGACCCCGCCTTCTTCGCCAGATGACGAGTATCTCCCCCATTCCAATCGGTCGCCACCGAAGTGACCATCCGGTGGGCTTACCGGCTCCTGTTCGACGAGGGCTGGGTGAAACAGGCGTTCTGACGCGATATCCCCCGGCCGCGCCCGCCGATGGCGAGCGGGCGGCGTCTATTTCAGATAGCGCTCCTGCGCCAGCGCGCGGGCGTCGATATCGGGCACTTTGTTCGAGATGATGTCGGCCAGCACCTTGGCCGAGCCGCAAGCCATGGTCCAGCCGAGCGTTCCATGGCCGGTGTTGAGGTAGAGATTGGAAAGCTCCGTGCGCCCAATCAGCGGCGGCCCGTCCGGCGTCATCGGCCGCAGGCCGCACCAGAACGTCGCCTCCCGCATGGCGCCGGCTCCCGGGAACAGGTCGCCGACCGAGTGTTCGAGCGTGCGCCGTCGCGATTCGTGCAGCCGGAGGTCGAACCCGGAAATCTCGGCCGTGCCGCCGACGCGGATGCGGTCGCCGAGCCTCGTGATCGCGACCTTGTAGGTTTCGTCCATCACCGTCGACACCGGCGCGGCGGCGGCATCCTTGATCGGCACCGTGATCGAATAGCCCTTGACCGGATAGACCGGGATCGGCCGCTTCATCCGGCGCATGAAGTCCGACGAATAACTGCCCAGCGCCATCACATAGGCGTCGGCGGTCAGCCAGCCCTTGCTCGTGCTCATATTGTTGACGCGGTTGCGGCTGCGGATGACGCGCCATATCGTCGTGTCGTATTCGAACTTGACCCCGCGTGCCACGCAAAGCTCGGCCAGCCTGTCGGTGAACATCTTGCAGTCACCGGTCTCGTCGCCCGGCAGCCTCAGGCCGCCGACGAATTTTTCGCGCACTGCGGCCAGAGCCGGTTCCGCCGCGATGCAGCCGTCCTGGTCGAGGACTTCGTAGGGCACGCCATATCTCTTCAGCACCTCGACATCGCCTGATGTGCCGTCGAGCTGCTTTTGCGTGCGAAACAGCTGCAGCGTGCCCTGCGTCCGCTCGTCATAGGCTATGCCGGTTGCCTCGCGCAGCGCCTTCAGCGTGTCGCGGCTGTATTCGGCCAGCGGCACCATGCGCGATTTGTTGACCGCGTAGCGTTCGGCGGTGCAGTTGCGCAGCATTTTGACCAGCCACGTCCACATATGTGGATCGAAGGCCGGCCGCACCACCAGCGGACCATGCTTCATCAGCAGCCATTTGATCGCCTTGAGGGGGATACCGGGCCCGGCCCAAGGCGAGGCATAGCCGGGCGAAATCTCGCCGGCATTGGCGAAGCTGGTTTCCAGTCCCGGCCCTTTCTGGCGGTCGATCACGGTCACCTCGTGGCCAGCCTCGGCGAGATAATAGGCCGTGGTCACCCCGATCACGCCACTGCCCAGCACCATGATTTTCATTCATTCACTCCTTGCCGCGCCGAGCGTCCTCAGGACGCCCGTGGACGCGGCCGTATTTTTGATTTGCGCATGATCCCGAGCGAAAATCGATGTCGATCTTCGAGACCACGCGCCGTTGCCCATTTCACGCCGCCGAGGGACCGGGGTCGTCTTCTTCTGTCTGCCGCATTCCGGCCGTCTCGCCAAGAGGCCGCCAATCGGCTGCGGCACTGTAGACGAGCCTGAGCCCGTGCGGTCTCCGCTCGTCAGCCTGGTCTTTCTGCCTGACCGTGCGCCGGGCAGCTTCGGGCTGGTAGAGCACGGCCTTGATCAGGATCGACTCCCGCCTGCCGTCGGCGTGTTCGACCGTTGCCGTCTGGCCTTGCGCCATGCCAAGCATGCAGAGCCCGCGCCTCGTTGCGACCGACAGGCTCGAGCCGACCGGCCCGCGCACCTCGTGCTGCACCAGGGTTCGCGTCTCGGCGGGACCGGCATCGACGCCGAACACCACCCTGCTGTTCAGCGTAACGATGTCGGGGCCGACCGAATCGATCGGCACGACATCGGCGCCTGAAAGCTTGTGTTCGAGCATGCGCACGATCGGATCCGCGAATGCCCGCCGGCGCTCCAGCATGACTTCGAGGACGGCGAAGTCCTTCGTCGTCAGGCAGCAATTCGTGCTCGTCATCACCGCCTCCGCCATCAAGCTCGTCGCGGGCCGGAAGCCGGCGCATCGACGGCCTCGACGGTCACTGACAGTTCCCGGCCGCCACGACCGTTCCAGCAAACCGTCTGCCCGACGCTCGCGCCAATGAGCGCGGTTCCCATCGGCGTCAGCACCGAGATCCGGTTCTCGGCTATGTCGGCCTCACCCGGGTAGACCAGCATGATGCGCTGGGCGTCGCCGCTTTCGCCGCGCACGATCACCGTCGAACCCATTCGCACCACACCGGCCGGCATCGCCGCCGCGCTCCTGACGACGGCCCTGTCCATTTCCGAAAGCAGCTCCTCGGCCGTCTCGGGCGCGCGATCGAGCAAAGCCCTCGCAAGGCCCGTCAGCCTGTCATGGTCGGCGTCGCTGATCAGAAGATGGCTGTTTGGACGCAGTTCTTTCGCGTGTTGCATGGCAAACCTCATGGACCGGCGCATCGAGCGGATGCGCGCCTGCCGGCGCGCTGGCGGCGGCGTGATGAAAGGCCGGCAGCCGCGAAGGGCTGTTCGGCTTGATGGCGATTGTGGATGGATGGATGCCCCGGTACGGACGGACGCCGGAAGGCGGCCGCGCCGGGGCTACGATCCCGCGATCGGGCAGACCCTGAAGAAGGTTTTGATATAAGCGAGCTTGCTCATGTGCCAAAGCTTGCCGAATGGCGCCCGCTTGTCAAGCGCGGCCAAACCGCTCAACCGCCCAGATAGCGCCGGTGAAAACGCGTTCCGAGGCTGGCCAGGATTTCATACCCGATGGTGCCGGCATGGTCGGCAGCATCGTCGACGCTCTGTGAGGGCCCTAGCAACTCCACCAGGTCGCCCTCTCCGAGCCGGCCGGGCGGCAAGGCGGAAATGTCGAGAATGATCGAGTCCATCGACACGCGCCCGAGGAAAGGCAGGCGCACCGCCTCGAACCATGCGGCCGAAGCGGAGCGGCGCAGCCAGCCGTCCGCATAGCCGAATGAAATCGTCGCCAGGCTGAGCGGGCCCTGCGCATGGTAGCTGTGGCCATAGCCGACGCCAGTGCCCTTTTGGACACTGCGCGTCTGCGCCACCTTGGCCTGCAGCCCGACCACGGGCAGCATCGGGTTGGCTTCGCCAGGCGTCGGGTTGATGCCGTAGAGGGCGGCACCGGGCCGGGCGAGATCGCAATGATAAAGCGGGCCTAGAAAGATGCCGGAGGAGTTGGCAAGCGAGGCCGGCGCCACGGGTAGCATGGCACGCAACCGCGCGAATGCCAGCCTCTGCTGTTCATTGGCCGGGTGGCGCGGTTCATCGGCGCAGGCCAGGTGGCTCATCACATATCTGACGTCGATGCCATCGAAAGCGCCGACATCCACGGCCACCGCCTCGACCTCGGCTGGCGCCATTCCAAGCCGCGACATGCCGCTGTCGACCTGGACGGCAGCCGGGAGCCGGCGCCCGGCGCGGTGTGCCGCTGCGCGCCAGGCTTGCAACTGTGCGCCACTGTTGATGACGGCGCACAAGCCAGCCGCCACCGCTTCCGGCTCGGAACCCGGCGGCATCCCGTTCAGCACGTAGATGTCCGGTCCGGCCCCCACCGCCTTGCGCAGCGCGATGCCTTCGGACAGCAGCGCGACGAAGAAGATGTCGCAGCCTTCCTTCATCAGCGCCGATGCCACTTGCGCGGCGCCGAGACCGTAGCCGTCGGCCTTGACCACGCCCGCGCAGCGCACGCCGCCCAGCCGCGCCTTCAGCCGCCGGTAATTTTCGCGGATCGCGCCAAGGTCGATGGTGAGGATGGCCCCGGCAGCAGCCTCGCTTGTGGCGTCGGCTTCCTCGGGCAGCGATCTTTTGGGGGCGTCGTGCATGGCGGCCCTTCTTGTGGCGGATGGACATCAATAAGACGGTCGAACCGGCGCGGCAACCGCTGGCGTTTGAACCGCGGCCGCGGCCCGTCCGGCTATGGCACAAGGTGACGGAACGCCGTCACCACGTCTTCATAGACCTTGCGCTTGAACGGCACGATCAGGTCGGGCAGCTCCTGCATCGGCCGCCACGACCATTTGTCGAATTCGGCGGTGTGGCCGCCGGGCGGCGGATTGATCTGGATCTCGCTGGTATCGCCATGGAAGCGGAAGGCGAACCATCGCTGCGTCTGACCCCGATAGCGCCCCTTGAAGGCGACGCCGACGAGGTGGTCCGGCAGATCATAGTTGATCCAGTCCGGCGCCTCGGCGAGCAGCGAGACGCTGCGCATGCCGGTCTCCTCATAGAGCTCCCGCTCCGCCGCCTGCAGCGGCTCCTCGCCCTTGTCGATGCCGCCTTGCGGCATCTGCCAGAGCTGCGTGGTGCCGGCGAATTCGCTGTCCGGCTCGGCGATACGATGGCCGACCCAGACCAGGCCCTCGGCGTTGAGGATCATCAGCCCGACACAGGGACGGTAGGGCAGCGTCTCGCGGTCGACCTTCTTCGTCTTCGGCATCATTCAGTCTTTCAAGCTGTTTCCCGGTGGCTAGCCCTTTTGCGGATCGATCGCCACCGCTGAAATCGGCACGATCTCGATGCCGCGTTTCTTGGCCTCGGCCGCCCATGACGACACCGTGTCGACCGTCAGGTCGAAAGCGGAGCCGATGCCGACCGCGGTTCCCTTGGCACGGGCGGTCGCCTCCAGGCTGTCCAGTTTCTTCAGGATGGCGCCGCGATCCTGCACGGCGTCGATCGCCGTGTCGCCGGAGACGAAGGGCACGCCGTCCTTCAGCGCCAGATCCGGCGCCAGGCTACGCGCCGACGAGCCGTCGTCGATATAGGCGAGCCCGCGTTTGCCGAGCTCGGCCATGAAGGGTTCCATTGCCGCCGGGTCGGCGGAAAACCGCGCGCCCATATAGTTCATGACACCGGTATAGTTCGTCGTCCGCGACAGTGCCCAGCGCAGGTTCTTCAGGTTCTCTTCCGCGCTCGCCGCCACCGTCAGCGTGTTGCGCCCGGGGTTGACATTGGGATAGTCGAACGGTTCGAGCGGCACCTGCATGACGATCTCGTGGCCGCTCTGCCGGGCGGCCTGCATCCAGCGGCCGATGCTGTTGCCTTGCGGCGCGAACGCCAGCGTCACTTCCGCCGGCAGCTTGGCGATGGCCGCCTGGGTGCCGGTCTGTGAAACCGCGAGCCCGCCGATGACGATCGCCACGCGGGCGCCGCGCGCGCCTGACCACGGCCGCGCGTAGACATCGAAGGGCCGCCGGCCGTCTGCGGCGCGCACCGGCAAGGGGCCGGCATCGCCGGCCTCGATCAGCGCCCTGTCGGGAATATGCGCGATCTTCAGGTTTTGGCCGATGGTCGACGGATCGCGGATGACGATTGCCGCCTTGGGCGGACCATCGCCTTCCTCTGTCTGCACATGGATGATCTGCGGGCCCCCAGCCTTGGCCGGCATTTCCGCCTTTGGCGTCGTGACCGGCGCCAAAGCGGACGGCGCAGCGGTCGGCTCCGGCACCACTTTCGGCGTCGAAACCGCGACTTCCTGCGGCTTGCGAAACGGCTTGTCCCTGAGCGCGATCGCGCCGGAGACGCCGACAACGGCCAGCACGACGAACGCAGCCACGAGCGCACCCACGCTGACCTTGCCGGCGGCGCGCGGCGGACGGACAGTCAGTCCGAGCGGTCGTTCGATGTCCTTGCCGATATCAGCCAAGCCCTGTCCCCGTCCGCATGGCTTCGAACATGGAACCTTTCGAAGAGACATGCGCGAATTCTTCAACCCCGGCGCACCCCTGGCGCCCTGTATCGAGGGATTCGCGTTACCCCCGAATCAAACTGCCGGAACCTTTCGGTCCCGGCAGCATCGCATTGCTTCCATCGGGCGGCCAGACCCGTTGTTGGCCGCCACCTGTTACTGGTTGAGGACAGCCTTCTGCGGATTGGGCGGGAAGGACGGATCGGTCTTCTGGCCGCGCAGAAGCTGCTCGGCATAGATGAGCTGGAGGTCGTTCTTCGGATCCGGCGGCACATAGGCTGCCGAGCCCGAACCGGTCGAGCTCTCGTCGGCACCCTTGATGTGGCCCTTGAGGTCGGATTCGCCGCGCGTCAGGTCCCTGCCCTGCAGTTCCGGCGGCAGCGGCTGGTCGACCTTGATGTCGGGCGTGATGCCCTTGCCCTGGATCGACTTGCCGGACGGCGTGTAATAGAGCGCCGTCGTCAGCCTGAGCGCGCCGTTCTCGCCAAGCGGGATGATGGTCTGCACCGAACCCTTGCCGAAGGACTGCGTTCCGACCACCGTGGCGCGGCGCAGGTCCTGCAGCGCGCCAGCGACGATTTCGGACGCACTGGCCGATCCGCCATTGACCAGCACGATCAGCGGCTTGCCGCCGATATCGTCGACCTGCTTGGACTTGGCGTCGAAGCGGGTAACGTCCTTGGGATCGCGGCCGCGCGTCGAAACGATCTCGCCACGGTTGAGGAAGGCGTCCGATACGCTTACCGCCTGATCGAGCAGACCGCCGGGATTGAGGCGCAGATCGAGCACATAGCCCTTGAGCTTGTCGTTCGGCACCTGCTTCTTGATGGTGTCGATGGCATTCTCGAGGTCGTCATAGGTCTTTTCGGTGAAGGAGGTGATCTTCATGTAGCCGATGTCGTTCTCGACCCGGAACTTGACCGCCTTGACCTTGATGATGTCGCGCACCACCGTCAGCTCGATCGGCTTGTCGGCGCCCTGGCGCAGGATGGTGAGCTTGATCGGCGTGTTGACCAGGCCGCGCATCTTGTCGACCGCGTCGTTCAGCGTCAGGCCACGAACCTCCTCACCGTCGATCTTGGCGATGTAATCGCCGGCCAGCACGCCCGCCTTGGCGGCCGGCGTATCGTCGATCGGCGTGATCACCTTGACCAGATCGTTCTCCATGGTGACCTCGATGCCGAGGCCGCCGAACTCACCCTTGGTCTGTACGCGCATGTCCTGCGCCTGCTCGGCGTTCATGTAGGAGGAGTGGGGGTCGAGCGAGGCAAGCATGCCGTTGATGGCGTTCTCGACCAGCGACTTGTCGTCGGGCGGCGTCACATACTGCGCCCGCACCCGCTCGAAGATATCGCCGAAGATCGCCAGTTGCTTGTAGGTCTCCGACCCCGCAGCGTTCGCTGCCGAGCCGGGCGCGCCATAGACCAGGCTCATGGCGGACGCGCCCATCAGCGCACCGGCAAACAGAAGCGACAGTTTCCGCATCATTTCACGTCCTTCCAGAAAAACGGTCCGCCCACCATGGGGCCGGATCGACGGGTTTTCCATCCTTGCGGAACTCGACATAGAGCTCCGGCGTGGCATTTCCATTCTTCGAAGCCGAGGTGCTTGCCACCCGGGCCTCTCCCATCGCACCGACCGGCTCTCCTGCGAGCACTGATTGGCCGGTTGCGACGCTGATTCTGCTCATCCCCGCCAAGACGACATGATAACCGTCGCCGGCATTCAGGATCAAGAGTTGACCGTAGGAGCGAAACGGCCCCGCATAAAGCACATTCCCATCCGCCGGTGCGGTGACGATGGCGCCCGATTGTGTCGCAACCATGTCCCCAAGCATCACCGCGCCGTTACCGTCTTCGGCGCCGAACCGGCGTTTGATGCGGCCGATGACCGGCAGCGCGATCTGTCCTTGCAGCGCCGAGAAGGGTGCCGCAGCGGCAAGCCGGTTGGCCTCGGGAACCGGCAGCGACGCCGTCATATCGCCGCCCGCCTTATCCCTGCCCGCCTTGTCGCCGCCCGCCTTGTCGCCGCCGGCTTGGCCGGCCTCCGCGGCCTTTGCGGCATCCGCGGCCTTGCGGTTGCGTTCGGCCTGGGCTTCGAGCGAGGCGATCAATTCCTTCAGGCTGCTGGCCTTGGCCGCGAGCGCCTCGGAATGCTGTCGCTCGGCCGACAACTGCGCCTGCGTGTCGGCTTCGAGCTTCTGCTTGGCTTCCAGCAGCATGCCGAGCCGCTTCTTTTCCGCAGTCTGCTCGCCGACCGCCGCCGTCAGCCGTGCCCGCTCGGCCTCGATCGAGGCCGTCACTCTTGTCTGCTCCTTGAGGTCGGCCAGGAGCCTGTCGGTCTGCTGGCGCAATTCAGGCACCACGGCGCCAAGCAAGATGGCGCTGCGCACCGACGACAGCGCGTCCTCCGGCTTGACCAGGATCGCCGGCGGCGGGTTCAGTCCCATGCGCTGCAATGCGCCCAGCACCTCCGCCAGCACGTCGCGCCGCGCCATCAGCGAGGCGCGGATCTTCTGCTGCTGGGTCTTCAGCCCCTCCAGCTTGGCGCCGATGTCCTCGATGTCCTGCCCAAGCTTTTGCTCGGTCATTGCCGACTGGATCAGCGCGGCGGTGATCGAGGCGTGGTCCTTCTTGACCGCGGCGATGTCGGCGGCCAGCTTGGCCAGCCGCTCGGACGACAGGCTTATCTCCTTGGAGATCTGTTCGTATTCGGCGCGGCTCTGGTCCGGATCGGGGGCCATGTCGAGCGTGTTCTCGGCCCATGCGGCATTGAGCGAAAGGATGACCACCGCCGCCGCGATGCCGCAGCGCGCGCGCCAGGAGCCCGCTGTCGATGAGCCCGTCGTCGATTTCCAGCCTTCAGCCATGCGGGATGGACTCTATCTGCGGCTTCGTTAACGAACCATCAACCATATTAATGCGCATCGCCCAAAACTGTGCAGCGGTTTCGCACACCGGTGAGCAAAATAGGGAAAGCCGGCCCGAAGCCGTGATCTTGCGCGGCATTGGGGCGGAATTCGGTGCGATGCGACCTTCAGGTTCTGTGATAGGGGTGGCCGGACAGGATCGTCGAGACCCTGTAGAGCTGCTCTGCCAGCATCACCCGCACCAATTGGTGCGGCCATGTCAGCGCACCGAAAGACATCACCAGCTCGGCCTGGGCGCGCAACGACGGATCGTGGCCATCGGCGCCGCCTATGGCCAGCGCCAGCGCCTTGCGGCCAGCGTCGCGCAATTGGCCGATGCGGCCGGCGAAATCTTCCGAGGACAGGTTCTTGCCGCGCTCGTCGAGCAGGATCAGCGCCGAGCCGGGCTGCAACTGCGCCTGCAGCCTTGCGCCTTCATCGCGCCGGCGTTCATCGGCGTTCTGGGCGCGGCCTTCGGCGATCTCGGCGATGCCGGAGAATTCGAGGCCGACAGCCGGGCCGCTCTTGGAGAAACGCTCGAAATAGCGGTCGGCGAGTTCTCTCTCGGGGCCGCTTTTCATCCGGCCCACGGCATGAACGGTAATCTTCATCCTCGCCTCAGAGGCCGCCGATGCGTGTCGCCCGAAAATCGTCAATGGGCCAGGAACCACGGCACGCATCCAAACCAACCGGCTCAGTGCAAGGTCTCTTCCTCGAGGTCCGGCGCCTGCCACATCTTTTCGAGATTGTAGAATTCGCGGACTTCGGGGCGGAAGACATGGACGATAATGTCGCCTGAATCGATCAGGACCCAGTCGGCGCCGGACAGCCCCTCGACACGCGCCGTGCCGAGGCCGGCATCCTTCAACGCCTTGAGGAGATGATCGGCAACAGCCGAGACATGACGGTGCGATCGACCCGACGCGACGACCATGTAGTCGCCGAGGCTCGATTTTCCCTGAATGTCGATTGAGACGATGTTTTCGGCCTTGGAGTCTTCCAGACTGGCAAGGACTGTCTTGATGGCGCGGGACACGGCGTCGTTTACGCTGATCCCGGCCGGCGAAGGCACGATGTCGGCCTTCTTCCGCAGTGCTGTTCTCAGTGTATTTCCTTTCGCAGCAAGAACAACCAAATCACCCCTGAAAGCGGGTGACACCGCTTAGATAGGCAGAGTTCCGTTGCAGTTTCAAGACGGAGCCCCGCTTCCATGCGAACTCATTGAGGCTCCGCTTGTTCCGCGCGACACGCAAAAGATCGGAACCCAGGCGTTCCGCAGGGGTTATCGGCTGATTGATCAACCGGAATCCCATTATGCCGATCGACCCGCAAAATGCCCTCCTGACCGTGCAGGCGGGGCTCTCTCAGCTCAGCGCGCTCATTGTCTCCTATTCCCTTTCGGCGGTCGGCGCCGTCATCCTTCTGGTTGTCGGCTACATCGTCGCCGGCTTTGCCGAGCGTTCGATTTTTGCCGGCCTGGGCCACATCCATGGCTTTGACCAGACGCTGCGGCACTTCTTTTCCAAGATCGTCCGCTATGCCATCCTCGTCCTGGTCGTCATCATGGTGCTCGGCCAGTTCGGCGTGCAGACGGCCTCGATCATCGCCGCGATCGGCGCCATCGGCCTGGCCATCGGCCTGGCGCTGCAAGGCACGCTGCAGAACATTGCCGCCGGGATCATGCTTTTGGCATTGCGGCCGTTCCGCATCGGCGAATCCGTCGAAGTCGGGTCCATTGCCGGCTCGATCGAGGAAATCGGCCTTTTCGCCACCAAGCTCCGGAGCGCCGAAGGCGTCTACATCCTGGCGCCCAACTCGACGCTGTGGAACCAGCCGGTGCGCAATTTTTCGCGCAACGGCGTGCGGCGCGGCGACATCACCCTCTCGATCGGCTCCTGGAACGACATCGACCGCGCCCAGAAGACGCTGCTTGCGATCGCCGCCGCCGAGCGCCGCGTCAAGCGTGAGCCGGCGCCGACCGCCTTTGTCGCGGCATTGGGCGAAAGCACCGTCTCGATCACCTTGCGTTACTGGACATCATCGGTGGATTTCTTCGCCGCCCAGGCCGATCTCACCAAGCGGGCCAAGCAGGAATTCGACCGCGAACGCATATCGATCCCGCTGCCGCCACCGCAGGCCCCGGCGCCGGAAACCCGCCGGCAATAGTCAATCGCCCCTGTGCCGGTGCTGTTCGTCCGGCGCGAAGGCGAGTTCCACCGGCAATGGCGCTTGCGCCGTCATCGGCGCGAAGCTGCCGGTTTCGGTTGCCGGCACCGGCCGCGCGGTGAACACGCGCAAAAGCACGAACAGGCAGAAGACGCAGGCGATGACCACTGTTACATAGATGAAGGCCTGCGTGCCGAAGACGGCTGACAGCGCGGTCACGATGCCCGGCACGATGAAGCCGGACAGCGACCAGGCAAACAACAAGGAACTCGACAGCGCCACCATGTCGTCCTTGCCGGCGCGGTCGGCGGCGTGGGCACTGGCCAACGAGTAGATCGATTCCGAGGCGCCGTCCCACATCACATAGATCACCAGCAGCACCGCCAGCGTACCGCCGTCGAAGCCGAGCGCAAACATCCCTGCCGCCGCGGCGATCGCGGATGCCGCGACCAGCACATAGCGGCGATCGGTGCGGTCGGAAATCCAGCCGAGCGGAACCTGCAGGATCAGCGTGCCCAGCGGCATCACCGAAAGCAGCAGCGCCACGTCGGCCTGGCTGTACCCCTTCGCGGTGGCGTGGATCGGCGCAAAACCGGAAATCGACATGGACAGGCCACCGACCGCCAGCATGCCGGCGACGCCGACCGGCGAAATCCGCCAGGCCCGGCGCAGCGCCACCGATGCCGCCTGCGGCGCCGGCGGCTGGGCCAGCCGGGTCATCCCGACGGGCAGGATGGATAGCGCGGTGAAGGCTATGCCGATCAGCGATGCATCCGCCGTCCTGATGTCGACCAGCGCCAGCGTCGCATAGCCGATGCCGAGCCCGCCGACATAGGCGACGTAGAAGACGGCCATTACCCTGCCGCGTATGGCGTTGGCCACGGCATCGTTGAGCCAGCTCTGCGCGACGATGAAAAGCCCGCATATGGCAAAGCCGTAGAGAGCGCGCGCCGCGATCCACAACAGGGGGTGCGGCCCGGCGCCGATTGCGGCATTCGACAGCGCGATCAGCGCCGACAGCACCATGAAGGCACGGGCATGGCCAACCCTGCGCACCAGCGGTCCGGTCAGGATGCAGCCGGCGAGACCACCCGCCGACAGACCGGTGACGATCAGACCGGCCCAGGTCGGATCGAAGCCTTCCACGCCGAGCCGGACGGGGATGTAAGCGAACATCAGCCCGTTGCCGATGGCGATCAGCGCCATCGACACCACGACGCTGGCAATCGCGATCAGCGGCGTGGGCGTGTCGCCGTGCCTCGGTTCCGTTTCGGTTTGGCTTTTCACGAGAGTGGTCATATCAGCGCAAGATCATCCATTCGATGACGAAAGGCCGCCGCAAAAGCGACATTGCCAGACTTGCCTTCCTCCTTGCGAAGAAAGGGCGCTGTGCCGATCAGCCCTTCGCCTGCTCGCGGATAGCCGTCGACGACAGCGACGAGCGCGGGCCGTGGATGAAGGTCCACGCGGGCGCCTTCATGCGGGCGAGCCTTGGCGCATCGCCTTCGTCGATGCGGGCATAGTCGAAGGTCTTGGCCACGACCGACGACAGGAACGACAGCGTCGCGCCCGGACGATCGATGACCGCGATCGGGAAGGTCATGACGATTTCGCGCCAGCGCTGCCAGCGGTGGAAATCGCGCAAGCTGTCGGCGCCCATGATCCAGACGAAGTCGACGCCGGGATTGCGCGCCTTGACCAGCGCCAGCGCGTCGGCGGTGTAGCGCACATGATGCGCCGCTTCGAAGGCGGTGACCTTGATCTTCGGGTTCTTGGCGATCTTCTCGGACAGGCACAGCCGTTCGGCCAGCGGCGCCAGCTCGTGCGTGTTCTTCAGCGGATTGCCCGGGGTGACCATCCACCACAACTGATCGAGCGCCAGCCGCCTGAGCGCGATCTCGGCGACCAGCGCGTGGCCGGCATGCGGCGGATTGAACGAGCCGCCGAACAGGCCGACGGCAAGGCCTTTGCCGGCATGCGGCATTTTGAGGTAGCTGGACGGGATAGGTTGCTCAAGCAGGGAAAGCATTCGCTAGGCACCCCCCTCTGTCCTGCCGGACATCTCCCCCGCAAGGGGGGAGATTAGCAGCTTCGGTGAAGGCAC
Source organism: Mesorhizobium sp. B2-5-3 (assembly GCF_006441005.1). Lineage (NCBI taxonomy): Bacteria > Pseudomonadati > Pseudomonadota > Alphaproteobacteria > Hyphomicrobiales > Phyllobacteriaceae > Mesorhizobium > Mesorhizobium sp. B2-5-3. The sequence continues at coordinate 260,028 of NZ_VFUS01000001.1, forward strand.
AAATCTTGGAGCATTGAAGATCGGCGAAACCAAAAATGTCAGCCGATCTCCCCCCTTGCGGGGGAAATGTCCGGCAGGACAGAGGGGGGTGGCTGGGCGCAAGCTTCAGGCCCTTTGGACGAAAAGCGTCAAGGCCTCACCTGTCCCGAGCCGCGCACGCGGTATTTGAACGAGGTCAGTTGCTCGACGCCAACGGGCCCGCGCGCGTGCATCTTGCCGGTGGCGATGCCGATCTCGGCGCCCATGCCGAACTCGCCGCCATCGGCGAACTGCGTTGAGGCATTGTGCAGCAGGATCGCCGAGTCGATCTCGTTGAAGAACCGTTCCACCGCCTGCGCGTCCTCGGCGACGATCGCCTCGGTGTGATGGGAGGAGAAAGTCTCGATATGCTCGATTGCGCCAGCGACACCGTCGACCAGCTTCACCGCGATGACGGCGTCGAGATATTCGGTGACCCAGTCGGCATCGGTCGCCGGCTTGGCGTCGAAGAACAGCTTCAGCACCTCGGCATCGGCATGGATCTCGCAGCCGGCGGCGCGCAAGGCGTCGAGGATCGGCACCAGGTGGGTGGAGGCAACCGCACGGTCGACCAGCAGCGTTTCGGCCGCGCCGCAGACACCGGTGCGCCGCATCTTGGCGTTGACGGCGATGCCGACTGCCATGTCGAGCTTGGCCGAGCGGTCGACATAGAGATGGCAGATGCCTTCGAGATGCGCGAAGACCGGCACCCGGGCCTCGGTCTGCACCCGCTCGACCAGGCTCTTGCCGCCGCGCGGGATGATGACGTCGAGATTGCCGCCGAGGCCTTTCAGCATTTCGCCGACGGCGGCGCGGTCGGCGGTCGGCACAAGCTGGATGGCGTCCTGCGGCAGGCCGGCTGCCTTCAAGCCGTCGACCAGGCAAGCGTGGATCACCGACGACGAGTTCAGCGAATCCGAGCCGCCGCGCAGGATCACCGGGTTGCCGGCCTTGAGGCAGAGCGCGCCGGCATCCGCCGTGACGTTCGGCCGGCTCTCGTAGATGACGCCGATGACGCCGAGCGGCGTGCGCACGCGTTCGATCCTGAGGCCGTTCGGCCGCTCCCAACTGGCGATCACGTCACCGACCGGATCGCCGAGTTCGGCAATTTCGCGAATGCCTTCGGCCATGGCGCGGATGCGGGCGGGATTGAGTTTCAGCCGGTCCATGGAGGACGCCGAGAGGCCGGCTTCATGCCCGTTCGCGATGTCGTTGGCGTTGGCGTCGAGTATGGCTCGCTCGCGGGCGATGATCGCCTGCGCCATGGCGGCAAGTGCCGCGTTCTTGGCGGCTGTCGTGGCGATGGCCAGCGGTCGTGCGGCGGCGCGGGCACGGCGGCCGAGGTCGGCCATGGTCGCCACTGTATCGTTCCGGGATTTTTCATGCAGCTTCAGCATGGCTCATCCTCCGCTCGTTACTTGGTCGCCCGCGAGGCTGACCACAAGGTCGTCGCGGTGGATCATCGCCGAACGCGCCTCGTAGCCGAGCACGGTCTCGATTTCGGTTGTCTTCAGGCCTGCGATCCTTACGGCATCCGCGGCATCATAGGCAACCAGCCCGCGGGCGATCTCGCGACCCTCGGGCGACAGGATCGCCACCGTATCGCCGCGCGAGAAATTGCCGCTGACCAGCTTCACACCGGCCGGCAGCAGCGACTTGCCCGATGTCAGCGCCCCGACGGCGCCGGCATCGACGGTGAGCCTTCCCGCCGGTTCGAGCTGGCCGGCGATCCAGCTCTTGTAGCCTTTCACCGGGTTGGCGCTCGGCCGGAAGAAGGTGGCGCGCTCGCCGCGCTCGATCGCCATCAGCGGCGAAAGCCGCGTGCCGGCGGTAATGATCATGGCCGTGCCGGCCGCAGTGGCGATCTTACCGGCGTCGAGCTTCGTGCGCATGCCGCCGCGCGACAGTTCGGAAGCCGCGGCACCCGCCATCGCTTCGATCTCAGGCGTGATGCGATCGACCACCGCGACGAATTTGGCCTCCGGGTCACGCGCCGGCGGCGCGGTGTAGAGACCGTCGATATCCGAGAGCAGCACCAAAAGGTCGGCGCCCATCATCGTCGCCACCCGCGCGGCCAGTCGGTCATTGTCGCCATAGCGGATCTCGGAGGTCGCCACGGTGTCGTTCTCGTTGATGACCGGCACCGCCTTCATCTTCAAGAGCGTCGAGATCGTCGCCCGGGCGTTGAGGTAGCGGCGGCGCTCCTCGGTGTCGCCAAGCGTGAGCAGGATCTGGCCCGATTTCAACCCGCCCTTGCCGAGCGCATCCGACCAGGCGCCGGCCAGCGCGATCTGGCCGACGGCTGCGGCCGCCTGGCTCTCCTCGAGCTTCAGCGCCCTTTTTCCAAGATCCAGAATGGTACGGCCCAGCGCGATGGCGCCCGACGACACGACCAGGATTTCCGCGCCGCCTTGAGCCAGCACGGCAATGTCGTCGGCCAGCGACGCCAGCCAGTCGCGCTTCAGCCCGGCGGTGCGGTCGACCAGAAGCGCCGAACCGATCTTGACGGTGATGCGCCGGTATTTCTTCAGCGACTGCACGGTCATGCTATTTTTCCCAGCGCGTGTCGACCGGCGCCGCGATCGCGTCGCGCGCTTCGGCCACGACCGCCATCAGCGCGCGCAGCACCGCTTCGACCCCTTCGCCGGTGACCGCCGACAGAAGCATCGGCGCACGGCCGGCGGCGCGCTTCAGCGACGCGACCTTCTTCTTGCGCTCATCCGCATCAAGCGTGTCGACCTGGGAAAGGGCCAGTATCTCGGCCTTGTCGGTCAAGCCATGGCCATAGGCTTCGAGTTCGGCGCGCACGGTCTTGTAGGCCTTGCCGGGGTTCTCCTCCTGCGCCGACACCAGGTGCAGCAGCACGCGCGTGCGCTCGACATGGCCAAGGAAGCGATCGCCAATGCCGACGCCCTCATGCGCGCCTTCGATGAGGCCGGGAATGTCGGCGATGACGAATTCGCGCGCATCGATGCGTGCCACCCCCAGGCCGGGATGCAGCGTGGTGAAGGGATAGTCGGCGATCTTCGGCTTGGCGGCGGTGACGGAGGCGAGAAAGGTCGATTTGCCGGCATTGGGCAGCCCGACCAGCCCGGCATCGGCGATCAGCTTCAGCCTGAGCCAGATGTTGAGCTCCTCGCCGGGCTGACCCGGATTGGCGCGGCGCGGCGCCTGGTTGGTCGAGGTCTTGAAGTGCTGGTTGCCGAAGCCGCCATTGCCGCCCTTGGCCAGCAGGAAGCGCTGGCCGACCACGGTGAGGTCGCAGATCAGCGTCTCGTTGTCCTCTTCGAACACCTGCGTTCCAGCCGGCACTTTCAGCGTGACGTCGGCGCCCTTGGCGCCGGTCATGTTGCGGCCCATGCCATGAGTGCCGGTCTTGGCCTTGAAATGCTGCTGGTAGCGGTAGTCGATCAGCGTGTTCAGCCCGTCGACCGCTTCCAGCCAGACGTCGCCGCCGCGGCCGCCATCGCCGCCGTCCGGTCCGCCGAACTCGATGAACTTCTCGCGCCGGAACGACACGGAACCCGCGCCCCCGTCGCCGGAGCGGACATAGACCTTGGCTTGATCGAGAAATTTCATCGGACAGCAGTTTCTTTATTGGCCTTGCGGCATTGCTCTAAACCTTGCGCCTTGCTCTAAACCAAGGCGCGGCGAAGGGCGAGGCCGTTTTGTGACAGTGGCCGCGCGGGGTTGGCCGGAGATGACGGATGAAGCTTGTAACCTACAACATCCAGTACGGCATCGGTCTTGACGGGCAGTACGATGTCGCGCGCATTGCCGACGCGGTGCGCGGTGCCGACGTGATCGCGCTGCAGGAGGTCACCCGCAACAATCCCAGGAACGGCGGACGCGACATGGTCGCCGAGATCGGCGAGGCGCTGCCCGACTATTTCGCCGTCTATGGCAGCAATTTCGAGGCCAATATCGGCTCGCGCATCGAAAACGGCCGCGCCATCACCACCACCTTCCAACTCGGCAACATGGTGCTTTCGAAGACGCCCATTCATCTGTCGCGCAACCTGCTCCTGCCGCGAAGCCGCAGCTTCGAGATGATGAACTTCCAGCGCGGCGCGCTGGAGGCGCTGATCGAGACGCCGCTTGGTTTCATCCGCTTCTATTCCATCCATCTCGATCACCGCAGCCCGGTCGAGCGCGCCAGCCAGATCCAGTTCCTGCGCCGGCGCCTGTTGAACTATGCGCTTGAAGGCGGCGCGCTGTCCGGCGTCGCCGAGATCGGCCTGCCGGAACTGCCGCACCCCGAGGCCTTCGTCGGCATGGGCGACTTCAACATGCTGGCCGGATCGCCCGAATATGTCGAACTCGCCGGCCGGCCGGACCACGAATTCGGCATGCCGCTGACCGCCGACTTCGCCGTCGATGCCGCCGTGCGCCTCAATGTCGCCGGCGACGATCTCGTCAGCTGGGTCGACCCCAAGGACCCCGGCAATACCGACCGCCGCAAGCGCATCGACTATGTCTTCACCAGCGCCTCGCTTGCCCGGTCGCTGAAGCGCCTGTGGGTCGACCGAAAGGCTGTTGGCTCGGACCATCTGCCGGTATGGGCCGAACTGGGCTGAGCCCAAATCGATGCACGTTTCTTTCCGAACCTTTGACCAGAGGCCCAGCGCCGATGTGTGCTGAGATTCAGGTCAGGCCGAGCCGAAAACGTTGGTTTTCGAGAACCGGAGCGGAGCGTACTTAAGGTACGCGAGCACCGGAAGCGCAGAAAATCAGCGTTTGCAGGCCGGCCTCACCTGAATATCGGCACACATCAAAAATGTACCCAGTTGCGCAGGCTGGTCCATGTCTTCCGGTCGAGGCGGTAACGCTCGACGGGCACCTGGCCGGCGACGATCGAGTTCAGCATGCCCTGGCCCGCATACTGGAAGCCGCATTTGTGGATCACCCGGCGCGAGGCCGGATTGATGACCCGCGTCGAGGCATGAAGCACCTGGATGTTTGTCCGCTGGAACGCGAGATCGACCAGGGCGTGCGACGCCTCGGTGGCGAAGCCGCGCTTCCAATAGGGCTCACCGATCCAGTAGCCGAGCTCCAGTCCGCGGTCGGTGGTATTCAATCCGGCGCAGCCAACGAAGGTTTCGGTGCCCGCCAGCGTCAGCGCATAGGCGATACCGGCGCGGCGCGACTTGGCCATGGCCAGGAAAGCGCGTGCCTCGGCCTCGCCATAGGGATGCGGCATGCGCGCCAGCATCTCGGCGACATGACGGTTGTCGGCGAGCTCGACCAGTTGCGCGATGTCGCTTTCGCGCGGAGCCCGCATCACCAGCCGCTCGGTGACCAGCACTGGGCAATCGATCGCATAACTTTCGTCTTCTGAGTCTTCCGCTTCGGCAACCATGTCAAAGTCCTCCAGGCACAAGAAAAAAGGGAGATGGAAACCCATCTCCCTTGATCCTTTTCCTGGCTTTGCCAAACCTTCTGGCTTCCAGACACCGGTTCCCGAGATGGGCTGCCGGTGTTGTGGCGCGGAACCGGCTACTCCGCTGCTTTGGTAATCGGGTTGACCGATACGTAGGTTCGGCCGTTGGCTTTTTTGTTGAACGTCACGGCGCCGGCTTCAAGCGCGAAAAGCGTGTGATCCGTACCCATGCCGACGTTGACGCCGGGATGCCAGGTGGTGCCGCGTTGACGAATGATGATGTTGCCCGGGATGACGGCTTCGCCGCCGAACTTCTTCACGCCCAGACGCTTGGAATGCGAGTCGCGACCGTTGCGCGACGAGCCGCCAGCTTTCTTGTGTGCCATCTAACTAACTCCGATGCGCCCAGGGGCGCTTGAATGGTCTTATGAACGCGTTCGCGTTCCGTTTCAAGTCCGATCCGGCGACGTTTCGCGCCGGTTGGCCTTACTTCTTCGCCAGTTCCTTGGCCTGCTCGCGCCAGTCCTTGATCTGGTCGGCGCTGAACGGCATGTTCTCGTCGATCTTGGCCACATCCTTCTCGGTCAGCTTGGCGAGCTGCGCGAAGGTGATGATGCCCTGTTCGTTGAGATCCTTGGCGGCGACCGGGCCGATGCCCTTGATCACGGTCAGATCGTCCGGCTCGCCCTTCGGCGCCTTGAACAGCGGCGCTGCCGCGGTCTCGGCCTTTGCCTCTTCCTTCGGGGCGTCCTTCTTGGCCTTGGCTTCCTTCGGCGCCGCGTCGGCGGCTACCTCGGCCTTGGCTTCCGCCTTGGCAGCGGCCTTCTTGGCCGGCTTGGCGCCACCCAGCAGGATCTCGGAGATCCTGACCGTGGTCAGCAACTGGCGATGGCCGATCTTGCGGCGCGAATTCTGGCGGCGGCGCTTCTTGAAGGCGATGACCGTGCGGTTCTTGCCCTGCTCGACGACTTCGGCGGTGACAACCGCGCCGTCGACGAACGGTGCGCCGAACGTGACATTCTCGCCCTCGCCATGCGCGAGCACGTGGCCGATCTCGACGATATCGCCGACATTGGCTTCGACTTTTTCGATCTTCAGGAGATCGTTGGCGGCGACGCGATACTGCTTGCCGCCCGTTTTGATGACTGCGAACATTTTTTGCCTTTCGCTGTTCGGTCGGCCTCGATGAACCGCCTGTGGCGGTTCGGCCGTCTTTTTGTCAGTCTGCGGGTTCAAAAAACAAGCGGCGCGGAAGAACCCTCCACGCCGATTGCGCGCTGTCCCTAACCGAAGGTTTGTTGCGAGTCAAGGCAAACGGCCAGATTCTCAGGGCAACGAATCCGGGCTAACGGGTTCCTTCGGAGCTTTCGTCGGCGCGCTGTTGATGGAGCCTTGAACGGAAAAACCCGCCTGTGCGGCGGGTCCCTGGCGCAACTCAGCACCATAACCAGATCTCTACCATAGTTGCCTTCACCCCGTCAAGAAAAAATTCCTATCAGGAGGTCGCCGGCACCGCCGGACCGGCGTCCTCAGGCCTCGTTAACCCGAGTTCGAAATCTTGGCCGGATTGCTGGCCGGCGAAGTGGCTGGCATCGTCTACCGCGGTCGGGACCGCGTCGCTCCGGGCCAGCCTCTGACGCAAGCTGACTTTCCGGCGGATTTGGCCTTGTAACCTGCCCGTTCAGCCGTTATCTAGTGCGCCGCGCCGGCAACGGCCGACCATGACCGCGGAGAGGTGGCAGAGTGGTCGAATGCACCGCACTCGAAATGCGGCATGGGTGCAAGCCCATCGGGGGTTCGAATCCCTCCCTCTCCGCCAGTCCGAATTGATTTCCTTACCTTATTTGGCTTTTCCCGCCCAGCCATAAACGTTTGCTAAAGCGAAGCAGCCGCACCGGGGGAGTGCGTGCAGCCCTGAGCTCCTGCGGCGCTGTAATTGTCTGGCATCGGGATTGCCGTGTAATCATCTGACGATGAGCTTCGCCAGCGAGCCCGGTGCCGAAACCCACGGGTCATCGAGGCACGAAATAGCGGGCGCGGCCACCAGCTGCGTCCTCTCTCGCCAGTCCGGTCGCAACCAGCGTTTCCAAAACCTGGGCCACACGTCCGCTGCGCTTGCTGGTGTTCCTGCCATCGAACGATAAGGAAACATCATCCAAATGCGCCGGCGCCGGGAGCTTGGCGAACAGGTCACGCACGAGCCTAATTTGTTCCAACCGTCGGACGGCCATTTGGCCAGTCCGAAATCTCGATCACGGTTGCGTCCGCCTCGATTTGTTCTTCCCTCGCGCCGGGCCGACCAGCTAAAGCCGGGATCAAGTCCTCCCACCCATAGGCTGCAAGCACAGCCAGGACTGATTGAACGATTTCGGACCTGGTCGACACGAAAAGCGCCGTCCAAGCGGCGATGCAGGTCTATAGGGCGGGCACGGCGACGGCCGTTGCGCACTGCGCACTGACTGCCCCCATTTCGACGGTCTCGCCGCGTCTGGTAGGCTCGGCGGCTTACGGTACTGGCAAGCTCGCCAAGCAGTTGACAGGCTGACGCCGACACAGCGTCGCCTACTCAGTCGTCTGCTCGTCCAGGCGGGCCGCGTGACAGCGCCAGTCAGCGACGAGCAACGGAGGCAGCGCGGGTACTGATCGAAGCAACCCCGCTGTTAGGGCAGCGTAGCTGGGGCGTAGCAGCTCACAAAAGGCGCTTTTCCAGTGCCTGATATCATTGCGCAATGATAGGCTTTCCTCGACGCGGAATTGAACACCATCATACCGTCGCCGGGTGCCACTAACCAATCGGCTGGCGACGCCGCCAGCGGAGCTTGCGTCCTGGCGAGCATTCCACTGCCCAACAGAATAGCCGCTGCTATTATCAAGGTATCGGCTCGGATTTGCATTGGTTGTTGCCTCCCTTTCGTCGTTCGTCAGGGCGGTGCCTGCCTTGACGACTGCCAATCTAGCACCAGTGTCAAGGCATGGAAGACAGTCGAGAGGATGGTTATCGTTCTGGCGCACGGTCTTCCGTGATCTCGCCGGAACGAAGGAAGTCGATCATTGACGCGACGAACGCACCAGCCGCCACGGCAAGCGGCACCGAAAAGCAGACGGTGCCATATTGATCAGCTCAGACAGCGAGGTGACGTCACGAAGGCACTTCTGTCTGGATGGCCGCTGTAGCCTGTGCGTGACGCGTCGACCGGTTCAGCTCAATTCGGATGATGCCCGGCAATCGCGGCGAGAAAAATCTCCCCGAATTCCCTAAGCTTCGCCGCTCCCACGCCATTCACCTCGGCGAAGGCGTCGAGGTCGCGCGGGCGGCGTTCGGCCATGTCGATCAGCGTGCGGTCCGAGAACACGACATAGGCCGGCACCTGCCGCTCCTTGGCCAGCCGCAGCCGCAGCGCCTTGAGCGCGCCCAGCAGCGATGCATCCACACCCTCGGCGCTGGCGGCGGAGCTTTCCCCGGAACGCTTCCTGCCGCGCGCGAGAGGGTCCCGCATCTCGACGCGATAATGGAACGCAACCTCGCCGCGCCCGAGGGCGCGGCCGCTTTCGGAAATGGCGAGGCCGCCATGGCCGTCCGGATCCGGCACAAGGAACCCGCCGGCGACCAGTTGCCGGATAAGCGACAGCCAGACCGTTTTCCTATACGCCGCGCCGGCCCGGAAACTGGTCAGCGTTTGATGGCCTCTCGCCAGTACTTTCTCGGTCTCGTGGCCGAGCAGGATGTCAATGACATGGGCGGCGCCGAAGCGCTTGCCGGTCTGCGCGACTGCCGTCAGGATGATCCGCGCTTCCGCTCCGCCATCGGCGCGCGGCGCCTGGTCGAGGCAGTTGTCGCAATTGCCGCAGGGCGCTGCCTGTTCGCCGAAATAGCCGAGCAGGATCTGCCGGCGGCACTGTACCGCCTCGCAATAGCCGATCAACGTATCGAGCCGGCGATGCCCGCGCTTCTTGTGTTCAGGTGATGATTCTTCGTCGTCGATGAACAGGCGCCGCATGCGGATATCGCCGAGCCCGTAGAGCATATGCGCCTCGGCTGCCCGCCCGTCGCGGCCGGCGCGGCCGATCTCCTGATAGTAGGCTTCGAGGCTGCCCGGCAGGTCGGTGTGGAAGACATAGGCGACGTCGGGCTTGTCGATGCCCATGCCGAAGGCGATGGTCGCCACCATGACGACGCCGGAGAGCGTCATGAAGGCGTTCTGATTCGCCTCACGCGTCTCCTTGCTCATCCCGGCGTGATAGGCGAGCGCGGTGACGCCGTTCTTCTCGAGGAAGGCCGCCATCTCCTCGGTCTTCTTGCGTGACAGGCAGTAGACGATGCCGCTTTTGCCCGCGTGACGCTCGACGAAGCGCAGCAACTGGCGCTTGCTGTCCTGCTTGGCCTCGAGGGCAAGCTTGATGTTCGGCCGGTCGAAACCCAGCACCACGGTTTCGGCGCGCCCGGCAAACAGACGCGCTTCGATATCGGTGCGGGTAGCCTCGTCCGCCGTCGCCGTCAGCGCGATGATCGGCACTTGCGGGAAAATGGAGCGCAGCCGCGACAGATCCTCATATTCGCGCCGGAACGCCGGACCCCATTGCGAGATGCAATGCGCCTCGTCGATGGCGATCAGGCTGACGTCGAGCTTGGCCAGCGCCTCGAGCATCCGCTCGGTCATCAGCCGCTCCGGCGCGAGGTAGAGCAGGCGCGTCTGGCCAGAGGCGACACGGCGCCATGCCGCCACATTGGCCTCGCGCTCGATCGAGGAGTTGATCGTATCGGCTGACACGCCGGCAAGGCGCAACGCCGCGACCTGATCCTGCATCAGCGCCACCAGCGGCGAGACGACGATGGCAAGGCCGCCCAGGACCAGCGCCGGAACCTGGTAGCAGAGCGATTTCCCCGCACCCGTCGGCATGACGGCCAGCACATGGCGTCCGCCCAGCAGCGCGTCCATGATTTCGGCCTGGCCGGGACGAAAATCGTCGAAGCCGAACACGTCCTTCAACACGCGTTGCTTGGGGTCTGGTACATCCGGCGGAACGCTCGCCGTCGATATTGCCATCTCGCAATGGTCCCCTGGTTTGGCTGAGGCAACGTTCTTAAAGCGAAGATCGCCGGAACGCTATCCGCGATGCGCGGGGTGGCATGTCCACCGGCTCCAATTCGCGCCTTCCCCTGCGACATCAGCACCCCTGCTGGATTCGCTCACGCGCTGCGATGTAAGCTTGCCCGGCGCGATCAGGGAGGGAGCGATGCTGCAGACCAGACAGGACGCTCTCGGCGAGCGCTTCAAGCAGCAGCGCGCCGCATTCGAGGCGCAGCCCTTTCCGGGCCTCGATGTCCGCAAGGATCGCCTCGTCCGGCTGCTGGCGCTCACGGAAAAGCATGAGGCCGACATCTGCGCGGCAATCGACACCGACTTCGGCGGCCGCTCGGCTCATGAGACCCGCCTTGCCGAGCTGTTCGTGGTGCGGGCCGGCATCCGCCACGCGCTGTCTCACCTGAAAGGCTGGATGCGGGAACGCCGCGTCGCCACCACCTTGCCGTTTCTGCCGGGCAGGAACCGCCTCGTCCCGCAGCCGCTCGGTGTCGTCGGCATCGTATCGCCCTGGAATTACCCTTTCCAGCTCGCCGTCGCGCCGGTCACCGCGGCGCTCGCCGCCGGCAATCGCGTGCTGGTCAAACCCTCCGAATTGACGCCCGCCTTTTCAGCGCTGCTGGCGCGCCTGGCCGCCGAGCATTTCGCACCGGACGAACTCGGCATCATCACCGGCGACGCGGAGGTCGGCAAGGCTTTCGTGTCGATGCCTTTCGATCACCTGCTGTTCACCGGTTCGACGGCCGTCGGCCGCGAGGTTGCATTGGCCGCCGCGGCCAACCTCACTCCAGTCACGTTGGAACTCGGCGGCAAGTCGCCGGCAATCTTCGACCCCTCATGCGACCTCGATGCGGCGGCGGCCAGCGTCGCCTATGGCAAGCTCCTCAATGCCGGGCAGACCTGCATCGCGCCGGACTACCTGCTGGTGCCCAAGGGACAGTCAGGCATCGTGGCAGAGAAACTCGCGGCGGCTATGGCGAAGCTCTACCCCAGCCTGCGCGACAATCCGGACTATACCGCCATCGTCAGCGACCGGCATTATCAGCGCCTGCGGGCCATGATCGCGGAGGCCCGAGACGCCGGCGCCGATGTCATCGAAATCAACCCGGCCGGCGAGGCGTTCGGCGCCGCAGGCCGCAAATTGCCGCCGACCCTGGTCAGGAACGCCGATCCCGACCTGCGGCTGATGCGCGAAGAGATTTTCGGGCCGGTGCTGCCGATCCTCGAATATGCCGGGATCGACGACGCCATCGCCCATGTCAACCGGGCCGACCGGCCGCTGGCGCTCTACTGGTTCGGGCGAGACGGCGGCAACCAGCAACGCATCCTGCACGAGACCATCGCCGGCGGCGTCACCATCAACGATTGCATGCTGCATCTGGTGCAGGAGAACCAACCCTTCGGCGGCGTCGGCGCCAGCGGCATGGGCGCCTATCACGGGGAATGGGGCTTTCGCACCTTCAGCAAGGTGAAGCCGGTTTTCCTGCAGTCGCGCTTGAGCGCGGGGAGCCTTCTGCGTCCGCCCTATGGCAGGACCTTCGAACGGCTTTTCGGCCTGCTCAGGCACATCACTTGAACGCCGTGCGGCGCCCGCCGCCGGCGACGCGATCACATGGCGGCGCTATCACATGGCGTCCGCGCGTTAAGCCTATCTTCACCATGATTCGGCAGGCTCCATTTCCTGCGGCCACGTTTCGAGTACCGCGGCGCGCAAGCGCCCAGGCAACAGACCCGCGCCTCTCCGGAGGCGCGGGTTTTTCATTTGGAAACAGCGCGCCGAAACGAGCGTCCATCGCTCATCGCATGGCCGGCCCTCAGGCGAGGAAATCGGCGCGGTGCGGCGTAAAGCTGTCGACCAGCCGGCCGGCTTCGAGCGCCTTGACGCCATGCACCAGGCCTGACGGCACGATGAAGCTGCCGCCTGTCTCGATGATTTCGGTCCGGCCGTCGATGGTCACCTCGAAGCGGCCCTCGGCGACGTAGCTTGCCTGTACATGCGGATGCGAATGCAGGGCGCCGACGCCGCCCTTGTCGAAGGCGAACTCGACCATCATCAGTTCATCCGTGTGCAGGAGAACGCGCCGCCTGTTGCCATCCGGCGTCGCCGTCCAGGCGCCCGCGCCGGCCTGGGAGAAGATTTTCGTTTCGCTCATCGCAATATCCTCATCGCGCCAGCCAGCCGCCGTCCACTGGCACCACCGCGCCATGCATATAGTCCGACGCCGACGCCAGCAGGAAGGCCGCCGCATCGCCAATGTCTTCCGGCCGGCCCCAGCGGCCGGCCGGAATGCGCGCCAGGATCGAGGCGCTGCGGTCGGGATCGGCGCGCAGCGCCTGCGTATTGTTGGTTTCGATATAGCCCGGCGCGATGCCGTTGACGTTGATACCTTTCGCTGCCCATTCGCAGGCGAGCAGCCGGGTGATGCCGAGCACGCCGTGCTTCGAGGCGGTGTAGGACGCGACGCGGATGCCGCCCTGGAAACTCAGCACCGAGGCGATGTTGACGATCTTGCCCCTGCGTCCGCCGGCAAGGACGCGCCTGGCGAAGCCTTGGCAGAGCAGAAAAGCCGTCTTCAGGTTGAGGTCGAGCACCTCGTCCCAATCGGCTTCCGAGAGATCGACGGCGTCGGCGCGCCGGATGATGCCGGCATTGTTGACCAGCCCGTCGAGCGGCCCGCTTTCGTCCCAGACGCGCTCCAGCATCGGACCTGCGGCGGATGTGTCGGCAAGGTCGGCCGCGACCGCCTCGAACCGACCGCCCGCCGCGGCGATCCTTGCGGCCGTCTCATCCATCGAGGAGCGGCCGACGCCGACGACCATGCCGCCGGCGCGCGCGATCGAGACGGCAATGCCTTGGCCGATTCCGGTGTTGGCGCCGGTGACGAGGATGCGCCGACCGGTCAGGCTGAAGGCGGAGAAATCGCTCACCGCAGGTCTTCCATCGCAACCGGATCGACATCGGTGTAGTCGACATTGTCGCCGGCCATCGCCCAGATGAAGGCATAGCTGGAGGTGCCGGCGCCTGAATGGATCGACCAGCCGGGCGACAGCACGGCCTCCTCGTTGCGCATGACGATATGGCGGGTCTCGTCCGGCTCGCCCATGAAATGGAAGACGCGCGCCGCCTCCGGCAGGTCGAAATAGAGATAGGCCTCCATGCGCCGGTCGTGCACATGGCACGGCATGGTGTTCCAGATGGAGCCCGGCGCGAGTTGCGTCATCCCGACGACGAGCTGGCAGGTCCTGGCCCCGTCGGCATGGATGAACTGGAAGATCGAGCGTTCATTGCAGGCCTCCTTGCTGCCGAGATCGAGACGCCTGGCGTCACCGATGCGGATCAGCCGGCTGGGAAAGGTTTGATGCGCCGGCGCGCTGAGCAGATAAAACTTTGCCGGCGCCGCCTTGTCGACTGAGGCGAATGACACATCCTGCGTGCCCATGCCGAGATAGAGCATGTCGCGCGCCTGCAGCTCATGGAGCTGGCCTCCGGCTTCGATCGTGCCGGCGCCGCCGATATTGACGGCGATCAACTCGCGGCGCTCGAGAAAGCCTTTCGTTCCAGTCGGCTTGATTGCCTCCAGCCGAAGCGGCGCGCCGGCCGGCATCGCGCCGCCCACGATCATGCGGTCGTAATGTGTGTAGGTCAGGCCGACGCGGTCGGGCTGGAACAGGTCTTCGATGTGGAAATTGTGGCGCAACTCGTCGGTTCCCATGGCCGCGGCGGCGGCGGGGTCGATGGCAAAACGCGATGTATAGTCGGTATGGTTCTGGCTCATTGCTGTCCTGACTTGAGATGGATCATTCGCCGCCGGCCGCCTTGACCGAGTCGGAATAATAGACCTGCCGCGCATGCAGGCGCTCGCGATAGCGCTGCTGGCTGGCCGAGAGATGCGTGCGCATCGCCTCGCGCGCGGCTTCGGCATCGCCCGATGTGATCGCGTTCAGGATCACCAGATGCTCGCGCTGCAGCCCGCGCTGATAGCTGTCGGACTGCACAAGCTCGGTCGACCAGGGCGAGGTCACATCGCACGGAATGGCGCGCCGGCCGAGCACGTCGAGCATCTCGACATAGAACGGGTTATTGGTGGCGCTGGCGATGGCGCGATGGAAGGCGAGATCGGCCGGACCGGTCGGCTCGCTGGCGAGCAACAGCCGTTCGAAGTCGAAGAAGGCTTCCTGGATCGCCGCCTCCTGGGCCGCGTTGCGGCGGATCGCGGCGAGCCCGGCCGATTCGATCTCGATGGCGAGCCGCACTTCGAGCACGTTGAGTGCGATCGAATCCTTGCTGCCCATATCGGCCGCGAGCGCCCCGAACATCGTCGAGATGTGCTCTGTGACGAAGACGCCGGCGCCCTGCCGCGGCTCGACCAGGCCGTCGGCGGCGAGCTTGGCCAGGGCTTCGCGGATGACGGTGCGGCTGACGCCGAAGGTTTCGGTCAACTGGCCCTCGGTCGGCAGTTTGTGGCCTGGCAGGATCTCGCCGGCCTGAAGCTGCCTGCGGATTGCCGCGACGACGGTCTCCGACAGTTTGGGTTTTCTCTCGACCCTGAGGTCAGCTGCGCTATCCAATGCCATGTCGTCCTCTATTTGAACACGCTCGGCAACCAGAGCGAGATGGCCGGAATATACGTCACCAGCCCGAGAACCACGATACCGGCGCCATAGAACGGCCAGATCGAGCGCATCGCTTCCCAGACCGTGATCTTGCCGACGGCGCAGGCGACGAACTGCACCGTGCCGACCGGCGGCGTGTTCAGCCCGATGCCGAGATTGAGGATGGTGATGACGCCGAAATGCACGGGATCCACGCCATAATGTGTGACCAGCGGCAGGAAGATCGGCGTGCAGATGATGATCATCGGTCCCATGTCCATGAAGGTGCCGAGCACCAGCATCAGGACATTGAGCAGCAGCAGCACGACGAGCGGATCGGTGGAGATCGCATTCATGCCGGCGATCAGCAGCACCGGCACTTTGAGATAGGCCATCAGCCAGCTGAAAGAAGCCGCCGTGCCGATGATCAACAGCACCATCGAAGTGGTGCGCACGGCGCCCTTGGTGGCGTGGACGAAATCGCTCCAGCCCATCGAACGGTAAACGAGGACGGTAACAAGCAAGGCGTAGAGAATGGCGATGCACGAACTCTCCGTCGCTGTGAAGATTCCGGAGCGGACGCCACCGAAGATGATGCCGATCAGGAGCAGTCCCGGAATAGCGATGAGCGCCAGCTGCCCGACGCGCGAAAAACCGGGGAAGGCCTCGACCGGATAGCCGCGGCTGCGGGCGACGAAATAGGCGGTGACCATCAGCGAGGCGGCGAACAAAAGGCCCGGTAGTATGCCGGCGGTGAACAGGTCGGCGATCGAAATCTTGCCGCCCCCTGCGATCGAATAGATGATCATGTTCTGCGATGGCGGCAAAAGCAGCGCGATCAGCGCCGCCATCGAGGTGACGTTGACGGCATAGTCGGCGCCATAGCCGCGTGCCTTCATCTGCGGGATCATCAGCCCGCCGACGGCCGCGGCCTCGGCCACGGCCGAGCCGGAAATGCCGCCGAACAGCGTGCCGGCGATGATGTTGACCTGGCCGAGACCGCCTCGGACATGGCCGACCAGGGAGCCGGCAAAGGAAACGATGCGCTGCGCGATGCCGCCGCGCACCATCAGATCGCCGGCATAGATGAAGAACGGGATCGCCATCAGGGAGAACGCGCTCATGCCCGATTTCATTTGCTGGAACACGACCAGGGGCGGCAGGCCGAGATAGAGGACGGTGGCGAAGGAGGCCGCACCAAGACAGAACGCGATCGGCGTGCCGCCGAACATCAGCAGCGTGAAGACGCCGAACAGGATCCAGAGCTCCATCTAGGCCTCCTGCACCGCCGGCATCTCCGGCACGTCCTCGAGATTGATGTCCTTGTCGATATCGACGCCCGACCAGCGCAGCGCGATGCGCTCGGCCGAGAACAGGCAGATCAGCACGCCGCCGGCGACCAGCGGCAGATAGTCGAAGCCGCCCGGCAGCTCGAGCGCCGGGATGATGGTGTGCCAGGTCAGGCCGACAAGCTTGCAGCCGTACCAGACCATGCCGAATCCGAAGCCGAGCGCGATCAGGTCGGACAGCGTGCGCAACGCTCCCTTGCTGCCTTTCGGCAGGATATAAAGCAGCACGTCGAACCCCATATGGTAGTTCTCCCGCACGCCGACGGCGGCGCCGAGGAAGATGAACCAGTTCATCAGCATGATGGCGCTGGTTTCGGTCCAGCTCGGCGACGAATTGAGCACGAAGCGGAAGAAGACCTGATAGGCGACGAGCGCGGTCATCGCGACCAGCCCGATGCCGGCCAGGTAGAGCGCCCCGTCGCAGATCCTCGAAAGCACGACGCTGAACCGTGGCGGCGCCGTGCTGCTTGTCATTGTCGCCATCTGATCCTCCCGATCGCCGGCCGGTCACGAAGGCGCGGGACGGCGTGCATTGCCCGCCCCGCGGCCGACTTCACTTGGTTGCCTGGACGCGGGCGGCGAGGTCCTTCAGCGCCGGCGTCGACAGGTATTTGTCGTAGACCGGCTTCATCGCGTCGATCAGCGGCTGCTTGTCGATCTCGCTGACCTTGACGCCTGCCTTTTCGACGATGTCGCGGGATTTCTTCTCCTGCGCGTCCCACAGTTCTCGCATCTTGACGACGCTGTCCTTGGCCGCCTGGCGCACGATCGCCTGGTCTTCCGGCGAGAGCTTGTCCCAGCTCGCCTTCGCCATCACCAGCACCTCCGGAACGATCTGGTGCTGGTCGAGCGTGTAGTGCTTGGCGACCTCATAGTGCTTGGCGGATTCGAAGCTCGGCCAGTTGTTTTCCGCGCCGTCGATGACGCCGGTCTCAAGTGCCGAATAGACTTCGCCATAAGCCATTGGCGTGGCGTTGGCGCCCAGTGCGTTGACCATGTCGACGAACACGTCCGACTGGATGACGCGGAATTTCATGCCCTTCAGATCGGCGATCGAGGCGATGTCCTTCTTGGTGTTGTAGAAGGAGCGCGCGCCGGAATCGTAGAAGGCCAGACCGACCAGGTCATGTGCCTCGAAGGCTTTCAGTATGTCGTCGCCGATCGGCCCGTCCATGACATGGCGCATATGTTCGACCGAGCGGAATATGTAGGGCAGCGACGGCACCGCGGTTTCCGGCACGATGCCGTTGAACGGCCCCATCGAGACACGGTTGAGGTCGATGACGCCGGTCTGGGTCTGCTCGATCGTGTCCTTCTCCTCGCCGAGCTGCGCCGAATGATAGACCTCGACCGAATAGCGGCCATCGGTGCGCTGCTTGATCAACTCGCCCATGTATTTCACCGCCTCGACCGTCGGATAGCCGTCGGGGTGCGTGTCGGCCGACCGCAGCACGGTTTGCGCGTTGGCGATGCCAATCAGCAGCGAGCCGAACGCGAATGTAGCCGCCGTCAATTTCGAAAAATGCAACATGACTTTCCTCCCTTTTTCAAAAATCAAGGCGCCGGCTCAGAGCCGGCGCATCACCAGCCCGTCATCCCTGCTCAATCTTGGCCATTTCGGTCAGCATCCGGTGCGGGCGAGCGAGCGTGGACGCGCGTCGGTGCTAAGCAGCAAATCCGCATCTGTCAGTGCCACGGTGATCCTCCCATGAGGCGTTATCGGTAGGGTCGCAAGGAAATAATGTCAACATACAAAAAATGGATTGTTGTATGATGACTTTGACCCGGGAACCGGCCATTGTGTGGGACGGCAGCGGATGTTACGCCGCTGCCGTTTTCCTTCGCCGACCCTACGGGGCGGCTCCCAAAGGCCAATCGGGGACTTCGCACAGCAATGAACAGGCGTCTTTCGAAGGATACGATCGCGACGTTGCCGGCCAGGATCGCCGTGCCGCGTTTTGATCGCGCATCGGTCACGCAAGGCATCGTGCATCTGGGGGTCGGCGCCTTTCATCGCGCCCACCAGGCAGCCTATGTCGACGATTGCCTGGCTGCCGGAGAAACGGATTGGGGCATCGTCGGCGTGTCGCTGCGCAGTGCCGAGACGCGCGATGCGCTTGCGCCGCAGGACGGGCTCTACACGCTGGCGATCCGCAGCGGGGGCGAGGAAAGTCTTCATGTCATCGGCTCCATCGGCGCGATGCTGGTGGCGCCGGAAGATCCCGCCGCCGTGCTGGCCGCGCTGACCGATCCGCGCACCCGCATCGTGACGCTGACCATCACCGAGAAAGCCTATCTGCGGGCCGCCGGCGGCGGGCTCGACGCAGCCCACCCTGATATCGCCCACGATCTGGCGAACCCGCATCTGCCGAAGACCGCGCACGGTTTTCTGGCCGAGGCGCTTGCACGCCGTCGCGCGGCCGGCGTGCAGCCCTTCACCGTGCTCTGCTGCGACAACCTGCCTGCCAACGGGGCGACCTTGCACAGGCTGCTGGTGGAATTCGCCACGCTGCGCGATGCCAGCCTCGGTGAGAAGGGCGCTACCAGGCTTGCCGGCCATATCGCCGACGAGGTCGCGTTTCCCTCGAGCATGGTCGATCGCATCGTGCCGGCCACGACCGATGCCGACCGGGCGCGGATCGCTCTCGAGCTCGGCGTCGACGACGCCTGGCCGGTCATGACCGAGCCGTTCCGCCAGTGGGTGGTCGAGGACAATTTTCCGGCAGGCCGCCCGGCCTGGGAAAAGTTCGGCGTCACCATGGTCGGGGATGTCAGGCCCTTCGAGGACATGAAGCTGAGACTGCTCAACGGTGCGCATTCGGCCATTGCCTATCTCGGCCTGCTCAGCGGACACGCCACCGTCGACCGCGCCTTCGCCGATCCGG
Organism: Mesorhizobium sp. B2-5-3; assembly: GCF_006441005.1. Taxonomy (NCBI): domain Bacteria; kingdom Pseudomonadati; phylum Pseudomonadota; class Alphaproteobacteria; order Hyphomicrobiales; family Phyllobacteriaceae; genus Mesorhizobium; species Mesorhizobium sp. B2-5-3. The sequence goes on from NZ_VFUS01000001.1 coordinate 279,334, forward strand.
CGATCAGGCGCTTTGTCGATGCGCTGTGGGCCGAGGCAATCCCGACGCTGCCCACCGATGCCGGGCTGGATACCGCGAGCTATACGGCAGAGCTTGCCCAGCGTTTCTCCAACACAGCACTTGCCCACCGCACCGCGCAGATCGCCAATGACGGCAGCCAGAAACTGCCGCAGCGCATCATGGCCTCCGCGATCGAGCGCCTCCATTCAGGCGCCGCGCCCGGACATCTCATGCTGGCGGTTGCCGCCTGGATCGCCGCCTGCGAAGCGCGCGGCAAATCCTTGCCCGACGGCCATTTTACCGATCCGCTCGACATGCCGATGACGGCGATCATTGACCGGAATCTGCCCGCTGCCGAAACCGTCGCGGCAGTGTTCGATCTCGCCGGCTTCGCGACCGGGGCGCCTGAGCGGCCAGGATTGATGGACCTTGCGGCCGTCCATCTCGAGCAGTTGCGCCGTGGCGGACCGGCTCAGGCCTTCGCGGCATTGGGCATTTAAAAACAAAAAAGCGAGGCAAGGCCCCGCTTTTCAGTCGACTACTGGTGCCAGCCTCAAGCCGGCAGGATGGCGCCTTCCAGCGTGGTGAGCTGGCTGAGGAATTGTTCGGCCTTCGTGCGCGACCGGTCGTCCTTGGCGTCGGCGGCGTCTTCCCTGGCTTCCTGGATGCGGCGCGCGAGATCGGCGCGGTCGACATCCTTCACCGCGACAGCCGATTCCGCCAGCAGCGTGCAGCCGGCCGGAACGATGTCGGCGAAACCGCCGAAGACGACGTAACGCTCTTCACCGCCCGATGCAGCCTTCACCGTGACGACGCCCGGCTTGATGGTTGTCATGACCGGTGCGTGATGCGCCATCACGGTCATCTCGCCTTCCGCACCCGGAATGACGACTGCCTCGACCTCTGCGGAAACCAGCAGGCGCTCCGGCGAGACCAGTTCGAACTTGAAAGCTTCTGCCATGTCGATTTAGCGAGTAGGGAATAGTGAGTAGGGAAGTAGGGGAAAGGGCAATTGCGCCCGGTCACCTGCCTGCCATTCACTACCGACTACTGACTACTCCCTATTCCCTTGATTAAGCCGCTTCAGCCGCGAGACGCTGTGCCTTCTCGACCGCTTCCTCGATGCCGCCGACCATGTAGAAGGCGGCTTCCGGCAGGTGGTCGTAGTCACCGTTGCAGAGGCCCTTGAAGCCCTTGATGGTGTCGGCGAGGTCGACCAGCTTGCCCGGCGCGCCGGTGAACACTTCGGCGACGAAGAAGGGCTGCGACAGGAAGCGCTCGATCTTGCGGGCGCGGGCCACCGTCTGCTTGTCCTCTTCCGACAGCTCGTCCATGCCCAGGATGGCGATGATGTCCTGCAGCGACTTGTAGCGTTGGAGGATCGACTGCACCTGGCGCGCGACGGCATAATGCTCTTCGCCGACCACCAGCGGGTCGAGCATGCGCGAGGTCGAGTCCAGCGGATCGACGGCCGGATAGATGCCCTTTTCGGCGATCGAGCGGTTGAGCGTCGTCGTCGCGTCGAGGTGGGCGAACGAGGTCGCCGGCGCCGGGTCGGTCAAGTCGTCGGCCGGCACGTAGATGGCCTGCACCGAGGTGATCGAGCCCTTGGTGGTGGTGGTGATGCGTTCCTGCAGGGCGCCCATGTCCGTGGCGAGCGTGGGCTGGTAGCCCACGGCCGACGGGATACGGCCGAGCAGCGCCGACACTTCCGAACCGGCCTGCGTGAAGCGGAAGATGTTGTCGACGAAGAACAGCACGTCCTGGCCCTGGTCGCGGAAATATTCGGCGACCGTCAGGCCGGTCAGGCCGACGCGGGCACGCGCGCCCGGCGGCTCGTTCATCTGGCCATAGACCAACGCCGCCTTGGAGCCTTCGCCGCCGCCCTTCTTGTTGACGCCGGATTCGATGAACTCGTGATAGAGGTCATTGCCCTCGCGGGTGCGCTCGCCGACGCCGGCGAACACCGAATAGCCGCCATGCGCCTTGGCGATGTTGTTGATCAGTTCCTGGATCAGCACCGTCTTGCCGACGCCGGCGCCGCCGAACAGGCCGATCTTGCCGCCCTTGGCGTAGGGCGCGAGCAGGTCGAGCACCTTGATGCCGGTGATTAGGATCTGTGCTTCCGTCGACTGTTCGATATAGGCCGGGGCCGGCTGGTGGATCGAGCGCAACTCGACCGCGTCGACCGGGCCTGCTTCGTCGACCGGCTCGCCGATGACGTTGATGATGCGGCCGAGCATGCCCGGACCGACCGGCACGGCGATCGGGCCGCCGGTGTCGCGTACTTCCTGGCCGCGCACCAGGCCTTCGGTGGAATCCATGGCGATGCAGCGCACGGTGTTTTCACCCAGATGCTGGGCAACTTCGAGAACCAGGCGGTTGCCGACATTGGTGGTCTCGAGCGCATTCAGGATCGGCGGCAGGTGATCGCCGAACTGCACGTCGACCACGGCGCCGATGACCTGCCGGACCTTGCCGACGATGCCGGTGGCCTTGCTGGCCACGGCCGGGGTTTTTACCGCGGCGGCCCTGGTCGGCGCTGCCGCTTTCTTGGCCGGAGCCGCCTTCGCTGCTGCGGCCGGAGCCTTTGCCGGTGCCGCCTTGGCCGGGGCTGCCGCCTTGGGAGCCGCCGTCTTGGGGGTCGCTGCTTTCGCCATCGTCTTTACCCTTTTCGTCCTTTGTTTCTCGCGCGGTCGGATCGAGGCCGTTGACCCCGGGAAACCGCGCCTAGAGCGCCTCGGCGCCCGAAATGATTTCGATCAGTTCCTTGGTGATCTGCGCCTGGCGCTGGCGGTTGTAGGTGATCGACAGCTTGTTGATCATCTCGCCGGCGTTGCGCGTGGCGTTGTCCATCGCACTCATCTTGGCGCCCATTTCGCCAGCCGCGTTTTCGAGCAGCGCGCGGAAAATCTGCACCGCGATGTTGCGCGGAATGAGCTCGGACAGGATTTCACCCGGCTCGGGTTCGTATTCGTAGACGGCGCTGGCGCCGTCAGCAGCCTCGGCCGGAGCTGACGAAGCAGCGGCCGGAATGATCTGCTGCGCGGTCGGAACCTGGCTGATCACCGACTTGAACTGCGAATAGAACAGCGTGCAGATGTCGAAGCCGCCCTCGTTGAACAGGTGGATGACCTTGCGGGCGATCGTGTCGGCATTGACGAAGCCGAGCGTCTTGACCTCGCGCAGGTCGATCCGGTCGAGGATCATCGAGGCATAGTCGCGGCGCAGGATATCGAAACCCTTCTTGCCGACGCAGATGATCTTGACCTGCTTGCCGTCGGCGAGGAGCCTGCGGATGTGGTCACGGGCAAGACGGGCGATCTGCGAATTGAAGCCGCCGCACAGGCCGCGCTCGGCCGTGCAGACAACGAGCAGGTGCACGTCGTCCTTGCCGGTGCCGGTCATCAGCGCCGGGGCATCGCCGCCGCCGCCGATCGCCTGGGTGATGTTGGCCAGCACGGAACCCATGCGCTCCGAATAGGGGCGCGCCGCTTCCGCGGCCTCCTGTGCACGGCGCAGCTTCGCCGCGGCGACCATCTGCATCGCTTTGGTGATCTTCTGCGTCGCCTTGACCGAGGCGATACGGTTACGAAGGTCTTTTAATGAAGGCATGCTTCAAACCTGATCCCGTCTTGTCTCATCCGGACTGGCGCTTCGCTCAGGCGAAGGTCTTGGCGAAAGCGTCGATCTCGGCCTTCAGCTTGCCGCGCAGATCGTCCGACAGCGCCTTTTCCTTGCGGATGGCGTCGAGGACGTCCTTGCCGGCCGAACGCATGTGGCTGAGCAGGCCATGCTCGAACTTGCCGACCTGGTTGACCGGCAGCTTGTCAAGATAGCCGTTGACGCCGGCGAAGATCACCGCGACCTGCTCTTCCGTCTTCAGCGGCGAGAACTGCGGCTGCTTCAGGAGCTCGGTCAGGCGCGAACCGCGGTTGAGCAGGCGCTGCGTGGCGGCATCGAGATCCGAGCCGAACTGCGCGAAGGCCGCCATTTCGCGGTACTGCGCGAGCTCGCCCTTGATCGAGCCGGCAACCTGCTTCATCGCCTTGATCTGCGCCGAGGAGCCGACGCGCGACACCGACAGGCCAACATTGACGGCCGGACGGATGCCCTGGAAGAACAGGTTGGTTTCGAGGAAGATCTGGCCGTCGGTGATCGAGATCACGTTGGTCGGGATATAGGCCGACACGTCGTTGGCTTGGGTTTCGATGACCGGCAACGCCGTCAGCGAACCGTTGCCCATGTCGTCATTGAGCTTGGCGGCGCGCTCGAGCAGGCGCGAGTGCAGGTAGAAGACGTCGCCCGGATAGGCTTCGCGGCCCGGCGGGCGGCGCAACAGCAGCGACATCTGGCGATAGGCGACGGCCTGCTTCGACAGATCGTCGTAGCTGATCAGCGCATGCATGCCGTTGTCGCGGAAATACTCGCCCATGGTGCAGCCGGCGAACGGCGCCAGGAACTGCATCGGCGCCGGATCGGAAGCGGTGGCGGCGACGATGATCGAATATTCGAGCGCGCCGCGCTCTTCCAGCACCTTGACGAACTGCGCCACGGTCGAGCGCTTCTGGCCGACGGCGACATAAACGCAGTAGAGCTTTTCCTTCTCGGGGCCGTTGTCGTGCACCGACTTCTGGTTGAGCATCGTGTCGAGGATGATGGCGGTCTTGCCGGTCTGGCGATCGCCGATGACCAGCTCGCGCTGGCCGCGGCCGACCGGGATCAGCGCGTCGATGGCCTTGAGGCCCGTCGACATCGGCTCATGCACCGACTTGCGCGGAATGATGCCGGGCGCCTTGACGTCGACGCGCTTGCGTTCGGTCGCCTTGATCGGGCCCTTGCCGTCGATCGGGTTGCCGAGCGCGTCGACGACGCGGCCGAGCAGGCCCGGACCGACCGGAACGTCGACGATCGCGCCGGTGCGCTTGACGGTGTCGCCTTCCTTGATGTCGCGGTCGGCGCCGAAGATGACGACGCCGACATTGTCGGCTTCGAGATTGAGCGCCATGCCGCGGATGCCGCCGGGGAATTCGACCATCTCGCCGGCCTGGACATTGTCGAGGCCGTAGACGCGGGCGATACCGTCACCGACGGACAGCACCTGTCCAACTTCGGAGACCTCGGCCTCCTTGCCGAAATTCTTGATCTGGTCTTTCAGAATTGCGGAAATTTCCGCGGCGCGGATGTCCATCAGCCGACCTCTTTCAGTGCAAGCTTGAGCGAATTGAGTTTGGTTTTGAGCGACGTATCGATCTGGCGCGAGCCCATCCTGACCACCAGCCCGCCGAGCAGCGACGGATCGACGGTGACGGAGATGGAAACGTCCTTGCCGGCAACGCTCTTCAGCGCCGCCTTGAGTTCAGTCTGCTGGGCAGCGCTCAATTGGTGAGCCGACGTTACCTCGGCGGTCGTCTCGCCACGATGTTCGGCGGCGATCTGGCGGAATGCCCTGATCATGCCGGGCACGGCGAACAGCCGGCGGTTCTTGGCGACGACGCGCAGGAAATTGCCGGTCAGGCCGGTGATCCCGGCCTTGTCGGCGATCGCCGCGATGGCCTTGGCCTGGTCCTCGCTGGAGAACACCGGGCTGTTGATCAGCCGGGTCAAGTCGGCGCTGCCCGCGAGCATCGCCTCGAAACTGTTGAGGTCGGCTTCGACCTTGGCGACGGAATTCGCCTGCGATGCCAGTTCGAACAGCGAACCCGCATAGCGTTCTGCGACACCTGAGATTGGCGATGACGATTGGGCCACGGACCGTCTTTTCTCTTGTCTGACAGGCCGCAGATTGTTGGCGCGAGCGAAAACTCTGGCTAAATCTTTGACCTTACTGCATTTTTTCAAGCACGGAGGCGCGGCTTCCGCTATCCCCGGCCGAAAGTCGATTGCCGTCTAGCACAGGCCTTTTAAGACCGCAATGCGTCGTTCCGCATGGTTTTCAGGCACTATTGTCGCATCCGGGGACGAAGTCCCTGGATTGCCTGCGGATTCAGGGCAGGAAGCCGAAGGCAAAGGCAAGCGGCAACGCCGCCAGCGCCAGTTCCACGACGATGGAAACCCAGTTGAAGGGCGTGTTGGCGCCATCCGACATCATCGACAGCAACCGGCCGAAGGCGGTGAACAGCCAGGAGAAGCCGAGCGCCATGTAGATCAGCGGCTGCGCCAGCAGGATGCAGCACAGGCCGACGCCGAGATAGAAGCCCGACATGCGGCCGCGCCCTTCGGCGATCGCCGCCGCCTTCTCCGGCTTGACCTGCAAGCGCAGAATGCGGAAGGCAAGCCCCGGCGCCAGGAAAAGCACCAGGCCGAGCAGCACCGTGACGACGGCGCTCGACCAGGCCAGCCATTCGCCCTGGCTCACCGGCCATGGAAACGCAAAATCCATAATGTCCCCTCGTAAATGCCGCTCTGAAATCGCGGGCATTCTAGCGGAGGAAAAGCCGCGCGCCAGATGGCGGCCGGCACTTTAGGCCAAACCCATCAGGAGAGCGCGAAGGCGACCGCCGCTTCAGCATGGATGCGCGTCGTGTCGAAGACCGGAATGTCGAAATCCTGCTGGCCGATCAACATCGTGATTTCGGTGCAGCCCATGATCACGCTGTCGGCATTTTCATCGCGCCGCAGGCGGTTGATCTCGGCGATATAGGCGGTTTTCGATGGCTCGGTGACGATGCCCTGGCAGAGCTCGTCATAGATGATGCGATGGACCATGTCGCGTCCTGCCTGGTCCGGCACGATCGGCTGCAATCCATATGTGTCGGCAAGCCGGCGCTTGTAGAAATCCTGCTCCATGGTGAACCGTGTTGCCAGCAGCGCCGGGCGCCGCATGCCGGCCGCTTTGACCGCGGCTGCGGTGGCGTCGGCGATGTGGGTCAGCGGGACCGATACCGAGGCCTGCACCTGGTCGGCGAGCTTGTGCATGGTGTTGGTACACAAAAGCAGGCCTTCCGCGCCAGCTGACTCGAGCTTGCGCGCGGCATCGACCAGAAGCGCGCCGGCGCCGTCCCAGTCCCCATTGTGCTGGCGCTCGGCGATCTCGGCGAAGTCGAAGGACCACAGCAGCAATTTCGCCGAATGCAGCCCGCCGAGACGCTGCCTCACGAGATCGTTGAGCAGGCGATAATAGATCGCCGTCGATTCCCAGCTCATGCCGCCCAGAAGGCCAAGGGTTTTCAAAACGGTTTCCTTTCCTTGCAGCGACTTATGATACAGTCCAAGGCGATGTTGAGGGCTACTCGATGAAAACAAAATCCAGCAGCAAAGCACGCAGCGAACTGTGCGCCGTGGTCGCTGAAGCCAGCAAAGGCAGCCCGACAACAATCACCAAGCGGGGACGCCCCGTGGCCATAGTGATATCGATCGAGGACGCCCGTCGACTCTATCCTGAAGAGTTTAGGCAACGTCCCGAACTGAAGGACACGACCAGCAATCCGCGCGAACGCTGAGCGACCTTACAAAAAGCTCTGCGGATCGATGTCGACCTGCACCCGGACCGAGCCGCGCTGCTTCGGCCCGTTGGCGAGCATGGTCCGGATAAACCTTTGCATGTCGGCGCGGCGCTCGCCTTGGATCAGCAGGCGGAAACGGTGACGGCCGCCGAGCAGCGACAGCGGCGCTTCGGCCGGCCCGAGCACGAACAGGTCGGATGCCTCGGGCGCGGCACGGCGCAGGCCGCGTGCATGGCCCTCGGCTTCCGCCCGCGTCACCGCGCTGACGATGACGCCGGCCAGCCGGCCGAAGGGTGGCAGAGCCGCCCGCTCGCGCTCGGAAATCTCGCGCTCGTAGAACGCGTCGGCATCGCCGGAGACGATCGCCCGCATCACCGGATGGTCGGGCTGGAAGGTCTGCAACAGGCCGAGGCTCTTCTTGCCGGTGCGCCCGGCGCGGCCGGTCACCTGGCTAAGCAGCTGGAAGGTGCGCTCGGCGGCGCGCGGATCGCCATTGGCAAGGCCGAGATCGGCATCGACGACACCAACCAAGGTCATGTTCGGGAAATTGTGGCCCTTGGCGACGAGTTGCGTGCCGATGACGATATCGGCCTCGCCATTGGCGATGGCTTCCAGCTCCAGCCGCAGCCGCCGCACGCCGCCCATCAGATCCGACGACAAAACGATGGTGCGCGCATCCGGGAAATGTGTGACGACTTCCTCGGCGATGCGCTCGACGCCCGGCCCGCAGGCGACCAGATGATCGAGCGTGCCGCATTCCGGACAGGCTTCCGGACGGCGCTCATTGTGCCCGCAATGGTGGCAGACCAGTTGGCCGCGAAAGCGGTGCTCGACGAGCCAGGCCGAGCAGACCGGGCAACCAAAGCGATGGCCGCAGACGCGGCACAGCGTCAGCGGCGCATAACCGCGCCGGTTGAGGAACAAAAGCGATTGTTCCTGCCTCTCAAGCGTCCGGCGCATGTGGTCGATCAGCACCGGCGACAGGAAGCCGCCGCGTGCCGGCGGCGCGCGCCGCATGTCGATCGCTTTCAGGTCGGGAAGTGCCGCCTCGGCGAAGCGGGCGGACAGCACCGCCCTGGCGTAGCGGCCCTGGCTGGCATTGACGCGGCTCTCGACCGATGGCGTTGCCGATGCCAGCACCACGGGGAAGCCGCCTATATGGCCGCGAACGACAGCCATGTCGCGGGCATTGTAGAAGACGCGGTCTTCCTGCTTGTAGGCGGGGTCGTGCTCCTCGTCGACGACGATCAGGCCAAGCTCCTTGAACGGCAGGAACAGCGCCGAGCGTGCGCCGGCCACGACCCGCACGCCGCCTTCCGCCACCTGCCGCCAGACGCGTTCGCGCATCCTCGGCGGCAGGTCGGAGTGCCATTCGGCGGGCTTGGCGCCAAAACGCTGCTGGAACCTTTCGAGGAAAGCATGGGTCAATGCGATTTCGGGCAGCAGGATCAGCACCTGCTTGCCCCGGTCCAGTGCCGCCGCCACCGCCTCGAAATAAACCTCCGTCTTGCCCGAACCGGTGACGCCGTCGAGCAGTGCGACGTTGAAGCCGCCGCCCGCGACATTGGCGCGCAGCAGCCTTGCGGCTTCGTTCTGGTCGGGCATCAATTCCGGCGCGGCGTAGGCTGGATCAGGCTCCGCCACCACGGGCCGCGGCGGGATCATCACCGTTTCGAACACGCCTTGCGCCTTCAGCCCCTCGATTACCGTCGACGACACGCCGGCCGCATGGGCAAGGCCGGATCGCGTCCAGGCCAGTCCGCCCTCGGCCGTCTCCAGCACGCGGGCCCGCGCATCCGTCATCCGGTCCGGAACGGCCGCGGTTCGCTGCAATCCCTCGATCCACGGTTCCGGATCGAAGGCCTCCGGCGCCCTCAGCAGCATGCGCGCCACCATGCCCGGCGCCGACAGCGTATACTGCGCCACCCAGTCGACGAAACGGCGCATCGCCCGATCGATCGGCGGGCAATCGAAGACCTGTTCGATCGGGCGCAGCTTTTTCGCGTCTACCGTCTCGACCGCGCCGTCCCAGACGATGCCGGCGACCTGGCGAGGCCCGAGCGGCACGCGCACGATCGAGCCCGGCACCACCCGCATGCCGGCGGGCACGGCATAGGTGTAGGGGCGTTCGGCCGGCATCGGCACCAGCACCGGTGCGGCTGCGACAAAGGGCGAATCTTCGATCATGAGGCGTGACCTTGCCCCGACTTTGCTCTAGATCAAAGGGCAACGCTGAACGTGCCTTCCCAAGCACGACGAAATCGTCAGGAGACCGCCATGAAATTTTTTGCCGACACAGCCGACATCAAGGAAATCCGCGAACTGATCGATCTGGGGCTGCTCGATGGCGTCACCACCAATCCTTCTCTGATTCTCAAATCGGGCGGCAAGATCTCCGAGGTTACCAAGCAGATCTGCGACATCGTCGAAGGCCCGGTCTCCGCGGAGGTCGTGGCGACCGAATACAAGCAGATGATGGCGGAGGCCGAGGTGCTGGCCAAGATCGCGCCGAATGTCGCCATCAAGGTGCCGTTGACGCTGGACGGACTGAAGGCCTGCAAGACGATCCGCACCGAGATGAACCGCATGGTCAATGTCACGCTGTGCTTCTCGGCCAACCAGGCGCTGCTCGCCGCCAAGGCAGGCGCCTCCTTCATCTCGCCCTTCGTCGGCCGCATCGACGATACCGGCTCCGACGGCATGGAAGTGATCCAGGAGATCCGTCAGATCTACGACAATTACGATTTCCAGACCGAGATCCTGACCGCTTCCGTGCGCACCGTGAACCACGTCAAGCAGGCGGCGCTCATCGGCGCCGATATCGTCACCGCGCCGCCCGCGACACTGAAGGCGCTGGTCAACCACCCGCTGACCGACAAGGGTCTTGCCGCCTTCCTCGCCGACTGGGCCAAGACCGGCCAGAAAATCGGCTGAGCGAGCTTTTATCCGACACGAAAAAAGGCCGGGCAACCGGCCTTTTTTCGTGCGCTGCGGATCAAGAGGCCGGTCAGTCCGTGCCGTCATCCTCAGCTGCGGTTACCGGCGGGCGCCGGCCCATGATGATCTCGCGCTTGCCGACATGGTTTGGTGCACCGACCAGACCCTCCTTCTCCATGCGCTCGACCAGGGACGCGGCGCGGTTATAGCCGATGCCGAGGCGGCGCTGAATGTAGGACGTCGAGCACTTCTTGTCGCGCAACACCACCTTGACCGCCTCGTCATAGCTGGTATCGCCGTCCTCCGCCGCAACGGCGCCCTTGTCGAAGACCGCGCCCTCATCGCCTTCGTCTTCTTCTTCATCCGCGTCGGCCGTCACGGTTTCCAGGTATTCGGGGCGACCCTGCGCCTTCAGATGCGCCACGACATGCTCGACCTCCACGTCGGAGACGAAGGGGCCGTGCACGCGGGCGATGCGCCCGCCGCCCATCATATGCAGCATGTCGCCCTGACCCAGCAGCTGCTCGGCGCCCTGCTCGCCAAGGATGGTGCGGCTGTCGATCTTGGAAGTGACCTGGAAGGAAATCCGGGTCGGAAAATTGGCCTTGATCGTGCCCGTGATGACATCGACCGAGGGGCGCTGCGTCGCCATGATCAGGTGAATGCCGGCCGCGCGCGCCATCTGCGCCAGGCGCTGGATGGCGCCTTCGATCTCCTTGCCGGCGACCATCATCAGGTCGGCCATCTCGTCGACGATGACGACGATGTAAGGCATTGGCGCGAGGTCGATTTCCTGCTGCTCGAAGAGCGGCTCGCCGGTGCCTTTTTCGAAGCCCGCCTGCACGGTCATGACGACCGTCTCGCCGCTTTCGCGGGCTTGGGCGGCGCGTTGATTGTAGCCGTCGATATTGCGCACGCCGAGCCTCGCCATCTTGCGATAGCGGTCCTCCATCTCCCGCACCGCCCATTTGAGCGCGGTAACGGCCTTTTTTGGATCGGTGACGACCGGGGTCAGAAGATGCGGGATGCCGTCATAGACGGAGAGTTCGAGCATCTTGGGATCGACCATGATCAGCCGGCATTCCTCCGGCTTCAGCCGGTAGAGCAGCGACAGGATCATCGTGTTGATGGCAACCGACTTGCCGGAACCGGTGGTGCCGGCAACGAGCAAGTGGGGCATCTTTGCCAGTTCGGCGATGACAGGCTCACCGCCGATCGTCTTGCCGAGGCAGAGCGCCAGCTTGCAGCCGGTCTTGCGGAAGCCCTCCGATTCGATCAGCTCGCGGAAATAGACGGTTTCGCGCGCCTCGTTCGGAAGCTCGATGCCGATGACGTTGCGGCCCGGCACGACGGCGACGCGCGCCGAGATCGCCGACATGGAGCGGGCGATGTCGTCGGCGAGACCGATGACGCGGGAGGATTTGACGCCCGGCGCCGGCTCGAATTCATAGAGAGTGACGACCGGACCGGGGCGAACATGGATGATCTCGCCGCGCACGCCGAAATCCTCGAGCACGCTTTCCAGAAGATCGGCATTCTGCTCGAGCCGCTCCTGCGACATGTAGAAGCCTTGTCCCTCCGGCGGCTGCTGCAACAATTCTTCTGAGGGGAGTTCGTACGTCTCGCCCGTCGCGGTCGGCACGATCCTGCCGACCAGTGGCGCTCGCGACGATGCGCGCGCAGCCGGAGCCGGTACGGCTTGCTCCAAACTTTGCGTGACCAGTGCCGGAACGGCATTGCTTGCGACGGCGGGAATTGCGGCCGGAGCCCGGGCTTGCTGCGGCACGCGGTTCGCCGCCGGCTGAACCGCGGCCTGGTTGGAGTTGGCCGGACGGACATCCGGCACGGCGGACGGAGCTGGCGACCCGGGAAGGCATTCGATGACACGGAACAACGCGGTCGGATCGGCCGTTGGCGCGGGGCGGTTGTCGATCCGCTCGGTGACCACAGGCGCGGTCGTGCGTGCAACCGAAACGGCCCGAGGCGCGGGTGACGGGCCTTCGACCAAATAGGGCGCCATGACCTCGAAAAAGACGTGATCCGACAGATAGGGCCAGCGCACATTTTCGCGCGCCGTCGTCTTGACCGGGGCTGTCGCTGCTTGGGCGGACGCTGCCGGTGCGGACGCCCGCGCCGCCGCAGTCATCCTGTGGCCCGCAGGCGTAGCGGCGGCCCGCGCCTTTTCGCCGGCATGCCCTGACGGAATGGGGGCCGGGGCCGGTTGCACCACCGCTCTGTTGCCGACGGGCGGCCTGGCGGCGCCCGAAGAAAGGTTTCGGCTTGGTATCGGCGCCGATGAAGACGTCCCAGCCGCGGTGGATTGGCCAGGTGCCTGCGGTGCTGGTGATTCGCTTTGCTCGACGGCAATCGCCTCGTCCCGCGGACGGCGCGTGCTGGCTTCATAGTCCGGCGTGCGCGTAAACCGCACATTGGGCGCCAGGAAGAAATAGTCTTGCCAGGCAGGGCTTTCGTTGCCGCCGAGATCGACAGGGGATGGGGAAGGGCCGGCTCCTGCTGCTCTTGCCCGCTGGCTGTCCGCCTTGTTGTCCACACCCGTGAAACGCTTCACCCCGGGGTCATCGGGCGACGCTGCCTTCAATGAACTGACCCGAGGAAAACGCTTGGATTCCATGCTCAAGACTCACGCTGAAATGTCTGCTGAGCAATAGAGAGCGAGTGGTTAACAGTTGCTTCCCGTCGGCCCCCCAAGAGCGGCGAAGCGTGACTTTCACAGCGGTGTCGGACGATCGGACCCGTGCGGCCGATCGTCATCCCACGATCGTCAACACACCCGCGTGCTTCGGCTAAAGGCGAACGGAGAACCGGCTCCGGAGCCGTGGCAAAGGCGGCCTTCAGGCACCAGATTGTTATGCCACCTGAAACGGAGAGCGGCGCTAACCGGCCGTCTTGCCGTGCCGTGCGAGATCCTGGGCGATGGACAGTTGCAGCGCGTTGGCAAGCTCGCGCGCGGCGCGGTTCTCGGCATCGATCTGTGCCCGGTACGCGGCGAATTCCTGGCGCGGCCTGTCGAAAGACGAAGTGATCGCCCGCCTGCCGGTCGCGATCACCGCCCCGGTTTTGGCATCGGTCAGCCTGTAGCCGGCGGTCAGCGTCACCGAACCGGCGGTCGGCTCGTCCTGGTCGGTTCCGACCTGCACGAGCGCCGAGGATTCAACGGCTTCGGTCACGCCGAGGTCGAGCGAGTAGGCCGGCGATGCCGGTTCGCCGGCGCCGCGCCCAAATCCGAAGATCAAATTGTTGCGCACCTGCTGGCCGTAACGCGTCCTGACCGGTTTGATGGCGATCGACGCCAGTTCGGCATTGGCGCTCGAGCCGGTCGACAGCGGCGCGCTCGAGTAGAGCGGCCGCACCTGGCAGGCCGAAACGAGCGCAAGCGAGCCGACAAGGCCGGCAAGCGCGGCACGGCGCAGCAAACGGCTCAGCTCTGTCTTTTCCCGATCAGGCAACGACATTGACGATCCTCTGCGGCACGATGATCACCTTGCGCGGAGCCTTGCCTTCGAGCGCCTTCTGCACGAAGTCGAGAGCGAGCACGGCTTTTTCGACCGCACCTTGGTCCGTGTCGCGGGCAATTGTCAAATCCCCGCGCTTCTTGCCGTTGACCTGGACCGGGTAGGTGACCTCATTGTCGACGACCAGCGCCGGGTCGAAGATCGGCCACGGCCGTTCTGCGACCAGATCGGCACCGCCGAGCGCCTCCCAGCATTCCTCGGCCAGATGCGGCATGATCGGCGCGATCAGGTGCACGAGCACCTCCACGGCCTCCCGGCAGGCGCCTTTGAGCGCGGCATCGGCCTTGCCTTCGGCCACCTCATTGAGCGGCGTGGTCAGCGCGTTGGCGAGTTCGTAGATGCGGGCGATGGCGCGGTTGAATGCGAGTTTCTCGATGTCCTCGCCGACCGCTTTCAGGATCTTGTGCGTGGCCTTGGAAACCGCCCCGGCTTCACCGCCACCGCCCGCTATGGGTGCGATGCCGGCCAGCGATTCGGCCGCGGTCGAGACCAGGCGCCAGATGCGCTGCATGAAGCGATGCGCGCCGGCGGCGCCATCGTCGGTCCATTCGACGTCGCGTTCGGGCGGCGAATCCGACAGCATGAACCAGCGCGCGGTGTCGGCGCCGTAGCCGTCGGTGATGTCTTCCGGGCTGACCGTGTTCTTCTTCGACTTCGACATCTTTTCCAGGGAGCCGATCTCCGCCGTCTCGCCCGTGGCGATCTCGACGGCGCGGCGCTTGCCGCCGACGTCCTCCAGCCGCACCTCGGTCGGCGCCAGCCAGCGCCCGTTCGATGCCGATCCCACGCGATAGGTCTCGTGCACCACCATGCCTTGCGTGAACAGGCCCTTGAACGGCTCGGCCAGGTCGAGATGGCCGGTCTCGCGCATGGCCCGGGTGAAGAAGCGCGAATAGAGCAGATGCAGGATCGCGTGCTCGATGCCGCCGATATACTGGTCGACGGCCAGCCACTCGTTCGCCGCCTTCGGGTCGGTCGGCTCGTTCGCCCAGGGCGCGGTGAAGCGGGCGAAATACCAGGACGAATCGACGAACGTGTCCATCGTGTCGGTTTCGCGCCGCGCATCCTTGCCGCATTGCGGGCATTTGACATGCCGCCAGGTCGGGTGGCGGTCCAGCGGGTTGCCTGGGCGGTCGAACTCGACATCGTCGGGCAGCTTCACCGGCAGGTCTGCCTTCGGCACCGGCACCACGCCGCAATCCTCGCAATGGATCATCGGGATCGGGCAGCCCCAGTAGCGCTGGCGCGAAATGCCCCAGTCGCGCAGGCGGAAGTTGACCTTGCGCTCGGCCATCGGCCGGTTGCCGATCGTCTTCTGCTCCAGCAGCTTCGCCACCTCGTCGAACGCCCGCTCTGGCTTCATGCCATCGAGGAAGCGCGAATTGATCATCACGCCGTCGTCGACATAGGCTTCGTCGATGACCTGGAAGGTCTTGGGATCAGCACCTTCCGGCATCACCACCGGGATCACCGGCAGGCCGTATTTGTTGGCGAAATCGAGGTCGCGCTGGTCGCCGGACGGGCAGCCGAAGATGGCGCCGGTGCCGTAGTCCATCAGCACGAAATTGGCGACATAGACCGGCAGCGTCCAGTTCTCGTCGAACGGATGCACGACGCGGATGCCGGTGTCGAAGCCCTTCTTCTCGGCCGTCTCCAGCGCCGCCACCGAAGTGCCCATATGGCGGACTTCGTCAATAAAGCTCGCCAGCGCCGGATTGGTCTCGGCGGCCTTCCGGGCCAGCGGATGGTCGGCGGCGACCGCCATGAAGGAGGCGCCGAAGATGGTGTCGGGCCTCGTCGTATAGACTTCCAGCTCTTGCTCGCCGGCGACGGGAGCCGCCAGCGGCCAGCGGATCAGCAGGCCTTCCGAACGGCCGATCCAATTGTGCTGCATCAGCTTGACCTTCTCGGGCCATTCGTCGAGGCGATCGAGCGAATCCAGGAGATCCTGCGCAAAGTCGGTTATCCTGAAGAACCATTGCGTCAGCTCGCGCTGTTCGACCAGCGCGCCCGAGCGCCAGCCGCGCCCGTCGATGACCTGCTCGTTGGCGAGCACCGTCATGTCCTCCGGATCCCAATTGACCTTCGAGGATTTGCGCGTCACCAGGCCCTTCTCGACAAAGTCGAGGAACAGCATCTGCTGGCGGTGGTAGTAGTCGACATCGCAAGTCGCGAATTCGCGCGCCCAGTCCAGCGACAGGCCCATGACCTTGAGCTGTTCGCGCATGGTGGCGATGTTCTGGTAGGTCCATTCCTTGGGATGGACCTTGTTCTGCATCGCCGCGTTCTCGGCCGGCATGCCGAAGGCGTCCCAGCCCATCGGATGCAGCACGTTGAAACCCTTGGCCCGCTTGTAGCGCGCCACCACATCGCCCATCGTATAGTTGCGCGTATGCCCGATATGGATGCGTCCCGATGGATAGGGGAACATCTCCAGCACGTAGTATTTCGGGCGCGGATCATCGTTGTGCGCCTCGAACAGCTTCCTGTCGGCCCAGGCCTTCTGCCATTTGGGCTCTGACGCGCGCGGATTGTATCGTTCGGTTGCCATGGGACGTTTTTCACTTAAAAAGCATGCGGACTGCGGGCGACAGCTCGGCAGTCCATTGGATGTGGTCCGGGTGTTCACCATGGTTTGGCAAACCCGTCAACCATATGGGTATCGCGTCTGGAAAAAACGCGGTCAAAACAGCGGGATTTGGACATGGGCGACGCCGTTCAGCAGGTTTTAGCGGTCAAGGCGAAGATCGCCGCCGCCGAGCGCGAAGCCCGGCGCGACGCTGGCGCAGTGACGCTGGTCGCGGTTTCCAAGACCTTTGACGCCGCCGACATCAGGCCCGTCATCGAGGCAGGCCAGCGCGTCTTCGGCGAGAACCGGGTGCAGGAAGCGCAGGGCAAGTGGCCGGCGCTGAAAGAGGCTTTCCCCGATGTCGAACTGCATCTGATCGGACCGCTGCAATCGAACAAGGCCAGGGAAGCCGTGGCGCTGTTCGACGTCATCGAGACGGTCGATCGCGAGAAGATCGCCGCCGAACTCGCCAAGGAGATCGCCCGGCAAGGCCGGGCGCCAAAGCTCTACGTCCAGGTCAACACCGGCTCCGAGCCGCAGAAGGCCGGCATCGAGCCGCGCGACGCCGTGACCTTCGTCGCCCGCTGCCGCGATGTCCACGGCCTCGCCATCGAAGGCCTGATGTGCATTCCGCCGGCGGACGAGAACCCCGGCCCGCATTTCGCCCTGCTGGAAAAATTGGCGCGGGAGGCAGGCGTCGCCAAACTGTCGATGGGCATGTCCGGCGATTACGAGACGGCCATCGCCTTCGGCGCCACCAGTGTCAGGGTCGGTTCGGCGATCTTCGGCAGTCGATAAAACCTTCCGCCCTGGGTTGGCCCTGTCGTCTGTGAGTTCTAAGCCTGTGATACACAGACGGACTGAACACATCTTGCGAGTTAAGCGAGGAGTAGTCTTCTTGAGCTGGCAGCTGCGGGACGCAAGAAACAACCTCTCGAAGCTGGTAAGACAGTCGCGCGAAAAAGGGCCGCAAACCATTACGGTGCGAGGGCAGCCATCTGCCGTGGTGCTAGCGGTTGAGGACTACGAACGGTGGGTTGGCGCAAAGCCCTCCCTTGCGCAATATCTTCTCTCCGTCCTCGTCTGGGATGACGAATTTGTCGAGGAGGTCAATCGCCGCCCGAACACAATGATCCGAGCGGTCCATCTCTGACAAGTTTCTGTCACCGGCAAGATGGTCCAGTTCTACCGGCTGATTACGCCAGCGCTGGAAACGAAACGTACCGTTCCTATTTGATCTGTGTCATCACAAATCTCTGGAGCTTTCGCCATGCATTACAACCAGCTTGGAAATACGGGGATGTTCGTCTCCGAACTCTGCCTCGGCACCATGACCTTCGGTGCAGCCGGCCAGAATGCCCAATGGGGCCTGATCGCCAGTCTCGACCAGAAAGGCGTCAACGAGATCGTCGGCCGCTCGCTCGCCGCCGGGGTCAATTTCTTCGACACGGCCGATGTCTATTCCTTCGGCGAATCCGAGCGCCTGCTCGGCCAGTCGCTCAGGGATCTCGGCGTTGACAGGTCGAGCGTCGTCGTCGCCACCAAGGTTCACGGCGCCATGGGCGAAGGCCCGAACCAGCGCGGCTCCTCGCGCGGCCACATCATGGACTCGGTCGATGCCAGCCTGGAACGGCTGCAGCTCGATCATATCGATCTCTATCAGTTGCACGGAACCGACGCGGTGACGCCGATCGATGAGACGCTCAGGGCACTGGACGATCTCGTCGCCAGCGGCAAGGTCCGCTATCTCGGCGTATCCAACTGGCAGGCCTGGCGCATCGCCAAGGCGCTTGGCATAGCCGACCGCAAGGGCTTTGCCCGCTTCGAGACCATCCAGTCCTATTACTCGATCGCCGGTCGTGATCTCGAGCGCGAGATCGTGCCGCTGATCAACGAGGAGAAGCTCGGTCTTATGGTCTGGTCGCCGATGGCCGGCGGACTGCTGTCCGGCAAATACGGCCCTGGTGCGCCCGGCAATGGCGAGGGCCGCCGCGCCTCCTTCAACTTCCCAC
Source organism: Mesorhizobium sp. B2-5-3 (assembly GCF_006441005.1). NCBI lineage: Bacteria > Pseudomonadati > Pseudomonadota > Alphaproteobacteria > Hyphomicrobiales > Phyllobacteriaceae > Mesorhizobium > Mesorhizobium sp. B2-5-3. Next base: position 297,830 of record NZ_VFUS01000001.1, read on the forward strand.
CGGTCAACGAGGACCGCGCCTGGGCGGCGGTCGCGGTCATGCGCGAGATCGCCAAAAAGCATGACGTCAGCGTCGCTACCGTGGCACTAGGCTATGTCCTGGCCAAGCCCTTCGTGATGAGCGTGATCATCGGCGCCAGCCGCATGGATCAGCTCGAACAGAACCTTGCCGCCACGAACCTCAAACTTGATACCGATGATCTCGCCAGACTGGACGAGGTGAGCGCGCTGCCGGCCGAATATCCCGGCTGGATGCTGGAGCGGCAGGCGGCAGGCCGGCGGCCGGCGCCGTTCGTGCCGAAGGCCTGATCGCTTTTCGAGCTTGCTTCGAAGCCGCGTGCCTTAGGTACGCGGCTTCTCAGTTAGAGCAATTCCAAGAAAAGTGTGTGCGGTTTTCTGTCCAGAATTGCGTCAAAACAAAGAGTTAGAGCGGTTCGCCGTTTCCACGAAACGGTGAACTGCTCTAGAGGCGAACGGCCTCCGAGAGAAAATCGAGAAAAGCCCGCACCCGCGCAGGCAGATGCTTGCCCTGGCCGACATAGACGGCATGGGTGGCCTCCTCGTCGCCTGGGTTGAATTCCTCCAGCAACGGGACGAATGCCCCCGCGTCGATGTCCGGCTGGACATGCCAGCGCGCCAGCCGAGCGATTCCGCCTCCCGCCAGCGCGATCCGCCGCATCGCCTCGCCGTCGGTCAGCGTTGCGTTTCCGACAACCGGGACGATGACCGGCGCACCTGCCGCATCGACAAAAGGCCAGCCGTCTATATGCCGCGCAAAGCCGAAGGCCAGCATATTGTGACGCCCGAGATCGGCCAGCGTGCGCGGCGTCCCACGCGCTTCGACATAGGAGGGTGCCGCGACCAGCACCATCCGGCTCTGCCCCAGTTTGCGCGCTACCAGCCGTGACTCGCGCAAGGGCCCGGCGCGTATCGCCACATCGGCGCGCTCCTCCAGAAGGTCGATCACGCTGTCTGTCAGCACGGCGTCGACGGAAATCTCGGGATAACGCTCCAGAAACCGAGGCAGCAGCGACATCAGCCGGTGGTGGCCGAACGGCACGTAGCTGTTGACCCTCAACCGGCCGCGCGGCGCCGCCCCGGCGGCCGCCTCGCGCTCGGCCGCGTCCATGTCGGCGAGGATGCGCATGCCGCTGTCGTAGAAAGCAGTGCCTTCCGGCGTCAGTTGCAGCTTGCGCGTCGAGCGGGTGACCAGCCGCGCGCCGAGCCTGGCCTCCAGCCGCGCGATCAATTTGCTCACCGCGGACGGGGTCATGCGCAAGGCACGTGCCGCCGCCGAAAAGCTGCCCGCCTCGACGACGCGTACAAACACTTCGATCTCGCCGGAACGGTTGATGTCGGATCTCGCCATCTGTGAATCTATTTCACAGAAAGTATGCCTGAAGCAAGTCTGGTTCACATCGCATGGCCACACGATCTTCCCGTTCGGGGCGCGGCCTGGACAGGGCGCCCGTCACCGCCGAAGTGGAAACATCATGCCTCTCGCTCTCTATGCTCTCGCCGCCGGCGCCTTCGGCATCGGCGTCACCGAATTCGTCATCATGGGCCTGCTCATCGACGTCAGCAAAGATCTCGGCGTCTCGATCTCGGCCGCCGGCCAACTGATTTCCGGCTATGCGCTGGGCGTCGTCATCGGAGCACCTCTGCTGACGGTCGCCACCGGCAACTGGCCGCGCAAGACGGTGCTTCTGGCGCTGATGGCGATCTTCACCATTGGCAATCTGGCCTGTGCGCTGGCGCCTGATTATTGGACGTTGATGGGCGCGCGCGTCATCACCGCCTTTGCCCATGGCACCTTCTTCGGCGTCGGCTCGGTGGTCGCCACCGGATTGGTCGCGCCCAACAAGAAGGCGTCGGCGATCGCGCTCATGTTCACCGGCCTGACCATCGCCAACATTCTCGGCGTTCCCTTCGGCACCTGGCTGGGCCAGGCTTTTGGCTGGCGCGCCACCTTCTGGGCGGTGACCGCGGTCGGTCTCGCGGCCTTTGCCGTCATCCTGGCACTGGTGCCGCGCAATCGGACAGCTCCCGAGAAGAGCGACCTGCGCGCCGATCTCGCCGTGCTGCGCCGTACGCCCGTCCTGCTCGGCTTCGCCACCACCGTTCTCGGCTATGCCGGCGTCTTCGCCGTCTTCACCTATATCGCCCCGTTGCTGACCGAGATCAGCGGCTTCAAGGAAGCGGCCGTTTCGCCGATCCTGCTCGTCTTCGGCGGCGGCCTCATCGCCGGCAATATCGCCGGCGGCAAGATCGCCGACCGCTGGCTGGTGCCGGCGGTGCTCGGCAGCCTCGTGGTGCTCGCCCTGGTTCTGGCGACCATGAGCTTTGCTATCCACAGCCAGGTGTTGGCCGTGATCTATGTCGGCCTGCTGGGCGCCGCCGCCTTCGCCACCGTGGCGCCTTTGCAGATGTGGGTGCTGGAAAAGGCCCAAGGTGCTGGCCAGAGCCTCGCCTCGTCCTTCAACATCGCCGCCTTCAACCTCGGCAACGCCGCCGGCGCCTGGCTCGGCGGCGCGGTCATTGCCCAAGGTCTTGGCTTGGGTTCGCTCACCTGGATCGCCGCCCTGCTGCCGGTCGCGGCACTCGCCGTGGCGGGACTGGCCCTGCGTCTCGACCGCGGCACCGCGCTCGGCGCGCCCGTCTGCGTCCGGTCGTGAAGCTCGCCGGCAAAGCCGGATCGATTCGACTTCTTTCAAAATCACAAGGAGCAAGAAAATGGACTATCGAAATCTTGGCGCATCGGGCCTGAAGGTGCCGGTGCTCTCGTTCGGAGCGGGAACCTTCGGCGGTTCCGGCCCGCTGTTCGGCGCATGGGGCAACAGCGACGCCAGGGAAGCGCGGAGCCTGATCGACATCTGCCTCGAGGCCGGCGTCAATCTGTTCGACACCGCCGATGTCTATTCGAACGGCGCCTCGGAAGAGGTGCTCGGCGAGGCGATCAAGGGCCGGCGCGATGCCGTGCTGATCTCGACCAAGACCTCGCTGCCGATGGGCGACGGGCCGGCCGACTATGGTTCCTCGCGTTCGCGGCTGATCAAGGCCGTCGACGCCGCGCTGAAGCGGCTCGGCACCGATTACATCGACCTGTTGCAACTGCACGCCTTCGATGCCGGCACGCCGATCGAGGAAGTGCTATCGACGCTGGACGGCCTCGTGCGCGCCGGCAAATTGCGCTATGTCGGGGTCTCCAATTTCTCCGGCTGGCAGGTGATGAAATCGCTCGGGCTGGCCGACAGGCACGGCTATCCGCGCTATGTCGCGCATCAGGTCTACTATTCGCTGGTCGGCCGCGACTATGAATGGGAGCTGATGCCGCTCGGCCTCGACCAGGGCGTCGGCGCGCTGGTCTGGAGCCCGCTCGGCTGGGGCCGCCTGACCGGCAAGATCCGTCGCGGCCAGCCATTGCCCGACAAAAGCCGGCTGCACGACACCGCGAGCTTCGGACCGCCGGTCGAGGACGAGCATCTCTACCGGGTCATGGAGGCCCTCGATGCGGTGGCGCAGGAGACAGGCAGGACCGTGCCGCAGATCGCCATCAACTGGCTGTTGCAGCGCCCGACCGTGTCGTCCGTCATCATCGGCGCCCGCAACGAGGAGCAGTTGCGCCAGAACCTCGGCGCCGTCGGCTGGACGTTGACGCCGGAGCAGATCGGGAAGCTCGATGCGGCAAGCGAGGTCACCGCGCCCTACCCTTATTTTCCCTACCGCCGCCAGGAGGCCTTCGCCCGGCTGAGCCCGCCGGCGGTTTGAGCGTGTCCGACCGCTAGAGCCGAAGATTAGCGGGGCGGCGCCCGCCTCTGTCCTGCCGGACATCTCCCCCACGGGGGGAGATTGGATGTCACCTCGGCTTTCGCCAATTTCCAACGTGAAGGGATGGCGCTGTTAGCAAAGCTGCCGATCTCCCCCCACGTGGGGGAGATGTCCGGCAGGACAGAGGGGGCGCCGTAGAGTGCCGACCTTACGGCCTCGGACAGCGGCCCCTAATGCAGCACGAACTCGCCGTCGACCTTGCGCCACTCGTTGGGCGCGATGAGCTTCTGGTGCGTGTAGCTGACCGAATGCAGCGGCCCCTCGAGCTTGGTCTTCCAGAACTCGATGAAGCGGATCAGCACCGGAAACTTCGGCGCGATGTCGTAGTCCTGCCATATGAAGCTCTGCAACAGATGCGGATGGTCTGGGAAATGATAAAGGATATTGGCCGTAGTCAGGCCATAGCCCCGCAGCATCAGGTCCATTTCAATCTGGTCGCGCATTTTTGCTCCCCGGGTTGATTCTCCTTCCTCCCAACAATGGATTGTGCGCGCGGTTGCTTAACCGTCTATTGATTTTTTCTTGATCGAAACCGGCTTTAGCACGCGAAAACATGAAGTTAGCAGCGGTCCGGTGCAAGTGCTGACAGCAGCCGCGGACCCATGTGCGGCATCCCGCCGCGCAAACCCAACGTCTAATGTTGCCGTCATCGCGGAACTGTTAATAATGCGCGCGAATTCGCGGCCGCGTCGCCGCGATCCCGCTGGCGGTTCAAGCCGGCGTTAGTTTCGGGAGGAAAAGCAGGAAATGTCCGAGGTTCATGTCCACCGCGTTCAGCCGGCCTGGAAGAAGAATGCGCTGATCGACAACGACACCTATCTCAAATGGTACGCCGACAGCGTGAAGAATCCGGACAGGTTCTGGGGCAAGCACGGCAAGCGCATCGACTGGTTCAAACCCTTCTCCAAGGTCAGCAACGCCTCCTTCGACGGCAAGGTCTCCATCAAATGGTTCGAGGACGGCCAGACCAATGTTTCCTACAACTGCATCGACCGCCACCTGAAGAAGCGCGGCAACCAGACCGCCATCATCTGGGAAGGCGACAACCCCTACGACGACCGCAAGATCACCTACAATGAGCTCTATGCGCATGTCTGCCGCTTCGCCAACGTGCTGAAGAAGCACGGCGTCAAGAAGGGCGACCGCGTCACCCTCTATATGCCCATGATCCCGGAAGCGGCCTATGCGATGCTCGCCTGCACGCGTATCGGCGCCATCCACTCGGTCGTCTTCGGCGGCTTTTCGCCCGACGCGCTCGCCGGCCGCATCGACGATTGCAAGTCGACCATCGTCATCACCGCTGACGAGGGCCTGCGCGGCGGCAAGCCGATCCCGTTGAAGGAGAACACCGACAAGGCAATCGAGATCGCGGCAAAAGCCGGTACCAGGGTCGAAAAGGTGGTGGTGGTCCGCCGCACCGGCGGCAAGATCGGCTGGGCGCCGGGCCGCGACGTCTGGTACCACGAAGAGGCCGCGACCGTTAAGGCTGAGTGCAAGCCGGAGAAGATGAAGGCGGAGGATCCGCTGTTCATCCTCTATACATCGGGTTCGACCGGCAAGCCGAAAGGCGTGCTGCACACCACGGCGGGTTATCTCGTATACGTCTCGATGACGCACCAATATGTCTTCGACTATCATGATGGCGACATCTACTGGTGCACCGCCGATGTCGGCTGGGTCACCGGCCACAGCTACATCGTCTACGGGCCGCTCGCCAACGGCGCCACCACGCTGATGTTCGAGGGCGTACCCAACTACCCCTCGCAGTCGCGCTTCTGGGAAGTCATCGACAAGCACCAGGTCAACATCTTCTACACCGCGCCGACGGCGCTGCGCGCCCTGATGGGCGCCGGCGACAACCACGTGAAAAAGGCGTCGCGCAAATCGCTGCGCGTGCTGGGCTCGGTCGGCGAACCGATCAATCCGGAGGCATGGGAGTGGTATTTCAACGTCGTCGGCAACGCCAAGGTGCCGATCGTCGACACCTGGTGGCAGACCGAGACCGGCGGCATCATGATCACGCCGCTGCCGGGCGCCACCGACCTCAAGGCTGGCTCGGCCACGCGGCCCTTCTTCGGTGTCAAGCCGCAACTGGTCGACGGCGAGGGCAAGGTGCTTGAAGGAGCCGCCGACGGCAATCTGTGCATCACCGAGTCATGGCCCGGCCAGATGCGCACCGTCTATGGCGATCACGACCGCTTCGTGCAGACCTATTTTTCGACCTACAAGGGCAAGTACTTCACCGGCGACGGCTGCCGCCGCGATGCCGACGGCTATTACTGGATCACCGGCCGCGTCGACGACGTCATCAACGTCTCCGGCCACCGCATGGGCACGGCCGAGGTCGAATCCGCATTGGTCAGCCATGACAAGGTTTCGGAAGCCGCCGTCGTCGGTTATCCCCACGACATCAAGGGCCAGGGCATCTACTGCTACGTCACGCTGATGGCCGGCGAGACGCCGAGCGAGGACTTGCGCAAGGAGCTCCTCGCCCATGTCCGCAAGGAGATCGGCGCCATTGCCACGCCCGACAAGATCCAGTTCGCACCCGGCCTGCCCAAGACCCGCTCGGGCAAGATCATGCGGCGCATCCTGCGCAAGATTGCCGAGGACGATTTCGGCGCCCTTGGCGATACCTCGACGCTCGCCGATCCGGCCGTCGTCGACGACCTCGTCGCCAACCGCCAGAACAAGAAAGGCTGACACCGGCCATGGCAGCGATAGGCAGCGTTGCCGAACTCTGGCGCTATCCGGCGAGTTCGCTCGCCGGCGAACGCCTGGAGACGATCGCGGTCGGCACCGAGAGCATCGAGGGCGACCGCATGTTCGGCCTGGTCGATGCCTCCGACAATGAGATCGCCCGGCCCGATCGCGAGCCGAAGTGGCACAAGGTGCCGCGCATCCGCACCCGGCTGACGGGCGACCGCGAGCTCGAGATCGCGATTCCCGGCGCGGATTGGCTGGCAGCGCCCGGCGCCGAAAGCGATCGTGCCGTTTCCGACTATCTAGGCTTTCCGGCCTCGATCCGTCCGTTCGGCCTGGAGAACGCCCCGCCGGCCTATACCGGCCCGTTGACCGAGGCGCGCTACCGCAAGGCGCCGATCCATCTGTTGACCACCGCCTCCCTGGCGCGCCTGAAGGCGCTGCATCCGCAAGGCACTCCCGACCCACGCCGCTTCCGTCCCAACATCGTCATCGACATGGCGGCGATCGAAGGCTCTTTCCCCGAAACCGAATGGATCGGCAGGAAGCTCGCCGTCGGCGACCTGCTGTTGACCATCTCCGAGCCGTGCCGCCGCTGCGGCTTCACCATCATCGCCCAGGACGGTTTCGACGACGATCCGGCGATCCTGCGCAATCTGGTGCGTCATAACGCGCACAATCTCGGCGTCTACTGCACCGTCGACCGCGCCGCCAGCATCAAGGTCGGCGACGGGATGCGATTCGCCTGAATTACCGGTAGAGGTCCGCCCGCGTCGGCGGCAGGCCGCTCGGGCCCCGCGTCCGCTTGGTGGCGACCGTCTGGAAAATCTGCGCCGAGGCGCGATCGAAAGCGATCGAACAGCTGGCCAGGTAAAGCAGCCACAGCCGCGCCTTGGCTTCTCCCACTTCGGCGATGGCCTCGTCGAAGCGCGCATGCAGGCGCTCTGCCCACAGCCGGCAGGTGCGGGCGTAGTGCTCGCGTAGATTCTCGACGTCGTGGACGAGGAAGCCGTGTGCTTCCAGATTGCCGCACGTCATGCCGATCGTGTCGATCTCGCCACCCGGGAAGATGTATTTGATCAGCGCCTTGTATTCCGAGCCCTTGCGCAAGGTCTTCTTCATGCTGCCCTTACTGCGCCTGGTGATGGCATGATGCAGATAGATGCCGCCCGGCTTGAGCAGGCGATGGACGGTCGAGAAGTAGGCGGCGTGGTTGGCCAGCCCCAGATGCTCGAACATGCCGATCGAGGATATCTTGTCGAAACTTCCGGTGAGCTCGGCATAGGATTTTATCTCGATTGTGATCCGGTCCTCCAGCCCCTCGGCCCGAATGCGTTCGCGGGCGAGTCCGGTCTGGGCCTCCGACAACGAGACGCCATGGCCGACGACGCCATGATGCTTCGCCGCATGGATCAGCATCGCGCCCCAGCCGCAGCCGATATCGAGCAGGCGGTCGCCGGGCTTCAGCCGGAGCTTGCGGCAGATATGCTCGAGCTTGTCGGCCTGGGCCTGGTCGATGTCATTGGCGAAATCCTTGAAATACCCGCAGCTGTAGACCATGCGCTCGTCGAGGAAGAGCCGGTAGAAGACGTTCGATATGTCGTAATGATGCTGGATCGCCTGCTTGTTGGAGCCGCTGACAAAGGGATTTTGCCCGGCGAGGTCGGCGCGTTGCGTCATCTGCCTTCGCGAGAACAGCACGGCCGGCAGGTCGCGCATGATCGCGAGCTTCGGCAGCGCCTTGAACCGCAGCTTGCCTTGTGAAGGCAGCGCATAGAGGTCAAACAGCGACCCCTCCTCCACATCGACCGCCTTGGAAATCCACATCTCGACCAGCGTCGAGAAATTTGGCCGGCGGGCCAGTTGCCAGACGATGTCCTGGTCGTTGATGGCAAGCACCGGGCCGCCGGCCGGACCGATGCGCTCGCCGGTCCAAAGCCTGACGGCAAAGCCCGGCTTCAACGCCTGGACGACCGTGCGAACGATGCGTGCTGCTCTTTCGGTAGCGTCCATGCCGTCCCCCACTACATTCGGTAGGCCGATCTTGTCCGCTTGAACCCCTGGCCGCAACCCGATTGCACGAAAGGACGCGGCCAAGCCGGAAAAACGACTTTTTCCATCCGGCGTCTTGTCTTTTGCTGCAACGCACCCCATCATCAGTGCGTGTTCAACAAACTGAAAGGAGGTGATCCGATGTCGAGTGATTTCGTTTTCCAGAACGTGGCCTCAGCGGATTGCACTTTCGGGAAGCAGTCTTCCCGTTAAGGCGCGAGATGCGCGGCGGGCGACCCCTCGGGTTGCCGCCAGGAGCCGCGCCATGGACGGAAACACGGAAGGCCGCCGGCTTCGAAAGAAGCGGCGGCCTTTTCCTTGTGCGGCCTACTGCGTCAGCGCGACCTTTTCGGTGTTGCGGATGATTTCCTGAAAGGCGGCGTCGAGTTCCACCCCGGTCGACACCTCGAAATAATGTTTTTGAGCGGCGGAGGCATCTTTCGACGAACAGTCCTTCAGCACCGCCTTTGCCTGATCCCGCTCGGTTGCCGACATGTCCTTGTTGTTTAGGTCGAAGCCGATGGTGAAAATCTCGATGCCGTCATTTTTCATGTTGCCGCACAGCGTTTCGGCGTTGCCGCGCGCAAGATTGCCCTGGCTGTTGTAGCGGCCCCCGGCACCGGCGAAGGCGGTATTGAACTGGCCATCGGTCATCAGGATCGCGACCTTGGCGATCTTCTTCGCGTTGACGTCCGAGGCGCCGTTGCCGAGGCCGGCATTCTTGATCGCAGCGCGCCATTGCGGCGACAGCATATAGTAGGTCCACTGAATGGCGATCGCGCCGGCGGTATAACCGTCAGCCTGGAAGTCGTCGATCGAATCAAGCAATGCGCCGGAATCGGCGGTCAGCGGGATCACTTCCGCATCGGGGCACTTGTTCATTCCGCCGCCATCGAGATGATCATCCCGGTTGACCAGGGCGTAGTACTTCTTGCCGTTCTTGTCCGTGCGAACCGTATCTGGGCCGTCGGCAGTCAAATCCGCATCGCCGTTTTTGTCCTTGCGCTCCGTGGCGCAATTATCGGGGCGTGGCATCGCCGCGCCAACAATGGAAATGTAGTCGCTGAAGGACGGCAGAAGAGTTTTGCCCGTCTTGGCGACGAGAAGCGAACTGCCGGCCACGGGTGGCAGCTCAGAGCTCGCCGGCTTCTCGGCATAGACGTTTTCGGCCAGCTTGCCGGCGTTCACGCCGGAGGCGTAAGGCACAATCGCGACGCGGATGCGGGGGTTCTTCGGATCCTGGTTCTGAAGCATCGTCCGAACGGCGTTTTTCGCTGCTGCTTTCAGATCGCCGATCTTGTCGACCTTGCCCCGCTTCGCCATCGAGCCTGTTATGTCGAGCATCATGGCCACCTCGATCTGCTTGTCCGAATAGAGCGCTGTCGTCGAGGCGGGAACGCGCTGCATGTCGCGCGTGCCGAACAGCGGGAAATAGAAGGCGACGTCGACATGGGCCTCCGCCTGCACCGTCCTGGCGGTCCTGTCGACCGTCAGCCTGTCGAGCACGATCTGGTTGGCCTGCAGGATGCCGGCCGTACTGTTGGCGTCGAGGAAGGCCTGCACCGATTTGTTGGCGTCGGCCTCCTTGATCACGCCGGTCGTCAGATCCCGCGCCGTCGACGTCACCGCGGCGTCGACCACGCTCTGCAGGCTCGATTTGGCGTTGTAGAGCTGGGTGATGTTGACGGCGAAGCCGACGCCCAGCACCAAGACCGAGGCGGCGAATCCGAACAGGATGGCGAAATTCCCGCCGCGATGCCTGGCAAAGTCGCCGGCCGCGTCCACAAGACCCCCGAAAATCCGCATCGTTCTCTCTCCGCTCGCCCCGGCCTCGTCGCCGGGCGGATCGATGCAGGATTCCGGCCGGGCGCGGCCAGCGGCCGCGCACCAGGGACTAGACTCTTGTTTTTACTTCGCTTTCAAGGATGGAAAGGTGAATGGCCGGTAAACGCCAATGCTGCGTTCGCGCGGCATTTACGAAGCGCTTACCAAGATCCTGCATGTCGCGGCACAGGGCGCGCGGCCGTGTCCCGCCGCGGCACAGCGGCACCTGTGCCAGAGCGAGGCAGTATGGGGATGCATGGAAACCCGGCTCAGGCCAGCATCTGCGCGGTGACCGTCCTGTCGATGGCGTGGTAGGGCGGGTTGAACAGATTGTTCTCCTGTTCGTAGGTCCATACCTTGAACAGGCTGAGCCGGTGCGGGCCGAAACTGTGCAGCAACGGCACGTCGGTGGCATCGCGTCCGCGCGCGATGACGATGCGGCCGATCCTCGGAACATTGTGGCGGGGGTCGAACGTGTACCACTTGCCGTCGAGAAACACTTCCATCCAGGCCGAGAAATCCATCGGCGCCGGATCGGCCGGCACGCCGATGTCGCCGAGATAGCCATTCACATAGCGTGCCGGAATGTTCATGCAGCGGCAGAGCGTGATCGCCAGATGGGCGAAGTCTCGGCAGACGCCGACCTGCTCCTCATGCGCCTGCGCCGCGGTGCGGGTCGAGCGGGCATAGCCATAGCCGAAGGACAGCCGGTTGTGGACGTAATCGACGATCGCCTGCACCCTCGCCCAGCCGGACGGCAAACGGCCGAAAAGCTCCCAGGCGAGCTGGCTCAGGTGATCGGTCTCGCAATAGCGGCTGCCCAGCAGATAAAACAGCACCTCGTCGGGCAGCTCTGCCACCGGCACCTCGCGTGCCAGCGTGTTGACCTCGTCCGCCTCGCCGCTGTCCTCGACCACGGCATCGTAGAGGATGCGAAAGGTGCCGGCGGGTGCGGTAAAGCGGCGGCACGAATTGCCATGCAGATCGCTGTAGAGCCTGGTCGGAACCGCGGGCGACGTCAACATGCGCGTCTGCCGCTTGATGTCGGCCTGCCTGTCCCTGTGGATCTCGAGCAACGAAATCACCGGCGTGGCGCCAGCGCATTCAATGGCCAGTTCGTAGCCGAGCCGAATCAGCATCGCGTCCCCTTCGATGGTCGTGGAAAAGCAGCGAAGGTGAAACGCCGGAGGCGGACCGCGGTTCCCTGATCTGCCGAAAAGGAGGCCGCGCGGCTTCCAATGCCGGCGCCGGGACGTTACCATCGGCGCTCCCTCGAAAGACCTCCCCGAAATCAAGGAAAATCATGTACGCAGGCAGAAAATTCGCCGCCTTCCTCTTCGACATGGACGGCACGCTCATCAATTCCATTGCCTCGGCCGAACGGGTGTGGAGCGACTGGGCGCGGCGGCAAGGGCTCGACGTCGCCGCCTTCCTGCCGACGATCCATGGCGTGCGGGCGATCGAGACGATCGCCGGTCTGGCGCTCCCGGGCGTCGATCCGGCGCATGAGGCCGACCTCTTGCTCAAGGCCGAAGCCGCCGATCTGGAGGGCATTGTTCAGATCGCCAGCGCCGCCGCGTTTCTCAACGCGCTCCCGCCGGGGCGCTGGGCGATCGTAACCTCGGCACCGCGCGAACTGGCGCTCTTGCGCATGAAGGCCGCCGGCATCCCCGTCCCTGCCGTGCTGATCGCGGCGGAAGATGTTTCACGCGGCAAGCCGGCGCCCGACTGCTTTCAGCTCGGCGCGACGCGGCTCGGTGTCGATGCGCGCGATTGCCTCGTGTTCGAGGATGCCCCGGCGGGCATCACGGCGGCCGAGGCGGCGGGCGCAGCGGTCATGGTCATAAACGCCACCCACCGGCATCCCCTGGCGACGCGGCATGCCGCGATCGCTGGCTACGACGCCATCGGCGTCACCGTCGACGAGCGCGGCTGGATCGCGCTCCAGCCGCAGCCAGCGGCGGCAGCGGCCTTCTAGGCTCTGGCGACAATCAAACACCCGATTGCCAGCAAATTAGCTGTTTGCTGGGCCGGCATATTAGAAATCGCTGGTCAGGCCCTTGATCTCCCAGTCGCCGTAGCGGCCGGGCTCCTTGCCGCCGCGGCCGCCGACTTCCTTCGGCACCGCGGCTTCCTTGCGGCGGTAGTCCTCGCGCCGCGCCGCGGCCTCTTCAAGCGCGCGGTGGGCGGCGGGCGTCAGCGTCTTCAGCCGCGCTTCGTCATCAGTGGCAAGTGTTTTACTGGTCTCGTCGTTCATGCGATATTCCGGCGGATTGAAACAGGCCGATTGAAACGGGTACCGGCGTTTCCCATCATATAGCGATGAGCCCACGAGGATCGACCCCCTTACATCACGACCAGGACGGGAGCAGACGATGAACACACTTCGCACCGCCATGCTTCTTGCCGCGATGACCGCGCTGTTCATGGGCGTCGGCTTCCTGATCGGCGGCACGGGCGGCATGATGATCGCCTTCCTGATCGCCGCCGCCACCAATCTGTTCAGCTATTGGAACGCCGACAAGATGGTGCTGTCGATGAACCGCGCCGTCGAGGTCGACGAGAAGAACGCGCCCGAATATTACGCCATCGTGCAGGCACTGGCCGAGCAGGCAGGCCTGCCGATGCCCAGGACCTACCTGATCGACAATCCGCAGCCCAACGCCTTCGCCACCGGCCGCAACCCGCAGAACGCGGCTGTCGCCGCTTCCACCGGCCTTTTGCAACGGCTGACGCATGAGGAAGTGGCCGCGGTGATGGCGCACGAGCTCGCCCACGTCCAGCACCGCGACACCTTGACGATGACGATCGTCGCGACCTTCGCCGGCGCCATCTCGATGCTTGGCAATTTCGCCTTCTTCCTCGGAGGCAACCGCGACAACAACAGCCCGTTCGGTTTTGTCGGCGTGCTGGCGGCGATGATCGTGGCGCCCTTTGCCGCGATGATCGTGCAGATGGCGGTCAGCCGCACCCGCGAATACGAGGCCGACCGGCGCGGCGCCGAAATCTGTGGACACCCGCTATGGCTGGCCTCGGCGCTTGACAAGATCGCCCGCGGCGCCGAACGCATACCCAACCCGGACGCCGAGCGCAATCCGGCGATGGCTCATCTCTTCATCATCAACCCGCTGCACGGCGAGCGCATGGACAGTCTGTTCTCCACCCATCCGAGCACCGAGAACCGCATCGCCGCGCTGCAAGCGATGGCGCAGCGCATGGACGGGGGCGTATCGCGGTCCCCGCAGCGCCAGGCGCCAGTGCCGCCGCAGGCCGACGAGCCGCAATCGGCAGGACCGTGGGGCAAGCCGGCCGCGCCGGAACCCTCGGCAGAGCCCAAATCCAATCCATGGGGTCGCAATCCGACCGGGCCCAAGGGCCCGTGGTCGTGAGCGCGGCGGGCAGAGCACCTCGACGCACAGGTGGTCAGGAACACAAAAAGGACGGCGAGTTCGTTGCCGGCCTTGCCGCCCGCAAGGCGGCTGCGCGGCTGCTGGCCGCCGTCATCGATGCCAGGACGCCGCTCGACGGCCTGACCGACCATGAAAACGGCCATCCGCAGTACAAGGCGCTGGACCTGCGCGATCGCGGTCTCGTGCGCGCCATTCTGGTCACCGCGCTGCGCTATCGCATGACCATTGCCGGGCTGCTGGCGCGGCGTCTGGAAAAACCGCTGCCGGCCAATGCCACCGCGCTGTCGCATATTTTGCATGTGGCGGCCGCGCAGATCCTGTTCCTCGACATTCCCGACAGCGCCGCGGTCGACCTCGCCGTCACCCATGCCAAGTCCGATCCCCGCACATTGCGCTTTGCCGGCCTGGTCAACGGTGTGCTGCGCACGCTCGCGCGGATCAAGGAGGCTGAACTTCCAGAGGCCCTTGCTACCACCGACGAAGCGCCGAAATGGTTTTCCGACCGTTTGAAGGCCGCCTATGGCGTGGACGAGGCCGGACGGATACTCGCCGCCCACCGCCAGGAGGCCCCTGTCGATTTCTCGGTCAAGGCCGATCCGGAGCACTGGGCCGAAAGGCTCGGCGGCATTGCCCTGCCGACCGGCACGATTCGGGTGGAGAAGCTTGCCGGCCCGGTCACCGAACTGCCTGGCTTCGCCGAAGGCGCCTGGTGGGTCCAGGATGCCGCAGCCGGCCTGCCTGCCCGGTTGCTCGGTGATGTCGGCGGGCTTCGCGTCGCCGATCTCTGCGCCGCGCCCGGCGGCAAGACCGCCCAATTGATCGTGGCCGGCGCACGCGTCACCGCGATCGACACCTCGAAGAACCGGCTGGCGCGGCTGGCGCAGAATCTCGAACGCCTCCGCCTGTCGGCGGATATCGTGCAGGCCGACCTCCTCCAGTACGAGCCGGACGAGCTGTTCGACGCCGTCCTCCTCGACGCGCCCTGCTCCTCGACCGGCACGGTGCGGCGGCATCCCGACGTGCCATGGACCAAGACTGTGGCTGATGTCGAGAAGCTCGCCGATCTCCAGCGCCGGCTGCTCGCGCGCGCCGTCACCCTGGTTAAGCCGGGCGGAAGGATCGTCTTTTCGAACTGTTCGCTCGACCCACTCGAAGGCGAGGAGCTTTATCGTGGCTTCCTCGCCGCGACGCCTGGCGTCGTTGCCGACCCGCTTCGCGCCGGCGAGATCGTCGGCATCGATCCCTTCCTGACGCAGGAAGGCACGTTGCGCACCACACCTGCCGACCTCGATCTGGGCTCGCCGCAACGTTCCGGTCTCGACGGCTTTTTCGCCGCGCGCATGCGTCGCGCCGGCTAGGGCAATTCCACGAAAGCTGCGTGATGATTCTCCGTCCGGAATTGCGTGGAACAAGGATCTGGAGCGGAGTATGGATGCCCATAGGGCACTGAACCGCTCCAAGGTTTAAGCATAGGAAGCTGCTGACTTTTTTGGGGAGCCACCGCGGCCAAGCCAGGCGCAGCGTCACCGCTCGCGGGAATTCGCCTTCGCATGAATCGTTGAATCAGATAAGCTTGCCCTTGGGATAGAGGACGATCAGGAGGGGTTTTGGCACTTGCTGCCGGCAACACGACGCGTCTGTGGGCGCTTGTCGCGAAGGAGTTTTGGCGCAAAACGCGCCGGCGCCTGCGTGCCGGACCGGTCTATCGCTGGCGCTATTCCGGCCGCACGCCCGAACGGGTGCTGATCGCGCCGCCGGACCTGCGGCTGGCCGACCCGCAGATCGCGCTCGAGATCTACTATGGCCGCTATCCCCTGTCGGGACATATGGTCGAGACCGGCGGCAAGTCGCCCTTCCAGATCAGCGTTCCCAATTACGGCTGGCAGAAGACGCTGCATGGCTTTCGCTGGCTGCGTCACATGCGCGCCGCCGGCACCGAGCTTGCCGCCGCCAATGCGCGTGCGCTGGTGTCCGACTGGATCGCCACGCATGGAAACAACATTTCCGGCATCGCCTGGGAGCCCGGCACGGCCGCCAAGCGCATCATCGCCTGGCTGCAGCATTCCTCGATCGTGCTGCAAGGCGCTGAATTCCCGTTCTACCGCGCCTTCCTGAAATCGCTGGCCGTCCAGATCCGCTACCTCAGGTCGATGGCGCGCGAAATGCCTGACGGCAAGGACAGGCTGCGCGCCCGCATCGCCCTCGCCTTCGCCGCCCTGTCGCTGCCGGCGCCCGCATCGGCGCTGCGCGGCGCCACCCGCAACCTCGCCGAGGAACTGGACCGCCAGATCCTTCCTGATGGCGGCCACATCTCGCGCAACCCAATGGCGGTGCTGGAAATCCTCGCCGACCTTTTGCCGCTGCGGCAGACCTACGCCAACCAGGCGGAAGCGCCGCCACAGGCCCTGATCGGCGCCATCGACAGGATGCTGCCGGCGCTGCGCTTCTTCCGCCACCAGGACGGCAGCCTCGCCCGCTTCAACGGCATGGGCGCCACCATCCATGACCGCATCGCCAGCATCCTGCGCCACGACGACACCGCCGGCTCGCCGCTGCTGCATGCACCGCATTCGGGCTATGAGCGGCTGTCCATGGGTGGCGTCACCGTCATCGCCGACACCGGCCTGCCGCCGCCCGTCCACGTCTCCAATGCCGCCCATGCCAGCTGCCTTGCGTTCGAGCTGTCGTCGGGCCGCCAGCACTACATCGTCAATGCCGGCATCGACACCTATGGCGCCGCCGAATTCCGGCCCCTGGCCCGCGCCACCGCCGCGCATTCGACCGCCACCATCAACGACACCTCGTCGGCGCGGTTCAGCCATTCGCTGCGCATCAACGATCTTCTGGGGTCGCCTTTGATCGGCGGCCCGCAGCATGTGCAGTGCAAGCGTATCGACCAGAAGGGCGTTCAAGGCTTCATCGCCCGCCATGACGGCTATATCCAGCGCTTCGGTTTCCTGCACGAGCGCGAGCTGAAACTGTCCTCGAACGGCAATGTGCTGACTGGCAGGGACCGCTTCCAGCGTCCTGGAGGTGCGGTGATCCGCAACAATGGCCGCGATTTCGTCACCGTGCGCTTCCACGTCCATCCCGACATCAACCTTTTGCAGGACGAGCATGACCGCCTGGTGCTGACCGCCGAGCAGGCCGATAGCTGGGTGTTCACCTGCACCGAGATGGTGCCGGAGGTCGAGGAATCGATCTACTTCGCCGGTCTCGGCGGCCCGCGCCGCAGCCGGCAGATCGTGCTTGCCTTCAAGCCGTCCGACATCGCCGAAGTCCACTGGCAGCTCACCCGCACCTCAATCGCCGGCTATCCCGAAAACAACTGACCGCGCCTGCGCTGACCGAGCTTGCGCCTTGATTTCCTGATCTCATATGATACGGCGCGGGCCTGCCCCTCCAGCCGTGAAAGCACGCCCATGGCCGTCGCCGCCAAGAACATTCCCGCTCCCGACCTCGTTCCCGTGCGTCGCGCGCTGCTCTCCGTCTTCGACAAGACCGGCCTCATCGATCTCGCCAGGGCGCTCGCCGCTTCCGGCGTCGAGCTGGTGTCGACCGGCGGCACGGCAAAAGCGATCGCCGATGCGGGCCTAGCGGTCCGCGACGTCTCCGAGCTCACCGGCTTTCCCGAGATCATGGATGGCCGCGTCAAGACCCTGCACCCGTCGGTGCATGGCGCCCTGCTCGGCGTTCGCGATGATCCCGATCACGCCGCGGCGATGCACAAATATGGCATCGAGCCGATCGACCTGGTCGTCTGCAATCTCTATCCGTTCGAGGAAGTCCGCCGCTCCGGCGCCGACTACGCGGCGATCGTCGAGAACATCGACATTGGCGGCCCGGCGATGATCCGCGCCTCGGCCAAGAACCACGCCTATGTCGCCATCGTCACCGACCCCGGCGACTATGCCTCCGTGCTCAATGCGCTGGAGATGAATATCGGCTCGCTTTCGCTGGATTTCCGCAAGAAGCTCGCGGCCAAGGCTTTTGCCCGCACCGCCAGCTACGACGCGGCAATCTCGGGCTGGTTCGCCGAGGCGCTGGAGATCGAGCACCCGACCTGGCGCACCTTCGGCGGCAGGCTGGAGACCGTGATGCGCTATGGCGAGAACCCGCACCAGGGCGCCGGCTTCTATGTCAATGGCGACAAGCGGCCGGGCGTGGCCACCGCGCGCCAGCTCCAGGGCAAGCAGCTTTCCTACAACAACATCAACGATACCGACGCCGCCTTCGAGCTGGCCGGCGAGTTCGACCCGGCGCGCTCGGCCGCCGTCGCCATCATCAAGCATGCCAACCCGTGCGGCGTCGCCGAGGGTTCGACGCTGAAGGCGGCCTACGCCAGGGCGCTGGCCTGCGACCCGGTCTCGGCCTATGGCGGCATTGTCGCTGTCAATCGCATCCTTGACGCCGAGGCCGCCGAAGAGATCGTGAAGACCTTCACCGAGGTCATTATCGCGCCCGGCGCCACCGACGAGGCGGCAGCGATCGTGGCCGCGAAGAAGAACCTGCGCCTGCTGGTCGCGGGCGGCCTGCCGGATCCGCGCGCGATCGGCACAACCGTCAAATCCGTCGCCGGCGGCCTGCTGGTGCAGGGCAGGGACAACGCCGTCGTCGACGACCTCGAGCTGAAGGTGGTGACGAAACGGGCGCCGACGCCGGCCGAACTGGCCGACCTGAAATTCGCCTTCCGCGTCGCCAAGCACGTCAAGTCGAACGCCATCGTCTACGCAAGGGACAGCGCCACGGTAGGCATCGGCGCCGGGCAGATGAGCCGCGTCGATTCCTCGCGCATCGCTGCCCGCAAGGCACTCGACGCTGCGGAAGCGGCGGGCTGGGCCGAGCCGCTGACCAAAGGCTCTGTCGTCGCCTCCGACGCCTTCTTCCCCTTCGCCGACGGCCTGCTGTCGGCCATCGAGGCCGGCGCCACGGCGGTGATCCAGCCCGGCGGCTCGATGCGCGACGACGATGTGGTTGCCGTCGCCGACGAGCATGGCATCGCCATGGTGTTCACGGGCGTGAGACACTTCAGACATTGAGCGCCTCACCCTCCCCCTTGTGGGGAGGGTCGGCGAGCGATGTTTGCGAAGCAAAGCTCGTGAGACGGGGTGGGGCCAGCGCCGTCCCCCACCCCGCTCCGCTTCGCGGATCGACCCTCCCCACAAGGGGGAGGGTAAATCACTCCGCCGCCCGGTCCGCCGGATACGGCGTCCTGATCAGGATCGCCATGCCTATGGCCAGGAACAGGATGATAACCGCCATGCCGAGCCGCGCCGAATCGCTCACCGCCGTGATGGTCGCCACCAGGAACGGCGCCAGGAAACTGGTCGCGCGCCCGGCCAGCGCATAGATGCCGAAATAGCGGCCGGATTCCGACGCCGTAACGCTGCGCGCCATATAGGACCGCGATGACGCCTGCACCGGCCCGAAGGCGAGCCCGATCAGCAATCCATAGAGGATGTAGGCCTTTTCCGCGGCGGTGCCGAACAGGCCCCCGGAATCGGTGGTCGAGAGCTGGATAAGCCCGAGCAGCGTGAAGCCGGGGCCGGTCGAGACGACGCCGATGGTGGCGACCGAAAGCATGACCAGCGCGATCATCACCACCGCCTTGGAGCCGAGCGCGGTGTCGAGCCGCGCAGCGATCCAGCAGCCGAAGATGGCGACGACGTTGAGGATGATGCCGAACATGCCGATCTCGGTGATCGACCACTGGAACATGCCGGCCGCGAAGGTGCCGCCGAGCGCCAGCAGCGCATTGACGCCGTCCTGATAGATCATGCGGGCGACGAGGAAGCGGAAGATGCCGCCGCGCCTGCGCACCTCGACCAAGGTCGACTTCAGCTCCGACAGGCCTTCGCGCACCGCAGGCTTGATCGGGATGCCTTTGATGGCATCGGGAGTGAAGAGGAACATCGGCAGGATGAATAGGAAATACCAGCCGGCCGACAGCGGCCCGGTGGCGCGGGCATCCTCGCCGAGCTTCGGGTCCAGCCCGAACAGCGGGTCGAGGCCGATGATGGTCTTGCCGGTCTCCTGCGATCCGGCCAGGAACAGCACGACGAAGATCAGCGCGATCATACCGCCGAGATAGCCAAGCCCCCAGGCCATGTTGGAGATGCGGCCGATCTCGCTCTTCGGCACCAGGCGCGGCATCATGGAATCGTTGAAGACGGTGGAGAATTCAGCCGCCACCGAGGCCAGCGAGAACAATGCCACGATCAGGAACAGGTTCGAGCCGGGCGCGGCGAGCCACAGCAGCGCCAGGCTGGCGATCTTGATCGCCGCGAAGAAGGCGATCCACGGCTTGCGCGGCCCGGTCTGGTCGGCGATCGAACCGAGGATCGGCGATAGCACGGCGATGACCAGTCCGGCCGCGGCGATGCCGTAGCCCCAGACGGCCTGGCCGGTGGTCGGATCGCTGGCCATGCGCGAAACGAAATAGGGGCCGAAGATGAAGGTGGTGACGACCGTGAAGAAGGGCTGCGCCGCCCAGTCGAACAACATCCACCCCCAGATGCCGCGCCCGGACGCCCGCTGCACTGCTACTTCGGCCATGTCCCCTCCGGTCGCCTTCGTTTCGTTGGCGGTTCACCCATGTCTGCATGTTTTCCGCGGGTCATGCAAACGAACACGCGCCGCGCCGCCGTTCTTTGGCCTACCCGCCTTCATTCAGATCAACGGAGCAAGGGCGCCACCCCTATGCCCCTTGTGCGACGGTCGGACCGAAGGTCCGGGTGAGGGCCGGCGCCGCCTCCCCGCCTAGGCGAGGGTAAGTCAGGCGATGGCTCACATCCCCGTCAGATCGCTCATCAGGCCCGATGCCACCGACAGCCGCGACACGGTGATGTCGCCGCCCTCGGTCAGCGCCTGCAGCCGTTCGCGGGTGCGGCCGATCCTCTCCCCGCCGGCCTCCAGCCACGCCGCCACCGGGTCGGCTGCCCCGGCGTGGTTCACGAGTGCCGCCACCGCGATGCCGCGCCGCGCGGTCCCGATCGTGTCGGTGGCGCGCGACAGGGCGAGCTGGTCGTAATAGTCCGCCGGTGTGATGGAGCGGGCCGCCTCCTCGACGCGCGGAATACGGAAGGCGTCGCTGACCGCGAAGAAGGCCTTCGCCGCGGCGACGATGTCGGCGCCTGCCGTTCGCGCCGTCAGCGCGATGTCGGGGATCAGCTCCGCCACATCGGCCAGCGCCAGTTGCGCTGCCAGCCTGTCCGGCGCCCCGGCCTTGACCAGTCCATGCCGCTTCTCGTCGATCCGTTCGCGCGAATAATCGGGGAGCAGCGAAACGAGTTTCGGCTCCAGCGCCTTGCGAGCCTCCTGCAATTCGGCGATGCGCTGGGCAAGCGGCGCCGTGCCGGCGTCGTTCTTCAAGTACCAGCCGCTGGTCACGTAGATCAGCCGGCTGACCGCCTGGTAGAGATCGAGCTGCATCTGGCCGTCGATCTGATTGTCGAGTGCGTCGATCTCGCGGTAAAGCGCCGGCAAGGCAAAGCCGTCGCGCACCACGGCGAAGGTGCGCACCACGTCGGCGGCGGTGCGCCCCGTTGCTTCCCGCAACCGGTTGACGAAGGAGGGACCGCCGCGGTTGACCAGCTCATTGGCGACGACGCGGGCGATGATCTCGCGGCGCAGGCGATGGCCGTGGATCTCAGCGGCATATTTCTTCGCCATCCGGTCGGGGAAATAACCCATCAGGTCGCGGTCGAAATGCGGCTCGTCAGGCACGTCGCTTGCGACGATGTCGGAAAACAGCACGATCTTGGCATAGGCGAGCAGCACGCCGAGCTCGGCCCTGGTCAGCGGCTCGCCGCGCGCCTCGCGCTCGGCAAGGGCCGCCGGCGAAGGCAACGTCTCGACCGTGCGGTCGAGCAGGCCGCGCGCTTCCAGCGCCGACATGAAGCGGGCCTGGTGGGCGATGTCGGCGAGGCCGCGCTTGCGGGCGATGGAGAGCGCCAGCGTCTGCTGGTAGTTGTTGGACAGGACCAGCTCGCCGACCTCGCCGGTCATCTCGGCGAGAAGCTTGTCGCGCGCAGGCCGGGTCAACGACCCTTTGCGCATGGCGGACGCCAGCGCGATCTTGATATTGACCTCGACGTCGGAACAGTTGACCCCGCCCGAATTGTCGATGGCGTCGGAATTGCAACGCCCGCCATTCATGCCGAATTCGATGCGCGCGCGCTGCGTCACCCCGAGATTGGCGCCCTCGCCGATCACCTTGGCGCGCACGTCGAGCGCGGTGATGCGGACGGCGTCGTTGGCGCGATCACCGACCTCGGCGTTGGTCTCGGTCGAGGCCCGCAAATACGTGCCGATGCCGCCGAACCACAAGAGGTCGACGGGCGCCTTGAGGATGGCGCTCATGATCTCGACCGGCGTGGCGGTCGTCTTGTTGAGGCCGATCGCAGCAGCAGCAGCGGCCGGCAAGGTGATCGATTTCTGGCCGCGTGAGACGATGACGCCGCCCTCGGAGAGCTTGCTCTTGTCGTAGTCCTGCCAGCTCGAACGGGGAAGAGCGAACATGCGCTGGCGCTCGGCCATCGATGCCGCCATGTCGGGATCGGGATCGATGAAGATGTCGCGGTGGTCGAAGGCTGCGATCAGCCTTGTCTTCGGTGACAACAGCATGCCGTTGCCGAACACGTCGCCCGACATGTCACCCACCCCGACGACGGAGAAGGGCGTGGTCTGGATGTCGCGGTTCATCTCGCGGAAATGCCGCTTGACCGCCTCCCACGCGCCCTTGGCGGTGATGCCCATCTTCTTGTGGTCGTACCCGGCCGAACCGCCGCTGGCGAAGGCATCGTCAAGCCAGAAGCCATGGCTTTCACTGATGGCGTTGGCGGTGTCCGAGAAAGTTGCCGTGCCCTTGTCGGCGGCAACGACGAAATAGGGATCGTCCTGGTCGCGCCTGACAACGCCGGCCGGCGGGATGACGCCGTCGAGGCCGATATTGTCGGTGATCGACAAAAGGCTGGAAACGAAGTTCTTGTAGGCCGATGTGCCGGCTTCGAAGATGGCGTCGCGGCCGGCGCTCATCGGCAGCTTCTTCGGATAGAACCCGCCCTTGGCGCCGACCGGCACGATGACCGCGTTCTTGACCTGCTGTGCCTTGACCAGGCCGAGCACCTCGGTGCGGTAATCCTGGGCGCGGTCCGACCAGCGCAGGCCGCCGCGCGCCACCGGACCGAAGCGCAGATGCACGCCCTCGACCTCAGAGCCGTAGACGAAGATTTCCCGCCACGGTCGCGGCTCGGGCAATCCGTCGACCGAACGCGAATCGAGTTTGATCGCCAGCGACTGGCCCTTGGCTTTCGTATCGGCAACGAAATGATTGGTGCGCAGCGAGGCTTCGATGAGATTGAGGTAGCGGCGGATGATGGCGTCGTCGTCGATGTTGGGAACGTCTTCCAGCGCGTCCCTGATCTTGGCCTTGAGATGCTTTGCCGCCACCACGCCTTCCGTCTCGGCTGTCGGGCCGAGCCGGGCGATGAACAGCGCGTGCAGGCCGCGTGCGATCTCGGGATAGCGGTTGAGGGCCGCGGCGATGAAATCCTGGCTCTGCGGAATTCCGGCCTGCTGCAAATACCGCCCATAGGCGCGCAGGATGGTGATTTCGCCCGACCACAGGCCGGCGGTCTGGGCAAGGCCGTTGTAGCCGTCATTGTCGACGTCGCCGCGCCACACCGACAGGAACGCGTCCTCGAACAGCGCGCCGCCATTGCTGAGGTCGATCGGCTTTCCGTAGCTGTTCTCCAGCTCCATGTCGTGGATGAAGACGGTGCCGGGCTGATCACTATTGATCATGCCGGGCTGATCCCTATTGCCGGCCTTGTCGTCGCCGACCTCGAAGGTGCGCTCGCTGATGACGCGGAAGCCGATGTTTTCCAGCACCGGCACGCGCCGCGACAGCGCCACCGGGCTGCCATGGTGATAGATTTTCAGCGCCGCCTGGTGCGGCTTCTGCTCGGCATGGCGATAGTAATCGATGGCGATCGGATTGCTGGCGCTGATCCTGGCGATACGCCCGGCATCGATTAGCGCCACACCGGCGCTGAAGGAGTCCCGGTAGCTTTCCGGAAATCGTGCCGCGATCCTCTTCAGCGCCGGGTCGCTGCCGCTGGTTTCCGCCGCCTCGGAAAGGGCGTCCTCCCAGGTGCGCACGATGTCGCGGATCGCCGCCTCGATCGTTGCCTGTTCGACCTTCGGCGTCTTGCCGCCGGAGCGGCCGATGATGAAATGCACGCGCGCCAGCCCGCCTTCCGGGAAGGCCGGGTAGTAGGCCGACAGTCGGCCTTCGAACACCGTCTTGAGGTAGGTGCCGACCTTCTCGCGCACGACGCTGTCGTAACGGTCGCGCGGCACGAAGACGAGGATGGAGACGAAGCGGTCGAACTGGTCGGCACGCACCAGTGCCCGCACGCGCGGCCTCTCGACGAGGCCCAGAATGGCCGCGGCATGCCTCCTCAGGATCGGCACCGGCACCTGGAACAGCTCGTCGCGCGGATAGCTCTCCAGCACGTTGATCAGCGCCTTGCCGGAATGGTCGTGCCGGTCGAAACCGGATTTGGCTATGACGGTTTCGGCCTTCGACCTGAGATAGGGGATCTTCATCACCGAGCGCGTGTAGGCGGTCGACGTGAACAGGCCGACAATGCGCAATTCGCCCGCCAGCGCGCCCTTGGCGGTGTAGGTCTTGATGCCGATATAGTCGAGATAGATGCGCCGGTGCACGGAGGACTTTGCATTGGCCTTGGTGACGATCAGCGGCTCCGGCCCATGCAGGAAGGCTCGGATCTCCGGCGTTGTCGTCACCGCTTCGGTGCCGCGCCGCAGCACCAGCACGTCCAGATCGGACAATATGCCCAGGCCAGGCTTGTCGGCACGCTCCAGCGTGCCGCTTTCCTCGCCGCCGATATATGTGAATTCGCGCATGCCGAGGAAAGTGAAATTGTCGTCGCGCAGCCACTCCAGGAAGGCGATCGCCTCGGCCACGCTCTTCTTATCCAGCGGCACCGCCGAATAGCGGAATTCCGAGATCGCCTGGTCGAGACGGGCCAGCATCGGCTTCCAGTCGCTGACGGCGGAATGGACCTGGCCGAGGATCTTGCGCAGCCGCTCTGCCAAGCCGTTCGCCTGCTCCGGGGTCAGCCGGGGAATATGGACGTGAATGACGCTCAGCCGGTCGTGGCTGCCGTCGTCCCTGGCGAAATTGCCGTCGCCGAGAATTTCCTCGACGCCGTCCTTGCCATGGCGGACGGTGATGACGGGGTGGGTGACCAGGGTCGGCTCGCCGGCACTCTCGGTGATCTCGCCGAGTATGGAATCGAACAGGAAAGGCATATTGTCGTTGACGACGGTGACGATCGTGACGGGTCGGCCCTCGCGAACGACGCCGGAATCGGTATCGACGGCGACGGCGCACGCGCCCTTCTTGTGACCGGCGACCGCGCGGCCGGCGAGATCCGCGGCGCGTTCGAGGTCCGCCACCTCATAGGCGGCAATGTCTTCCGCCGGCGCGCGGGCGAGCAGGTAGTCGGCAAGCCTGGCCGGCCTTTCCTGCGTCTTCGGCATCGCCGTGGCTTTCTTCTTCGACCTGCTCGCCGATTTCACGCTGGCCATGACGCTTCTTTCCTCCCGTCGTATGCTTTTGCGGACTATGTAGCAGATGACCGCTATTTGGCGACAAAGGTTTGACGGCGTGCCAAGAATTATCGCAATTCGGCGGCAGCCGGCGACAAACGAGGAGGAATGCCCATGACCGACAAGATCACCGCGCTCGATCTCGCCGCTGCTGAGCTGAGCGATGCGACCAGGACCTATTTCACCAAATGCGAGGAGAAGCTCGGCCTGGTCCCCAACGTGTTGCGCGCCCATGCCTTCGACGACAAGAAGCTGCGTGCCTTCACCGACATGTACAATGATCTGATGCTGGGTGATTCAGGCCTGTCGAAGCTGGAGCGCGAGATGATCGCGGTCGCTGTCTCATCCATCAACCATTGCTACTACTGCCTGACGGCGCATGGCGCCGCCGTGCGGCAGCTGTCGGGCGACCCTTCGCTCGGCGAGATGATGGTAATGAATTTCCGCGCCGCCGATCTTTCATCGAAGCAGGTCGCGATGCTGGAATTCGCGGTCAAGCTGACAGAGGAGCCGGCCAAGATCGTCGAAGCCGACCGCGCGGCCCTGCGTATGGCCGGCTTCACCGATCGCGACATCTGGGACATCGCCTCCACGGCCGCCTTCTTCAACATGTCGAACCGGGTGGCGGCGGCAATCGATATGCGCCCGAACTCCGAGTACCACGCCATGGCAAGGTGACGAGCAGGCTACCTGCTCATATATTAGCCACCTCTCATTCTCATTGCTTGTTTGCCGGTTTGGTCCGATGATCGCCGGGCGGCATGACCGCATGCCGGTTCGATGCCGCCGACAAGGGAGGAGAACATGGCGAAATTTCTCTATGTCTATCACGGCTCCGGCAAGATGCCGACCGAGGAGGCCGAACGCAAAGCCGCGATGGATGCCTGGAACGGCTGGTACGGCAAGCTCGGCTCGGCCGTGGTCGACGGCGGCAATCCGGTCGGCATGTCGAAGACGGTGCTGCCCGACGGCAAGGTCGAGAACAATGGCGGCAGCAACCCGACCGCCGGCTACACGATCGTGGAAGCCAGGGACATCGACGATGCCGTCGCCAAGGCCAGGGATTGCCCGATCCTGATGAACCCGGCCTTCAGCGTCGAGATCGCGCCGATCATCGAAATGATGTGACGGTCACGAGCGCGCCGCGATCGCCGCGGCTGCACCGGCCATGGTGGTGGCGCTGACGCGGTTGGCGATTCTCATGGCGCGCTTGCTCTTCAGGAGCTTGCGCGCCTGGGCGGCGGCAAGCACCCAGGCAAGGTCGATGATAACAAGCACCACCGCCATGGTCGCCGTCAGCTCGATCCAGCCAACCACCGTCACCGAAGCAAGGTCGATGATGGTCGGCAGCAAGGCCAGGTAGAACATCATGATCTTGGGGTTGCCGAGCGTCACGGCCATGCCGGCGAAGAACAGTTTGCCGGGCGAGTCCTCGCGCGGCATCTCGCCTTCTTTCGCTTCGACAGGCGCGGTCCACATCTTCCAGGCCAGATAAGCGAGATAGGCGACGCCGACCCATTTGACGATGACGAAAGCGAAATGGAAAGTCTGCGCCACCACCGCCAGCCCGAACACCGCCAGCGACAGCCAGATGCCCTCGCCGATCCACATGGCGAGCAGGAACGGGAACACGTCGCGAAATCCCTTGGCGATGACGCGGGCGACGAGTGCCGCGATCGAAGGACCCGGCGAACCGGCTGCCACGAAGAGCGCGGCGGCGAAGATCAGGAGCGAGGTGAGGTGCATGGCGAGGATCTCGGCTTGAAAACCTTCAATGCCAGACATTAGCAATGCCAGACATTAGCGCAAGCGATCGAGCTTCGGTAGCATCAACATGCTTGCCGGCCCGGCATCTCGCGGCTAGATAGATCGCCGCGAAACAAATTCGAGCTTCACTTTGCCTACGTAACCGCCGGTCTCGTCAACTCCCCCGACACAATGCATGGCGCCGCCACAACGGTGCCTTTTTTCATTTCATGTGTTCCTCTGGGCGGCGGTTCGAGACCGGTTTGGCACTGCTGAACCACTGTCGCGCGCGCCGCGACGCCTGATTCCAAGAACCGCAGCCTACCGCCACGCCGTGCCCGCCTGGGCATCTCGACATTGCCGACCTGATGAACTTCCCGACGGGAAGGGCTTATCGGCATGTCTTCCGCCTTGCGCATCCGCTGGACGATCGCGCCTCAAACCGCACCACGTCCCCTGATCACCTGCAATCGCTGCGGCGGCGTCAAAGCCTATCGCAGCAGCGGAAAGTTCCGCGTCAACGCCAACGGCAAGCGCATTGACGTCTGGCTGATCTATCGTTGTATCAACTGCGACAATTCCTGGAATTTCGGCATTTTTGAGCGCCGCAACCGCCGCGAAATCGAGCCGGCGCTGCTGCGGGCGCTGGAGAGCAACGATGCAGCACTTGCCCGGCGCCATGCATTCGATGTGACCGCACTGCGCGGCCAGGTGGGGCGTGTCGAGGAGTTTCCCGACGTCGACGTGCACAAGACGGCGCTTGGCGGGACAAGCGAAGCTGCAAGCGTGCTGGAGCTCCGGCTCGGGCTCGAAATGCCGATATCGCTGCGGCTCGATCGTTTGCTCGCCAACGAACTCGGCATCTCACGGTCGCGACTTCAAGCCCTGGAGGA
Source organism: Mesorhizobium sp. B2-5-3 (assembly GCF_006441005.1). Classification (NCBI taxonomy): domain Bacteria; kingdom Pseudomonadati; phylum Pseudomonadota; class Alphaproteobacteria; order Hyphomicrobiales; family Phyllobacteriaceae; genus Mesorhizobium; species Mesorhizobium sp. B2-5-3. Next base: position 325,925 of record NZ_VFUS01000001.1, read on the forward strand.
GAAAAGCCTGTTGGTTGTCGATTGCGACGGGGCCAAGGCTTTGCGCAAGCCGGCACGCGACGGGACGACGGTCCGCGTCGATCTGGCCGGCGAACCCGACCGGCAGGCCATCATATCTGCCGCCAGGGGATGAACGGCAGAGGGGCGAAGCACCTGGTGCTCCGCCCCTCCCGGATACGATCAGAAAGCAGAAATTACGCGGCGCCGACGGCCTTGGACGATTTCTCGAAGCGCTTGCGCTCGTTGGGATCCAGATAAAGCTTGCGCAGGCGGATGGTCTTCGGTGTCACCTCGACCAGCTCGTCGTCCTGGATCCAGGCCAGCGCGCGCTCCAACGTCATGCGGATCGGCGGTGTCAGCTTGACCGCCTCGTCCTTGCCGGCGGCGCGGATGTTGGTCAGCTTCTTGCCCTTCAGCACGTTCACTTCCAGGTCGTTGTCGCGGGAGTGGATGCCGATGATCATGCCCTGATAGACCTTGACGCCCGGATCGATGACCATCGGGCCACGATCCTCCAGGTTCCACATGGCGTAGGCGACGGACTCGCCCTGCTCGTTGGAGATCAGCACGCCGTTGGTGCGGCCGGGCAGTTCGCCCTTATAGGGCTCATAGGCATGGAACAGCCGGTTCATCACGGCGGTGCCGCGCGTGTCGGTCAAGAGTTCCGACTGGTAGCCGATCAGGCCGCGCGTCGGCGCGTGGAAGACGAGGCGCTGGCGGTTGCCGCCGGAGGGGCGCAATTCGACCATCTCGGCCTTGCGCTCGGACATTTTCTGCACGACGACGCCGGCATGCTCCTCGTCGACGTCGATGACGACTTCCTCGACCGGCTCCAGCAATTCGCCGTTCTCGCCCTTCTGCATGACCACGCGCGGCCGCGACACGGCGATTTCAAAGCCCTCGCGGCGCATGGTCTCGATCAGCACGGCAAGCTGCAATTCGCCACGGCCCGACACGAAGAAGGAATCCTTGTCAGGCGATTCCTCGATCTTGAGCGCGACATTGCCCTCGGCTTCGCGCAGCAGGCGGTCGCGGATGACGCGGCTGGTCACCTTGTCGCCTTCCGTGCCGGCCAGCGGCGAATCGTTGACGAGGAAAGACATGGTCACGGTCGGCGGATCGATCGGCTGCGCGTGCAGCGGCTCGCTCACGCTCAGGTCGCAGAACGTGTCGGCGACGGTGCCTTTGGACAGGCCGGCAATGGCGACGATGTCGCCCGCCTGCGCTTCCTCGATCGGCTGGCGCTCGAGGCCGCGGAAGGCCAGTATCTTGGAAATGCGGCCGGTTTCGATCTGGGTACCGTCATGATGCAGCACCTTGACCGCCTGGTTGGCCTTCAGCGTTCCGCTCTCGATGCGGCCGGTGATGATACGGCCGAGGAACGGATTGGCTTCCAGGATAGTGCCGATCATGCGGAACGGGCCGGGATGCACGGTCGGCGCGGGCACATGCTTGAGGACGAGGTCGAACAGCGGCGACAGGCCCTGGTCCTTGGGACCTTCCGGATTTTCCGAGACCCAGCCGTCGCGCCCCGAGCCGTAGAGGATCGGGAAGTCGAGCTGCTCGTCGGTGGCGTCGAGCGCGGCAAACAGGTCGAACACCTCGTTGACCACCTCGACATGGCGGGCGTCCGGCCGGTCGATCTTGTTGATGACGACGATGGGCTTCAAGCCGACCTTGAGCGCCTTGCCGACGACGAACTTGGTCTGCGGCATCGGGCCTTCGGCGGCGTCGACCAGCACGATCGCCGAATCCACCATCGACAGGATGCGCTCGACCTCACCGCCGAAATCGGCGTGGCCGGGGGTGTCGACGATGTTGACGCGGGTACCCTTCCAGTCGACCGAGGTCGCCTTGGCCAGGATGGTGATGCCACGTTCCTTTTCGAGGTCGTTGGAATCCATGGCGCGTTCGGCGACGCGCTGATTGTCGCGGAAGGCGCCGGATTGTTTCAGAAGCTGGTCGACAAGGGTGGTCTTTCCATGGTCGACGTGCGCGATGATCGCGATATTGCGGAGGTTCATGATCTGGTCTCGGGAGCGTTGCAGGCAGCAGGCCAAAAGGCGCCGCCTCTTTCGTGTTGCGCGGCTCATACAGGGTTTTTCGCATTTGCGAAAGAGGAAGCGCGACACCAAATAATCATCAAATCTTAAGCATCGCCATGTGAAATGGTTTTGTTAACCAAGGCGGGAACCTTTTGCGGGCCCGGGCAGTTCGAACACCATGACCAACGCAGTCGTCAAATTTCGGCCGATTCTCGCAACTGCGGCCCTCGCCGTGCTGCTGGCTGCCGGCGCCGCTCAATCGGCGGCGACGCTCAAGGAAGCGCGGCCCGCTCTGCCGAGCGATATTCCGAGCGCCGAACAGGTCTTTGCGGATGCGCCCGATGGCGTCGATCCGGTGGTGACGGGGCCGGTCAGCGCGGCCTTCAAGCAAAGGCAGCAAAGCGCCAACTGCGATAGCGCGGTTTGGCCCAACGTTCCGATAGTCTGCTATCCCGACTGATCGGCTGCGCCGTCGGCGAACTGCCAATCTCCCCCTTTATCGAAAGATCGCCAATCCAACCGACGGCACACTCGTTCGAAGGCGCACTATGCCGCTTGCGGCTCCGGGTCGAACGCCGGCCGGCTGGTGTTGATTAGGAGCGAGATACAGGCGGCGGCAATCGCGGTCATGCCGGCGATCAGGAAGGCCAGTTCGTAATTGCCCTGCAGTTCGCGCATGGTGCCGCCGAAGAAGGCGGCGGTTGCCGCGCCCACCTGATGGCCGGCGACGATCCAGCCGAACACGATCGGGCCGCTGCGGTCGCCGAAGGCTTCATTGGCGAGCCGCAGCGTCGGCGGCACGGTGGCGATCCAGTCGAGACCGTAAAGCACGGCGAAGATGATCAGACTGGTCGCCGAAAAGCCGGAATAGGGCAGATAGATCAGCGACAAGCCGCGGATCGCATAATAGACGCCGAGCAGCTTGCGCGGATCGAAACGGTCGGTGAGCCAGCCCGACAGCGTGGTGCCGATCAGGTCGAAAATGCCCATCATCGACAACAGGCCAGCCGCCTGCACCTCGTTGATGCCCATATCGCCGCAAAATGCGATGAGATGCGTGCCGACCAGCCCGTTGGTGGTGAAACCGCAGACGAAGAAGGTGGCGAACAGGTACCAGAAGACGCGCGTGCCGGCGGCGCGGCGCAGCGTGGTCAGCGTGTGGGTCAGGAAATTGCCTTGTGCCGCCGGCGGTACCGGCGGCACGTCGTCGGCTTCCGCGCCGTAGCGCACCATGCCGATCGATGCCGGGCGTTCCGGCACCAGCAGCAGCACCAGCGGCACCAGACAGGCCGTTGCGACGGAGATGGCGGTGACGACCGGCTTCCAGCCGCCTGACTGCGCCAGCGAGGCCAGCAGCGGCAGGAAGACCAGCAGACCGGTGGCGCTGGAGGCCGACATCAAGCCCATGACGAGACCGCGGTTGGTCTTGAACCAGCGGTTGACGATCGTGGCGCCGAGCACGGTGGCGACCGCGCCGGAGCCGACGCCGGAAAACACGCCCCAGGTGATCAGCAGATGCCATGGCTTGGTCATCAGCAGGCTGAGCGCGGTGGAGGCCGACATCACGACAAGCGCGGCAAGCAGCGTGCGCCGCAGCCCGATCCGCTCCATCAGCGCGGCGGCAAACGGCCCGGTCAGGCCGTAGAGGAAGATGCCGACCGCGGCAGCCAGCGACACCACGTCGCGCCGCCAGCCGAAACTTTCCTCCAGCGGCAGCATCATGACGGCTGGCGCGGAGCGCAAGCCGGCCGCGATCAGCAGGCAGAGAAAGATGACGGCGACCACGACGAAAGCGTAGCGCTGGCCAAACGGACGGGATTGAGCTAGCATGTTACTGACCGGTACGTTGCAGGGTGGAAACATGTATACGTACCGATCGGTAACAGTGTCAACCGAGACCGCGAATGCCACCAGACAATAAAATTGAACCGTCCATCAGCAGCGCTCACGCGTCGGCTCCGCCAAAGGCGGCGGAAAAGATACTCGGCGTGGCGCGCGATCTGTTTTACCGGCAAGGCATCAGGGCAATTGGCGTCGATGAGATCGTCAGGCGCGCAGGGGTCACCAAGCCCAGCCTCTATCGCAGCTTTCCCTCCAAGGACGAATTGGCCGCCTCTTATCTGCGCCGATACGACCTCGAATTCTGGGAACGCTTCGACGAGGCGGTGAACGCCCATCCCGGCGATCCGCGCGCGCAAATCCGAGCCTTCCTGACCCGCGTCGGCAAGCGCACGCAGAAGCCTGACTATCGCGGCTGCGGCATGACCAATGCGGCCGTAGAATATCCCGAGCGCGGCCATCCGGCGCGCGTGGTGAGCGAGGACAACAAGCAGGAACTGCGCCGCCGCCTGCGCGCCATGGCCGCCGCGATGAATGCCGCCGACGCCGACACGCTGGGCGACGGTCTGCTGCTTCTGATCGAAGGCGCCTATATCAGCGGCCAGTTGTTCGGCGCCGGTGGCCCGGCGGCGTCGGTGGCGATCAACGCCGATCTGCTGATCGAGGCGAGCTTGAAGAAATAGTGTTTGGCGATAGGCTGCTGCGACCTTCAACGGAGATGTCCGCGATGCGCAGCCTGGTTCTTCCGCTCGTTCTCGCCAGCGTCTGCCGGGCAGCCCATGCCGGCGAGATATCGAGCGCCTACACCGATCTCGACTGGAAGAACGACTGCGTCACCTATGCGCAGGCCGGGGACGGTGATGGCGACTGGGCCGACCTCGCCTATTCGGGCTATCGTGGCTATCCGGTGCTGATCGCCTATGACGATGCGCGCGAATCGCTGTTTTATGGTTTCCCGCCCGGCGGCGACATGACATCGGTCTGGGAAAGTTTCTCCGGCTTCAATTCCTCAGGCGCCAGGATCGAGTGGCGCATCGAGACCGACGGCGACAAGGCGGTGCCGTTCGCGGTCATTCACCGCCGCTCGATCAGCAATCCGGAAGACGAGAAGAAACCCACCGACGTGCTGCTCGTCTCCAAGGTCGCGCAAATGGATGCGCGCGACGGCTGCACGGTCGCACTGGTGCTGGCTACAGGAAATCCTGCCGCCAACGATCAGGCGCGCAAGCTTGCCGACGAGAAAGCACGGTCCTTCGCCTGCGGCAAGGACCGGCGCACCGTCATCGGCGAGGTGCCGGCTTTCGGGCGCGTCGACAATTGAAGGACAAGCGTTCGCCGCTCGCCGACGTGTCAAATGCTTCTGTTTTCACGCGCCCTCGTCATCACCGTTGAGGAACAGCAATGTCCCGGAGCGCGCGAATCTGCTTGTTGTGGGCTCAGCCGTAGATCTGCTTGTGGACCTGATAAAGCATTTCCGAGCGGTCGGCGCGCATGTCGGCCAGATCGCGGCTGGAGAAGCTGTCGATTTCAGCGACGAGGCGGTTGTAGTTCTTGCGCTTGGCGATGCTGCTGCGGGCGCGGGTCAAGAGGCTGTCGAGGATCATAGCGAGTTTCCTTCTGGGCCGCATTTGGCGGCCGGTTTCTTCCTCCCTTGATCGATACGGAGCATGACATAGGAATAGTGCATCGCAAAAAGAAGATGTTGCAATGCACCATTGCGCTATGTGCATAGCCGGTTAATGGCGCCTGAACGCCACCCCCGGCGCCGGCGCATTGCCCTTCCGTGATGGGAATGCCGGTTCCTGTCGTTTTGTCTTACAAATTGCGGAAATGTCATCGCCGCCGACCTTGCCATATCGATCTCCTGCTGGCTTGATCGCCGCCGGATTGCCAACGTTACCGGGAGGAAAGAATGGCCGCCGCCGACTACGAAATTCTCGATCCGCGTTTTGCGCGGCTGTTCAACGGCAATGCGCAAGTGGATAAGCTCTTCACCGGCTGCCGATGGGCGGAAGGGCCGGCCTGGTTCGCCGCCGGCCGCTATGTCGTCTGGTCCGACATCCCGAACAACCGCATGATGCGTTACGACGAGACCGACGGCAGCGTCAGCGTGTTTCGGCAGCCATGCGGCAATTCCAACGGCAACACCGTCGACCGGCAGGGCCGGCTGGTGACCTGCGAGCATTCGGGGCGCCGCGTGAGCCGCACCGAGTTCGACGGTTCGGTCACCACCATCGCCGCCAAATGGAAGGGCAAGCGGCTGAATTCGCCCAATGACGTGGTGGTCAAGTCGGACGGCTCGATCTGGTTCACCGATCCAACCTACGGCATCGACACCGATTACGAGGGCGACAGGGCCGAGAGCGAGATCGGCGCCTGCCATGTCTACCGGGTCGATCCCGGTACCGGCGATGTCGAGGCTGTCATCACCGACATGGTCAGGCCGAACGGGCTGGCTTTCTCGCTCGACGAGAGCAAGCTCTATGTCGTCGACACCGGCCGCACGCATGGCGCGCAGAACCCGGCGCATATGCGGGTATTCAATGTCGGCGAGGGCGGCAAGAAGGTCTCGGGTGAAAAAGTCTTCGCCGACTGCACCGCAGGCCTGTTCGACGGCTTCAGGCTCGATGATGCCGGGCGCATCTGGACCAGCGCCGCCGATGGCATCCATTGCTACGATCCGGACGGAACGCTGATCGGCAAGGTCAAGGTGCCCGAGGTGACGGCCAATTGCGTGTTCGGCGGCGCCAAGCTGAACTGTCTCTACATTGCCGGCACCACCTCGCTCTACATGGTCCGGCTGATGGTGAACGGCGCCAAGACCTACTGAGCTGAATTAAAGGGAGGATCGTCATGCCATTCGTCAACATCCGCATCGTCAAGGAAGTGATCGCCGCCGATCCGGCCGGCAAGAAAGCCGACATCGCCAAAAAAGTCACGGCGGCGATCATGGACGCCACCGGGCTCGGCAATGACGATGTCTGGGTGGTCTTCGAGGAGGTCAACGCCCGCGACTGGTACGTCGGCAAGACCGATGTCGAGACGCTGAGAAAAGGGTAGGCGCTAACGCGCGCGAATGAAATCCGCGAAAGCGGACAACGCATCGCGCGTTGCCAACGCGTTCGCCTGCTCCCCCAGGACGGCCTCCACCTCAGCTGGCTTCTTGCCGAGCAGCCCGATCTCCAGCCCGCCGTCATAAAGCGCGAAGGACATGGTGCGCATGATCTCCGCCAATGCGGCGCGGGCATAGAGCGAGCGCGGCGAGGCGTGCACCAGCATGGCCGGCTTGTCGACGGCGGCATCGCGCGACACCAGCCAGTCGAGCGCATTCTTCAGGCCGCCCGGCACGCCATGCGCATATTCCGGGCATGAGATGATGACGCCGTCGGCGGCGGTGACGGCATCGATCAGCCTGGACGCTTCGGACGGCGTCCGCTCACCCTCGTCGTCGGGGTTGAAGATCGGCAGCAGGCCGAGTCCTTCATGGATGGCGACGCGGCAGCCCTCTGGCGCGTTCCACGCCAGTGCCGCGACCAGGGCCGAATTGGTGGAGGCCGCCCGCAGGCTGCCGGAAATGGCAAGGAGGTTCAGCAAGGCGACGCTCTGACGAATCTTCCGCGCACGCTACCACATCGTCTGCTTGTATTCGTCGTCCAGCCAGCGGTCGGTCGCCTCGGCCGAATCGGCGAGCGCCAGTTGGTCGCGCAGGATCTGACCGAGCGTCGGCAGCGTGGCGCGATCGTGCCAGCTCTCCGGCTTCCAAAGCTCGGAGCGCATGAAGGCCTTGGCGCAATGCATGTAGGCGGCCTTGACGGCGACCACGACGACGCTCTGCGGCTCCTTGCCGTCGACGGCCAGCCGTTCGCGCAAAGCGGCGTCGACGGTGATGCGGGCGTCGCCATTGACGCGCAGCGTCTCGTTCATGCCGGGAATGAGGAACAGCAGCCCGACCGACGGATTGAGCAGGATGTTCTCCAGCGTATCCAGCCGGTTGTTGCCGGGCCGGTCGGGGATGGCGATGGTCCTGTCGTCAAGCACGGCGGCGAATCCTGGCTTGTCGCCTTTGGGCGTCACATCGGCATTGCCTTCGCCGTCGGAGGAGCCGATCAGCACGAAGGGGCTCTTGCCGATGAAGGAGCGGCAATGGCCGTCCAGCGCCTTCAATTCTTTGCGGATCGAACCATCCGTCGGACGCGGCGTCTTGTAGATCGTCCGCAGCTCTTCGCGCGTGGTGACGAATTCCATGGCACTCCCCCCAATTTGCAGGCCTTACTTGCCGGCCTTCTCTTCGCCGCCGGTCTTGTCGTCCAGCGAATGGCGCAGGATCAGCGGCATCTGGCTGAAGGTGAACAGAAGCGTGATCGGCATGATGCCCCAGACCTTGAAGGTAACCCAGGCATCGGTCGAAAAATTCCGCCACACCACCTCGTTGACGAGGGCCAGGAACAGGAAGAACAGGCCCCAGCGAAAGGTGAGTTTTCTCCAGCCCTCGGCATCGAGCCTGAAGGCGGAATTGAAGACGTAGCCGAGCAGAGATCTGCCGAAGAACAGCCCACCGAGCAACACGCCGCCGAACAGCGTGTTGACGATGGTCGGCTTCATCTTGATGAAGATGTCGTCCTGCAGGTAGAGCGTCAACGCGCCGAAGATGAAGACGACGACGCCCGACACCATCGGCATGATCGGCAGGGTGCGGGTGAGCAGCCAGGACGCGACCAGCGCGATCGCGGTGGCGGCCATGAACAGGCCGGTGGCGACGAAGATCGGGCCGCCGAATTCCGCCAGCGCCGGGAATTTCTGCGTCAGCCATTCGCCTCGCGCATTGGCGAAAAAGAACACCAGCAGCGGCCCTAGCTCGAGAACGAGCTTGAGCAGCGGGTTGACGCCTTCCTTCTTCTCTTTCTGCGGGTCGGACGGATCGCGTTCGAGAATGGGTGGGTTCATATCTTCCTTCTTACGCACGATCCGGTTGAAGCAACTTCCGGGATCATGCCGTTAGGCAACGCCAGCGATCGCCCTGGCGAATTCGCTTGCCGAGAACGGTTCGAGGTCGTCGACCTGTTCGCCGACGCCGATGAAATAGACCGGCAATCTGTGTTTTGCCGCGATCGCCACCAGAATACCGCCACGCGCCGTCCCGTCCAGCTTGGTCATCACCAGGCCGTTGACGCCGGCGATGTTGCGGAAGATCTCCACCTGGTTGAGCGCGTTCTGGCCGGTGGTGGCGTCGACCGTCTGCAGCACGGTGTGCGGCGCTTCCGGATCGAGCTTGCCCAGCACGCGCACGATCTTCTCGAGTTCCGCCATCAGCTCGGCCTTGTTCTGCAGGCGGCCGGCGGTATCGATGATCAGCACGTCGGAGCCTGCTTCCTTCGCCTTCTCGAAAGCATCGTAGGCGAGGCCGGCGGCATCGGCGCCGAGCTTGGAGGCGATGACCGGCGATTTCGTCCGCTCGCCCCAGATCTTGAGCTGCTCGATGGCGGCGGCTCGGAAGGTGTCGCCGGCGGCCAGCATCACCGACAGGCCGCCATCGGTCAGTTTGGCCGCCAGCTTGCCGATGGTCGTGGTCTTGCCGGTGCCGTTGACGCCGACCACCAGGATGACATGCGGTTTGTGGCTGAGGTCGAGTTCCAGCGGCAGGGCGACGGGGGTCAGCACCTTCTCGACCTCCTGCGCCATCACGGTGCGGACCTCGGCGTCGGAGACATCCTTGCCGTAGCGGCTGGCGGCCAGCGAATCGGTGACGCGCAAGGCCGTCTCCAGCCCGAGATCGGCGCGGATCAGCACGTCCTCCAGATCCTGCAGCGTGTCGTCGTCGAGCTTGCGCTTGGTGAAGACGCCGGCAATGTTGCCCGACAATTCGCGCGAGGAGCGGGCAAGCCCGTCCCGCATGCGCTGGAACCAGGAGCGCCGCGGCGCCGGCTCCGGCGCCTTCTGCGGCTCGGCCTTCTGCTCCACCTTTCTGGCGACCGTTACCTTTCCGGGGGCGGGCGCAGCCTTCGGCGGGACGGGAACTGCCTCAGGTTCCGGCGCGATCTCGGCGCGCACAGGCTGCGGCTCGATCGGCGCAGGCTGGCGAATCGGCGGCGAGATTTCGGCGGCGGTTTCGGCGCTGGGTGCCAGGTTCTCGACAGGTCGGCGCTGCCCCTCACCCTCGCCCTCTTCCCGTGAAGGACGGGGAGAGGGAGGCGTTGGCGTTGCAGCTTCTTCCTTCTCCCCGTCACTATACGGGGAGAAGGTGCCAGCAGGCGGATGAGGGGCGGCGCCGGCCTGTGAAGGCTGCGCGGAAGACGGTGTCGCAGGAATCTCGATTGGCGCCGGCGTCTCGACCGGAACTTCGGCGGGCGTCGGTACTTCGGCGGGTGCCGGTTCCGGCAGCTGCTCCGGGCGCGACGGGACAATTTCCGGCTCGGCGGGCGCTGGTTGCGGTACCTCCTGCGGCCGCGGTTCGGGCGCAGGCTCCGGAATGGCCGGGGGTGTCGGAATTTTCTCAGGGGCCGGCGGCTCCGGGCGCTCTGGCGCCGGTGCCGGTTCCTCCTCCGGCCGCGGCTCCGGCAGCGGTTCCGGCTCGGGCGGAATGGTCGGCTCCGGCACCGGCGGAATGGCCGGGGCAGGCTCGGGTGTCGGCTCCTCGGGCGGCGCGGGCTCGACGGGAGGCTGAGCCTGGCTCTCCTCCCGCTTCAGGAATTCCGGAACGGCCTGCTCGGCCGCTGGCTTCAGCGTGTCGAGCTGATCCCATTTGATCGGCGGCAGCGGGGCGGTCTCGTCGACGCGCTCCTCGACGACCTCCTTCTTGCCGAACGAAAATATCTTCTTGAAGAACCCGGCCATCTCTTGCGTTTCTCAGGCGGCGCGGGCGGCAAGCGGAACCGCGATCAGCCGGGCGCCGTCATGGCCGGTGACTGTTGCTTCGACGATCTCGCCCGGCGCGCCGGTGGCGAGCGCGGCGAGCGTGAACCCTTCGGTGCGGCCGAGCCCGTCGCGCTCGATCAGGATCGACTGACGCGTTCCGGAGAGCGACGACAGATGGCGGCGATATGCCGTCTCGCCGGCGGCGCGCAGGCGGGCTGCCCGCTGCTTGACCACTTCGCGGCGGACCTGCGGCATGCGCGCGGCGGGCGTGCCTTCGCGCGGCGAAAACGGAAAGACGTGCAGGTGGGTCAGCCCGCATTCCCCGACGATCTTTGCCGAATTTTCGAACATAGCCTCCGTCTCGGTCGGGAAGCCGGCGATGATGTCGGCGCCGAAGACGACGTCGGGGCGCAGCTTGCGCACGTCTTCGCAGAAGCGGATCGACTGATCGCGCAGATGCCGGCGCTTCATGCGCTTCAAAATCATGTCGTCGCCCGATTGCAGCGACAGATGCAGATGCGGCATCAGCCGCGGCTCGGTGGCGACGGCGTCGAGCAAATCGTCGTCGGCCTCGATGGAATCGATGGAGGAGAGGCGCAGGCGCTTCACGTCCGGCACCTGGCGCAGGATGGTCTTCACCAGCCTGCCGAGTTTCGGTGCGCCCGGCAGGTCGGCGCCGAAACTGGTCATGTCGACGCCGGTCAGCACGATCTCGGCATAGCCATTGCCGGTGAGCCGCTTGACCTGTTCGACCACGGCGCCCATCGGCACCGAGCGTGAATTGCCGCGGCCATAGGGGATGATGCAGAAGGTGCAGCGGTGGTCGCAGCCATTCTGCACCTGCACGAAGGCGCGTGCCCTGCCCTCGATGGCATCGACCATATGGCCGGCGGTCTCGCGTACGGAGAAGATGTCGTTGACGCGCGCCTTCTCGCTGTCGTTGACACCGAAATCCGGCAGCGCGCGATAGGAATTGGCCTTCAGCTTCTCCTCATTGCCGAGAACGAGATCGACCTCGTCCATGGCAGCGAAATTCTGCGGCTCGGTCTGCGCCGCGCAGCCGGTGACGATGATGCGAGCCTCGGGGTTATCGCGGCGCGCCTTGCGAATCGCCTGTTTGGCCTGGCGCACCGCCTCACCTGTGACGGCGCATGTGTTGAAGATGACGGCGCCGCCAGCCAGCCCACCGAGGCCCGCAGTTTCGGCCTCGCGCCGCATCACCTCGGATTCATAGGTGTTCAGCCGGCAGCCGAAGGTCACCAGTTCGATGCGATTGGGGCCCTTCCCCACATCGCCATCCTTGAAAGGAGCGGGCATCAGGCCGCGCTTTCGGTGTCGCGCGCCCAGGCGCCGCTCGAGGGATCGAAGCTGCCGGAAAATTCCCATTCGGCCGCACCGGTCAGGATGACATGGTCGTTTTCGAGCCATTCCACATGCAGCGAGCCGCCACCGGGGGTCAGCAGATTGACGCTGCGCCCGGTGCGCCGGCTGCGGGCCGCTGCCACGACGGCGGCGCAGGATGCCGTGCCGCAAGCCTTGGTCAGGCCGGCGCCGCGTTCCCAGGTGCGGATGATCATGCTGTCGGGCGAGGTCACCTGCGCGATGGTGATGTTGGCGCGCTCGGGGAAGATCGGATGGTTTTCGAGCAGCGGTCCGAAGCGGTCGAGTTCGTAGGACCAGACGTCGCGGTCGACCCAGAAGATGGCATGCGGATTGCCCATGGAGACGACCGAGGGCGAATGCAGCACCGGGGCGTCGATCGGGCCGACCTGCAATTCGATCATGCGGGTATCGCGAAACTCCTCGGCGAGCGGAATGTCCCGCCAGCCGAAGCGCGGCGTGCCCATGTCGACCGAGATCGAGCCGTCGGCATGTTCCTGCGCGTTGAGGATTCCGGCGACGGTCTCGAAGGTGAATGTCTTTTGTCCGGTCTCGGCCGCCAGCGCCTGGACGACGCAGCGCATGCCGTTGCCGCAGGCCTGCGCGCCCGAGCCGTCCGAATTCAATATGTCGATGAAATAGGCCGTACCCGGCGTCCGCGCCTCATGGATCGCCATGATCTGGTCGAACCGCGTCGAGGCATCGGCGTTGAGCGCGACCGCAGCTGTCGGCGTCACCCGGTCGGCACGGCCGCGCATGTCGGCAACGATGATCTCGTTGCCGATGCCGTTCATCTTGGCGAAAGGGGCGGTGCCTGCCATTTCTTCCGGTCATTCCGTACTGTTTGCCGCTATATGGCGGAAAAGGGCGGGAATTACCAGTGCATCGCGCCTTCAGGTGACGGCGAAGACGCCGAGCACGATCAGCAGGAATATGATCAGCACGATACCGATCAGGATGCGCGCGCCGGTGGCGGCCGCACCTGCTAATGCCGGCATGCCGAGCAGGCTCGCAGCGGCGGCGATAATCAGGAGAATGATGATCCATTTAAGCATGGAAATGCCTCGCAAAGCGATAGAAATCGAAGCCCCTTCAACAAACGCGCCGGTGGCGCTCGGGTTCCGCCGGCCGCGGCCGGCCCCGGTCAAAGCGCCGCTTCCTGCGGCACGTCCCAGACCTCACCTGGCCGCAAGGCGCGAAAACGTTCGCGCGGCAGGCCCTCGGCCTCCAGCGCCTCGTCGAGCTTGCGTGCCGGCTCGTCGATCGGTTCGTCGGTGAGCTGGAACGTGCCCCAATGGCAGCCGGCCGCATAGGCGGCGTTGCACAATGTCATGCCTTGCACCGCCTCCTCCGGGTTTTGATGCTGCGAGGCCATGAACCAGCGCGGCTCATAGGCGCCGATCGGCAGGATGGCGAAGCGGAAGCCGCCGTGCTTGTGAGCCATGAGCCGGTAGTTGATGCCGTCATGGAAGCCGGTATCGCCCGCGAAATAGATCCGGCCGGCCGGCGTCTCGATGACGAAGCCGGCCCATAGCGCCATGCGCCGGTCGCGTGTGCCGCGCGCCGACCAGTGATGCGCCGGCTCGACATGGACGGCCACGCCATCGCCGATGTCGACCCTGTCGCCCCAGTCATGCGCCGAGAGCCGCATGCCGGGAACCGCCCCGCCAATCAGGACGTCATTGCCGAACGGGGTCACCACCAGCGGGTCGTGCCTGGCCTTGAGCTGCTTCAGCGTCGCGATGTCGAGATGGTCGTAGTGATTGTGGCTGACCAGCACGAGATCGATCGGCGGCAGGTCGGCCAGGGCGATGCCCGGCGCGTTGACGCGTTTCGGCCCGACGAAGGAGAACGGCGAGGCCCGCAGCGACCATACCGGATCGGTGAGGATGTTCAGGCCCGCGGTCTGGACCAGCAGCGTGGAATGACCGACCATGGTCACGGTCAGGCCGGCGCCCTCGACACGTGCAGGCGGCTTTGCCTGCGGAAAGGGGCTCGGATTGGTGGCCGGCCATTTCGAGCGTTGGCCATTGAACTGCCATTTCAGCAGATCGGCGAAACGCGCCGGCGGCTGGCCGCCGGGATTGAAGAACAAGGTTCCGTCGAAATGATCGCTGGGCGGGCCGTTATAGTAGCGATTGGCGGCTTTCGGTCTCGCAGCCAATTTGCGGCTCCAGCGAATTTCGTCTTGATAGACATAGCCCTTGTGCCGGCTGGCGCAAGCGTTTGCCGGCCGAATGCCAACGGCCCGGGCGGCCGGCTTGAGTAGGATCGGATTGGGGAGGACGATGCCATGGCGATGAAGCGGACCAGGACACCATGGATGAAGGCCGGGGATTTCGGCCGCTCGCTGGCGCGCGGCATCGGCGTCAACCTGCTGGTGAGCGACATGGCGGCCATGGAAGCCTTCTGCCGCGACGTGCTCGGCGCCGATATCATCTATGCCGACGAGGATTTCGCGGCGATCGAGCTGCTGGGCTCGGTGTTCATGCTGCACGCCGACCATTCCTATCTCGACAATGCCATGACAGGGACGATCGCCGGCGCCGAGACACGCGGCGCCGGCGTCGAGCTGCGTCTTTACGGCGCCAACCCGGATGCGGTCGAGGCCGCCGCGCGCGAGCATGGCCACATCGTGCTGGCCGGGGCGATCGACAAGCCGCACGGCCTGCGCGAGAGCTATGTCGTCGGACCGGACGGCTATATATTCGTGCCGAGCGCTCCGCTGGCCGGATGATTGCGACAAATTTGCAACAATTCTTGGCGCAAACCCTATTTTAACCATATCGGGTTGAAATTTCGCCACCTTCTCCATCTTGGTGGAGGGCGACATTGTGCGGACGGCAGCCCCGCCGGATCCGACGGAGGTTGGAATGACTTTTTCGAAAACCGGCCTGGTGGCCGTATCGCTGGCGGCGCTCGTTGCGAGCGGCTGCTCAACCTCACGGTTTTCCTCGATGGACGACCAGCAGCCGGCGCCGCTGCAGCCGGCGCCGTCCGGTCAGGTGACGGCCAACCAGTTGCCGCCCCCGGCCTCCCCCGGCACCACGGATCCGTCGCAATTCCCGACCGCCCCGCAGAACAGCCAGGTCGCCTCCTTGCCGCCGGACGGTTCGGCGCCGGCGGGTGCGCCGGACCTGACCGCGGCCAGTGTCGCCGGCGTATGGAATGCCAGCGTTTCCGGCCAGAGCTGCAAGGTGGCGACGCCGCAGACCAAATTCGGCGCCGGTTTCCGCGCCGGACCGCTGCATTGCCCGGCGCCGATCGACGGCATCAAGTCATGGAACGTCGCCGGCAAGCAGTTGACGCTTTACGATGAGAATGGCGGCACGCTGGCACGGCTCTATTCCTCGGGCGGCTCGAAATTCGACGGCCAGACTTCCAATGGCCTGCCGATCTCGCTTACAAGGTAGCCAAGCCCCTCGACAACGACGTGACCTATGCATCTGCGTGACGGCCTCCAGACCCATGTGACCGTCAGGCAGCGTTACGACCATCTGGTCGACACCGGTGCCATCGAGCGCGATCCGGCGCAGGAGCGGATCGTCACCGCTCTCGACCGGCTGGTATCAGAGATTTCGGTGAAGCGGCTGGCGCACAAATCGAGCGCGCTTGGCTGGCTCTTCGCCCGAAGGCGCGAGACGCACGAGGCGGTCAAGGGCCTCTACATCCATGGCGGCGTCGGCCGCGGCAAGACCATGTTGATGGACTTGTTCTTCGAGCTGCTGCCGGTGCGGCGCAAGCGCCGCGTGCATTTCAACGACTTCATGGCCGAGGTGCAGGACCGCATCCAGAAGCACCGGCAGGAGCGCAAGGACGGCACGGTGAGGGAAGACGATCCGATTCCGCCGGTGGCGCGGGCGCTTGCCGAACAGGCCTGGGTACTGTGTTTCGACGAGTTCTCGGTCACCGACATCGCCGATGCGATGATCCTGTCCCGGCTGTTTTCGGCGCTGTTCGCCAGCGGCGTGGTGCTGGTGGCGACGTCGAACGTAGCGCCGGAGAACCTCTATCGCGACGGGCTGAACCGTCAGCTTTTCCTGCCCTTCATCGGCATATTGGAACGGCATGCGCAGGTGCTCTCGCTCGATGCCGACAAGGACTATCGGCTGGAGAAGCTTGCCCGTACGCCGGTCTATGTGACGCCCGCCGATGCGGCGGCCGATGAGGCGCTGGACGCGGCTTGGCAAACGATGACGCGCGGCGCGCCGACGGCCGAGGCGTCGCTTGCCGTCAAGGGCCGGCAGCTGGCCGTTCCGCGCGCCGCCGGCGACGCGGCGCGTTTTTCCTTCGCCGATCTGTGCGAGAAGCCGCTCGGCGCGCGCGACTATCTGGCCCTTGCCGACCGCTTCTCGACCATCTTTGTCGACCGCATTCCGGTGCTGGGTGAAGGCCGGCGCAACGAGGCCAAGCGCTTCATCCTGCTGGTCGACACGCTCTACGACCATCACGTCAGGCTGGTGGTAAGCGCGGAAGCGCCGCCGCAGCAACTCTATGTGGCCAAGCGCGGCGTCGAGGTGTTCGAGTTCGAACGCACGGCTTCGCGGCTGATCGAGATGCAGAGCCGCGACTGGCTGGAGGATTGGGCGGAGCGGCGGAAGGCGAAGACGACGCCGGAGGCGCGGCAGGCGCCGGCTACGCCGCCTTCGTCCCAGGGCGGAGCGACGCAAAGCGAAGCGCGCACCCTAGGACGAAGATAGGCCGAACTCCTGTCAGCCTGGCTACAGTTGATAAACATACATGAGGAAGCTCTCTGCTGACTCGTGCGTCTCCTCGCGCGACTCGTAAAGCGCGCGGGCGGCACGGTTGTCCGGCTCGGAGCCGACCCAGGCTTCTTCGCAGCCATTCTCCCTGCCGATCGCAAACATCGCGTCGAGCATCTTTCGCGCGATGCCCTGGCGCTGGAAGGCCGGCGATACGCCGACCTCGTCGATGTAGAGCTCCGTCGCCTTGTCGGGATGACGGTGAATGATGGCGGCGCATTGACCGACGGTCACGCCGTCGGCGAGCCCCACGACCATGAAGTGGCCGGGTTCCCTGAGATAGACTGCCAATCGATCTGGCCTGACCGGTTCGTCGAACACATCCTCGGCGACCCGCATCACAAGGGCGTCATTGCCGGCATCAAGTCTTACGATCTCCATCTTCATCGTGTAGATTTTCCCCAGTCGAGTTTTCAAACTTTTACGTTTACGTAATTCCCGGTCACTCTAACCGATTGAAAACGCTCGCTCCAAAATAATCGTTTGAATTTACGCGGCGCCGGGGCTATTGGGTGCGGCGAAATCTCGCGGGATCCCCGCAGCATTCCGGTCTCTTCCTCGACGCCGTCATCAGATCGTCAGCGATTTGAGCGACATCACGAACAAAGGGAAACTATCCTGACATGGCACGCAACAAGATAGCGCTTATCGGCTCTGGCATGATCGGCGGCACGCTCGCTCACATGATCGGCCTCAAGGACCTCGGCGACGTGGTTCTGTTCGATATTGCCGAAGGCATCCCGCAGGGCAAGGGGCTCGATATTGCGCAATCGTCGCCGGTCGACGGGTTCGATTCCAGGCTGACCGGCGTCAACGACTATGCCGGGATCGAAGGGGCGGACGTCTGCATCGTCACCGCCGGCGTGCCGCGCAAGCCGGGCATGAGCCGCGACGATCTGCTCGGCATCAACCTCAAGGTCATGGAACAGGTCGGCGCCGGCCTGAAGAAGTACGCGCCGAAGGCCTTCGTCATCTGCATCACCAATCCGCTGGATGCGATGGTCTGGGCGCTGCAGAAGTTTTCCGGCCTGCCCAACACCCATGTCGTGGGCATGGCCGGCGTGCTCGACAGCGCTCGCTTCCGCTATTTCCTGGCCGAGGAGTTCAAGGTCTCGGTCGAGGACGTCACCGCCTTCGTGCTCGGCGGCCATGGCGATTCCATGGTGCCGATGATCCGCTATTCGACGGTTGCAGGCATTCCTCTGCCCGATCTCGTCAAGATGGGCTGGACCTCGAAGGAGAAGCTCGACCAAATCGTGCAGCGCACCCGCGACGGCGGCGCCGAGATCGTCGGCCTGTTGAAGACCGGCTCGGCCTATTATGCGCCGGCCGCATCGGCGATCTCGATGGCCGAAGCCTATCTCAAGGACAAGAAGCGTGTGCTGCCTTGCGCGGCCCACCTTTCCGGCCAGTATGGCGTGAAGAACACCTATGTCGGCGTTCCCGTGGTGATCGGCGCCGGTGGCGTCGAGCGCGTCATCGAGATCGAGCTTTCCAAGCCAGAGCAGAAGATGTTCGATAGCTCGGTGGCGGCGGTGCAAGGCCTGACCGAGGCCTGCGTCAAGATCGCGCCGCAACTCGCCTCGAAGTGAACCCCAGCAGCTGATCCGGAGACGATCCAGATGAACATCCATGAATATCAGGGCAAGGCGCTGCTGAAGGGCTTTGGCGCGCCGGTGGCCCAAGGCGTGCCGGTGTTCAAGGCGGATGAGGCGGAAGCCGCCGCCAAGGCGCTGCCCGGCCCGCTCTATGTGGTGAAGAGCCAGATCCATGCCGGCGGCCGCGGCAAGGGCAAGTTCAAGGAGCTCGGGCCTGACGCCAAGGGCGGCGTGCGGCTGGCCAAGTCGGTCGCCGACGTCGTCGCCAACGCCAACGAGATGCTCGGCCACACGCTGGTGACCAAGCAAACCGGCCCGGCCGGCAAGCAGGTCAACCGGCTCTATATCGAGGATGGCGCCGACATCGAGCGCGAGCTCTATCTGTCTGTTCTGGTCGACCGTTCGGTCGGCCGCATCGCCTTCGTCGTCTCGACCGAAGGCGGCATGGACATCGAGGCGGTCGCCCACGACACGCCGGAAAAGATCATCACCGTCGCCATCGATCCGGAAAAGGGCGTTACCGCGGATGACGTGAAGAAACTCAATGGCGCGCTGAAGCTCGACGGCGATGCTGCCAGGGACGGCGGCACGCTGTTCCCGATCCTCTACAAGGCCTTCGTCGAGAAGGACATGAGCCTGCTCGAGGTCAATCCCCTGATCGTCATGAAGAACGGCCGGCTGCGCGTCCTCGACGCCAAGGTGTCGTTCGACAACAACGCGCTGTTTCGCCATCCGGATGTGCTCGAGCTGCGCGACACCACCGAAGAGGACGAGAAGGAGATCGAGGCGTCGAAATACGACCTCGCCTATGTCGCGCTCGACGGCAATATCGGCTGCATGGTCAATGGCGCCGGCCTCGCCATGGCGACGATGGACATCATCAAGCTCTACGGCGCCGAGCCGGCCAACTTCCTCGACGTCGGCGGCGGCGCGTCGAAGGAAAAGGTGACGGCGGCCTTCAAGATCATCACCAGGGATCCGGCGGTCAAGGGCATCCTGATCAACATCTTCGGCGGTATCATGAAATGCGACATCATCGCCGAGGGCGTTATCGCCGCGGTCAAGGAAGTGGGCCTGAAAGTGCCGCTGGTCGTGCGCCTTGAAGGCACCAATGCCGAACTCGGCAAGAAGATCATCAACGACAGCGGCCTCAACGTCGTGTCGGCCGACGATCTTGACGACGCGGCCAAGAAGATCGTGGCGGCGGTGAAGGGCTGATCAAGTGCCTCCGCGCAAGATAAATCTCGTCGAGGCGGCGGATGCGAAGATCGCGGAGGTCTTCGATCCGCATATCGCCGGCGACGTCAATGACAGCCAGGCGAAGGTCGCCAAGTTCGGCGCGGTTTTCGACTGGCACGCCCATGACAACGAAGACGAAGCCTTCCTCGTGCTGCGCGGTCGCATCGCCATCGATTTCCGCGACGGTCCGGTCGAACTCGGCGAAGGCGACTTCATCGTCGTGCCGCGCGGCGTCGAACACCGGCCGCGTTCGCTGACACCGGAACCTGTGGTGCTGATGTTCGAACCGGCAACGACGCTCAACACCGGCAATGCCAAGAGCGCTCTCACCGTCACCGACCTGAAGCGGCTGTGAACCCATGAACGCTGCGCCTTTCTCCTCGCTCTCGGCCGATCACCAGCGCCTGCAGGCTCTGGTCGGCGCGTGGCGCGGCGAGGAAGAGGTCGCGGACACACAATGGGCCGATGGGGGCTCAGCGACTTCGGAAGTACTGGCAGAGGCACAGTTCGGCGGCCTGTTCGTAGTGCAACGCTATCGCCAGCGCCGCGACGGGACGATTTCGTTCGGCGCGCACAGCGTGTTCGGCTTCGACCGGCAAAACAGCCTTGTCACCATGCATCAGTTCGATTCGATGGGCTTTGTGCCGGCCTCGCCGGCCTCCGGCACGTGGGAGGGCAACACACTGACGCTGTTGCGCTCGTCGCCGCGCGGGGCCGCACGCGTGACCTACGCTTTCGACGGCAGCGACAGCTATCGCATGCGACTGCAATTCCAGCCCGTCGGCAGCGACGGCTGGCAAGACATGATGAGCGGCCTTTACCGGCGCGTCCCGCCTTCCGTTTTGGGGGATGGCTGAGCGATGGAAATCCTGGGCAAAGCGGTTGAAGAAAGACACATAATCACACATATATTGGCTGTGTGTTTATGTGGAGACGAGCGATGAAGAACGTCACCCTGGCCATGGACGAGGCCCTGCTCGAGAAGGCGCGAGGCCTTGCCGGACGTCGCAAGACGACGCTCAACGCCCTCATTCGTTCACTGCTTGCGCATGAAGTCGAGCAGGAAGATCGGATTGCCTGGGCCAAGGCGGGAATGAAGCGGCTTATGGACGAGGCTGCGAAACGGAGCGACAGCGCCGACACCCCCTATAAGTGGGATCGAAGGGACGCCTATGCCGACCGGGAAGATCGACTGCTTTCTCGACACGAACGTCCTGATCTACGCGGCTTCGGAGAAGAATCGTGACCCACGTCGCGCGCCAATCGCAGAAGACCTGGTATCGAGCACTGTCTTTGGCGTGTCGGGGCAAACCTTGGCCGAATTCACAGCGGTGGCGCGAGGAAAATCCCTTCTGGGGGATGATCTGCTCGACCAATGGCTGGTCCTCCTCGGCACTTGTCCGCTGGTGCCTGTCGACGAAAGCTATGTTCGCGCAGGACTGGACCTCGCCCGCCGCTACGGAATTCACTACTACGACGCCGCGCTTCTTGCCGCAGCCGGATATCTCGGCGCGCCGATTTTCTACACCGAAGATCTCAACCACAACCAGGTTTATGGCTCGGTGCGAGCCGTCAATCCTTTCTTGTAATCGCTGAATTCAGAGGCGTTCTCACCATGTCCATTCTCGTCGACAAGAACACCAAGGTGCTCGTGCAGGGCCTGACCGGCAAGACCGGCACCTTCCACACCGAACAGGCGCTGGCCTATCACGGGACCAAGATGGTCGGCGGCATCCATCCCAAGAAGGGCGGCGAGACTTGGACCGGCGCCAAGGGCGAGAACCTGCCGATCTTCGCCACCGTCGCCGAGGGCAAGGCCAAGACCGGCGCCAACGCTTCCGTCGTCTATGTGCCGCCGGCGGGTGCTGCCGAAGCCATCATCGAGGCCATCGAGGCCGAAATCCCGCTCATCGTCTGCATCACCGAAGGCATTCCCGTCATGGACATGATCAAGGTCAAGGCGCGGCTCGACCGTTCGACGTCGCGGCTGATCGGCCCGAACTGTCCCGGCGTGCTCACCCCCGACGAATGCAAGATCGGCATCATGCCCGGGAACATCTTCCGCAAGGGTTCGGTCGGTGTTGTTTCGCGCTCGGGAACGCTTACCTATGAAGCCGTGTTCCAGACCACCAATGTCGGCCTCGGCCAGACCACCGCTGTCGGCATCGGTGGCGATCCCGTCAAAGGCACCGAATTCATCGACGTGCTCGAAATGTTCCTCGCCGACGACGAGACCAAGTCGATCATCATGATCGGCGAGATCGGCGGCTCGGCCGAGGAAGACGCCGCGCAGTTTCTCAAGGACGAGGCCAAACGCGGCCGCCGCAAGCCGATGGCGGGCTTCATCGCCGGACGCACGGCGCCGGCCGGCCGCACCATGGGCCATGCGGGCGCGGTTATCTCGGGCGGCAAGGGCGGCGCCGAAGACAAGATCGCGGCAATGGAATCGGCCGGGATAAAAGTTTCGCCATCGCCGGCCCGGCTGGGCACGACGCTGGTCGAGGCAATTAAGGGCTAGTGAGTAGTCAATAGTGAGTAGTGAAAAGGGAAGAACGGGTGAGTAGCAGCTGAACGGGAAAGTCTTCATTTTTCCTACTCCTTACTGACTACTCACTATTCCCCTCGAAAGGAGACGGAGCCAGGCTCCGCAGACAAAATGGCACGACAAGATCAGGCCAACGACCAATTTTCGCTCACCTCTTTCCTCTATGGCGGCAATGCCGATTATATCGACGCGCTCTATGCGGCGTATGAGGACGATCCAGCCTCGGTCAATCCCGAATGGCAGGAGTTCTTCGCCGGCCTGAAGGACGATGCCGGGGATGTCCGCAAGAACGCCAAGGGCGCCTCGTGGGCCAAGCCCTCCTGGCCGCTGCAGGCCAATGGCGAGCTGGTGTCGGCGCTCGACGGCAATTGGGGCCTGGTCGAGAAGCACATCGAAAAGAAGGTCAAGGAGAAGGCAGCCGTCAACGGCGCCGTCCCCTCCGACGCCGACGTGCACCAGGCGACGCGCGATTCCGTGCGCGCCATCATGATGATCCGCGCCTATCGCATGCGCGGCCATCTGCACGCCAATCTCGACCCGCTCGGCATCGCCACGCTCGAGGATTACAACGAGCTGTCGCCAGAGAATTACGGCTTCACCGAAGCCGACTACGACCGGCCGATCTTCCTCGACAATGTGCTCGGGCTCGAATTCGGCACCATCCGCCAGATGCTCGACATCCTGACCCGCACCTATTGCTCGACGCTCGGCGTCGAGTTCATGCACATCTCCGATCCGGAAGAGAAGGCGTGGATCCAGGCGCGCATCGAGGGCGCCGACAAGGAGATCTCCTTCACCGCGACCGGCAAGAAGGCGATCCTGCAGAAACTGATCGAGGCCGAGGGCTTCGAGCAGTTCGCCGACGTCAAGTTCAAGGGCACCAAGCGCTTCGGCCTCGACGGCGGCGAAGCGCTGATCCCGGCACTGGAACAGATTGTCAAGCGCGGCGGCCAGCTCGGGCTGAAGGAGATCGTGCTCGGCATGGCGCATCGCGGCCGCCTCAACGTGCTCTCCCAGGTGATGGCCAAGCCGCATCGCGCCATCTTCCACGAATTCAAGGGCGGCTCGGCCGCACCCGACGAGGTCGAGGGCTCGGGCGACGTCAAATACCATCTTGGCGCCTCCTCGGACCGCGAGTTCGACGGCAACAAGGTGCACCTGTCGCTGACCGCCAATCCCTCGCATCTGGAAATCGTCGACCCTGTGGTGATGGGCAAGGCGCGCGCCAAGCAGGATTATCTGTTCGGCCGCGGCCGCGAGGAGATCGTGCCGCTGGAGGAGCGCGCCAAGGTGCTGCCGCTGCTCCTGCACGGCGACGCCGCCTTCGCCGGCCAGGGCGTCATCGCCGAAATCCTTGGCCTGTCGGGCCTGCGCGGCCACCGGGTCGCCGGCACGCTGCATTTCATCATCAACAACCAGATCGGCTTCACCACCAATCCGCGCTTCTCGCGTTCGTCGCCCTACCCGTCCGACGTCGCCAAGATGATCGAGGCGCCGATCTTTCACGTCAATGGCGACGACCCGGAGGCGGTCGTCCACGCCGCCAAGGTGGCGATCGAATTCCGCATGAAGTTCCACAAGCCGGTGGTCGTGGACATGTTCTGCTACCGCCGCTTCGGCCACAATGAGGGCGACGAGCCGGCCTTCACCCAGCCGATCATGTACCGCAACATCCGCACCCACAAGACGACGGTGCAGATCTATGCCGACCGGCTGATCGCCGAGGGCCACATCACCCAGGATGAATTCGACAAGATGAAGGCCGACTGGCGCGCGCATCTGGAATCGGAATGGGAAGTCGGCCAGCACTACAAGCCGAACAAGGCCGATTGGCTCGACGGCGCCTGGTCGGGCCTGCGCACGGCCGACAACCAGGACGAACAAAGGCGCGGCAAGACCGCCGTTCCGGTCAAGACGCTGAAGGAGATCGGCAAGAAACTGACCGAAGTACCAAAGGATTTCGAGGCGCACAAGACCATCGTCCGCTTCCTCGAGAACCGGCGTCAGGCGATCGAATCCGGGGAGGGCATCGACTGGTCGACGGCCGAGGCCCTGGCCTTCGGCGCGATCCTGCTCGACGGCAATCCGATCCGCCTGTCGGGACAGGATTCCGAACGCGGCACCTTCTCGCAGCGCCATTCCGTGCTCTACGACCAGCGCGACGAGACACGCTACATCCCGCTCAACAACCTGTCGGCGGCGCAGGCCGGCTACGAGGTCATCAACTCGATGCTGTCGGAAGAGGCGGTGCTTGGCTTCGAATATGGCTACAGCCTTGCCGAACCGAAAGCGCTGACGCTCTGGGAAGCGCAGTTCGGCGACTTCGCCAACGGCGCCCAGGTGGTGTTCGACCAGTTCATATCGAGCGGCGAACGCAAGTGGCTCAGAATGTCGGGTCTCGTCTGCCTGCTGCCGCATGGCTATGAAGGCCAGGGCCCGGAACATTCCTCGGCCCGGCTCGAGCGCTTCCTGCAGCTTTGCGCCGAAGACAATATGCAGGTGGCGAACTGCACGACGCCGGCAAACTACTTCCACATCCTGCGCCGGCAGCTTAAGCGCGACTTCCGCAAGCCGCTGATCCTGATGACGCCGAAGTCGCTGCTGCGTCACAAACGGGCGGTGTCGACGCTGCCGGAAATCTCGGGTGAAAGCTCGTTCCACCGGCTGCTGTGGGACGATGCCCAGCTGTTGCCCAACCAGGCAATCAAGCTCACCAAGGATTCCAAGATCCGCCGCGTCGTGCTGTGCTCGGGCAAGGTCTATTACGACCTCTATGAAGAACGCGAGAGGCGCGGCGTCAACGACATCTATCTGCTGCGCGTCGAACAGCTCTACCCGTTCCCTGCCAAGGCGCTGATCACCGAATTGTCGCGCTTCCGCAACGCCGAGATGGTGTGGTGCCAGGAGGAGCCCAAGAACATGGGTGCCTGGTCGTTCATCGACCCGTATCTGGAATGGGTTCTGGCGCATATCGACGCCAAGCATCAGCGGGTGCGCTACACCGGCCGTCCGGCCGCCGCTTCGCCGGCGACCGGACTGATGTCCAAGCATCTTGCCCAGCTTGCCGCCTTGCTCGAAGACGCGCTCGGCGAATAGAACTCCAGAAGAGACAGAACGGACAGGCACAATGGCTACCGAAATCCGCGTTCCAACTCTCGGCGAATCCGTCACCGAGGCGACCATCGGCAAATGGTTCAAGAAGGTGGGCGATGCCATTGCCGCCGACGAGCCGCTGGTCGAGCTCGAAACCGACAAGGTGACGGTCGAGGTTCCCTCGCCAGGCGCCGGAACCTTGGGCGAGATCGCCGCCAAGGAGGGCGAGACGGTCGGGGTCGGCGCTCTTCTGGGCTCGATTTCGGCCGGTGGCGCCGCCGCACCGGTCACCAAGCCGCAAGCCGTGGCGCAGGCATCGAGCCCCGACGCCGCGCAGACCACCAAACAGGCCGCCGCCGAGACCGCCAAGGTCGCCGGCGACGCCGGTCCGGTCGAGCCGCGCACCATGCCGCCGGCGCCGGCAGCGGCGAAACTGATCGCCGAGAACAATCTGTCGGTCGACCAGCTTTCCGGCTCCGGCAAGCGCGGCCAGGTGCTGAAGGGCGACGTGCTCGACGCCATCTCCAAGGGTGCGCCGTCGCAGCCGGCCGAGACGCCGAAGGCGGCCCCGGCAGCGCCGGTTGCTGCCCGTGCGCCGTCCTCAGGCAACGACGCGGCGCGCGAGGAGCGCGTGCGCATGACCAAGCTGCGCCAGACCATCGCGCGCCGGCTCAAGGAAGCGCAGTCGACCGCCGCCATGCTCACCACCTTCAACGAGGTGGACATGTCAGCGGTGATGGCGCTCAGGACCAAGTACAAGGACGTGTTCGAGAAGAAGCACGGCGTGAAGCTCGGCTTCATGGGTTTCTTCACCAAGGCCGTCACCCATGCCTTGAAGGAAATCCCCTCGGTCAACGCCGAGATCGATGCCACCGATATCATCTTCAAGAACTACGCCCATATCGGCGTCGCCGTCGGCACCGAGAAGGGTCTGGTCGTTCCGGTGGTGCGCGATGCCGACCAGATGTCTATCGCCGAGATCGAGAAGGAGATCGGCCGGCTCGGCATCGCCGCGCGCGACGGCAAGCTGTCGGTCGCCGACATGCAGGGCGGCACGTTCACGATTTCCAATGGCGGCGTCTACGGGTCGCTGATGTCCACGCCGATCCTCAACGCGCCGCAGTCGGGTATTCTGGGCATGCACAAGATCCAGGACCGGCCCGTGGTGGTCGGCGGCCAGATCGTGATCCGGCCGATGATGTATCTGGCGCTGAGCTACGATCACCGCATCGTCGACGGCAAGGAAGCGGTGACCTTCCTGGTGCGCGTCAAGGAAAGCCTGGAGGATCCGGAACGGCTGGTGCTTGATCTGTGAGGCGGTCGAATGGCGGCTCGCGGTCGGAGTAGCCAATAATGGCCCTGTTCCCTGGGCCTGCCAGACCGATAGCGCTGGCGGCCGGTATGGCATTCGCCGCTGTCCACGCTAATGCCGCATGCCCGGCCGAACTCGCCGTCTACGGCGATGCCCAGAGCGGCAGTGAGATCAATTTTACGCCGACCGGCACGTCGGCGACCGTCACCAACACGTTCCGCTTGATCCTCGACAACGATGTGGTGCTGAACGGCATCGTCCAATGGAACGAAGGTGTTTCGCGGCCGAACGGGGCGCTGATGTACAAATGCCCGGGAGGCGACGTTACCGGCACCGAGCTTGCCGCCTGCACCTTGTGGAACGGCGTCATCTATACGTCGGATGAAAAGGGCAGCATCGGCCTGTTGCCAGCCGAAGGCGTCGAAGCACCGAAGACGCTGATCCTGCCCGATCTCGGTCCGGTGTTGCATCAATCCACCGCCCATGGCGGCAGCGGATTTTCGAAAGTGCCGTCGGACGTGTTTGCCTTGAAGGGGTGCCAGGAATGAGCGGGACGCAAAAGGTGCTGCTGGTCACCGGCGGCAGCCGCGGCATCGGCGCCGCGATCTGCCGGCTCGGGTCGAAGGCTGGCTATCGCGTAGCGGTCAACTACACCTCCAACCAGACCGCCGCCGAGGCACTGGTCGGCGAAATCAAGGCCGCAGGCGGCGAGGCCTTTGCGGTCAGGGGCGATGTCGGCGTCGAATCCGATATCGTTGCCATGTTTGAAGCCGTCGACCACGGCTATGGCCGGCTCGATGCTTTCGTCAACAATGCCGGCATCGTCGACGTCAAGGCGCGGGTCGATGAGATGGATGTTTCACGGCTGGAGCGCATGATGCGCATCAACGTCGTGGGGTCGCTCCTCTGCGCCCGCGAAGCGGTGAAGCGGATGTCGAGCCGTCACGGTGGGTCGGGTGGATCCATCGTCAACATCTCGTCGGCTGCGGCAATTCTGGGCTCGCCGGGCGAATATGTCGACTACGCCGCGTCCAAGGGCGCGATCGACACCTTCACCATGGGGCTCGCCCGCGAGGTGGCGCTGGAAGGCATCCGCGTCAATGCGGTGCGGCCGGGCATCATCGATACCGAAATCCATGCCTCGGGCGGGCAGCCGGACCGGATAGAGCGGTTCCGCGATCTTCTGCCAATGAAAAGAGCCGGCACCGCGGATGAAGTCGCGGGCGCGGTTCTCTACCTGTTGTCCGATGCCGCGTCCTATACGACCGGCGCGATCCTGAATGTCAGCGGCGGCCGCTGAGCGCCCCAAGAAAAAGGGAAACAAACATGGCTTATGACGTCGTAATCATCGGCTCGGGACCGGGCGGCTATGTCTGCGCCATCAAGGCGGCGCAGCTCGGGCTGAAGGTCGCGGTGGTCGAGAAGAACCCGACCTTCGGCGGCACCTGCCTCAACATCGGCTGCATTCCGTCCAAGGCGTTGCTGCATGCCTCCGAGATGTTCGCCGAAGCCGGCCACTCCTTCGACACACTGGGTGTCGAAGTGACACCGAAGCTCAATTTGAAGAAGATGATGGCGCACAAGGACGCCACGGTGACGGCGAACGTCAACGGCGTCGCCTTCCTGTTCAAGAAGAACAAGATCGATAGTTTTCGCGGCATCGGCACGGTGGTCGCGGCGGGCAAGGTGTCGGTGACGAGCGAGGACGGCAAGGTCGAGGAAATCGAGACGAAGAACATCGTCATCGCCACCGGCTCGGATGTCGCCGGCATTCCTGGCGTCACGGTCGACTTCGACGAAAAAGTCATCGTGTCCTCGACCGGCGCGCTGTCGCTGGACAAGGTGCCCGGCCATCTCGTCGTGGTCGGCGGCGGCGTCATCGGGCTCGAGCTCGGCTCGGTCTGGGCGCGGCTCGGCGCCAAGGTCACCGTGGTCGAATTCCTCGACACCATCCTCGGCGGTATGGACGGTGAGGTCTCCAAGCAATTCCAGCGGCTGCTCTCCAAGCAGGGCTTCGAATTCAGGCTCGGCGCCAAGGTCACCGGCGTCGCCAAGGCCAAGAAGGGCGCCAGCGTCACTTTCGAGCCTGTGAAAGGCGGCGCGGCCGAGACGATCGAGGCCGACATGGTGCTGATCGCCACCGGCCGCCGAGCTTTCGCCGACAGCCTGGGCCTGAAGGAAGCGGGCGTCGAGGTCGATGAGCGCGGCCGGGTCAAAACCGACGCGCACCTCAGGACCAACATACCAGGCATCTATGCCATCGGCGATGTCATCGCCGGGCCGATGCTGGCGCACAAGGCCGAGGATGAGGGCGTGGCAGTGGCCGAGACCATTGCCGGCCAGGCCGGCCATGTGAACTATGACGTCATTCCGAGCGTCGTCTACACCAGCCCGGAGATCGCTTCGGTCGGCAAGACCGAGGAGGAATTGAAGAAGGCCGGCATCGACTACAAGGTCGGGAAATTCCCGTTCACCGCCAATGGCCGGGCGCGCGCCATGCTGCACACCGACGGCTTCGTCAAGATCCTGGCCGACAAGGCCACCGACCGCGTGCTCGGCGTTCACATCGTCGGCTTCGGCGCCGGCGAGATGATCCACGAGGCGGCGGTGCTGATGGAATTCGGGGGCTCGTCGGAAGATCTCGCCCGCACCTGTCATGCCCATCCGACCATGTCGGAAGCAGTGAAGGAAGCGGCATTGGCGACGTTCTTCAAGCCGATCCATATTTAGAACGATCCAGGAAAACCGTGAAACGGTTTTCCCGGGCAAGCGCGTAGCGCTTCCCTTGAGGGAATTGCCTCCTTGCCTGCCCCAAACAGAACGGCCCACCGGAAGGCGGGCCGTTCTTCGTTGAAAGCCGTGGCCCGATTACTGGGCCGGTGCGGGAGCTGGGGCCGGCGCAGGAGCCGGTGTCGCCGGTGCAGGGGCCGGCGCGGGTGCTGGGGCAGGGGCAGGGGCAGGAGCCGGTTCGGCGGGCTTCATCGGCTCCGCGGGCGCTGGCGCCGGGGCCGGTGTGCTCGCGGCGGGCGGTTCGGTCGCCGGATGCTCACCACTTCTTCCGAAAACATAATACGCGACAATCGCCAGAATAACGACGACCAATGCAATCAGCCAAGGGCTGCCGCCGCCACCTGATCTGGGCGTGTCGTTTGATGGATTCGCCATAAAAGTGTCCTCCGTGGATGAAAATGATCAATCAACAGCCATCAACGCGCAACCGTTGATGGGGTTTCACGCTAGGGAAGGAAAGCGCCGAAAACGCGGCGCCTGATTCCTCCGCTGCCCACGCGACTCAATCGACAGCGGTGACAGTATAGCCGGCTTTGCGGAAATCCTCGACCAGGCCCTCGGGACCGGGCAGATGCAGCGCGCCGACGGCGATGAAGGCACTGCCTTTGGCGAGGAATGGTCCGGCATGATCGACCATCGCCTTGTTGCGGCTGGTGATCATGGTCTGCTCGAACGCCGCGTAGCCTGTCGCGTCGCCCGTCTCGCCGGGCAGCACGGCGCGAAACAGCGGCCAGAACATGCCGGTCTCGCCGCGCTGGTAGAGCACGATCATGGTTTCGTTGACGTCGTTCATCTTGTCGCCGAGCTTCAGTGTGTCGACCAGTCCCTTCATGTGGAACGCCATCGGCAGCGAAGCCATGGCGCGCAGCTGGTCGGCGACGGTCTCCAGCCCTTCGACGGATTTTCCGGAGGCCTTGGCATCCTCGGCAAGCTTGACGTCGAGCACCGGCGCGCCGCCCGCCTTGCGGGCGAGCTCGCAGGCTGGAAGCGCCACCATGGCCGACAGCATCCACGGCTTCATCTTGGCGACGGTTGCCGGCGGGATGCCGCGTTCGTCGAGCGCCTTGTCGACCGCCGCGGCGTCGTCGGGCGACAGCAGCGACGACAGCGTGGTGCTGTCGGTGAACATCATCAGCTCCGGCTGCTTGAGCAGGGCCGCCATCATCTTCTGCCGGTCGAGCACTTCGGTGGTCTCGATGACGATGGTGCCGGCGCCGTCATAGGCCTTCTGCGCGGCCGGCGGCAGCGCTGTGACGCGCGGGTCGGTCATATGCATGGTGCCGAACAGGAAGGACGGCTGTTCGCCCGTCTTCTCCAGCTTCCACAGCAGGCCCTTGCCGTTCGGCGTTGCGGCGGCTTCCGCCTCGATCTTGCGGTAGGTGGACGGGTCACTTTTCTGCAACGCCGACAGCATGTCGGCGCCAGTGCAGGACGGGATTTCGGCATGCGCCTTGCCCGCCGCGAACAACAGGACGGCGAGCAGAGACAGGAAGAACAGCACATGGAACGCCACGAGCAGCTTCAGCGAGAAGAGCGCAGCGCGGTCGGCGATGACGATGACCCGTTTCATGGTCCTTTCCTAAGCTGGAAAAACGGCAAAACGGTTAATCGGGAGAATGAAATTGTCTCCGGTTCAGTCAATTTTGACTATCGCTCGAATTACCTGGGTCGAACGGCTTGATGGTTGGTTGAGCCGCCCACCCATCGTCATCCCGTGGCGAAGTCCGGAAGCCTCGCACAACCCCAACACTCACGCCCTCGGGTGAGCCGATTCATAGATCTCCAACAGCCTCGCCGTATCGACGCCGGTATAGATCTGCGTGGTCGACAGGCTGGCATGGCCGAGCAGTTCCTGGATGGTGCGCAGGTCGCCGCCGCGGCCGAGCAGATGCGTGGCGAAGGAATGGCGCAAGGCGTGCGGCGTTGCGGTGTCCGGCAGGTTGAGCGCCGAGCGCAGTTTGGCCATCTCCCGCTGGACGATGGCCGGGTTGAGCGGGCCGCCGCGCGCGCCGCGAAACAAAAGGCCCTTGGGGTCGAGATGGTAGGGGCACAGCCGGCGGTATTCGGCAACCGCCCTGAGCGCCACCGGCAGCACCGGCACCAGCCGCGTCTTGCCGCCCTTGCCGGTGACGCGCAGCACCGTGTCGGCCTCCGACGCCAGTTCGGCGCCGGCAAGGCCGAGCGCCTCGGAAATGCGCAGGCCCGAGCCGTAGAGCAGCGTCAGCACGGCGGCGTTGCGGGCGGCGATCCAGGGTTCCTCCGCCAATTGACCCTCGACGGAAACGACATGTTTTGCGTCACTGGCCGTCAGCGGTTTCGGCAGTGACTTTGGTTGGCGGGGCGCGCGCAGGGCCGCCGCGCCCGCTGCGTTGGCGAGACCACGCCGTTCCAGAAAGCGCAAGAGTGAGCGAATGCCGGCCAGCCCCCGGCCGAGCGTGCGGGCGCCTGCGCCTTCGTTGCGGCGGGCGGCGAGAAAGCCGCGCAGGTCGGCCGGGCGCAGATCGGCGATGTCGGCTATGCCGGGCGGGCCGCCATTATGACCCGTCAGGAAATGCAGGAACTGCCTGGTGTCGCGCTCGTAGGCTTCCACCGTCTCGGGCGACAGCCGACGTTCTCGCGCGAGCATCTTGAGCCAGCTTTCGCGTGCCGCCTGGAGGTCGGGCTTTGCCGGGATAAGGAATTCCTGCATGGCGTCGTTCCGGTTCGCCGTCATTTTCCGGCAGCCGGGTTAGGAAGCGGTGAAGAGGCGTCATTGAAATGACAATCCGGTGGGGCTAGGAGTCGACCGGCGGCAATCAAAACCGTGGTGATTGGCCAAACGGGGTATCCGCAAATAGAGAGTTGCAGGAACGAAACCCGTGAGCCTTTCTGAACTGCCGTGGGTTTGATCACCGTAACGAATGGGTCCTCGGGTCTGCGCAGTCGCTTCGCGCCTGCTCCGCCCGTGGATGACGAAGGTAAAAGCGCGCCATGAGCAAGCCCCAGAACCCCGTCCAGATGGCCGTGATCGGCGCCGCTCACGGCATCAAGGGCGAATTGCGCGTCAAAACCTTTACCGGCGATCCGCTGGCGCTCGCCGATTACGGGCCGCTTTACGCAAGGGACGGCCGCGCCTTCCAGATCATCGACATAAGGCCCGCCAACACCGTGGTCGTGGTGCGCTTCAAGGGTGTCAGTGACCGCAACGCGGCCGAGGCGCTGGCGGGCACGGAGCTGTTCGTCGATCGCTCCATGCTGCCCGATGACGGCGAGGAGGACGAATTCTATCATGCCGACCTGATCGGTCTGGAGGTTCGGGACGATACGGGAGCCGTCCTTGGCAAGGTCGTCGCCGTGCACAATTTCGGCGGCGGCGACATCCTCGATGTGACGCTGGCCGGACGCAAGGGCGTGTTGATCCCGTTCACGCAGGCCGCTGTGCCCGAAGTGTCCATCGCCGAGGGTTTTGTGCGCGTCAACCAGGCGGCGGCCGGACTGGTCGAGGACGAGGACGGCGAAGCGCCGCGCGAGGAAGGCTTCGACCCGAAGGGCAGGCCGCGCGGCCCGAGGGACGCCGGGGGCAACCGGTGAGCTTCTCCGCCTCCGTGCTTACGCTCTACCCGGAAATGTTTCCGGGTCTGCTTGGCCTGTCGCTGGCCGGGCGGGCGCTGGAGGCCGGTACATGGTCGCTGCAAGCAATCCAGATCCGCGACTTCGCAACCGACCGCCACCGCACTGTCGACGACACGCCGGCCGGCGGCGGCGCCGGCATGGTGATGCGCGCCGATGTCTTGGCCAGGGCGATCGACCATGCCTCGCCCGAAGGCGATTTGCGGCCACGGCTGCTGATGAGCCCGCGTGGAAAGCCGCTGACGCAGGCGCGCGTGCGCGAACTGGCCGCCGGGCCGGGCGCCGTCATCCTGTGCGGCCGCTTCGAAGGCATCGACCAGCGGGTGATCGACGCGCGGAAATTGGAGGAAGTCTCCATCGGCGATTTCATCCTCTCCGGCGGCGAGCCGGCGGCGCTTGTGCTGCTCGACGCGGTCGTGCGGCTGCTGCCCGGCGTCATGGGCAATGCCGTGTCGGGTGAAGAAGAGAGCTTTGAAAACGGCCTGCTCGAACACCCGCACTACACGCGGCCGCAGGATTTCGAGGGCCGGCCTATTCCCGAGGTGCTGACGTCGGGTAACCACGGCAAGATCGCAGCGTGGCGGCGGGCAGAGTCAGAGAAGCTGACGCGAGAACGACGGCCGGACTTGCTCGGCTCTCCTCAGCCCTTGGCGAAATAGTAGAAAGCCAGGAACAGCCCGACCGCGACGACGAAGCCGCGCACGGCATTCTGCGGCACGCGCTTGGCGATCCACACGCCGGCATAGCCGCCCAACGCGCCGCCGGGGATCATGATGATCGCTTGCGGCCAGGCGACGACGCCACCCGAGACGAAGACGACGATGGCGACCGCTGCGATGACCATGGCCAGCATGTTTTTCAGCGCGTTCAGGCGGTGGTAGTCGCCGGCCTGGGTCAGGCCGAGCGTCGCCAGCATCATCACGCCCATGCCGGCCCCGAAAAAGCCGCCATAGATGGCCGTGACGAACTGCGCCAGCGAGCCGGCCAACGAGCCCACAGAAGCCTCATGCCCCGGCTTGGGCGCGGGCTTCAGCCACGGCCCGGCGGCGAACAGCGCCGTCGCGGCCAGCAGCAGCCACGGCACCAGGACGCGAAATGACGGATTGTCCAGCGCCAGCAGGATGAGTGCGCCGGCCAGTGCGCCGAGCGCCGATATCAGGCAGAGCAGCAGGGCGCCACGCCAGAAATGACGGATGTCGTCCCGGTAGGCCAGCGTCGAGGTGATATAGCCGGGAAATTGCGTCACCGAGGAGGTGGCGTTGGCGACGATCGGCGGCAGGCCGACCAAGGTCATGGCGCCGAACGTGATGAAGGTGCCGCCGCCCGCGACCGCATTGGCGGCGCCGGAAAGAAAACCCGCCATGAATAGCAGGACCGCGTCGAAAAAGGACATGAGGATGCCGCCGGAGAACTATGGTTGCCCCGCCTTAGGCAGCTTGAAGGGCCCTTGCAACCCGGTAGTGGACAGATACGATGGTGCACGCGAGCAAAAAAGACGCGGCCAAGACGTGACAAAGCGTCGAAATAGCTGTATGTGCCCGCCGAACCGGGAGAAATCTGCCGGACCCGTCAACAATGGCGGTGTAGTCGCCCCTGCCCGATGTTTTCGAACAAAGGGCATAGCCGAGCGGTCATTGGAACTGCAAGGCGAGCGCCGGGCGCTCTGACTGTCGGAAGAACAAGAAGTGGATTATTGAGATGGATCTCATCCGTCAGATCGAGGCCGAACAGGCCGCCAAGATCGAAGCAAAGCGCAAGCTTCCCGAATTCCAGCCCGGCGACACCGTGCGCGTCCAGGTCCGCGTGACCGAAGGCACCCGCACCCGCGTCCAGGCATATGAAGGCGTCGTCATCGCCCGTGCCGGTTCGGGCTTCCAGGAAAATTTCACCGTCCGCAAGATCTCCTACGGCGAAGGCGTCGAGCGCGTGTTCCCGGTGTTTTCGCCAATGGTCGAAGGCGTCGAGATCGTGCGTCGCGGCAAGGTGCGTCGTGCCAAGCTCTATTACCTGCGCGACCGTCGCGGCAAGTCGGCCCGTATTTCGGAGAACACCGGCGTGCGCGCCCGCAAGCTCAACGATGAGGAGCGCGATGCGCTGAACGCCGAGAAGGCGCGCATCGAGGCCGAGAAGGTTGCCGCCGCGCAGGCGCTGGCCGCCGAGACGGCCGCCAAGGAAGCTGCCGAGAAGAAGGCCGCCGACGAAGCCGCCAAGGCTGCGGAGGCCGCTGCCGCCGAATAAGGCTTTCGACAGAGACTTCTGAAAAAGGCGGCTTTGGCCGCCTTTTTTTCGTTTCGGAGCCCGCCCTTTTGCCACATGCGGGCTTCCAAAGCGGGATTGACTCCTATAATACGGTATACTAATTAATCGTATACAATTAATTTTGGAGACTTGATATGACCGCACTCTATTCGACCCAGGCTCGTGCCGTCGGCGGCCGCGCCGGCCACGTCCAGACCGATGACGGCCTGCTCAGCGTCGACCTCGCAATGCCGAAGGAGCTTGGCGGCAAGGGTGGCGCCACCAATCCCGAACAGCTTTTCGCCGCCGGCTATGCCGCTTGCTTCGAAAGCGCCATGCGGTTTCTCGCCGGCAAGCAGAAACTGCCGCTGCGCGATGCCTCGGTGACGGCCACTGTCAGCCTCCATCCCAACGGTCAGGGCGGTTTCCTGCTCGGCGTTTCCCTCGCGGCCGAGACGAAAGGTCTTGATCAGGCGGCCGCCGAAGCGCTTGTATCGGCAGCGCACCAGATCTGCCCCTACTCCAACGCAACCAGGGGCAATATCGAGGTGGCGATTTCGGCAAAGGCGACATGACGGCGAAAACCAAAGACACGGCCAACCAGGTCCCGGCGGGTGACGCCGGGACAAGCGCGGTCCCAAGGCTCAGCGACCAGCTCTGCTTCGCGCTCTATTCGGCGAGCGGATTGATGACGAAGCTCTACCGGCCGTTGCTCGATCCGCTTGGCCTGACCTATCCGCAATATCTGGCCATGCTGGCGCTGTGGGAGCGCGCGCCGAGCACGGTGGGCGAGCTCGGCGAGGCGCTGGGCCTCGATTCGGCGACGCTGACGCCGCTGCTCAAGCGGCTCGAGGCCGGCGGCCTGGTTACGCGCCGGCGCGATCCTGCCGACGAGCGCCGCGTGCTGGTCGAGCCGACAGCCAAGGGCCAAGCCTTGCGCGAGCGCGCCAGGGACATCCCCGCCGCCATGCTCTGCAGCCTGCCGCTCGACCCAGCCGAGTTGAAGTCGCTGCATGGCACGCTGACCCGCTTCGTCGCCGGGCTGCGCGAGGCCGATGCCGGAGCGCCGCAGCGCGGCTGATCGGCCACGGCAAGGATCGTTCCCCAAAATCCCGGCCGAAAGTATCTATTTGCGTTTTTCGCCGGCCGTGGCGCAGCGGAGCGTCTTGCATGGCGCTTGCGGAGAGCTAAAGTCGGCGCCGGATTTCCTTTGCAAGCCCGGCCCGTGTCCGGGCGCTTTCACTTCCGGGGAGTGTGTCATGACAAAATCGAAACTGCTGCTGGCCGGCCTGCTTGCCGTCATGCTTGCGCCCGTTGCCGCCTTCGCCCAGGCGCTGCCCGATCTCGGCGGCAAGAAAGTGGTGGTGGTGACGGAAAACGCCTATCCGCCGCTACAGTTCATCGATGCCAAGACCGGAAAACAGATCGGCTGGGAATATGACGCGATGAACGAGATCGCCAAGCGGCTGAATTTCACCGTCGAGTACCAGAACACGTCCTGGGACGCGATGATCCAGGCGGTTTCCGACAACCAGTACAACATCGGCATGACCGGCATCACCATCAAGGACGACCGCAAGCAGAAGGTGGATTTCTCTGACCCCTATATGCGCTCGGAACAGTTCATGTTGGTGCGCGGCGACGAGAGCCGCTTCACCGACGCCAAGACCTTCGGCGCCTTCAAGGACGGGCTGATCGGCGCGCAGGCCGGCACGACGCCCTTCTACACCGCTGTCTACAGCGTGCTGGACGGCAATGAGCAGAACCCGCGCATAAAGCTGTTCGAGACGTTCGGTGCCACCGTGCAGGCGCTGAAGACTGGCGACGTCGATGTGGTGCTGACGGACGGCACTGCGGGCAAGGGCTATGTCGACGCTTCCGAGGGCAAGCTGAAGCTGATCGGCGGCCCGCTCGGCACCGAGGATTTCGGCTTCATCTTTCCCAAGGGCTCCGACCTGGTGAAGCCTGTCAACGCCGCGATCGCCGCGCTCAAGACCGACGGCACGTTCGATGCGCTGAACAAGAAATGGTTTCTTGATTACAAGATGGGGCAGTAGTTCGTCTTGATGCGGGCGGTGCGCGT
Organism: Mesorhizobium sp. B2-5-3; assembly: GCF_006441005.1. Taxonomy (NCBI): domain Bacteria; kingdom Pseudomonadati; phylum Pseudomonadota; class Alphaproteobacteria; order Hyphomicrobiales; family Phyllobacteriaceae; genus Mesorhizobium; species Mesorhizobium sp. B2-5-3. Next base: position 363,311 of record NZ_VFUS01000001.1, read on the forward strand.
GCGGGAACTCGCGCTGAGTTTGCGCTTGAACGCCCCCCTCTGCCCTGCCGGGCATCTCCCCCTCAAGGGGGGAGATTGGCAGCTTGGCCTTCGTCCCACATGCAGCATCGATGAAGATTGGCGAAGGCAGATGAGACATCTGATCTCCCCCCTTGAGGGGGAGATGTCCGGCAGGACAGAGGGGGGCGCCTTGGCGCCTGTCTTGCGCACTATGCACCTCGCCGGCCACGCCTGATGGCACCCCCACAGCCCTCCGTCAAACCTGAATTCCCCTGGTGGCTGGCCGCCGCCCTTGTCCTTGCCTTGGCCGCCGCGCTCGCCATCGCCGCCAGCGATCTTTATGCCCAGGTCTTCGCCACTGTTGCCAAGGGCATCGGCGTCACCGTCTTCGTCACCATTGTCGCCTTCGCGCTGGCCTCGATGATCGGCCTCGGCATCGCGCTGATGGGATTGTCGGGTTCGCAGTGGCTGCGGCAGATCGCGCGTTTCTATGTCGAGATCATCCGTGGCGTACCGATCCTGGTGCTTTTGTTCTGGATCGCGTTTGCCGGCGCACCGGCTTTCGTCGCAGCCTGGAACGCGCTGACCGCGCCGCTGCAGAGCACCGGCTATCTCGGCGAGTTGCAGGTGCGCGACGTCTCGCTCTTGTGGCGCGCCGTCATGGCGCTGACCATCGGCTATTCCGCCTTCATCTCCGAAGTGTTCCGGGCCGGCATCCAGGCGGTCGAGAAGGGCCAGATAGAAGCGGCCAAGGCGCTCGGGCTCACGCGGGCGCAACGTTTCCGGCTCATCGTCTTTCCGCAGGCGATCCGTACCATCCTGCCGCCGCTCGGCAATGACTTCGTCGCCCTGGTCAAGGATTCCTCGCTGGTCTCGGTGCTCGGTGTCGCCGACATCACGCAGATGGGCAAGGTCTATGCCGCCGGTTCCTTCCGCTTCTTCGAGACCTATTCGATAACAGCCTACATCTATCTCATCCTGACCGTCGGCTTGTCTTTGGCGCTCCGGGCGCTGGAACGGCGGTTGCGCCGCCAGCATCAGGAATAGTGTTTCGGCAAGGACGGCGTTACGCTCCGGTTGCGCACTGGAGGAGGAGCATGCCCATGAACGTCGACAAGGCCAATGCTGCGCTGGATTCGGTCTATACGGCCGATACGCCCGAAACCCTGGCGCAGGCCTATGCCGCATGGGCCGCGACTTATGACAGCGAGACCGCCTCGCTCGGCTATCTCCTGCCGTTCCTCATCACCGCCTGGGTGGCGCGCCACGTGCCTGCGGGCGAAGGGCCGCTGCTCGACGCGGGCTGCGGCACCGGCCTGTCGGGGCCGTCGCTGAAGGCGCTGGGCTACGGCGATATCGCCGGGCTCGACCTGTCGGACGACATGCTGAAGATCGCCGGCAGCCGCAACGCCTATGGCGAGCTGAAGCAGGCAATGCTGGGCGGCCCGCTGCCCTGGCCCGACGGCCATTTCCGCGCCTTCTTCTCGACCGGCGTGTTCACCATCAGCCATGCGCCGGCTTCCGGCCTGCACGAACTGGTGCGCATCACGAAGAAAGGCGGCCACGCCATCTTCACCGTGCGCGACCAGGTGTTCGAGAGCGGTGGTTTCCAGGCCGTCTTCGACGAGCTGGAACGGACGGGAAAATGGCGGCTGATGGAGCAAAGCCCGTGGTTCCGCTGCTATGCGACTGCCGAGCCGGATGCGCTGGTGAAGACGTTTGTCTTCGAGGTGCTTTGAACCGCGGGTCCGCCAACCTTGGTGCGCATCCCCCGGAGGCGTGGACGCGAGGACGAGGAACCCAGGTCCCGCGCAGCCACCGCCAATTGCCGAAAGGCCAAAACATTGCTATCTACCCCGCCATGGAAGAGCTTTTTGGCGATCCGGCCTACAAGGGGTTCGTGCTGCAGGACAGAAAACGCCTGCCGTCGCGCTTCTCCGCGCGCGTCTGTGGCGCGCCGACCAGCCGACTTACGCGGGCCGACTGATCAACTCGTTTCGCCTGACATCTTGGCGTCTGCCCTTCCCTTTCTCATATCGACGGATTTACGCACATGAGCGCACCGCGCACCCTCTATGACAAGATTTTCGACGACCACGTCGTCGACCGCCAGGACGACGGCACCTGTCTGCTCTATATCGACCGCCACCTCGTCCATGAGGTGACCAGCCCGCAGGCCTTCGAGGGCCTGCGCATGAGTGGTCGCAAAGTCCGTCATCCCGAAAAGACGCTGGCCGTGGTCGACCACAACGTCTCGACTTCGCCCGAGCGCAAGTTCGGCATCAAGAACGAGGAAAGCCGCATCCAGGTCGAGGCTCTGGCCAGGAACGCCAAGGATTTCGGCGTCGAATATTATTCCGAGAATGACATCCGCCAGGGCATCGTCCACATCATCGGGCCGGAACAGGGTTTCACCTTGCCCGGCATGACCATCGTCTGCGGCGACAGCCACACCTCCACCCACGGCGCCTTCGGCGCGCTGGCGCACGGCATCGGCACGTCGGAGGTCGAGCACGTGCTGGCGACGCAGACGCTGATCCAGCGCAAGGCCAAGAATATGCTGGTGCGCGTCGACGGCCAGTTGCCGGAAGGCGTCACCGCCAAGGACATTATCCTCGCCATCATCGGGGAGATCGGCACCGCCGGCGGCACCGGCTATGTCATCGAATATGCCGGCGAGGCGATCCGCTCGCTGTCGATGGAAGGCCGCATGACGATCTGCAACATGTCGATCGAGGGCGGCGCGCGCGCCGGCCTGATCGCACCTGACGAGACGACCTTCGCCTATGTCAAGGACAAGCCGCGCGCGCCCAAGGGCGCCGCCTGGGACGCCGCGCTCGCCTACTGGAAGACACTGCAATCCGACGAAGGCGCGCATTTCGACAAGGTGATCGTGCTCGATGCGGCCAAACTGCCGCCGATCGTCTCCTGGGGCTCTTCCCCGGAGGATGTTGTCTCGGTGCAAGGGATTGTGCCGAACCCGGAAGACATCACCGACGAAAACAAGCGCACCTCAAAGCAGCGCGCGCTCGACTATATGGGCCTGACGCCGGGAACGAAGATCACCGACATCGCCCTCGACCGTGTCTTCATCGGCTCCTGCACCAACGGCCGCATCGAGGATCTGCGCGCCGCCGCCAAGGTGGTCGAGGGCAGAAAAGTCAATCCGCGCGTCAACGCCATGATCGTGCCGGGCTCCGGCCTGGTCAAGGAACAGGCCGAGGCCGAAGGGCTGGACAAGATCTTCCTCGCCGCCGGCTTCGACTGGCGCGAGCCGGGCTGCTCGATGTGCCTTGCCATGAACGACGACCGGCTGAAGCCACATGAGCGCTGCGCCTCGACCTCGAACCGCAATTTCGAGGGCCGGCAGGGCTTCAAGGGGCGCACCCATCTGGTGTCGCCGGCCATGGCTGCGGCGGCGGCGATCGCCGGCCACTTCGTCGATATTCGCGACTGGAAGTAAATCGCGGCTGGTTCGATCGAAACGCAAGGGCCCGGACCGCGATGCGATCCGGGCCTTCTGCTTGAGCGTCCAGAGCATGTTGGAGCTTCACCGGTCGTCGCGGCGGATGATCTCGTGGAACTGCTCGCGGCGCCCCGGTTCTTCGGCGGCGACCACCAGGGCCAGTCCGCGTTCATCGAAGAGTTTGAACCATTCGTCCCACTCGACCAGCTCATAACCTCCGGCATTGATCGGACGCTCCGGCTGGTCTTCGTCCTCATAGGCGTGCTGGCCGAACACCAGCCGCAGCATCGCCTGCGTGCCGGCTTCGGGCGACACGTCGACAATGGCCGGAAAGCCGGCGCGCGACGCGGCCCACGAACGGATTGCCTCGTGATCGGTCAGGGTGATTGTATCGGCCATTATCGGTTCCTCTTCTGCGCTGGACAAACGCAGGTCCGGCGCGCCGGTTCCACGTCACGCTCCGCACCAGCGTGACGCATATTCGCTTTCGCTTAACCGCTTGTTTGGGCTTGCGCCCTAAGGTCTTCCCCGACGTCAAGCGAGGGGAAGTCACGGTCCTTTGGACACCGGCCTGCTGATAGCGTTGTTAAACCCGACGATCGCGCTGGCCCTCGGCGCGGCGTTCCTCGTGCTTTGGTTCTATCAGCGCCACCGTCCCTATCTGGCCGTGCTGGCGGTAAGCTATTCGCTTGCGGCGGCCGGGTTCCTGTTCCAGCATTTCACGCTGCCCGTTGGCCTGGCACCGTCGAAGCTGCTCTCCAATCTATGCTTCTGCGTTGCCGGATCCTGCCTGGCCGGCGCGATCGTGGCGCGGCATGGCCGGCGAGTGCCCTATGCCGGGCTTTGCGTCTTGGCGAGCGGCGGCATGGCCGCCTTTTGCTGGTTCCTGTTCGTCCAGCCGGACCTGACATGGCGGGTCCTCGTCATCAATTTCGCGCTCGGCGGCATCAGCCTGGTGGCAGCCGCCGAATTGCGCAAGGTGCGTGGCAATGGCCCGACGGAAAAGATCCTGTTCGTCCTGGCGTTGCTCGCGGGGCTGAATTTCTTCGTGCGCACGCTTGCCGTCATCGTCGCGCACGGGCCTTTCGCGACTTATGACGAGCTCTATACATCATCCTATTGGACGACGGCGTTGCTGTCGCATGCGCTGCTGTCGCTGCTGATCGCGCTTTGCCTGTTCTCCGCCGCCGCGCTCGACGTGATGAAGGCGTTGAAGGTCGAAACCTACACAGATCCGCTGTCTCGCCTCCTCAACCGGCGCGGCTTCGAGCAACGGGCGGCACTGCTCTTGCAACGCTGCGCGGCGGCGAAATTGCCGGTGGCCCTTGTGCTGGCCGATCTCGACCACTTCAAGGCGCTCAACGACCTGCATGGGCATGCCGCGGGCGACCGGGTGATCGCCGACTTCGCCGCCAAGCTTCGCGCCGCCGCCGGTACGCGCGGTGAGGCCGGACGTATCGGCGGCGAGGAATTCGCGGTGCTCCTGCCCTTGACCGATCTTGCCGCCGCGCGGCTGCTCGCAGAGGCCGTGCGCGTGGCCTACTCGGCCGGCGGCGTCGACGGACTTCCGCCCGGCACCAAGGTCACCGCCAGTTTCGGCGTGGCGGCGCGCAGCGGCGACGAAGCGCTGGAGCCGTTGATGCGCCGCGCCGACGAGGCCCTCTACAAGGCCAAGAAGAACGGCCGCGACAGCGTGCGCCTGTCCTATGAGCGGCCGGAAACGCTGTTCGTGCCGGAGCCGCTCAAAGCCGGCTGAAGGCGATCGGCCTGACGTCTTCACCATCCAGGACCGCGCCGCACCGCTTCGTTCCTTGCTTCGCCCTGAAAGGCGATGGCAAACATCCTTCGGCCAATCCCCGAGGCGTGCGCGAGCCTCCGATATGACCTGACGTTAACTTCTTTTTCGCCCGTCGATGGTTTGCTGCCGTCAGGGGCTTTGGGAAATCATGGGCGGCGCGGACTTCATCCTTGTCATCAATCTGTTCGTTGCCGGGCTGCTGGCGGCGGCCTTCATGGCGATTGCCGTCTATGACATCGGACGCGTCTCGGCACGCTGGCTGGCGTTCGGTTATGTGCTGGGCATGGCCTATTTCGTCGTGGAATTCAGCATCCCCGCCTTCGACAATGCGCGGCTGGTGGTCGTCGCAGCCTTTGCCGTTTTCCTTGGCGCCACCATCGCCTTCAACGGCGGGCTTGCGCATAGATACGGCGTGACGCCGCCCTGGTCGGCGATGCTCCTGATCCTGGCTGTTGCGTCTGTCGCGGTCTATTTCGCCCAGGATCTGCCGCGCCAGTCCCTAGTCAGCAAGATGGCCTACCAACTGCCCTACGCCGTCATGCAGCTTACCGGGTTCGGCATTGTCTGGTCGTCCAGGCAAAGGCGTGACCGGCTCGATCGGATGCTGATGGCGGTGCTGGCGGCCAGCGCCATGCAGTTCGCCAGCAAGCCATTCATCGCCGATGCGCTTGGCGGCCGCGGCGCCGCCCCGCAATCCTATCTGCAGACCAGCTATGCCCTGGTATCGCAATCGCTCGGCACCGTGTTCGGCGTGGCGCTGGCCTTGCTGGCGCTGGCCATACTGGTGCGCGACGTGCTCGCCGAGGCGACGTCGAAATCGGAAACGGACACGCTGTCGCGGCTCCTCAACCGCGGCGGCTTCGAGCATCACGCCGAGAGGGCGCTGGGGGACGCGGCGCGCCGGGGCGTCCCAGTCGCGCTGGTCATCGCCGATCTCGACCACTTCAAGTCCATCAACGACAATTACGGCCATGCCTCGGGCGACCGGGTCATCGAGGCCTTTGCCCGCTTCCTGCGCGAGGCCGCGGCCGACCACCATGTCGCCGGTCGTATAGGCGGCGAGGAGTTCGCCATCATCCTGCCAGGCACCAACCTTGCCGCCGCGCGGCTGTTCGCCGAAAGCGCGCGCAGCGCCTTCGGGACGCTGCCCATCGACGGGCTCCCCGCCGACAATCGCTGCACGGCAAGCTTCGGCGTCGCCGAGCTTCGTGCCGGCGAGCATTTTTCCGGTCTGATGCGGCGTGCCGATGAAGCGCTCTATCAGGCCAAGGATGCCGGGCGCGACTGCGTGCGCGTTTCCGCCGGGCCAGCCAGGCCAGAGGCCGTGGCGCTGTTCAGCGGCAGGGGCTGAGCTCGGGCATTTCGCCGTCGGAGAGGCCATACATATAACTGCGCCCCTTCACGAACACCGGCGGCCGATAGCAGTCGCCATAGCCCGACATCTCGTCAGCGCCGTTCTCGTAGATCACCTTGGGCTGGCCGGCGCTGGTATAGTCGGACAGCTGCTTGGCGAGATTGCCTTCGCCGACGAGGATGCGCTTGTAGCCGGCGGCACTGTCGATGACGAGATTGCCGAAGGAATCGGCGTAGACCCGATCCTGGTGGCGTCCGTCCGCCAGCGCCGGCGCGGCGAAGCCGACGGCCAATACCGCCACTGTGAACGCCGCAAGGCGCGATCTGCCCGAATTCGAACGCATGGCGTCCTCCATGTTGGAGACAAAGCCTCCTCGAATCGGAAATTAACCTTTTCTTAACCTTTGTTAAGAGGCTGGCGCGGTTCTCACCCATGTCTTGATAAACATGGTTAACGAGGCACATGACGCGATCGTGATCGACGGTCGCGAGGCGCTGGTGATGAAAGCGGGCTCGGCGCCGCTGACCCGCACCCGCTGAGCCGAAGCCCGCGCCCGCCACATATATGCTGCACCGCAGCGAGAACGGGCCGGCTTGGCATCGTCGACGCCTAATCGATTGAAGCCCGGACCTGCCTTTTAATAAGACTAAATTACGTTTTCGAAACGGTTTTCTGGCTTTGACGCGGTGCAAAAAGAGCATTAGAAACCGGCTGTCCGAAGTCGCAACCGGAAGCGGCAATGCCGCATTTCCACCTGAGGCTCCAGGAACGCCGAACTGGGGGAGCCATGAGCAAATCACCAGCCACCCGCGAATTCACCAGACGTGAACGGCCGCTTTCGCCGCACCTCAGCGTGTACCGGCCGCCGATCACCATGACGATGTCGATCATCCATCGCATCACCGGCGGCGCGCTCTATTTCGGCACGCTCCTGGTCGCGATATGGCTGATGGCGGCAGCGAGCTCGCAAGCCACTTTCGATTGGGTGAGCTGGGCCTTCGGAACCTGGCTCGGGCGGCTGATCCTGTTCGGCTACACCTGGGCGCTCATGCATCACATGCTGGGCGGCGTGCGCCACCTGATCTGGGATACCGGCGCCGGTCTCGAAAAGCATACCGCCTCCAAGATCGCCTGGGCGACCCTGGCCGGCTCGGTCCTGCTCACGCTGCTGATCTGGATCGCCGGCTATATGGCGCGAGGAGCCTGACCATGAGCACTGGAAAGACCGACATGCGCACGCCGCTGGCGAAAGTCCGCGGCCTGGGGTCCGCCCGCGAAGGCACCGGGCATTTCTGGCGCCAGCGCCTCACGGCAATCGCCAACATCCCGCTGATCCTGTTCTTCACCGGGTTCCTGGTCGCGCTCAACGGCTCCGGTTATGCGGAGGTGCGGGCAGCGCTCGCCAACCCGCTCGTGGCGCTGATGATGGCCCTTGTGCTCATCTCGCCGCTTTATCACATGCGGATCGGCATGCAGGTGATCATCGAGGATTACGTGCATGGCGAAGGCATGAAGCTGGCGCTGATCGCCCTCAACACTTTCTTCACCGTAGCGGTCGGCGTGGCTTCGCTCTTCGCCCTGCTCAAACTGGCATTCGGAGGCTGACGTTTTGGCCAAGGACGCGAAAGAAGCCAATACGGCAGGCTATACCTATGTCGACCACAAATTCGACGTCGTGGTCGTCGGTGCCGGGGGCGCGGGACTGCGCGCTACGCTGGGCATGGCCGAACAGGGCCTGCGCACCGCCTGCATCACCAAGGTTTTCCCGACCCGCTCGCACACGGTGGCGGCGCAGGGCGGTATTGCCGCTTCGCTTTCCAACATGGGCCCGGACTCCTGGCAGTGGCACATGTACGACACCGTCAAGGGTTCGGACTGGCTGGGCGATGTCGACGCCATGGAATATCTGGTGCGTGAAGCGCCGGCCGCCGTCTACGAACTCGAGCATTACGGCGTGCCGTTCTCGCGCACGGAAGAGGGCAAGATCTACCAGCGGCCGTTCGGCGGCCACATGATGAATTACGGCGATGGCCCGCCCGTGCAACGCACCTGTGCCGCCGCCGACCGCACCGGCCACGCCATCCTGCACACGCTCTACGGCCAGTCGCTGAAGAACAACGCGCAGTTCTTCATCGAGTATTTCGCGCTCGACCTGATCATGGAGCCGGACGGCACATGCACCGGCGTCGTCGCCTGGAACCTCGACGACGGCACCATCCACCGCTTCTCGGCCAAGATGGTTGTGCTGGCGACAGGCGGCTATGGCCGCGCCTATTTCTCGGCGACCTCGGCGCACACCTGCACCGGCGACGGCGGCGGCATGGCCGCGCGGGCGGGGTTCCCCTTACAGGACATGGAGTTCGTGCAGTTCCACCCGACCGGCATCTACGGCGCCGGCTGCCTGATCACCGAGGGCGCGCGCGGCGAGGGCGGCTATCTCGTCAACTCCGAGGGCGAGCGCTTCATGGAGCGCTACGCGCCGTCGGCCAAGGACCTCGCCTCGCGCGACGTCGTCTCGCGTTGCATGACGCTGGAAATCCGCGAGGGCCGCGGCGTCGGCAAGAACAAGGACCATATCTTCCTGCACCTCGACCATCTCGATCCGGCGGTGCTGCACGAGCGGCTGCCCGGCATCTCGGAATCGGCAAAGATCTTCGCCGGCGTCGACCTCACCAAGGAGCCGATTCCGGTGCTGCCGACGGTGCACTACAATATGGGCGGCGTGCCGACCAATTACTGGGGCGAGGTGCTCAACCCGACGATCCTTAATCCCGATCGGGTCTCGCCCGGCTTGATGGCGGTAGGCGAGGCCGGGTGCGCCTCGGTGCACGGCGCCAACCGGCTGGGATCGAACTCGCTGATCGACCTGGTCGTGTTCGGCCGCGCGGCGGCGATCCGTGCCGGCCAGGTCATCGACCGCAAATCGGCAATCCCGTCGCCCAACCAGGCCTCGGTCGACAAGATCATGGACCGCTTCGACCGGCTGCGCCACGCCAACGGCTCGACGCCGACGGCGGTTCTGCGCGAAAAGATGCAGCGCGCCATGCAGGAAGACGCGGCGGTGTTCCGCACGCAGGAATCGCTGGAGAACGGTTGCAAGCGCATTTCGCAGATCTGGGGCGAGCTCAAGGACATAAAGGTTTTCGACCGCTCGATGATCTGGAACTCCGACCTGGTGGAGACGCTGGAGCTGGAAAACCTGATGGCCAACGCCATCACCACGGTCTACGGCGCCGAGGCGCGCAAGGAGAGCCGTGGCGCGCACGCGCGGGAGGATTTCTCGGCCCGCGACGACGCCAACTGGCGCAAGCACACGCTCGCCCATCTGAGCGAGACCGGTGAGGTGACGCTCTCCTATCGTCCGGTGCACACCGAACCGCTGCTGGCCGAAAAGGACGGCGGCATCAGTCTCGCCAAGATCGCGCCCAAGGCCAGGGTGTATTGAAATGACGTCCAGCCGCGTCATCCGAAAGGACCTGAGGTAATGGTCGAACTCACGCTCCCCAAGAACTCGAAGATCCAGCAGGGCAAGACCTGGCCGAAGCCGGAAGGCGCGACCAATCTCAGGGAATATCGCATCTACCGCTGGTCGCCGGATGATGACGAGAACCCGCGCATGGACACCTATTTCGTCGACATGGACGATTGCGGGCCGATGGTGCTGGATGCGCTGCTCTGGATCAAGAACAAGATCGACCCGACGCTGACCTTGCGCCGCTCCTGCCGGGAAGGCATCTGCGGCTCCTGCGCCATGAATATCGACGGCTCCAACACGCTCGCCTGCACCAAGGGCTGCGACGACATATCGGGTGCCGTCAAGATCTACCCGCTGCCGCATATGCCCGTCATCAAGGACCTGGTGCCCGACCTCACCAATTTCTACGCCCAGCACGCCTCGATCGAACCGTGGCTGAAGACGGTCTCGCCGCAGCCCGCCAAGGAATGGCTGCAGAGCCATGAGGAGCGTGAGAAGCTCGACGGGCTCTACGAATGCATATTGTGCGCCTGCTGCTCGACCTCTTGCCCGAGCTATTGGTGGAACGGCGACCGCTATCTCGGCCCGGCAACCCTGCTGCAGGCCTATCGCTGGCTGATCGACAGCCGCGACGAGGCCACGGGCGAGCGGCTCGACAATCTCGAGGACCCGTTCCGGCTCTATCGCTGCCACACCATCATGAACTGCGCGCAGACCTGCCCCAAGGGATTGAATCCGGCCAAGGCGATCGCGGAAATCAAGAAGATGATGGTGGAGAGAAGGGTTTAGGCGCTCGCTCGCGGCAATCTTGAACGCAGCGATCCTTCGCGCCCCCTTTCTCCGGCAGGACAAAAGGGGCGCTGTCTTGCCAGCTTCAAAAAGGATTGCAATCCAATGACGGACCTCCCCATCCTGTCTCCTCCCGAAGCGCGTGTGCTCGGCTGCCTCATCGAGAAGAAGGAGCTGACGCCGGACGTCTATCCGTTGACCCTCAACGCAGCGCTTGCCGCCGCCAACCAGAAGACGGCGCGCGAGCCCGTCATGGCGCTGGAGCAGACAGAGGTGCACCGGGCGCTGAAGCTGCTCGAGCAGAAGGGGCTGGTGCGGCAGATGTTCGGCTCCCGCGTCGAGCGCTACGAGCACCAGATGGCGCAGCGCTTCTCGCTGACCACGCCGCAGACCGCCTTGGTCGGCCTGCTTTTGCTGCGCGGGCCGCAGACGGCGCATGAATTGTTGGCACGCAGCGAGCGCATGGCAAGGTTTTCATCGATCGAGGATTTGCGCGGTGAACTCGATATGCTGATCGGCCGTCGACCGCCGCTCGTTCAGGAAATCCCGCGCGGTCCAGGCCAACGCGAGGACCGCTATGTGCATCTCCTCGCCGGGCCGGTTGACGTTGCCGCCCTGTCGGCGCAGCGCACTGCATCGGCCGTGCCCGCTTCCGACCTTGAAGCGAGAGTGGAGGCGCTGGAGCAGGAAGTCGCAGCCCTTCGCGCCCGGCTCGACGCGCTGGGCGCCTGAGCGGTCGGGCGTGTCCGGCGCGACCATGCGCGCCGGGATGCCGTGGTCTCAGCCGAGCCTGGCGTCGAGCGATACGTTGATGGCGCCCAGCGCTTTGGAAACAGGGCATTCGGCCTTGGCCTTCTCGGCCAATTCCTTGAACTTCGCGGCGTCGATGCCGGGCACCATGCCGACAAGGGTGATCGCGCTGCCCGTGATGCCGGTGCCGGGAACCAGCGTCACCACGGCCTTGGCGTCGAGCTCGGCCGCCGGGGTGCCGTTCTCGGCCAGGAAATGCGACAGCTGCATGGCGTAGCAGCCGGCGTGCGCGGCCGCGATCAGCTCTTCCGGATTGGTGCCGGATTTGCCGCTCTCGTCCTCGAAGCGTGCCTTGAACGAATAGGGCGTGCCGTTCAGGGTCCCGCTCTGGCTGTCGAGCGTGCCTTTGCCGTCCTTCAGATTGCCCTTCCAGACGGCGGTTGCGGTGCGGTCCATGAATTCCTCCTTGGTTGTCGTGAACTTGTCCAGGTGAGCCCAGCGTCCGGCCAACTATAGCGCGGGCATGCGCGAAGACCACTGCGCTGTTTGGACCACGGCGTGATGACGGTTCATTCCTTTCGAAAAAAATCCGCGTGCAAAAATGTCGGCTTCCATTCGGCCCGACCGTCCTGCGGGCGACCACGGGATTGTGGCCGGATGGAGGTTCACATGGACAATCTGTTTTTCGCAATATGGAAGACCCCGGGCCGCAAGGCTCAACGACGGCAGGACTTCTGGCTGGAGCCGCCGCCGTCCGGTGTCCGCAGGCTGCTGGCGGCTGTCGCCATCGTCGCGGTCGCGGCATGCCTTCTCGACCATGCGGCAGCGGTCGAAGGCAAGGCTGACACGCTCGTCGCCGCATCCTATGATTCATCGCAGCAAGGGAGCGCGAAATGAAATATGTCTGCCTGGTCTATGGTGAGGAGAAAGACCTCCACGCGCTCACTCCGGAAGGATCGGCCAAGCTCGACGCCGATTCGCTGGCCTATGACCGGTCCTTGGACCAACAAGGCAAGCTCATCGTCGCGCAGGCGCTGCAATCGGTGAAGACCTCGAAGACCGTGCGCCGTCGCAAGGGCAAGCGGCTGGTCACCGACGGCCCGTTCGCCGAAACCAAGGAGCAGTTGCTCGGCTTCGTCATGATCGAGGCGAAGGACCTCCAGGAGGCGCTGGACATCGCTGGCGGCATTCCGCTGGCCGAACTCGGCACGATCGAGGTCCGGGCGATCTATGACGTGCCCGGGTCATAGATGGCGCGGCGGGTCAGATCGCCTCGCCCTTCAAAAGGCGCGGCGTGCCGGCCGAAAGCCCCGACGCCTGGCGGATGAAGAATTCCTTCAGCCGCGGCATGCGTTCGACCAGGCCGAGGCCGATGTCGCGCACCGCGCGCAGCGGGCCGATATCGTTGGAAAACAGCCGGTTCAGCACATCTGTCGTGACGCCCATCTGCACCGTGTCGAAACGGCGCCATTGCTGGTAACGCTCGAGCACGTCGAGCGCGCCGATATCCTGGCCCAGCCGGTCGGCTTCGACGATCACCTCGGCCAGGGCGGCGACATCCTTGAAGCCGAGATTGAGGCCCTGGCCGGCGATCGGGTGGATGCCGTGGGCGGCATCGCCGGCAAGCGCCACGCGCGGCGCGACGAAGGCGCGCGCGATGGTAAGACCCAGCGGCCAGGCGCGCGGCTTGTCGGCGACGCGGATCTCGCCAAGCTTGAGGCCGAAACGCTGTTCCAGTTCGTGCTCGAAGAGGAGATCGTCGCCGGCGACCAGCGTTTGAGCATCTTCCGACCGCTCGACCCAGACGATCGACGAGCGGTTGGAGCCGTCCGCGCCCGGCTTCAGCGGCAGCGTGGCGAAGGGTCCGGCGGGCAGGAAATGCTCTTCGGCGCGGCCATTGTGCGGCCGTTCATGTGCCACGGTGCAGACGATGCCGGACTGGCCGTATTCCCATTTCACCGTCTTGATGCCGGCCATGTCGCGCAGCTTCGAGTTGACGCCGTCGGCGGCGACCAGCAGCCGCGCCTTCAGCGTCGCGCCGTCGGCCAGATGCACGGTGATGCCCGCACCATTGGTTTCGAACCCTTGCACGGCAACGCCTTCGATGATGTCGACGCCGAGCTTTTCGGCGCTGCGGCGCAAGGCGCCGTTCAGCACCCGGTTGGCCACCATATGTGCGAAGGGCTCGCCCGGCGCCACCTCGCCGTCGAAGGTGAGGAAGACCGGGCGCACAGGATCGGCGGTACGCGAATCGGTGATGATCATCTCGGTGATCGCCTGCGCTTCCGGCGCGATCTCGGCCCAGACGCCGAGCCGCTCGAGCATGCGGCAGGCGGCCGCCGCAATGGCCGAGGCGCGCCCGTCCCTTTGCCAGGAGCCGGCGGACGCGGCATCGACCAGGGCCACGGCAAGCTCCGGTTGCGCCTGTTTCAGCGACACGGCGGCAGCCAGGCCGACATAGCCGGCGCCGGCGACCAGAACATCGAGCCCGGACCTGGTTTTCGCCTCTGCCTTGCCTTCCATGGTCTTCGCTCCTTGCAAGCCAGCCTGCCACCGCCCTTGACGGCCCGTCCTTCCTGTCGGAAACCCGCCGAGGAAATTTTGAGGCGAGGTCACGACACATGACGGCGGCCATGGACGAGCTTCTGCGCATTCTCGACCTCGAGAGGCTGGAACACAATCTGTATCGTGGTCGCAGCCCCCAGGTGGAGTGGCAGCGCGTGTTCGGCGGCCAGACCATCGCCCAGGCGCTGGTGGCGGCGCAGCGGACAGTCGAGCCCGACCGCTACGTGCATTCGCTGCACGGCTATTTTATGCGGCCGGGCGACATCAAGGTGCCGATCATCTACGAGGTCGACCGCATCCGCGACGGCGGCTCCTTCACCACCCGCCGGGTGCTGGCGATCCAGCACGGGAACGCGATCTTCTCGCTGGAGGCCTCGTTCCAGGTCGATGAGAAGGGGCTGGAGCACCAGTTCGCTTTGCCCGACGACGTGCCGCCGCCGGAAAGGCTGAAGACGCAGCGCCAACTGCTCGAAAAGGCCGACCGGGTGCCGGAAGCGGTGCGACGCTTCTGGGCGCGCGAGCGGCCGCTGGAGCTCAGGCCGGTCAATCTCCAGCACTATGAAAGCCGTGACAAGCTGCCGCCCCGGCAGAATGTCTGGATCCGCCTCGCCGGTCCCGTCCCAGACGACCGCGCGCTGCAATCGGTGTTGCTCGCCTACCTTTCCGACATGACGCTGCTCGACACCTCGACCTTCGCGCATGGGCGCGGGCTGTTCGATCCCGACATCCAGGCGGCCAGCCTCGACCATTCGATGTGGTTCCACCGCCCGCATTCGCTCGACGGCTGGCTGCTCTACGCGCAGGACAGCCCCTCGAGCTCGGGATCGCGCGGGTTCAGCCGCGGCACGCTCTATGCCCGCGACGGCACGCTGATCGCTTCGATGGCCCAGGAAGGCTTGATCCGGCTCAAGCGTTGAGCAGTCCTTTCGACCAAAGCCTGCCAAATAGGCGTTTTCTGAAAATTGCTTAATTATTGAGCAGAAGCTGTGCCGCGCTCATCGGTACGGTGCGATCGCCGGTGCGTCAATTCCTTTGTTTACAACCAGTTAACACGCTGCTTCGGCAATTGGCACGGAGCTTGAATCCTCGTCGGCACTCTCCGGCTCCTCGGGATCGGTGAAGGTGTGCAAACGCGGGGGACCGCAACAGCAAAAGGGTGAAACCTTATGAAAATCGTGATGGCAATCATCAAGCCTTTCAAGCTCGACGAGGTACGCGAAGCGCTTACCGCCGTCGGCATCCAGGGCCTGACCGTCACCGAAGTCAAAGGCTACGGGCGTCAGAAGGGGCACACGGAAATCTATCGCGGGGCGGAATACGCGGTCAGTTTCCTGCCGAAGATCAAGATCGAGGTCGCGGTCAGCGCCGACATGGTCGACAAGGCCGTGGAGGCCATCACCGCGGCCGCCAAGACCGGTCAGATCGGCGACGGCAAGATCTTCGTTTTCGGCATCGACCAGGCGGTGCGCATCCGCACCGGCGAAACAGACACCGACGCGCTCTGAAGCGGCGAACACGTATTCCAATGGAGAGTTCAATGAATATTCCTTCCACCTTGAAGAAGACGGGACGCGCCGCCCTTTTTGGCTCGCTCGCTCTCGCAGCGTTGGGCAGCGTCGCCGCCTTCGCGCAGGAAGCGGCTCCGGCCGCGGCTGCCGCCGCCCCGGCCGCTCCCACCCCGGTGCTCGACACCGGCAACACCGCCTGGATGCTGACTTCGACGGCGCTGGTGCTGATGATGACCATCCCCGGCCTGGCACTGTTCTACGGCGGCATGGTGCGCAAGAAGAACGTGCTTGCCACCGTCATGCAGAGCTTCGCCATCACCTGCCTGGTGACGGTGCTGTGGTTCATGTTCGGCTATTCGCTGGCCTTTTCCGACGGCGGCGGCATGAATGCCTATCTCGGGGGCTTCTCGAAGTTCTTCCATCACGGCATCACCACCTCGACGCTGTGGGCGCCGGGCGTGGCCAACATTCCTGAATTCGTCTTTTCGATGTTCCAGATGACCTTCGCCATCATCACCCCGGCCCTGATCGCCGGCGCCTTTGCCGAGCGCATGAAGTTCTCGGCCCTGCTGATCTTCATGGCGCTGTGGCTGCTGGTCGTCTATGCGCCGATCGCGCATTGGGTCTGGGGCGGCGGCTTCCTCGGCGCTGCCGGCGTGCTCGACTTCGCCGGCGGCACGGTCGTCCATATCAATGCCGGTGTCGCGGGTCTCGTCTGCGCCCTGGTCCTGGGCAAGCGCGAAGGCTACGGCACCACCAACATGGCGCCGCATAACCTGGTCTATTCCGTGATCGGCGCTTCGCTGCTGTGGGTCGGCTGGTTCGGCTTCAACGCCGGTTCGGAACTCGCCGCCGACGGCCTTGCCGGTGCCGCGATGCTCAACACCCAGGTTGCCACCGCGGCAGCGGCGCTGGCCTGGATGTTCGCCGAATGGATCGTCGCCAAGAAGCCCTCGGTGCTCGGCATCATCTCCGGCGCGGTTGCCGGCCTTGTCGCGGTGACGCCGGCTTCCGGCTTCGTCAACCCGACGGGCGCCTTCATCGTCGGCATCGTCGCCGGCGTCGTCTGCTACATCTCGGCGGTCAAGGTAAAGCACATGTTCGGCTATGACGACTCGCTCGATGCCTTCGGTGTCCATGGCGTCGGCGGCGTGGTCGGCGCATTGCTGACCGGCGTGCTCGCCGACCCGGCAATCAACAGCCTGTCCTCGGGCGCGTCGATCGGCAAGCAGCTCTACGGCATCGTCTTCACCATCCTGTGGACGGCAATCGCCACCTTCGTCATCCTCTACATCGTCAAGGCGCTCGTCGGCCTGCGTCCGTCGACCCAGGAAGAGGTCGAGGGTCTCGACATCAGCCAGCACGGCGAAGTGGTGCCGTAAGGCCTCTTTGCCATGGGACCGGCGGACCTCCTCCCGCCGGTCACATCTCTTTCTGTAATCGCGTACGGAAAACCGCTGCACGTCTTCCGGAACTGTTTTGAAATCCCGTCGTGACGCTCCGCAAGGTGCTTACGCCTTGAGGCCCGGATCGCTCCGGGCCTCTTTTTTTGGAGCCCGTTTGGTTGGACGAGCGCAATCACGTTCGCGTGATTGAGATTTTCGAGGAAACATCGGCCGTCTTGGCATCGAACTCCCGGGCACGACCACTGTTCGGCGGTCGTTGCAAACAATAGGGAAGGAAACTATCCAATGAACGTCAAGAATATCTGTCTCGGCGCGCTCGCTCTTTCCATGGTCAGCGGCATGGCATTTGCCGGGGCTCTCGACGAACCCGACAATATGGCCCCGTTCTTCACCGATTCCAGCATGAAAACCATGAAGCCGATGGCGGAATTCAAGACCGCTTTCATGGCCATGCCAATGGAAAAGCAGGATGCGATGAAGAAGGAATGCCAGGACGCGGCGATGAGCAAGCCGCACGCCGAGTTCTGCGCCAACGTCCAGGCGCTCGGCGGAGCCAACTGAGACCGCGGCGGATCAGGCCCACCGAGCCTGGTCACCCTGCCGTTGCCGATGCAGAAATGGCGGGCCGTGAGGCTCGCCATTGTTATTTGCGGCAGGCGGCTGGGGCCCTTGCCATGGTTAATGCGGCCTTAACCTTCCCACGCATAGTCTGGCAGCCAAATCTGCCGAAGTGCGTCACGCGCTCGGGCCAGGCAATCACTGACGGGGAAGAGCATGCGTTCAGGGGCTTCAGCACCGCTCGCGCTGACCGATACGGGGCACGGCATCCAGGCATTCGCGCGACGCCAGGTCGGCCGGCTTGTCGGCGCCGGCATGTTCGCGTTCACCGCCTTCGGCGTCGCCAGCCTTGCCACCTGGAATGTCGCCGACCCGAGCTTCTCGCACGCCACAGCCAACACCGTCACCAATGCCATGGGATATGCGGGTGCGGTCTTCTCCGACATCGCCATGCAGTTCTTCGGCCTTGCCGCCGTGGCGGCGCTGGTTCCGGCCGTGATCTGGGGATATCTGCTGTTTTCGGCGCGCGGCGTCGACAGGCTGCCCAGGCGCGGTCTGTTCTGGTTCGGCTTTGCCCTGCTGGCCGCTGCGATCGCCGGCTGCGTGGTGCCGCCCAAGACCTGGCCGCTGCCGACCGGGCTCGGCGGCGTGTTCGGCGACATGGTACTGAAGATTCCGGGCGTCGTCATCGGTGGCTATCCGACCGGGCTGGTGGCCAGCGTGCTCGCCATTCTGATGGCCGGGCCGGCGCTATGGCTGTTCGCCTACGGTTCGGCGCTGATCGCACGCAAGAACGGTTTCGCCGTCATGGAGGAACCGGCCGCCGCCGATCCGCGTGAGGATGAGCTGCTGTTCGACAATGACGAGGATGAAGGCGACGAAGGCATACTGGCGCTCGGCGCAATGACCCATTGGTGGCTTTCGTTCCGCGCCTGGATGCACCGCCGCGCCGTGCGCCGCAGGCAGCGGCGGGACGAATTCGAGCCGGGAATGGAGCCGCGCGCCAGCGCCTGGCGGCGTGCCGCCGAACGGGTCGAATCGGCCGAGTTCGCCGAGCAGCGGATGAGCCCGGATGGCCGTGCCCGCGTCGAACCGGAATTCTTCGCCGCCATGGTCAACGACCGCAGCGTTTCCGTCGATCCGGACGATGACGTCTTCGACGGTCGCTTCGACACCGGCGATGACGATGTCGATTTCGACGATGAACCCCTCGTCCAGCGTCGCGCGGCTCCCACCGCCAAGGTCCAGCCGTTCCGCTCGGATGCCGCCACGCGCGTTGAAGCGCCGGCGCCGCGCCCGGCCCCGGGTGCGCGCGTCCAGCGCGAGGCGCAGACCTCGCTGATCGGCTCGGAAAAATTCGAGATGCCGTCGCTGCATTTCCTGTCCGAACCGAAGAACGTCGCGCGCGACCCGAGCCTCTCGAAGGACGCGCTGGAACAGAACGCCCGCCTGCTCGAAGGCGTGCTGGAGGATTTCGGCGTCAAGGGCGAGATCATCCATGTCCGCCCCGGCCCCGTCGTCACGCTCTATGAGCTGGAGCCGGCGCCGGGCATCAAATCATCGCGCGTCATCGGCCTCTCCGACGACATCGCCCGCTCGATGAGCGCCATCGCCTGCCGCGTCGCCGTGGTGCCGGGCCGCAACGCCATCGGCATCGAATTGCCGAACGCCAAGCGCGAGACGGTGTATCTCAGGGAAATCATGGCCAGCCGCGATTTCGAGACCACCAAGGCCAAGCTGGCGCTGGCGCTGGGCAAGACCATCAACGGCGAGGCGGTCATCGTCGATATCGCCAAGATGCCGCACGTCTTGGTCGCCGGCACCACCGGCTCGGGCAAGTCGGTCGCCATCAACACCATGATCCTGTCGCTGCTCTACCGGCTGACGCCGCAGGAATGCCGGCTGATCATGATCGATCCCAAGATGCTGGAGCTCTCGGTCTATGACGGCATCCCGCACCTTTTGACGCCTGTCGTCACCGACCCGAAGAAGGCGGTGGTTGCGCTGAAATGGACCGTGCGGGAGATGGAAGACCGCTACCGCAAGATGTCGAAGGTCGGCGTGCGCAATATCGACGGTTTCAACGCACGCGTCCAACAGGCGGAGAAGAAGGGCGAAAAGATCTCGCGCACGGTGCAGACCGGCTTCGACCGCCAGACCGGCGAGGCGATCTACGAGACCGAGAATCTCGACCTCGAGCCGATGCCCTACATCGTCGTCATCATCGACGAAATGGCCGATCTGATGATGGTTGCCGGCAAGGACATCGAGGGTGCCGTCCAGCGCCTGGCGCAGATGGCTCGCGCCGCCGGCATCCACGTGATCATGGCGACGCAACGTCCGTCCGTCGACGTGATCACCGGTACCATCAAGGCCAACTTCCCCACCCGCATCTCCTTCCAGGTAACGTCGAAGATCGACAGCCGCACCATCTTGGGCGAGCAAGGCGCCGAGCAGCTGCTCGGCATGGGCGACATGCTCTACATGGCCGGCGGCGGCCGCATCCAGCGCGTGCACGGCCCGTTCGTCTCCGACGACGAGGTGGAGAAGATCGTCGCGCATCTGAAGCTGCAGGGCGTGCCGGAATATCTCGACGCCATCACCGAGGACGATGATGAGGACGAGGACGAGCCCTCCGGCAAGGGCAGCTCGGGCGGCGGCGGCGGCAATTTCGAGGATTCCGACGACCCTTACGACCAGGCGGTGTCCGTGGTGTTGCGCGACGGCAAGGCCTCGACCAGCTATATCCAGCGGCGTCTGGGCATCGGCTACAACCGCGCCGCTTCGATCATCGAGAAGATGGAAAAAGAAGGCATTGTCGGCCCCGCCAATCATGCCGGAAAACGCGAGATCCTGGTGCCGACCGAAGAGGACAAATTCTGATCGCGAAAGATACCGGCGGCAACTTTGAACCTTCTGGCGCGTTCAAGCGGTAAGCAGCGTTCGCGCCGTCAAACTTCAGCCCAACTGGGGGTTCAGGACAACAACAAATCAGGACTCAAGATGAGAGTGACCGACATGAAAAACGATCTTTCCGCGCTCGGCGATCTTGCCCCGACGCGCCGTCAGCTGCTTGGCCTCGGCCTGGTGCTCGCGGGCGCTGCCGCCCTCAACGTGGTGCCCGGATTCGAGCTGCTGGCATCCGCGCAGGCGGCCGTGCCGGCGGCCGCGCAGAAGATCGCCGATCATTTTTCCTCGGTTAAGTCGATGAGCGGCGAATTCGTGCAGTTCGGCCCCAAGGGCGAACAGACCGGCGGCAAGTTCTTCCTGGAAAGACCGGGCAAGATCCGCTTCAACTATGACGGATCCTCGAATTTCCGGGTGATTTCGGACGGCAAGTCGGTGGTCATCCTCAACAAGAAACTGAACACGTCCGATCTCTATCCCTTGTCGAAGACGCCGCTGAAACTGCTGCTCGACGACCGGATCGATCTCTCCGGAAACCGCGTCAAGAGCGTCAAGGAAGAGGACGATCTCACCACCATCCAGCTCTCGGACAAGTCGGTGTTCGGCAATGCGCGGATCACCATGATGTTCGATCCGAAGACCTATGATCTGCGCCAGTGGACGATCACCGATGCGCAGGGCAAGGACACCACGGTGATGATCTTCAACACCAAGGAAGGCGTCAGCTTCGCTCCCGACACGTTTGCCATCGACTATACGGCCAATCGCGAGCTGAATACGAAAACCAGATAGCTTTCCTCGCGCTGGCGAAGCCTTTCGTGCAGTTTCGGCGGCGCGGCGCCGACCTCCGCAACTGCTGCAATGCTTGTCTTTATGGCGCGGGGCTGGCAGTAGTTCGGCGATCTTTCGCCGGACCCGCCAAATGCCCTTTTCCATCGCCACCTGGAACATAAATTCCGTTCGCCTGCGCATGCCGATCATCGAGCGCCTGCTCGATGAATACGCACCCGATGTGCTTTGCCTGCAGGAAACAAAAGTTCCCGACGAGCTGTTCCCCGAAAAGGCCTTCCGCAGGCTCGGCTACGGGCACATCGCCTTTCACGGTCAGAAGGGCTATCACGGCGTGGCGACGGTCGCGCGCCGGCCGATCGCGGTGGTCGAGAAGCGCCGCTTCTGCGACATCGACGACAGCCGGCATTTGTCGGTGACCGTGCGGGCCGGCGGCAAGACGATCCTGCTGCACAATTTCTACGTTCCGGCGGGCGGTGACGAACCGGACCCGGAAGTCAACCGCAAATTCAGGCACAAGCTCGATTTCGTCGCCGAGATGAACGCAATCCGCGCCGAACACAGCGAAGTGTCCGCCTCGGTCCTGGTCGGCGACCTCAACATCGCGCCGCTCGAACACGATGTCTGGTCGCATAAGCAACTGCTCAACGTGGTCAGCCATACGCCGGTCGAGACGGAGAGTTTCGAGGCCATGCGGCTGGCCGGCGACTGGGTCGACCTGATGCGGCTCAACGTGCCATCAGAACAGAAGCTCTACACCTGGTGGAGCTACCGCGCGCAGGACTGGGAGGCATCCAACCGCGGCCGGCGGCTTGACCATGTCTGGTCGTCACCGAACCTGGTGCCTGATTTCACCGGCTACGAAATCCTGCGGGCGGCGCGTGGCTGGGAACGTCCCTCGGACCATGTTCCGGTCATCGCGCGGTTCAACCTGGACTGATCAGCCGGGCCGGCGCTTTTCCCACTCCGGCGACAATTGCGTCAAGCCGCTCGGTCGCCATGATGAAGGGCAGGTCATTTTCGGTGGCGCGAACCAGCCGGAACTCCACCTGTCTCTCCCGTTCACTCGGAAAAGCGCGGCGCCAGCTTCTCGATGCGGTGGATCATTGCCTGAAAGTCTTCCAGGATGCGCTGGTGGAGCTGTGCCGCCAAATCCGGATATTCCTCCAGGATGCGGCGGAACATCTTTCGGCTGAGCCGGATCACCTCCGAATCGACCGCGGCCGATGCACTGGTCAGCCGGTTGGTGTCGGCGATCAGCGCCAGTTCGCTCAGCATGGTGCCGGGGCCGGCCGTGCCGATAGGGATGCGTTCGCCTGTCTGCTCGCGGTAGAGCACGATCTCTCCGCTGACCACGATATAGGCCGAATCAGCCATATCGTCCTCGCGATAGAGCTTGTGGTCTGCCTGCAGCAGCATGGTCTCGGCGCCGAAGGCGAGCAGGCGCAATTGTTCCTGCGTGAAGCCCTCGAAAAGCCTCACGGCTGACAGGATGCGGATGTCGTCATCCAGCGCCATCTAGCTGTGTCCCCGAACGGTCAGTCCAATCCCTCCTCTGCGGTGCGATCCAGAATCCCGCTCCAACAGGATCGCACCCAAAAGCAGCCCCGCCCAGACCGCTTATTGGATAATAAAATGTTTAAGGAACCAGCTTGTAGCCACCGCTTTCTGTCACAAGAATTTCCGCATTGGAAGGATCGCGCTCGATCTTCTGGCGCAGGCGATACACATGGGTTTCCAGCGTGTGCGTGGTAACGCCGGAATTGTAGCCCCACACCTCCTCGAGCAGCACGTCGCGCGTCACCACCTTCTGGTCGGCGCGGTAGAGATATTTGATGATCGAGGCCTCCTTCTCCGTCAGCCGCACCTTTGCGCCGCGCGGGTCGATCAGCAGCTTCTGGCTTGGCTTGAAGGTGTAGGGGCCGACCGAGAAGGTGGCGTCCTCGCTTTGCTCGTGCTGGCGCAGCTGCGCGCGGATGCGCGCCAAAAGCACCGCGAAGCGGAACGGCTTCGTCACGTAGTCGTTGGCGCCGGCTTCGAGGCCAAGGATCGTGTCCGAATCGGTGTCGTGGCCGGTCAGCATGATGATGGGCGCCTTGTAGCCGCCCTTGCGCAGGATCTTCACCGCTTCGCGGCCGTCCATGTCGGGCAGGCCGACATCCATGATCAGCAGGTCGATGAGGCCGCCACGCGCCGCGGCGACGCCTTTTGCCGCAGTGGACTCCTGCAGCACGTCGAATTCCTCATAAAGGGACAATTGCTCGACCAACGTGCCGCGCAGGTCGTCATCGTCGTCGACGATCAGGATGGTTCGTGAAGTCATGGATCAATCCGTTGTTTTGAAAAGAAAATTCAGTTGACCGCTGCCTGTTTATGCGGAAGCTGACCGGCACAACAGCCGATCACAGTGATTTGTTCCGTGGCACGATCATACAAGAAAAAACACGATCGCAATGCAGCCGGCGCAATTTTGCGAAAAGGACTGCGGGTGCTGACCGTGCGGGCAAGGCCCGGCCGTCCCAGCCAGGGGCTGCTGCAGGCGGGCAGAACGGTGTTTGCCTGCGCGCTGGGGCGTGGCGGCATCTCGGCGGGCAAGCGCGAAGGCGACGGCGCCACGCCGCTTGGCCAAATGCGGATCCTGTCGGGTTATTTCCGGGGAGACCACTTCTCCAGCGGCCGCATCACCCGGCTGGCGATGACGCCGATCGGGCCTGATCTCGGCTGGTGCGAAGTGCCCGACGACCGAAACTATAACAGGCCAGTCAAGATCCCCTACGGCGCCAGCCACGAACGCATGCGGCGCGACGACAGGCTCTATGATGCCTGCCTTGTGCTCGACTGGAATATAACGCCGCGCCGCCGCGGACGCGGCAGCGCCATCTTCTTCCACCTGGCGCGCCCGGGCTTCACGCCCACGCAAGGCTGCGTCGCGGTGACCGCACGCACGATGGCGCGCCTTTTGCCGCTGCTGTCGGACCGGACGGTGGTGAGGGTGGTAAGGTAGGGAGTAGGGAGTAGGGAAATAGGCAGTCGGGCTCTTCCTAATCTCTAATCCCTACTGCCTACCTCCTTACCTCCGTGGCTGCTGCCAACCGATGTCGAGCAGGCCCAGCCGGCCGCGTTCGCGGTCCATGGCACGGGAGACGTCTTTGCGCGTGGCGCCGACATCGCGCAACTGGCGGTCCGACAGATCCTCGACATCGTCCTGCGGCAGGCTTGCCGCGACCTTGGCCTGGCGGAGCCAGTCGAACGCGGCGGTCAGCCAGTTCAACCGGCTCGCGGGAGCTCTCAAAGCTATGTGAGACATGATGCGGTTCCTTCCATCCGGACATAAAATCCGGTTTGATATTGGTTCGATGGTTGCATCATGCCCGATTGAAAGATTGGAGAGAAACGAGTAGTTCTTTCCGGATTATCAAGTTTTCTTTGAGGATCAGGGCGCCATGACCGCGTCTGTTCTGGGGCCGCGCTGATGGCCCGCCTGGTGCCGGGAACCCGGGCGCTGAGGACGCTGGAGGCAGCGGCCCGGCATCTCAATTTCACCCGGGCCGCCGACGAACTCGGCCTGACGCCAGCCGCCGTCAGCCACCAGATCAAGGAGATCGAAGACCAGCTCGGCATCGTCCTGTTCACGCGTTCCAGCCGCAGCATCCGGCTGACGGAGGCCGGAACGGTGCTGTTCGAGGCCTCTGCCGATGCGCTCGACCTGCTTGGCAAGGCCGTCTCGCGGGCGCAGAAGATGACGCGCGGCACGACGCTGCTGAAAGTAACGCTCGACGCCCAATTCGCGACGAAATGGCTGATGCGGCGGGTCGAGGATTTCCGAAAAAAACATGAAGGCATCGAACTCAGGTTCGACATCGCCTACGGATTGCGGGATTTCGACCTCGACGATGTCGATGTCGGCATCCGCTTCGGCGCCGGCAGATATCCGGGACTTTGCGCGCACCGGCTGTTCGACAACGTCATCATTCCGGTGTGCAGCCCGAGCCTGCTGGCATCAGGTCCGCCGCTGCGCGAACCGCGCGATCTCTTCCATCACACGCTTGCCCATATCGAATGGGCGCGGCAGGGCGTGACCTGGCCGAACTGGCGCATGTGGATGGCGGCAGCCGGCGTCGACGATTTCGACGACAGCCGCACCATCGTTTTCGGCACCTCGGCCGACGCGGTCCAGGCGGCGATGGAGGGCAGCGCCGTGGCGCTCGCCGATTTCGCCATGGTGGCCAACGACCTTTCCGAAGGTAGGTTGGTGCGGCCTTTCGAACTCGGCATCAAGGTCGCGCCGGAATTCGCCTATTTCCTGGTCTATCCCAAGGAACTGGTGAACGATCCGCGCATCGTTGCCTTTCGCACGTGGATTCTGGAGGAAATGGCAAAATCCCAAACCGCGGACCGGGTGTAGCGGAGGCCTTCAACTCGCTGCGGCGCCGAACCAGCCGACCACGGCGCCGACGATCAACAGCACGCCAAGCCAGTGGCCGCCGTCGATGATGGTCAGGTTCCAGCCGAAATTCTCGTAGCGATGATTGACCGACAGCGTGGTTGCGACGAAGCCGAGCCAAAGCACGAAACCGAAGACCAGTCCCGCCAGCAATGTCGGCTCGCCGCCAGTCACCGCGCCGACGACCAGGGCCATCACAAGCGCCATGACCAACTCGGCGATGAAAGAGATGAGAAACGGCAGCAACGATTTCTTCATGGTCGCCGGATCGAGTTTTGCAGCCTTCAGCCATGGCTTACTCAAACCGGTGTACCAGCCGGCGCCGAACAGCCACGCCAGGATTGCGGCGACGATCACCGCCAGCCAGTTAACCGCTGAAAAATCCATGATATCCCCCTCTGATACGGAGCTCATGGAAACGCCTGTTCAGTGGCGGCGTCAAGCCGGGCGCGCGGTGCTCCACCGCCAGACGGTGGTGCGTTTGATCTCGGCATCCTCGAGCGCCCGCGTCACCGGCACCTGGTAGACGCCAAGCGGTTCCAACCCCGACCGCGGCAGATAGGAGCGGCCGGGATCGCCGATCAGGATATCGGCGCCGCGCCGCTTCAGAGCCGCGAACCAGGGCGTCAGCCGGTCTGCGAACGGCTTGTCGTAGAAGACATCGCCGGCAAGAACCACGTCCCAGTCCGCATCCGTTCCGACGCAGTCATTCTGGACGAATTCGACCGCGACGCCATTGGCTTGCGCATTGAGGCGGACCGCCGTGGCGCAGAACGGGTCGATGTCGGCGGCGGTCACCCCTGCCGCGCCGGCTTTGGCTGCGGCGATGGCGACGAGACCGGAGCCGGAGGCGAAGTCGAGCACGCGCTTGCCCCGCACCATGGCCGGATTGTCGATGATATGGCGGGCAAGCCCCTGGCCGCCGGCCCAGGCAAAGGCCCAGAAAGGCGGCGGCAGCCCGATCTCGACCAGCTCGTCCTCCGTCCGCTGCCACAGATCATGCGCCTCGTCGGCAAGATACAGCGCAATCTCGGGCACATGCGGCGGCGCCATCAGCGCCGTATTGTCGAGGATGAAGCGTTCGGCGCTATGGCTCGTGAGAACCGTCACGGAGCCGGCGTCAGGCCACCCATGCGGCAGACTTCCTTCCATTCGGCCGGCGTCACCGGCTGCACGGAAAGCCGTCCGAGCCGCACCAGCGCCATGTCGGCGAGCTTGGGATTGGCCTTGACCTGCTCCAGCGTCGGCGGGTTCGGCACATCCTTGAAGGCGCGGATGTCGACGCATTCCCAGCGCGGATCGTCCGATGTGGTGTCGGGATGAGCCAGTGCGCACACTTCGGCGATGCCGACCACGTTCAGCCCCTCGTTGGAGTGGTAGAAGAAGCCGAGATCACCGATCTGCATGGCCTTCATGTTGTTGCGCGCCGCATAGTTGCGCACGCCGTCCCATTGCGTGCCTGCCTTGCCCTTGGCCTTCAACGCCTCGAACGAGAAGACCGAGGGTTCGGATTTGAACAGCCAGTAGTTCATTCGTATTGCTCCTCCAGCCCTGTACCGATTAATTAGCCGCCGGCTTGTTGAAGGTCCAGTTCCACTGGCGGACCTCGACGCTTTCGAACAGTCCCGCCTTGGCATAGGGATCGGCTGCCGACAGCGCCTGCGCGCCTGCCATGTCAGGCGCTTCGACGACGACGAGGCTGCCGTTGGACTTGCCGTCGGCGTCGAGGAACGGACCGGCGAAGGCCAGCTTCTTGTCGCTGTTCAGCCCTTCGAGAAAAGCGAGGTGCTCCGGCCGCGTATCGATGCGCACTTGCATGCTTCCGGGCTTGTCCTTGCAAATCAACGCGAACAACATGTCTCTGTCTCCTGATGCTGGAATCAATCGTCGGTTTCGGTCTTCAGCGGCCGGGTCATCAAGGCCGCCACAGCCTGCCGGATGGTGATGGTGCCGTCCAGTATGGCGGCGACTGCGGCGATGATAGGCGCGTCGATGCCGCGCTCGGTGGCGATGCGGGCGGCGATCGCCGCCGTCGGCACGCCTTCCGCCAGCGGCAGCCCGCCAAGCGGCTTGCCCTGGCCGAGCGCCAGTCCGTAGGCGAAGTTGCGCGATTGCGTGGACGAGCAGGTGAGCAGCAGGTCGCCAAGGCCGGAAAGCCCCATCAACGTCTCGGGTCTGGCGCCGAAGGCGGCACCGATGCGGCGCAGTTCGACGAAGCCGCGCGTCACCATGGCGGCCTGGGCACTGGCGCCAAGCCCGGCGCCAGTGACGGCACCCGCGGCGATGGCGAAGACGTTCTTCAAGGCGCCGCCGATCTCGACGCCGATCAAATCATCATTCGAATAGCAGCGCAGATTTTCCGCCGAGAAGCGCGCGGCAAGCTTGGCCGCCAGCGCCTCGTCCCGGGCGGCAACCACCACCGCCGTCGGCAAGCCCCGGGCAACGTCCGTGGCGAAGCTCGGACCGGACAGGGCGGCGACCGGATTCCCAGGCAGGATTTCCCCGACGATCGCCGACAGCAAGGCGCCGGTATCGCGCTCGATGCCCTTGGCGCATAGCACCAGCGGGACACCGGCCGGCATATGGCCGTTGGCGTGAGCAAGCATCGCCCGCAACGATTGCGCCGGCGTCACCGCCAGCACGCAATCGGCACCGTCGAGCGCGGCTTGGATGTTGCTCGTCGCCACGATGCCGGCCTGGAGCGCGATGCCAGGCAGATAGCGTCGATTTTCGCCGTGATCGATCGCGGCGACGGTCTCCGGGTCGCGCGCATAAAGGCGGACGAAATGGCCGGCGCGCAGCATAGCCAGCGCCAGAGCGGTACCCCAGGCCCCGCCACCGAGCACGGCAACGCGCCAGCCGGTTGGCGCGGTCTCGATGCCGCTCCTGCCCTCCTTGCTCCTGCCCTCCGTGTTCATGCCTTGGCCCCGCGCCGGCCCGAGCCGATCATCGGCGCGGAGATGCTGTCCAGCGGCCAGCGCGAGCGCGGCACGAAATCGAAGCCGTTTTCTTGCGCCAGGCCTTCGCGCATCCGCTCGATGCCGGCCCAGGCGATCATTGCCGCATTGTCGGTGCAAAGTTTCAGCGGTGGCGCGACGAAGGCGAAGCGCGCCTCGGCGCACAGCCGTTCCAGCGTCGCCTTGATCGTATGGTTGGCGGCGACGCCGCCGGCGACGACCAGCGCCGGCGCGGCCGTGTCGGGGAATTCCCGGCGGAACCGGGCGAGCGCGCGCGAGACACGGTCGCCCAGCGCGTCGGCCACCGCCGCCTGGAAGGACGCGCAGATGTCGGCGACGTCCCGGTCGCTCAAGGGCTCGATAGCGCTCGCCGCCTGGCGCACGGCGGTCTTCAGGCCGGAGAACGAAAAATCGGGCTGCGCCGATCCCTTCATCGGACGCGGGAAGGCAAAACGACCCGCATCGCCCGATGCCGCCGCCTTCTCGACATTGGGACCGCCGGGATAGGGCAGGCCAAGCATCTTGGCCGTCTTGTCGAATGCTTCGCCGAGCGCGTCGTCGATGGTCGTCGCCCAGCGCTGGTAGTCGCCGACACCGCGCACGGCCAGGATCTGTGTGTGGCCGCCGGAGACCAGCAGCAGGAGATAGGGAAAGTCGAGCCCATCGGTCAGCCGCGCCGTCAAGGCATGGCCTTCGAGATGGTTGACGGCGATCAGCGGCTTGCCGGTTGCGGCCGCGATCGCCTTGGCCGTCATCAGCCCGACGATGAGGCCCCCGACGAGGCCCGGACCTGCGGTCGCGGCGATGGCGTCGATGTCGGCCAGCGCCACGCCCGAATCGGCAAGGGCTGCCTCGACAATGCCGTCCAGCGCCTCGACATGGGCGCGCGCGGCGATCTCCGGCACAACCCCGCCGAAGGCGGCATGCTCCTCGATCTGCGACAGCACGATATTGGACAGGATTTTGGGCGCGGCATCGCCCTCCAACGCCACGACGCTGGCGGCGGTCTCGTCACAACTCGTTTCAATGCCCAGAACGCGGATCAATTGGTCGCTGTCCCCAAGGATTGTGTATCGGGGCATTCCCCGGTAGGAGACGCCCGGAAAAGGCGACTTCGCTTGCCGGGGGGTTATCACGGACCGCGCGCCATGCAAACAATCTTGAAGATCGGAACACGCGGCAGCCCGCTGGCGCTGGCGCAGGCGCAGGAAACCCAGGCGCGGCTTATGGCGGCGCATGGTTTGCCGCAAGAAGCGTTCGAAATCGTCGTCATCTCGACCAGCGGCGACCGCATCCAGGACCGGCCGCTGTCGGAAGCTGGCGGCAAGGGCCTGTTCACCAAGGAGATCGAGGAGGCGCTGCTCGCCCGCGCGATCGACATTGCCGTGCATTCCTCGAAGGACATGCCGACGCAGTTGCCCGACGGCCTGGAGCTCTCAGCCTTTTTGCCGCGTGAGGACGCACGCGACGCCTTTGTCGGCAGCGCGGCTAAGACGATTGCAGACCTGCCGCGTGGCGCCAAAGTCGGCTCGTCGTCGCTCAGGCGGCAGGCGCTGATCCGCCGCATGCGGCCGGATCTCGACGTGGTGATGTTTCGTGGCAATGTGCAGACGCGGCTGCGCAAGCTCGATGAAGGCGTTGCCGCCGGCACCATCCTCGCCCATGCCGGGCTGAAGCGGCTCGGGCTCGGCCACGTGGTCACCGATCTGATCCCGCTCGACATCTTTCCGCCGGCGCCGGGCCAAGGCGCGATCGGCATCGAAACCCGCATAGGCGATGGCGACGTCGAACAGATGCTGGCGGCCATCCACGACCTGCCGACCGGACAGGCGCTGGCTTGCGAGCGCGCTTTCCTGGCGGCCCTCGACGGCTCCTGCCGCACGCCGATTGCCGGTCATGCCGTGATAGACGGCGCGGACCTTTCTTTCGCGGGATTGATCATCTCGCCTGATGGCACGCAGTCGCACATGGTCGAGATGAAAGGCCTGGCGCTGGATGCCGCCCGCATCGGTGAAGAGGCGGCAAGGACGGTGCGGGCCAGGGCCGGCGAGACATTCTTCGACGGCTGGGCCTGACGGTGCAGCGCGTTCTGGTGACGCGGCCTCAACCGGGCGCCTCCCGCACCGCGCGAATGCTCAAGGACATGGGGTTTCTACCGCTGCTTTTGCCGCTGACCGAGACGGTGGCCTTGCCGATCGATACGGACCTCGTCATCGGCAATGCCGTGGCCGTTGCGGTGACCAGCGCCAATGGCGTGCGCTTTGCGCCTAAGGAGGTCGTCGCCCGGCTTTCGGACTTGCCTTGCCATGCCGTCGGCAAGAGGACCGCGCAAGCCGCGCGTGAAGCAGGATTTTTGTCCGTCAGCGAAGGTCCCGGCAATGCCGAAGGTCTTGCTGGCAGTCTTGCCGGCGAATTCCAGGGCAAGACCATTGTCTATCTCTGCGGACGCGTGCGCTTCCCGGCATTCGAGCAGCGGCTGCAAGCTGCCGACGTCGGGGTCCGCCCCGTCGAGACATACGACACGCTCGCCGTGACCTATTCGGACGAGGCCGTGCTTGCCCGTCTGTCGGGGCAAACCGCGGATGCGGTGCTGCTCTATTCCGCCAGGGCGGCTGCTGCGCTGCAGGCCTTGGTCAGGCGGCCTGCGCTGCATGAAGCCTTTGACAAGACGCGGGTTTTTGCCCTGTCGCATCGCATCGCCGCCGTCCTTGGCGACGTCGCTGGCGACCGCATCCACATAGCCGCGCGGCCCGACGAGGGTGCGCTGCTTTCGCTTTTGCGGCCCGGGTCCTGAGCCGCGTCATCACACCGCCCCTTTTCACCGCTTGGTGATGTGCTAGACCCTCTTTGAACCATCCCCAAGCGAATTTGCGGAGCCCAAGCATGGTCAAGACGCCGAAGATGCGACATTCGAAAAGCCGCCGCGAGCCGGTGACCATCGAACTTGAGCCCGGCGCCGTTTCCCGCATCGCCGACGAGAATGCCGCCAGGGCCGGGGCGCAAACCGACGAGGCCAAGGCGGAGGAAGCCGCGAACGCCTCGCGGCCGGAGGCGCCCGAAGAGCCTGTGCACGCCGACCAGACCGATCTAGAACCCTGGGAGCACGCCGAGGCGACAGCGCCCCGATCGGAACGATCCGCGGAAAGCGCCGCCAAGGCGGACGAACCGGCGGCAGCCTACCCCGGTTCCCGGGACGACGCCGCTGGCAAGGCCGGCGCCTTCGACTACAGTTTCGAGGACACATCGGCGAAGCGCGCCGAACCTAAACCGGCCGGGCCAGTGACCGGCGCCTCGGCGGGGAACGGGAAAACCGCATCCGCACCGCCACCGCCGAAGCGGGTCAATGGCATCGCGGCCGGCATCATCGGCGGTGTCATCGCACTGGTCGGCGCCGGCGGATTGCAGTTCGCCGGCCTGCTCGGCGCGCCGGGGTCCGCTCCCAGCGTCTCGCTCGAAGGCGTCAACGGCGAAATCGCCGCGCTCAGAACCGAGATCGCGGATCTGAGGCAAGCCGGCGACGGCGGTGCGTCGGCCAAGGTCGACGGGTTGTCCGCGGCGTTGGATCAGGTCAGGACGGATGTCGCGGCGCTCAAATCGGCGGTCGAGCAAGGCGGAGCGGGCGACAATGCCGGGCTGGCCGCGCTTGGCGACAAGGTCAGGCAGATCGAGACGGCGGTTGCGGCGCTAGGCAAGGCCGGCAACCCGGCTCCAGTGGATCTCGGTCTACTCAATGAAAGGCTGGCCGGCCTCGATGCGCTGGTCAAATCGGCCGGCGAGTCGGCGGCGAAGCAGGACGGCCGGCTCACCGCGCTGGAGCAGTCGGTGGCGCAGCTTTCCGGCAAGGTCGAGGCGCAGGCCGGACAGCCGAAGGTTGCGCTCGCCATCGCCGCTTCGGCACTGAAGGCGGCGCTCGACCGGGGCGCGCCGTTTGGTGCCGAGCTTGAGACCTTCGCCGCGATCGCGCCGGACGCACCGCAGCTTGCGGCTCTGCGTGCCTACGCGCAAAAGGGCGTCCAGACCCGCACCGAGATCGCATCGCAGATGGATGCCGCCGCCAACGCCATGGTCGCGGCGGCCACACCCGTCGACGAAAATGCCGGGCTGCTGCAGAACCTTCTGTCGAGCGCCGAATCGTTGGTCAAGGTCCGGCCGATCGGCGCCGTCCAGGGCGCCGGCGCGCCGGAAACCATTGCGCGCATGGAGGTGGCGGTCAATCAGGGCGACTATGCCAAGGCGCTTACCGAATATGAGACGCTGCCCGCGCCTGCAAAGGCGGCCGGCGCCGATTTTGCCGGCAAGCTGAAGGCACGCATCGAGGTCGAGACGCTGATCGATGCGCTGATATCAGGCGCGATGAAGGCGTGAGGAACTGGCGATGATCCGAATCCTGCTCTTCCTCGCCGCCGTCTTCGCGCTGGGCCTGGGCTTTGCCTGGCTGGCGGACCGGCCGGGTGACATGGTCATCACCTTCAACGGCTACCAGTATCAGGTCAGCCTGATGGTGGCGGCGGTGGCGGTGGTTGCTGTCGTCGCGGCGGTGATGATCCTGTGGTGGCTGATCAAGTCGGTCTGGAACAGCCCCTACACCATTTCGCGCTATTTCCGGGTGCGGCGGCGCGACCGCGGTTATCAGGCGCTGTCGACCGGCATGATCGCCGCCGGCGCCGGCGACGGCGCGCTGGCCCGCAAGAAGACCAAGGAAGCGGCCAAGCTGATCCGCTCCGACCAGGAGCCATTGATCCATCTGCTCGAGGCCCAGGCTTCGCTGCTCGAAGGCGACCACGAAGGCGCGCGCCAGAAATTCGAGAGCATGCTCGACGATCCCGAAATGCGGCTGCTCGGGCTGCGCGGGCTTTATCTCGAAGCCGAGCGCCTGGGGGACCGCAATGCCGCCAGGCACTATGCCGGGCGCGCCGCCGGCATGGCGCCGCAACTGGCCTGGGCGGCCGAATCGACGCTTGAAGAGCTGACCGGGCGCGGCGACTGGGACGGCGCGCTGAAGCTGGTCGAGGCGCAGAAAGCGACCCGCCAGATCGAACGTGACGCCGCCAACCGCCGACGCGCCGTGCTGTTGACCGCCAAGGCGCAGTCACTCGCCGACAGCGATCCCGCAGCCGCCCGCACGGCGGCGATAGAGGCCAATCGGCTGCAGCCGGAGTTCGCGCCGGCCGCGGTCGCGGCTGCGACGCTGCTGTTTCGCCAAAACGACGTGCGCAAGGGCTCGAAGATCCTCGAGACGGCCTGGAGGGCCGAACCGCATCCGGAGATAGCGGAGCTCTATACCCATGCAAGGCCAGGTGACGCCGTGCTCGATCGCCTCAACCGGGCGAAGAAATTGCAGGAGATGAGGAAGAACCACGCCGAATCCTCGATGACGGTGGCGCGCGCCGCGCTCGATGCACAGGATTTTGCGACTGCCCGCCGCGAAGCCGAGGCGGCGATCCGGATGGACCGCCGCGAGGGCGCCTATCTGCTTTTGGCCGACATCGAAGAAGCCGAGACGGGCGACCAGGGCAAGGTGCGACAGCTCTTGTCCAAGGCGGTGCGGGCGCCGCGCGACCCGGCCTGGGTCGCCGACGGCGTCGTCTCGGAGCGCTGGGCGCCGGTATCGCCGGTCACCGGCCGGCTTGACGCCTTCGAGTGGCGCGCCCCGATGGAGCGTCTCGGCCAGCTGATCGACAGCCGTGACGATGCGCCGGACGCCCCGGCGGTGGCGATCGAGGCGCCGGGCAGGCCGGCGCAGGAAGAGTCGGTCGAGGTGATCGATCACGCTGGCCCGGGCGGCGAGACGGCCGGCAAGCAGGCCGAGAACGATCAGGACCACGTCAGGCCGGTGACGGCGCAGGCTTTCGCCGCGGTGCCCGCCGATGCCGAGGCCGTCGAACCGGCGCAGGAACTGGCACGCCTGCCGGACGATCCCGGCGTCGATCCGGACGATGCGGCGGAAAAGTCGCCGCGCCGGTTCCGGTTGTTTTGAGTTGGCTGGGTGGCCCGGCCGTTTGGGAATGGATCGATGTTCGAACGCGTTTTGTCGTTTCTGAGGGATTTGCCGACCGGCACCGGCGCCCGCGCCAGCGCCGATGATCCGCGCGTGGCAGCCTCGGCGCTGCTCTACCACGTGATGAGCGCCGACGGCGTGCGCCAGGACGTCGAGTGGGAACGGTTCAAGGCAGTGCTGGCGCAGGCCTATTCGGTCAGCGGCAACGAGCTCGACGCGCTGGCCGCCGCCGGCGAGCGCGCCGACAACGAGGCGATCGACCTCTATGCCTTCACCAGCGTGCTGAAGCGCCACCTCGATGCCGAAGGCCGCAAGGCTTTCATCGGCCTGATGTGGGAGATCGTCTATGCCGATGGCGAGCTGCACGAGTTGGAAGACAACACGGTCTGGCGCGTTGCCGAGCTGATCGGCGTCGAACGCCAGGATCGCATCGAGGCGCGCCGCAAGGCGGCGGCCGCGGCGCCGGGGGCCCGTGGAACGTCGAGCGACGAATAGGATCCATCCGCCGATGCCGCCGATGCCGCCGCGTTCGAAGCCGAGAATCCTGATCGTGCTGCATCAGGAGAATTCGAGCCCCGGGCGCGTCGGCCACATGCTTCTCGAAGAGGGCTTCGATCTCGACATCCGCCGCCCGCCGCTTGGCGATCCCTTGCCAGAGACGCTCGACGGCCATGCCGGGGCCGTGGTGTTCGGCGGGCCGATGAGCGCCAATGACGAGGACGAGTTCGTCCGCCGCGAGACCGAGTGGCTTGAGGTTCCGCTGCGCGAGAACCGGCCGCTGCTGGGCATCTGCCTTGGCGCGCAGATGCTGGTCAACCATTTGGGCGGCAAGGTCGAGGGGCATGGCGAAGGGCTTGTCGAGATCGGCTGGTATCCGTTGAAGGCGACGGAAGCGGGCCAGAAACTGATGCGCTGGCCGGAAATGGTCTATCAGTTCCACCGCGAAGGTTTTTCGCTGCCCAGCGACGCGACCTTGCTGGCGACCGCCGAGACCTATCCCAACCAGGCTTTCCGCTACCGCGACAATGCCTGGGGCATCCAGTTCCACGGCGAATTGACCAGGCTGATGATGCAGCGCTGGGTGGTGCGCGGCGCGCACCGCTTCGAATTGCCGGGCGCCCAGCCCGGCCGCGACCATCTCGGCGGCAGGCTGATCTGGGACATGCACCTCAAGCGCTGGCTGGACGAGTTCCTGGTGCTGATTTTCGGCGGCCGACGGCGCGGTCGCGGCACAACCATCCCCTGATGGCGGGTCGTTTAACGCCTGCTAGTTCGAAAACGTCACGCTCACGCCGCGCTGACGAAAATAAGCCTGCATCAATTTGCGGCCCGAGCGGTTGTTCTGCGCCAGTTTGGTGGGATCGAACACCGCCTGCTTCATCCCCTCTCGTGCCAGCGCTGCCTTAAGCGTCGCGATATGGGCGTCGAGATCGGCATTGTCGGCCCGCAGCGACACATAGATACTCTCGGTTGCCTCAGCCACGGTCGGTTCGCTCACAGGTATCGTCCTTTGGTTGGTCGGGCGGCGGCTTAGCACAGATTCGCAGCCCGCCGATACCGGTGGACCTGAATTCGATGCCCCGTCAGTTTCGTCCATTGAGGTGCCGCACCCTTCGGAGCGCCGGGAACAGGTAGGCCCACAGGCCGGCAACGGCGATGGCGCCGACGCCGCCGATGACGACGGCCGGCACCGTGCCGATCAGCGCCGCCATGGTGCCGGCGCGGAATTCGCCGAGCTCGTTGGAGGCGCCGACGAAGACCTGATTGACGGCGTTGACGCGGCCGCGGACATGATCGGGGGTCCAGAGCTGGATCAAGGTTTCCCTGATGTAGACGCTGAACATGTCGGTGGCGCCGAGGAAGGCCAATGCCAGGATCGACAGCCAGGCGATGGTCGACAGGCCGAACAGCACCGTAAAGGCGCCGAACGCGGCCACGAAGCCGAGCATGATCAGGCCCGCGTGGTTGCGGATAGGATGACCAGCGAGCCAGATGGCGACACAGATGGCACCCACCCCTGGCGCCGAGCGCAGCAAACCAAGTCCCCAGGGACCGAGTTGCAATATGTCGCGGGCATAGATCGGCAGCAGCGCCGAGGCGCCGGACAGGAGCACGGCGAAGAGATCGAGCGAGATGGCGCCAAGCACGATCTTCTCGCCCCAGATGTAACCGAAGCCGGCGAACAGGGTCTGCATGGTCGGCTTGTCGGTCTCGCTGCGCTGTGCCGGCCTCGGTATGGTGAAGATCAGCAGCCCGGCGACGAGCATCAGCGCCGTGGCCGTGCCATAGGCCACCTCGGCCGATACGCCGTAGAGAAGGCCGCCGGCGACCGGCCCGACGATGGTCGCCGTCTGCCAGGCCGACG
The DNA here is from genome assembly GCF_006441005.1 of Mesorhizobium sp. B2-5-3. Taxonomy (NCBI): domain Bacteria; kingdom Pseudomonadati; phylum Pseudomonadota; class Alphaproteobacteria; order Hyphomicrobiales; family Phyllobacteriaceae; genus Mesorhizobium; species Mesorhizobium sp. B2-5-3. The sequence continues at coordinate 400,440 of NZ_VFUS01000001.1, forward strand.
AGTTCCAGGCAATGGCGTTGGCGAAATCCCGGGGCGGCACCAGATTGGCGAACAGCGACGACGAGGCCGGTCCGAAGAAGGCGCGGGCGATGCCGAACATGGCGAGCACGATGAAGATTGGCAGCGGGCCACTGATGCCGCGCAGGGTCAGGATGAGCAGCGCGAGCGCGCAGATCGCCTCGAGCAGCACCGCCAGCGCCATGATCAGCCGGCGGCCGAAACGGTCGGCAACGACCCCCGTGACCAGCACCAGGAGCAGCGCAGGCAGGAACTGGACGATGCCGACAAGCCCGAGATCGAGCGGGTCGCGGGTCAGATCGTACATCTGCCAGCCGACCGCGACGGACACGATCATGGTGGCGAATGTGGTGAGGAAGCGCGCCGCCCAATAGCTCAGGAACGAGCGATGGCGGAACGCGGCATAGCGCTGGTCCGGTGATATCTGTTCGGAGGTCATGGAACGAGGCCCCGTTAGAAGGATGGAGGCCGGCGGGGCACTTCCACGATGGACGCTGGTCCGGCCGGGGAGCCCTTTAGCCCAGTTCGACGTATGACGCGCGCAAAAAACAGGTTCTGGATCAAGGATTTTCTGACGTGTTCCATCGAACGCACACGAAACTCACCCGCCAAGACCCGGCGGGACAGGAAAGCCTATCGGGTGTCTCGAAGACCGCATGCCCCCCCCCATCGTGCACGCGATAACCTTGAAAGCCGATCCGTGAGCAGCATTCTTTCGGCCTGCCCACTGGCCTGGCCGAAACCTACCAATACATTGGGGTTCTGGCGATAATGTCGAGCGTAACTCCACCCTTATATATCGTCGTCCCTTGTGAATTGGAATAATAGACCATTTTATGCTGGAATAGTCGAAAAGCGTAGGCGTTACCCAGCAATCTTTTTGCTGGAGCCTTTCTGTCAATCATATTTAAGTACTTGCTAAATCAAGCAGGGTGCTTACTGGGTTATTAAGCATTCTCAAAACAGAACTCAAGATCTGGCAATTTTCCCTTGCTAGCCGGCGACATCGGCTACAACCTATGGATACATCAACCGCGCCGGCGGATCGTTGGCATGCTTGGGCGGATGGGCGCTAGGCATGGAGAGGGAAATGGACATTCGCCAAGGCGGCTCCCGCTGGGAGCGTTCCCCTCGACTTGAGGAATTGCGACAGCCGGCAGCAAAGTCGTCGAATGCCTGGACCACAGCCCGGGCGTTTCGTGGTCCGCGAAGCTTTTGTCCTCTTCGGATCGTCCCCCGATCGACGGATGAATCGCTGCCGCCGGGGAGCGAGGAGAATAAACCGTGAAACATATAGTCTATTCGGTCATCGCCAGTGTTTTACTGGCGGTCGCCGGCTGCACCACCGACGATCAGACCATCGACACCAGGCCGCAATACGACAAGCAAGGCAATCCCAATTTCGATACGCGAGGCAGATACATTGGCTGCCATGGGATCGGATGCAAAGTCGATGACCCTGGCGATGGGGATCAAAGCATCGACGACAGGCCGCAATACGACAGGCAAGGCAATCCAAACTTCGATACGCAGGGCAACTATCAGGGGTGCAATGGCATTGGCTGCCAGGTCGATGCGCCTGACGATGACAATTCATCGGGTGACGACGATTCCGACTGACAGCCACACTCCGCAAAGGAAGAGGAAAACCACCTATGTCTGAATTCGGCGACTTGGTTCGACGGCACGCCAAAATCGTCATGATCGGGCTGGCGGGGTTGATACCGACATCTGCTTTCGCGAACGATGCCTGCGACGGCGTCAAGGTCGAAGTGACGAAGGCGCGCAAACAGGAATATGCACCGCTCGTCGCTTCGGCGATGGACAATAAGTTCAAGCCCGCCCGCGCCAAGTTCATCACCATCTTGGAAAGCGGCAACTGGAGCGCCGCTTATGTCTCCACGCCTGTGAGCGATGACGGCGTGATGTTCTTCCAGACCGTCGACGGAAAGAAGCAGTTTCGTGACGTATGGGGCGGCTATGCCGATCCATCGGAAAAGCCTGGACTGGTATCCTGGGCGAAGAAGCTTGGAGCACCGGAAAAGCTGGCCAGGTGCTTCGCCGAAACCGTTACGGAATGACGATGCCGCTCACCTGCAAAGAGGACGAGACCAATGAAAACCGCAATTCTGACCACCGCCGTGGTTCTGGCCATGCCGGCTTTCGCTTTTGCCAAGGACAAGTGCGCCGGCGCCAAGGATCAGGCCACCATGAACCAGTGCGCCGATGCTTCGTTCAGGAAATCCGACAAGAAGCTCAACGAACTTTACAAGCAGATCGAAACCCGCCTGAAGGACGACGCGGATACCAAGAAGCTTCTTGTCCAAGCGCAGCAGGATTGGATCAAGTTCCGCGACGCTGAGTGCAATTTCCAGACCGCGGGAGCGGCCGGAGGCAGCGTGGTCCCCATGCTCCTCTCGATGTGCATGGATGGCCTGACGCAATCCCGGGTCAAGGATTTCGACGGTTACCTGAACTGCAAGGAAGGCGATCTGAGCTGTTCCGTTCCGGCAGCGAACTGAGCTTTCCTGCCTGCCTGCAGGCGGGGTGGAAAATCATTCCCTCAGCGCGGCGGAGATGGCGTCGAGCCCCCCTGCAATTGCGCGCTCGCCGTGGAAGAGCGCAAGATCGGGCAGCGACAGGCCGAGGTCGAATAGCTTCTGGTCGGCGATCGAATTTCGGAGAGATTGTAACGGATGCGGTCGTAGCCGTATTCCTGCGGCGCCTCTTTCTCGATCACCAGCCTGGTGTAGTTCATGGCTTTCCCAAGGCCTGTCTGCACATCCAAGCCACAAAAGCATGAAGCCTGCCAAGACGGACCGCCGGCAGGCCTCAATCAAACCATTGGCTCAGCGCCGGAATGCGCGCTCAGGCCGAGACCTTGGCTTTCCTGCCCCTGGCCGGCGCTTTCGGGGCGACGGCCTTGCGGCCGAGACCGATCGACTTAGCCAGTTCCGAACGCGAGGCCGCGTAATTGGGAGCGACCATCGGATAGTCCGACGGCAAGCCCCATTTGGCGCGGTAGGCGTCCGGCGTCAGGCCGAAATGCACGCCCAGATGACGCTTCAGCGATTTGAACTTCTTGCCGTCCTCCAGGCAGATGATGAAATCCGGCGTCACCGACTTCTTGGGATTGACCGCCGGCACGAGCGGCGCCGCCACGGGTACGGCCGGCTGGCCGAGCCCGCTGATCGAAGCGCTGACGCTGGCGATGAGGTCGGCCAGGCCGGAGGCGGGCAGGCGGTTCTTCTCGACGTAAGCCGACACGATATGGGCGGTCAGCTCGAGAAGGTCGATATCCTTGCGAGCGTCGTTGCTGTCGTCGGTCAATCTATTTTCCTCCGTCTATGGCGTATGGGGCCCGAAATCGGCACAGTTTCGGATGGGATGATGCGCAAAGTTAAAGTGCGGCGGCGTCTTTGCACGTCCCTCGCGGTTCGTCGCGATGTAGTGCGCCGGAATTCCTAGTCGGCAAATCTGCGCAATGCAACGACTTGGCCCCGCGTCACACATTATTTTGAATAACTATACTGAACTGTAATACTATCAGACGATCAGGGCCTTGTCTCGCCACAGACGAAATCCGCCTTCGAAGGCGCGTGTGTTGTCGCCGCGCCTGCTGTCGGCGGGCAAATCGTCGAGCTTGTCGACATTGCCGCCGCCGATGACGACATAATCGGGCTGCATGGCGGCGCGCAGCCGGTCGACGACGTCGAAGACGGATTTGCGCCACTTCTTCTTGCCGCGTTTTACCAGGCCGCGCTCACCGACATAGTCCTCGAAGCTCTTGCCCTTCTTGTAGGGAAGATGGGCGAGTTCCATCGGTTGGGCGACGTTGTCGACGATCATCGCCGCACCCAGGCCGGTTCCCAGCCCCAGGAACAGCATGCGGCCGCCTTCATAGCTGCCGATGGCCTGCATCAGCGCGTCGTTGACCACCTTGACCGGCTTGCCGAACTGCGCGGCGAAGTCGAAGCCGGCCCAGCCCTTGCCGAGATTGGCGGGATCGAGCAAGGGCCTGTTGTGATGCACCGGGCCGGGATAGCCCATCGAGACGACGTCGTAGGACAGCCCGTCGGCCAGCGCCGTCACGGCATCGATCATCTGCTGGGGCATCAGATCCGGCCCGGAATCGGCGCGGCGCTCAGCACCGCCTGAGCTGGTGAGTATCTTGACGTGCGAGCCGCCGATGTCGATCGACAGCACGATCGGATCGCCGCTCGCCGCTTTCGGCCTTGCCGCCCTGGCCATGCTGCCCTCTCCCAGCCTATTTCGATGGATTGATCCAGCCGTTCGGCGGCCCGAAGCCGTTCATTGCGGCTGCCGGCCCCCAGGTCTTCGGTTCATAAAGATGTGGCGGCGTGGTGTCGCCGAGCACCGGCCCGACGATGCGCCAGGCGAGTTCGCTGGCGTCCTGGCGGGTAAAAAGCTGGCCATTGCCGTTCATGGCATCGCCGATCAGCCGTTCATAGGGCGGCATATCGCCCTTGCTGTCGTCGAGCGCCGTCAGTTCGACCTGTTCGCCGACCATGTCGTCGCCCGCTGCCTTGCGCTGGGCGCCGATCGAGATCGCCACCTGCGGGTCGATGCGGAAGCGCACATAGTTGGCGTCGTTCGGCTTGATCGGGTCGAAGACATCGAGCGGCGGCCGCTTCAGCCGCACGATCACCTCCGTGGCATGCACCGGCATGTTCTTGCCGGCGCGGATGAAGAACGGCACGTCCCGCCAGCGCCAGGTGTCGACGAGGAAGCGCACCGCCGCGAAGGTTTCGACCGGCGAGTTGGGCGCCACGCCGGGCTCGGCGAGATAGCCGTCGAATTGGCCACGCACGATATCGTCCTTGGTCAGGGTGCGGATCGCGCGCAGCACCTGCACCTTCTCGTCGATCAGGTCGTCGGCGGAACGGCCGACCGGCGGTTCCATCGCCAGCAGCAGGAGGATGTTGAGCAGATGGTTCTCGATGACGTCCCTGACGCAGCCGACCTCGTCATAGAAGCGGCCGCGCCCATCGATGCCGAAATCCTCGGCCATGGTGATCTGCACGCTCTCGACGAAATTGCGGTTCCAGATCGGTTCCAGGAAGGAATTGGCGAAGCGGAAATAGAGCAGGTTCTGGATCGCCTCCTTGCCGAGATAGTGATCGATGCGGAAGATCGACTGTTCGTCGAACACCAGATGCAGCACTCGGTTCAGCCAGCGCGCCGATTGCAGGTCATGGCCGAAGGGCTTTTCCACCATCAGCCGCGCGCCGCGCGCCGTGCCCGATTGCTCCAGGCCCTGGACCACCGTCTCGAACATGGTCGGCGGCACCGCCATGTAGTGCAGCGGCCGCTGGGCGGTGCCCAGCGCGCTCTTCAGTTTCTCGAACGTGGCCGGGTCGCGATAGTCGCCGCTGACATAGCGCAGCAGCGAAGCGAGTTTGGCGAAGACCTTCTCGTCGATCTTGCCGAGCGTATTGACGATGCCGTCGCGCGCGCGGTCCTGCAATTTCCTCAAATCCCAGGCGTCGAAGGCGACGCCGATCACCGGTTCGCTGAGCGTTCCCTTGGCGACCATGGCGTAGAGAGACGGAAATATCTTCTTGTGGGCGAGGTCGCCGGTCGCCCCGAAGAGCACCAGCGTATCGGACCGTTCCGGGCTCATGAGTGCGTCTCCCCTGCCGCCGTCACTTGCCGGCCTTCGGTTTTTCGACATGGCCGCCGAATGCATAGCGCATGGCCGACAAGAGCTTGTCGGCGAATTCGGATTCGCCTTGCGAGGAGAAGCGGTCGAACAGGGCCGAGGACAGCACCGGCGCCGGCACGCCGGTGTCGATGGCCGCTTTCAGGGTCCAGCGGCCTTCGCCGGAATCGGACACCCGGCCGCCAAACTGGGTCAGGCCGGGATCGCTCTTCAACGCGCCGGCGGTGAGATCAAGCAGCCACGAGCCGATGACGCTGCCATGCCGCCAGACCTCGGCCACTTCGGCAAGGTCGATGTCAAACTGGTAGTATTCGGGGTTCTGCAACGGGCTGGTCTCGGCATCGGCCTCGCGCTTGACCTTGCCGGCATTGCCGGCCTTGAGAATATTCATGCCTTCGGCATAGGCGGCCATGACGCCGTACTCGATGCCGTTGTGGATCATCTTGACGAAGTGGCCGGCGCCGCTCGGGCCACAATGCAGATAGCCGAAGGGCGCCGTGCCGGCCGTCTTGTCGGGAGCGGGCGCACCGGCATCCGCGCCGGGCGCCAGCGTGGCGAAGACCGAATCGAGATACCGGACCGCGTCATCGGGCCCGCCGATCATCAGGCAGTAGCCGCGATCCAGGCCCCAGACGCCGCCGCTGGTGCCGACATCGACATAGTTGAGGCCTTTGGCGGCGAGCTTGGCGGCCCGGTCGACGTCGTCGTGATAGTAGGAATTGCCGCCGTCGATGATGATGTCGCCGGGCTCCATCAGCGCCGCCACCTGATCGACGATCTTGCCGGTGATGGCCGCAGGCAGCATCAGCCACACGCAGCGCGGCTTGGCGAGCTTGCCGACGAATTCCGCCATCGATGCAGCCCCCGAGGCGCCGTCGCCGACCAGGGCCGCGACGCTTGCCGGGTTGATGTCGTAGACGACGCATTCGTGGCCGTCACGCATCAGGCGCCGGACCATGTTGGCGCCCATTCGGCCCAGTCCCATCATTCCGATCTGCATGGTCTCATCCTTGTGTCTTGAAGAGGATCTGTCGGGAAGGATCTACAGTCTGTCCTGTTCACCAATGATGACGGAGAAGTCGACATTCTCCCAATCGCCGCTGCCGGGCCAGAAAAAAGTGAAGATCAGCGTGCTCCCCTCGGGCAGGCCGGCGACCGGCAGATCAGCGAGGTGGATGCCGAAAGCATTCTCGCTGGTCGCGCTGTCATGCACGGCCGCCCAATTGTCGACGCTCCAATGGACGGTCGCCTTCGCCAAAAGCTCGAGGCGCATTGTCTTGCCGGCCGGCATGGAACGGATCTTGTTGTTGAAGCGCCAAGTCCTGAACGGCGAGACGGTCTTTTTGTCGATATAGCGTTCGACGCCTTGCGGCGGCATATCGAACACCGCGCCGTCGCGCAGCGAGCGCAACAGCTTGATGTGTTCGGAATGCGCCCAGACCAGCGGCATGGCGCTGCCCGAGGGCTTGCCATGCAGCAGTTCGCGCTCCGGCAGGTCGGCGCCGTCCCAGACCTGCTCCGGCAACAGGCCGCCCGGGCCGGCCGAGCCCTCCATTGCCGCGAGCAGCGAGGTCGCCTTGTCCTTGCGTCCGGCCGCGAGCTCGTAGTGGGCCCGTTCGCCGGCGAGCAACGGCCAGGGGCGGCCCTGGCCGGTGCCGTCGAATGGCGCGCCGTCCTCGTGCTCGCCATAGCCGTCGCCGGTGTAGCGATACCAGAGCGGCCCCTGCGGCAGTTGCCGGCGCAGCTGCGCGTCGATGACCTTGACCGTGTCGATGATGCGTGGATCGTCGGCTGCCCTGAGGCCAAAGCGCACCAGCGCCAAGACGTCCGGGCTGACGATTTCCTGCGCCGGCCGGTCGGCATCCCCGGGCGGGCGGTTCTTGATCGGCACATAGCCGTCCTTCGGCGAACCGGCCTCGGCACTGTCGGGCGGTGCGATGCGGACATAGTAACCCGCGACGCCGGCCGCCTCGCAACTTGCCGTGCCGGTGACATAGGTCCAGCGCTCGACCTGGTCATTCCAGCCGTCGGCGGTCTCGCGCAGATAGCTTGCTGCGTCCTGCTTGCCGCAGGCCTCCAGCATATCCGCGGCGGCAAGCAGCGCCGCGATCTCAACGGCGAGCGTGAACGGGCTGTAACCGGAATCCTCCTCCCAGCGGTCCTCGCCGGTAACAGGTCCATTGCGCACGACATAGGCTGCGGCGCGCTCGATCATCGGCAGGAAGCCAGAGAGCATGGCGCGCGGCAAATGACCCTGCCGCCGCAGCGCATCTGCCAGCAGCAGCGGAAAGGCGCATTCGTCCATCTGGATGCCCGGCCAATAGGCTGTTCCATCGAGCCAGGCGTTCTGCGGCCAGTGGCCGTCCGGCTGCTGGATGGAGCAGAGATAGTCGAGGGTTTGCAGAGCCGAGGCGGCATCGCCGGCGGCGAGAAAGCCGCCCGCCGTCTCGACCAGATCGCGCGGCCAGACCAGATGGTAGCCGCCGAGATCGTCGTCGCCCTTGTCGAAGCCCCATGGGATGGACAGGCTGGCGACCGCCGCGCCTGGCATGAGGGATGACCGGTGCGTCGCCAGGACGGCGGTGGAGATCCTGTAGCTGTTCACTCCGGACGCGTCATGGCGATCCAGTCGCAGCAGGCCCGCCTGCCATTCGCGCCATTGTTCGGCGTAGGACATTGCCGCCGCCGCGAAACCCTGCCTGAGGCTGGCGAAGGCATTTCGAGCAGCCTCTTTGGGCGTCGCTCCGAAGCCCAGCGCCAGCACGGCTTTGGCGTAGTTGGCGGAAAACCCGATTTCGCCGGTCAGTGCGACATTGCCGTCCTCGGCTCGCTGAAAGGCTGGATCGAGCCGACCGGTGTTGCGCAGTTGCTGCCAGCCGTCGGAGACGCCGACATAGCCGGCCGAGCCGTTCCGCCAGGGCAGCGATGAGGCCAGCGCAAGGCAGGTGCCGCAGCCCGAGGCGAACAGCACAGGCTCTCCCTCATGGTCGCCGACCCAGGCGGTGTTGCCCATGCCGGCATTGACCAGATGCGGCGCCAGCAAGGCGTGGACGCGGTAGTCGCCCGGCGCGCCCTTGAGCGGCGTGAAGGTGATCTCCTGCAGCAAGGTGGGTCGTGCAGGGTCGGCCAGGATACGCTTCTCGATCCGGTAGGCGCCGTCATCAGCGGTGTTGATCAGCCTGTAGGCTGGCACGCCTTCTTCGAACGGTTCGATGCCATGCGCGGCATCACGTTTTTCTTCCGAGAAATATCCGTTCGGGCCGGTGACGATCAGGCCGAGGTCGCGGGTGCAGGCACTGTCGACACCGGGATAGTAGATCTCGTTCAGGATGCCATGGCTGAGCGTGAACCAGACGCGGCTCGACGGCGAAAGCGCCGCGCCGACGCCGCTTTTGGCGCTTGACGTCCAGCGCGCCGGAATTCCCGGAGCCCCCGGGGGAACGATCGGCGTCACTGCCATGCGTCTGCGGCCTCCTGCCCGCATGCCTAGCCCATCCACCGAAGCCTTTTCAATCGTCGCACCGCAATGTGATCAGCGGCATCTTATGGATTGCAGTTGACAGCTCGCCGGCCTTCTGCACTTTTGTCTGACAATAGATAAAAAACAGGTACGCAAGCGCGATAGTCACCAGCAGCCATCAAGACCAGCAACTCGGGAGGAGTATGACATGAAGAAACTGTTCGTCCTGGGCACCCTTGCAGCGGTGCTCGCAGCCGGTACGGCGTTTGCCGACACCAGCGGCAAGAAGATCGCTTTCTCCAACAATTACGCCGGCAATTCGTGGCGGCAGGCGATGCTCGACAGCTACAACGCCGTCACCAAGAAGGCGGTGGCCGACAAGGTGGTCGGGGCCGCCGATGTCTTCACGACGGCCGACAAGGAAGTGCCGACCCAGGCAGCCCAGGTGCAAAACCTGATTCTACAGGGCTATGACGCCATCGTCATCAACGCCGCCTCGCCCGACGCGCTGAACGGTGCCATCAAGCAGGCCTGCGACGCCGGCATCGTGGTCGTTTCCTTCGACGGCATCGTCACCGAACCCTGCGCCTACCGCGTCGTCGTCGACTATAAGGACATGGGCAAGCAGGAAGTCGAGCATATGGCCAAGTTCCAGCCCAAGGGCGGCAACCTGCTCGAGATCCGTGGCCTCGCCGGCACCTCGATCGACGACGCCATCCATGCCGGCATCCTCGAAGGCGTGGCCGCCCATCCCGAGTTCAAGATCGTCGGCTCGGTGACCGGCGACTGGGACCAGACGACGGCGCAGAAGGCGGTGGCGACCATCCTGCCCTCGCTGCCCGAAATCGTCGGCATCGTCGACCAGGGCGGTGACGGCTATGGCGCCGCGCAAGCCTTCGCCGCCGCCGGCAAGCCGCGCCCGACCATCATCATGGGCAACCGCCAGGACGAGCTGAAATGGTGGAAGGAACAGAAGGAAAAGGACGGCTACCAGACCTGGTCGGCCTCGATCGCGCCCGGTGTCTCGACGCTCGCCTTCTGGGTGGCGCAGCAAGTGCTCGATGGCCGCAAGGACATTCCGCACGACCTGCTGGTGCCGTATCTCGCCTTCACTCAGGACGATTTCGAGGCCGCTCTGCCGAAGATCAAGGAGGGCGGTGTCGCCACGCACGAATACACACAGGAAGATGCCATCGCGGCCATCAAAGCCAATATCAAGTGAATGTCGCACACGCGTTGCCGTGCACATCGCCGACCGGATATCGTTGAGCATGCCTGAAGGGAACGCGGACATCATCAGACTGAGCGGCGCCGAAAAACACTTCGGCGCCGTTCGCGCGCTTGGCGGCGTCGACTTCACTGTCGGGCCCGGCGAGTGCGTCGGCCTCGTCGGCCACAACGGCGCCGGCAAATCGACGCTCATGCACATGGTGGCGGGCACGCTGACACCCGACAGCGGAACGATCGGCGTGCATGGTGAGGCCGAGGAGAACTACTCGGTGTCGCGGGCACAGCAGCTCGGCATACGCTGCGTGTTCCAGGAATTGTCGCTGTGCCCCAATCTAAGCGTCGCCGAGAACACGCGCATCAACCACGCCTCGCTCACCGGCTTCGGCTGGCGGCGCAAGGCGGCCGAGCTGATCACGGCCAAGCTGGACGAAATCTTTCCCGACCATGGCATTTCGGCGGCCGACATCGCCGGTGACCTTTCCATCGGACGGCGACAGATGGTGGAGGTGGCGCGCGCGTTCACGCTGACCCGCGAGCCGCTGCACCTGGTTATCCTTGACGAGCCGACGTCCTCGCTCGACGCGCACACGGCGGGTCAGCTGCTTGCCTTCGTGCGCCGCTTCGTCGCGTCGGGCGGCAGCTGCATTCTCATCTCGCATGTGCTGGGCGAAGTGCTGCAGAACGCGGATCGCATCGTCGTGATGCGCGACGGCAAGGTTGTCGCCGCCGACGCGGCGAACGCCTTCGACCGCGATAGGCTGGTCGCCACCATGGGCGGCGCCGAAGGACATCGGAGGACCGCCACCGAAATCCGGAAAGCCGAGGCCGGCCCGTTGCGCGTGCGCGCACGGCCGGCGCGGCAGCAGGACGGCAAGGAGCTGGTGGCCCGCGCCGGCGAGATCATCGGACTTGCCGGCCTGGCCGGCCATGGCCAGACCGACCTGCTGCTGGCGATCTTCGCCGCGGCATCGCGCGCCAAGGCCGGCGTCGAGGTCACCGCACCGGTGGCGCTTGTGGCCGGCGACCGCCAGGCGGACGGCATCTTCCCGCAGTGGTCGATCGCTGAAAATATCGGCATCCGCTCGCTGGCTCGGCTGCGCAACGGGCTGTTGATCTCGCCTCGGCGCGAGGCCGAACTGGCCGGGTTCTGGCAAAAGAAGATCGGCATCCGCACGCCGGATATGAACAACAACATCTTTTCGCTGTCGGGCGGCAACCAGCAGAAGGCCTTGTTCGCCCGGGCTCTCGGCTCCGATGCCGGGATCGTGCTCATGGACGACCCGATGCGCGGCGTCGACATCGGCACCAAGCTCGAGGTTTACGATCTCGTGCGCGAGGAGGCCGGCAAAGGTCGCACCTTCCTCTGGTACACCACGGAAACGGAAGAACTCGACAATTGCGACCATGTCTATGTCTTCAAGAACGGCCGCATCGTCGCCAATCTGACGCGCGACGAGCTGACGGAAGAAAAGATCATCCAGTCCTCCTTCGGCGACGCGGCCTGAGATGACGGCCGTCTCTGTTCAAAACGGTTCGAAGACTTTTGGGAGCGGAGCGGCACGCGCCCGCCTGCTGCGCGGGCTGCTGCCGGCGCTGTCGCTGGTGCTGGTGCTGCTCGCCATCGCCTGGCTCAATCCGCGCGCCATCAGCTATTTCGGCTTCGGCCTGATGCTCAACCTGGCGATCCCGATCGCGCTGGCGACGATCGCGCAGATGTTCGTCATATCGGGCAACGAGCTGGACCTGTCGATCGGCACCTTTGTCGGTTTCGTCGGCTGCGTAACCGCGACCTGGTTGAAGGACGCACCGCTCATCGGCGTCCTCGTCCTGCTCGGATCGATCGGCGTCTATGCGCTGCTCGGCGCGCTGATCCACCTGCGCAATTTGCCATCGATCGTGGTGACGCTGGGCATGAGTTTCGTCTGGCAGGGGCTGGCCATCCTGGTGCTGCCCAAGCCGGGCGGCAAGGCGCCGGACTGGCTGCTGGCGATCATGGCGTTCAAGCCGCCCTTTGTGCCCTTCCCCATCATCGCGGCGCTGCTGATTGGCCTCATCGTCCATTTCGGCCTGATGCGCACCTCCTATGGCGTGATCCTGCGCGGCTCGGGCGGCAACCCGGCTGCGCTCAAACGTGCCGGCTGGTCGCTGCTCAAGACCAAGGTCGTGTTGTTCGCGCTGACGGGTCTGTTCGGCGTGCTGTCCGGCATGGCGCTGATCGGCATCACCACTTCGGCCGATGCCAATATCGGCAATGGCTACACGCTGCTTTCGATCGCCGGCGTCATCCTCGGCGGCGGCGAATTCGTCGGCGGACGCGTGTCGCCGATCGGCGCGGTAATCGGCGCGCTGACCTTGGCGCTGGCGGCATCGCCGCTGCTCACCTTCATGCACATCCCGCCCGACTGGCAGGTGGCGGCCAATGGCGCCATCCTGATCATCGTGCTGGCGGCGCGGGTGCTGATCAGCCGCAAGGAGAGGTGAGCGATGACGCTGGTTAGATCGCTGGCTGCCAAACCCTGGATCTGGTCGTTCGTCGGCGCGCTTGTGGTGTGGCTGGCGACGATCGCCTTCACCGGCGGCTATGGCGCCGGCGGCATGGTAACCGCTGCCCTTTCGCTCGCGGTGTTCACCGTTATCGTCGGCGTCGGCCAGATGTTCGTCATCACGCTTGGGCCGGGCAATGTCGACCTGTCGCTACCGGCCAATATCGGGCTCGCCAGCGCGGTGGCCATGAAGGTGATGGGCGGCAGCGATGCCATGATCGTGGTCGGGCTGCTGGCCGCGCTTGCCTGTGGTGCCGCGATCGGTGCCGTCAACTATCTGCTGATCTGGGCGCTGCGAATACCGCCGATCATCGCCACTTTGTCGGCGAGCTTCATCATCCAGTCGGTCGACATCAGCTATGGGCGCGGATTGCAGATCAAGCCGCCGCCGGGCTTTGCCGATTTCGCCAACCGGCAGGTTCTTGGCATTCCGGTGCTGGCGGTTCTCACCGTGCTGTTTACCATCGGTGCGGCCATCGCCTTGCAGCGCATGATCTATGGTCGCTCGGTGCTGGCGATAGGCCAGAACATCCGCGCCGCCTGGCTCGCCGGCGTCAATGTCGGCCGCGTCCGTTTCCTCACCTACACGCTGTCGGGCGCGCTCGGCGGCATCGACGGCGCGCTGCTCGCCGGTTATTTCCGCGGCGCCAATGTCGATATCGGCAACGAGTATTTGCTGGCTTCGATCGCCGTGGTGGTCATCGGCGGCACCTCGGTGGCCGGCGGCAAGGCCAATGTCCCCGGCGTTTGGGGCGCAGCACTGTTCCTGGTGCTGCTTTTGACCATGCTCAACACATTCGGCGTCAGCGCCGGCGTGCGCCTGCTCTTGACCGGGCTGATCATCGTCGGCGTCATCACGGCGGCAGGCGGGGAGAAGGCGGTGCGGTGATATTCGCTTCTCTTCAACCGCAACTCGCCAGCGTGCCGTCTTACAGCCTGTCCTGACAAGTCCTGTGCCAGTGCGGCACGCGGTTCCCATTCGCGGCGCAGCCTAGTAAACCCTCCGGATCGCAGCCGGTGTCGGGAGGGTCAACTTGTCCAATTTTGTCAGCGTCGCCAGGGACAGCGACGTCGCCATCGTCACCATCGACAACCCGCCGGTCAACGCGCTGAGCTTTCATGTCCGCGAACCACTGATGCACGCGCTGGCTGCCTTGCGTGACGACGCATCGGTCGGAGCCATCGTCGTCGCGTGCGCGGGCCGGACCTTCGTCGCCGGCGCCGACATCACCGAATTCGGCAAGCCGGTGCAACAGCCCGAGCTGCGTGCCATCATTGGGACGCTGGAAACCATCGCCAAACCTACGGTCGCCGCCATCCACGGCACCGCGCTGGGCGGCGGGCTGGAGCTGGCGCTCGGCTGTCACTTCCGCGTTGCCGATGCCGACGCCAGGCTCGGCCTGCCCGAGGTGAAGCTTGGACTGCTGCCGGGCGGCGGCGGCACGGTGCGGCTGCCGCGCCTCGTCGGCGCGATCAAAGCGCTCAGGATGATCGTTTCCGGTGCGCTGGTCGGTGCTGATGAGGCGCATGAAGCCGGACTGGTCGATGCTGTGTTCGAGAGTAACGTGATCACGCATGCCGTGAACTTCGCCAGGGAGATCGCTCGCAAGGGCGGGCCGTTCACGCCGGTGCGCGATCGCGATGACGAGATCAAGAAAACCGAGCTGGCCGCTTTCGATGCCGAGGCGGCGGATCTCGCCAGGAAGGCGCGCGGCCTCGACGCACCGATCGCTTGCGCGCAAGCGGTGCGCAACACCGTCACGATGTCGTTCGAGGAAGCTCTGGCTGCCGAACGCGCGCTGTTCATGAAGCTGGTTGCCGGCGATCAGTCGCGGGCGCAGCGGCATCTGTTCTTCGCCGAGCGTGAAGCCGCAAAGATCCCGGGCAAGGACCTTGTCCGGCGCAGGATCGCCCGCGTCGGCGTCATCGGCGCCGGCACGATGGGCGGCGGCATCGCCATGGCCTTCGTCAATGGCGGTTTTCCAGTCACCTTATTGGAGACCAGCCAGGAAGCCTTGCAGCGCGGGCTCGGCATGATCGACAAGAACTATGCCGTCTCGGTCTCGCGTGGCTCCTTGACCGAAGACGCCAAGCGCCAACGCCTCGCTCAATTCAAGGGCTCCACCGACTATTCCGACCTCGCCGATTGCGACCTGATCATCGAGGCGGTGTTCGAGGACATGGCGGTCAAGAAAGAGGTGTTCGGCAAGCTCGATGCCATGGCCAAGCCGGGAGCGATACTCGCCACCAACACCTCCTATCTCGACATCGACGAAATCGCCGCCTCGATCTCGCGCCCGCAAGACGTGCTCGGCCTGCACTTCTTCTCGCCGGCCAACGTCATGAAGCTGTTGGAAATCGTGCGCGCCGACAAGACCGCGCCCGACGCGCTGGCAACCGTAGTCGACTTGGCGCGGCGGATCGGCAAGGTGGCCGTCGTCGTCGGCGTCTGCCACGGCTTCGTCGGCAACCGCATGCTGGCTGCGCGCGGCTCCGAATCGGAAGCCTTGCTGCTGGAAGGCGCGACGCCCAGCCAGATCGACAAGGCCTTCACCGATTTCGGCTGGCCGATGGGGCCGTTCCAGATGGGCGATCTCGCCGGCCTCGACATTGGCTGGCGCAACCGCAAGGCGCGAGGCCAGACGGCCGTGATCGCCGACATGTTGTGCGAACAGGGGCGTTTCGGCCAGAAAACCGGTCGAGGATTTTATCTTTACGAGAACGGGTCACGTATGCCGGTCCGGGACCCGCAGGTCGAGGCGCTGATCCGCGGTAAGGCAGCCGAGAAGGGCATCGCGCCGCGCGAAATCAGCGCGGAAGAAATCATCGAGCGCACGCACTACCCACTGATCAATGAAGGAGCGAAAATCCTCGAAGAAGGGATAGCCGCCCGCGCCTCCGACATCGATGTCATCTGGGTCAACGGCTATGGCTTTCCCATCGGCAAGGGCGGTCCGATGTTCTGGGCCGGCCTCGAAGGCGCGCCCAGGATCGTCGAGCGGCTCGAATATTGGCACCAGCGGACGGGCAAGGATGTTTTCAAGCCGGCGCGGCTGCTGAAACGGATGGCCGAGACCGGCTCCTGGGAGGCTGGCGCAAGACCTTGATCGAAAGGCGGTTGAAGGCCGTCGGAATTATCTTATCCGCGCGTCGATGATTTCGACAAAGCGGGCAAAAAGGCCGGCCTGCGACTTGATCTTGAGCTTGCGATAGATGTTGCGGCGATGGACCTTCACCGTCCCCGGCACGATGCGCATGGCCCGGGCGATCGATTCGGTGGAATGCCCTTGCAGCACCAGGTCGACGACATGCTTTTCGCGCGGCGTCAGCGACAGGCTCTTCCAGATATGGGCGCGGTCGAACTCGTTGACCGCCGCCAACGCCTCGTCTTTTCTGGCCTCGGCCGGCTCGTCTGCGGGAAGGGCGGACCAGCGCAATCGGGCGAAGGCGACCACCGCCGGCGCCATGTCGCGCAGCAGTCTGGCGTCGGCGGTTCCGAATGGACCCGAAGCGCTGAGCCGCATCAGCGACAGCACCAGCGCGTCCTTGCCCGGCAGCGGCACGAAGAAGCCGACCTCCTCGGCCAGCCTGGTCTGGCTGTAGTAGGAGCGAAAATATTCGCTGGCGTAGAAGCGGTCGGGCGCCAGCTCGCGCATGCGCCAGAACCCTTCCTTGCGCTCGACCGCCGCATGGTGGAACGGATCCAGCAGGTATGGGCCTTCCTGGTAAAGCGCAACGAAGACATGGCTCTCGGCCGACGAGAAGGTCTCGAACAGCAGCGGCGGGCGTGCAGCGCCGCGATAGCCGAAGACCACGCAGTGGTCGAAGCCGACATGCTGCCGCAGCCAAGCGACCATCGCCTTGCCGAAGACGTCGCCGCTAGTCTCCCGCGTCGCCGCGACCAGCGCGGCGAGCTGGCTGTAGTCGTCGCTGCGGGACATACAATACCCCCTTAAACGAGAAAATAGGTCAGATATACCACCTGCGAGGTATATACTAGCTGCCATTAGCTCTGGTAGCGTCCCGAAATCGCATCGTCCTGCCGCTGGAGCCCGCAGCCTTGACCGCAGTGCCCGACATCGAGTTTCGCGGCGTCACCAAGCGCTATGGCGCGGTGACCGCGGTCAGCGGCATCGATCTGGCCGTGCCGCCCTCCGCCTTCGTCGCCCTGCTCGGACCATCGGGCTGCGGCAAGACGACCTGCCTGCGCATGATCGGTGGCTTCGAACAGCCGAGCGAGGGCAAGGTGTCCATCCGCGGCCAGGACATGGCCGGCACGCCGCCTTACAGGCGGCCTGTCAACATGGTGTTCCAGCAATATGCGCTGTTCCCGCATCTGGATGTGAACGACAATGTCGCCTACGGATTGCGCCAGGCACGACCGCGGCTGTCGTCGCGCGAGATCGGCCTGCGGGCAGGCAAGGCGCTGGAAATGGTGCGGCTCGCCGGTTATGGCGGCCGCAAGGTCCACGAACTGTCCGGCGGCCAGCAGCAGCGCGTCGCTCTCGCCCGCGCGCTGGTCAACAAACCGGCGGTGCTGCTGCTCGACGAACCGCTGGCGGCGCTCGACAAGAAGCTGCGCACCGACATGCAGATCGAATTGCAGAACCTGCAGCGTGAGATCGGCATCACCTTCGTTCTGGTCACCCACGACCAGGAGGAGGCGCTGTCGATGAGCGATTTCGTCTGCGTCATGAATGGCGGCCGCATCGTGCAGCTCGGGCAGCCGAGCGAGATTTATGACGAGCCGGCCGACCTGTTCGTCGCCGATTTCGTCGGCAAGACCAATCTCTTGAGCGGCACCGTCGCAGGGCAGTCGGGCGATCTGGTGGATGTGAAGCTGGCCGATGGCACCGTCATCGCGGCGCGCAAGCGGGTGGATTTGCGGCAGGGCGAAACCGTTTCGGTCAGCCTGCGTCCTGAATCGCTCAGCCTTGGTGGTCCGACTAGCGGCCCGCTCAGGGGCATTGTCCGCAACCGGATCTTTCTGGGCTCGACGGCGGAATACGCGGTCGAGGTCCAGGGCATCGGGACGCTGCTGGCCAAGGCCGACCACATGATCGGCCAGGGCAATCTCTTCAAGCCGGGTGAACCCGTCGCCATCGGCTTTGCCGCCGGAACGCCGTTGGCGTTCGCGGATCCAAAGAACAACGGGACCAACCAGAGGGTAGAAAAACATGTCGAAATCATATCGTGACGGACTGCCGATAAGCCCCGAGAATTTCGTCGACCAGCTGATGCGTTTGAAGCGCGGCTCGATCGGCCGCCGCGACTTCCTTGGCCTCACCGGCCTCGGCATCGCGACGGCGGTGATGGCGCGCGAGATCGGCATCATGCCGACGCCGGCCTTTGCCGCCGAGAACCTCGGCGCCCGCATGTCGATTGCCACCTGGCCCAACTATCACGACCCGCAGACCTTCGAGAATTTCAAGACGGACACAGGCGTCGCCGTCGAGGTCAACGTGTTCGGCTCGAATGAGGAGATGCTGGCCAAATTGCAGGCCGGGGCGTCGGGCTGGAGCCTGTTCGTACCGACCAACTACACGATCTCGACATACAAGAAGCTCGGCATCATCGAGCCGCTCGACATGGCCAAGCTGCCGAATTTCGACGGCACGCAGGAAGATCCGCGCTTCACCTCGGAAGGCACGATCGACAGCACCATCTATGCCGTGCCGAAGAACTGGGGCACCACTGGCTTTGCCGTCAACACCAAGAAGCTGACCAAGCCGATGACGAGCTGGAAGGAGTTCTGGGACGCGGCCATGGCCGAAGGCGACGGCCGCACCATGGTCCACGACTATCAGCTCACCACCATCGGCAATGCGCTGAAATATTACGGCTACTCCTTCAACTCGCTGAAGCAGGACGAGCTCGCCAAGGCGGAGGAATTGCTGCTCAAGGTCAAGCCGCATCTGTTCGCGGTGTCATCCGACTACCAGCCTGGCATGCGCGCGGGCGATGCCTGGATGACCATGTGCTGGACCAATGACGGTGCGCAGCTCCATCGCGACATTCCGGAGATCGCCTATGTACTGGGCAAGGAAGGCGGCGAGATCTGGACCGACTTCTACGCCATTCCGAAGGACGCGCCGAACAAGCCGGCCGGTTATGCCCTGCTCAACTATTTGATGAACCCGCAGGTCGCGGTCAAGGAACACCTCGCCAACGGCGCGCCCTCGACCGACGCGCGCGTCAACAAGCTGCTGCCCAAGGAAGTGCTGGACAATCCGATCCTCTATCCGGCGGCCGACCTGTTGACGCCGCTGGAATTCGGCGCTGCTGCAACGCTGACCGATCCGGGCCGCGCCGAGCTGATGGCGCGCTTCAAGTCGGCTTGAGCCAGGCGGGCAACAAATCCCATTCGAGACAACTTGACCGGCGGGCCCAGACCCGCCGGCACCGGGGCAATCCTTCGATGCGCGGCATTCGCAAAAATCTGCTGACGGCCATGCTGCTCGGGCCGGCGGCCGCCTGGCTCGTCGTGTTCCTGGTGCTGCCGTTCATGGCCATCGCCGTCTTCAGCGTCGGCGAGCGGGCGCCGGAGGGCGGCTATCAGGCGGCCTTCACCCTGGCGCAATATGCCAATCTTCCGGCGCGGGCGACCGCGTTCTGGAACACGATGGTGCTGGCTCCGGTGGGCGCGCTCGCCTGTCTGCTCGTGGCCTATCCCGTCGCCTATTACCTCGCCCTGCGGGCGCCGCAGCGCTGGCGGTTGATCCTGCTCGCGCTGGTCGTCATACCGTTCTGGACCAGCCTTTTGATGCGTACCTATGCCTGGATGTACATTTTGGGTGGACGCGGCATCCCGGCGCTGCTCGCGCTTGCCGGCATCGAGGACGTCAGGCTGATCAACACGCCGGGCGCCGTCCTGCTCGGCATCGTCTATGGCTATCTGCCGCTGATGATCCTGCCGATCTATGTCAGCCTCGAGCGGCTCGATCGCCGTCTGCTGGAGGCCTCCGCCGATCTCGGCGCGACGCCGCTCTCCACTTTCTTGGGCGTGACCTTGAAACTGTCGCTGCCCGGCGTGATGACCGGCTTCTCGCTGGTGATGATCCTGCTGCTCGGCGAATACCTGATCCCGACGCTGCTTGGCGGCGGCAAGGTGTTCTTCATCGGCAATGCGCTGGTCGACCTGTTCCTGCAGTCGCGCAACTGGCCGTTCGGATCGGCCATCGCGATCACGCTGGTGCTGGTTTCGGTTGTAGTGCTGATTGCCGCCAACCGCATCTCGACCCGCGTCTCGGGCGCCCGCCGGGTGGATCTGATCTGATGCGCGTCTTCGTCGTAGCCGTCTTCGCCTTCCTCTATCTGCCGATCGCGTTGGTCGTGCTGTTCTCCTTCAACGCCGGCCATCATGCCAGCGAGTTCACCGGTTTTTCGGTGCAATGGTACGGCAAGGCGCTGGCGAACCCATTCCTGGTCGAGGCGCTGAAGAACAGCCTGTTCATCGCCACCACCAGCGCCTTGCTGGCGGCGGTGTTCGGCACCGCGGCCGCGCTCGGCCTGGCACGCGTCGGGGTGCGGACCCGCGCCGTCTTCGACGCCTTGCTTGGAGCCGCAATCGTCGTTCCCGGCGTCGTCATCGGCATTTCGACACTGGTCGCACTCGTCCAGCTGTTCGCCGTCGTCAATCCGTTCCTCGCCTCGATCTGGCCGGACGATCAGCCGCCGCGCCTGTCGCTCGGCTATGGTTCGATCATCGCCGCGCACGGCCTGTTTTCGATGGCGCTGGTGACGATGATCGTCGGCACGCGGCTGGGCAGCCTTGATCGCAACTTGGTCGAGGCATCCAGCGATCTCTACGCCACGCCGCTGACGACGTTCCGTTCCATCGTCCTGCCGCAGATCATGCCGGCGGTGGTCGCCGGCTTCCTGCTCGCATTCACCTTCTCCTTCGACGATTTCATCGTCGCCTTCTTCGTCGCCGGCGCGCAGACGACGCTGCCAATCTATGTCTTTGCGTCGATCCGGCGCGGGGTGACGCCGGAGATCAATGCCATCGCGACGATCGTGCTCGTCGCGTCCGTCCTGCTCGTGGTGCTTGCCCAATGGCAGCTGCGCCAGCGCAAGCTGTCAAACTGAAGGTCGCATCATGATCCTCGAAGACCGCATCGCCGTGGTGACAGGCGCCGGTTCCGGCATCGGGCGCGCCGGCGCCATGATCATGGCCAGGGAAGGCGCGGTGGTCGTCATCGCGGACAGGGATCGGACCAGCGGCGAGGCGACGGCTTCAGATATACGCGCCGCGGGCGGCCGGGCGGAGGCGGTCGCCACCGACGTCTCGGACGACAACGCGGTCGAGCAGCTCCTTGCCGGTACGCTCGACCGGCATGGGCGCATCGACATCCTGCACAATCACGCCGGCATCCAGGTCGGCGGCACGCTGACCGAGGTCGAGACCGGCGGCATGGACGCTTCCTGGCGGGTCAATGTGCGGGCGCAGTTCCTGGCGGCAAGGATCGTCATGCCATCGATGGTCGCACAGGGCGGCGGCGTCATCCTTAATACGGCTTCGAATTCAGGCGTGTTCTACGACCGCGAGATGATCGCCTATGCGACCTCGAAACATGCCGTGGTGGCGATGACCAGGCAGATGTCGCTCGACTATGCCCGCCACAATGTGCGCGTCAACGCGCTCTGCCCCGGCTGGGTCGACACGCCGTTCAATGGACCGTTCATCGCCCAGATGGGCGGACGCGAGGCAATCGAAGCCTATGTCCGCACCAAGATCCCGATGGGGCGCTGGGCCAGCGCCGAGGAGATCGCCGAGGCGATCCTCTTCCTCGTGTCCGATCGGTCATCCTTCATGACCGGCCAGGCGTTGGTGATCGACGGTGGCGAAAGCATCGGCTGAATCAGCCGTCTGGGCCTTCGGCCGATTGGTGAAAAGCGCCGTGGCCTGCGCGTTCTGGGCCAGAGCCGCGTCGCCGGCCGGCAGCGCCGAAATCAACTCTGACCGACAGTTCGGACCATGGTCCGACCGGCATGGGACTTCAGTACCGCAGCCGTTCAAAGACATAGGTTTCCTTTGAACATCAACAAGTTACTGTGCCGACAGGTTGCCCAGCTCTCTTATTGAGACAGTCTTTGTCCAAAGTTTACTGCGCATAATTAGCGGCTTCTCATACGAACTTACCATAGCAGCGGGCGCAGGGCGGCGTTTCCCGAGGAGACATCATGACAAACCGGAAAACTGTTTTCGCGGCGTTAGCCGCACTGGCGCTTCTGGCTTCTCCGGCGCTCGCCGAAGCCGGCGGCAACGGGCATAGCAATGGTGGTGGTCACAGCGGCGGCAACGGCAATGGCAATGGTGGCGCCCACGGCAACAGCGGCGCTGCGCACGGCAAGTCCTCGTCGGCCCGCGGGCAGGTAGCCAAGGCGACAAGGGACGCAACGATCACGGTCGATACGAAGACAAAGGTTTCGTCCCTGCCCAAGGAAAAGAACCTCCACGCCAAGCTCGGCCGGCTGAACTCGCTGCAGCGCAACGTCAACGCCTATATGAATTCCAAGAGCAGGAAATTCGCTGCGCTTCAGGCCTTCGTGACGCAGTCGGCAAAAGCCAAGGTCGCACAAACCCAGCTGGACGCCCTGAATTCACAGCTGGACGCACTGACGTCGCTGACGCCGGACCAGATCGCCGCCATGACCCCCGAGGAGCAGGCGGCCCTGCCTGGACAGATATCGGCTCTGCAGGACCAGATCGCCGCACAGCAGGAAGCGGTCGATGAGGCGGCGGTCGGCACCGACCCGGCCGCACTCGACGCGGCGTTGACCGATATGGCCAACAAGCCCGTCGACGCCGAGGTCACCGCTTGGGCCCAAGGCGTCCTTGCCGGCAAGATCGACGAGACGGCCGCTGCCATGCAACCGACGCCGTAGCATCGCCAGCGACAACGGGGCAGCCGGCCTCACACGTGTTTGCGGCCAATCGCTTCGTGGCCGATACGTTGTCCGATCACCTTAAGCTGCGGCGGCTGCCGGCATCTATGCCGGTGGTCGCCAATGTCTTTCGGCTGCGGCAATCGCTGCGCGAACATCTGAAAGCACTCGACCAGCTCGAAAGCCGGCAGTATTAGGTTACTGCCGATCTGCTTCGCGTCCATCTGCGGCTCTCGCAGACTGCGACCGCAAGCGGCCGGCCGCGGCGCTCTCGCGCCGTTCGGCATGACCAGCCGGCCGGAATGAAGAGGAAATAATTGACGCGTAAAGCCAGCCCGACCATCGCGCTGTTTCCCGAAGCAGGCTTCGGCGCGGCGTTGAATTGCGTCGGCATCGCGCAGGCCGTGCGGGGCGCCCGCCCCGTCTTCATCTCCCAACCCGGCCTTTCCGGTGTCTTTGCCGACAAGCTGCCGGCGCGCTTCATCGTCAATGTCGGCGGCCTGCGCGACGCCTACCGAGCGGTGCCCGACAATATCTATCTCGACCCCTGGTTTCCGCAGCGAAGTCGGATTTCTTCATCCACCATGGCGGCAGCAACTGCTTTTTTGAGGCGCTGCGCTTCCGTGTGGCGTCGCTGATCATGCCCTATTGCCGGGACGGCCACGACAATGCACGCCGCGCCGAAGAGACCGGCACCGGCGATCATATCGGCCGTGACGGCTGGACCGAAGGAGTATTGGAGAGCGCCATTCCCGGCCTTCTGGCCGACGACGCCATGCGCGCCCGCCTCAAGGGAAATGCAGCCCAGATGGCGCTGAACCCCGGAACGGACGTGGTCGCGCAAGCCATACTCTCTCTGATACGGACTCGAACAAAATGCTTGAGAAGAACACGAATACCGCGCCCTCCACCGATCCCAAGGCCTGGTTGGCGCAGCACGGCATCAACGAGGTCGAATGCCTTGTGCCCGACATGAACGGCGTGCTGCGCGGCAAGGCGCTGCCGACGGCAAAATTCCTCAAAGCGCTGGAAGACCGTGCGCTTTATCTGCCGAGCAGCGCCTTCCTGGTCAGCATAGACGGCCGCTATTCCGGTTCCATCGACGAGGGTTTTGCGTATTCGGACCCCGACATGCGCATGGTGCCCGATGTCTCGACGCTTTGCCTGGCGCCGGGCGCCGGCGCTGGCAAGGCCTACGTCTTCGCCGACGCCTTCCACATGGACGGCCGGCCATGGATGGCCTCGCCGCGCCATGTTCTGCGCGCCGTGCTCGATCTCTACCGGCAGCGCGGCTGGCGGGCGGTAGTGGCGCCGGAGCTCGAATTCTACCTGACCGCGCCCAATCCCGATCCCGACAAGCCGCTGACCGCGCCGACCGGCGGCAATGGCCGCGCCGAGGCCGTGCAGCATCCTTATGACATGGCGGCGCTCGAGGAATACGAACCGGTGGTTCGGCGCATCTATGACTATGCTGCGATCGCCGGACTGCCGCTCGATACGCTGATTCATGAATCGGGACCGGGGCAGTTGGAGATCAACTTCCTGCATGGCGACGCGCTGCCGCTGGCCGACAAGGTGCTGCTGTTCAAACGGCTGACGCGCCAAGCCGCCCAGCAAGACGGCATGTATGCGACCTTCATGGCCAAGCCGATCGCCGCACAGGCCGGCAGCTCGATGCATCTGCACATGTCAGTCATCGACGAGGCCGGCAACACGTTGTTTGCCGGCAGCGATGATGCCGATACCGCGATGTTCGGTTATTTCATCGGCGGCCTGCAAAAATACATTCCCGAAATCATGCCGCTGTTCGCGCCCAACGTGAATTCGTTCCGACGCGTTAGACCAAACCACAGCGCGCCGGCCAACATCGAATGGTCGCATGACAACCGTTCCTGCGGCCTGCGCGTGCCGGCCGGCGGGCGCGCCGCGCGGCGGGTGGAGAACCGGCTGCCGGGTGCCGATTGCAATCCGTATCTGGCGATCGCCGGCTCGCTTCTGGCCGGCTATCTGGGCGTCGAACAGAAGCTGGCGCGCTCGGCGGAAGCATCCGGAAATGCCTACAAGATCAAGAGCACGCTGCCGAAAACGATGGAGGAGGCGCTGGATCGTTTCGAGGCCTGTGAACCGGTGCGCAAACTGCTCGGCGAGGACTTCTTCCAGACCTATCTGCGCGTGAAAAGCGTCGAGCTCGACCTGTTCCAGAGCGTGGTGACGAGCTGGGAACGCGACCACCTGCTGCTGAAGGTGTGATCATGGCATCTTCAACGGGTTTCAATTCCGGTCTCGACATCGGCAAGTCCTACTATGTCGCCACCGCCAATCCGGCGCCGGACCATCCGGCACTTATCGGCGATGTCGAGGCCGACCTGGTGGTCGTCGGCGGCGGCTGCACCGGTCTGTCGGCCGCTCTTCACGCCGCCGAACGCGGCTTGAAGGTGGTGCTGCTGGAAGGCGGCAAGATTGGCTGGGGCGCTTCGGGCCGCAATGGCGGCCAGATGATCCCCGGCCTGCGCAAGGGCGCCAAGGGCCTGGTCAAGCTTTATGGGCCTGAACGGGCAAAGGCGCTGTTCGATCTCGCCTTCGAGGCGCGCAGCCTGGTGCTCGACATTATCGAGCGCCATACGATCGACTGCGATCTCAGGCTGACCGGCCATCTGGTCGGCGCGGTCAACGGCTCCGATCTCAGGGATTTGGAGGAAGAGGCGAAATGCCTCGAGAGCGTGATGAAATTCCGCGACCTCGAGATCCTGTCGGCGGCGCAGGCCCGGGCCAAGGTCGACACGCCCTATCACGGCGCGATGTACGAGCCGCTCGGCGGCCACATGCATCCCTTGAATTACACGCTCGGGCTTGCCCGCGCTGCAAGCGCGGCCGGCGTCGTCATCCACGAGAATTCGGTGGCCGTGCGGCTTGAGCGCGAGCCTTCGATCCGGGTCTCGACGTCAAAAGGATCGGTGCGCGCAAAGCATGTCGTGCTGGCTGGCGACGCGCTGCTCAATGGGCTGGAGCCGCGCGTCAACAGCCGCATCATGCCGGTCGGCAACTACATCGTCGCCACCGAGCCGCTGGAGGGCTCCCGCAACGTCATTCCTGCCAATGTCGCGGTGTCCGACACGCGCTTCGTCGTCAACTATTACCGCATGTCGGCCGACGGTCGCCTGCTGTTCGGCGGCGGCGAGCGCTACACGCCGTCGCCGCCGGCCGATATTGCCGGTTTCGTGCGGCCGCACATGGAAGGCACCTTTCCGCAGCTCAAGGGCTGCCGGATCGACCATGCCTGGGGTGGGCTGGTGTCGGTGACGACGTCGCGACTGCCGCATGTCGGGCACTATGGCGAGGTCTATTACGCGCACGGCTATTCCGGCAAGGGCGTCATCCTGTCGACGCTGTCGGGCAAGCTGCTCGCCGAAGCCATCACCGGCGACGCCTCGCGGCTGGACCTGTTCTCGACGCTGACCCCGATGCCCTTCCCCGGAGGCACGGCGCTGCGCGGGCCGCTCTATGTGCTGGGAATGCTGTGGTATGCGATGAGGGATCGGATGAAGCATTGAGCTCGCGGCCAACCGGCTGATCGTGGCGCTGCATCCAAGCGTGATTCGCCAGCAGGGCAGGAGAGCTGTGGCTGGGTGGTTAAGTTCGCGCAGGCGCTTGACGAAATGCCGGCGCCAAGCGAACCGAGCTACGACATTGCGCGACCTGCACGCGTCGCACCAAGGCGGCGCATGAGGGAAACGGGAGAGCTGACTGACATGGCCGAAGCCTATATCTGCGACTATATCCGCACGCCGATCGGCCGCTTTGGCGGCTCGCTGTCCTCGGTACGCGCCGACGACCTCGGCGCCATTCCGCTGAAGGCACTGATCGAGCGCAATGCCGGCGTCGACTGGCAGGCGGTCGACGACGTTGTCTACGGTTGCGCCAACCAGGCCGGCGAGGACAACCGCAACGTGGCGCGCATGGCGCTGCTGCTGGCCGGCCTGCCGAAGGAAATCCCCGGCTCGACCGTCAACCGCCTGTGCGGCTCGGGCATGGATGCGCTGACCATCGCCGCCCGTGCAATCAAGGCCGGCGAGGCCGAGCTGATGATCGCGGGCGGCGTCGAATCGATGAGCCGGGCGCCCTTCGTCATGCCCAAGGCCGAGACGGCGTTTTCACGCAATGCCGAGATCTACGACACCACGATCGGCTGGCGCTTCGTCAACCCGCTGATGAAGAGTCAGTATGGCGTCGATTCCATGCCGGAGACGGGCGAAAATGTCGCCGAGGATTTTTCGGTTTCCCGCGCGGACCAGGACGCTTTCGCGGTGCGCAGCCAGGACAAGGCCGTCGCCGCGCAGTCCAATGGCCGGCTGGCCAAGGAAATAACCGCGGTGACCATTCCGCAGCGCAAGGGCGATCCGGTTGTCGTCTCGAAGGACGAGCACCCCCGCGCTGGCACCACGATAGAGGCCTTGGCCAAGCTGCCGACGCCGTTCCGGCAAGGCGGCACGGTGACCGCCGGCAATGCCTCGGGCGTCAATGACGGGGCGGCGGCGCTGATCGTCGCTTCGGAAGCGGCGGCCAGGAAATACGGCCTGACGCCGATCGCCCGCATCCTCGGCGGGGCCGCCGCCGGCGTCGCCCCGCGCATCATGGGCATCGGCCCGGCGCCGGCGACGCAAAAACTGTGCACACGGCTTGGCCTGACGCCAAAACAGCTCGATGTCATCGAGCTCAACGAAGCCTTCGCCTCGCAAGGCATCGCAGTGCTGCGCCAGCTCGGCATCGCGGTGGATGCGCCACACGTCAACCCGAATGGCGGCGCCATAGCGCTCGGCCACCCCTTGGGCATGTCGGGCGCGCGCATCTCCGGCACGGCGGCGCTGGAGCTGCGCGAACGCGGCGGCCGCTATGCGCTGGCGACCATGTGCATCGGCGTCGGCCAGGGCATCGCCATCGCGCTCGAACGGGTCTGAACAACCGCTCTCCCGGCTAGTCCAGGAGAGTGGATATGATCGATCTGCCAAATTTGACCATGTGGACAAAAGTCCGGACCCGTTCCATAGTTCCTCGTCTGATTTTTAGAACGGCCGGCTCGACACGGCTGTCGAACAGAGGGGACTGCAATGGAAAACCGGAAGAACAAATCTCATTCAACGCGCGAAGGCCTTTCGCGGCGCAACGTGCTGGAGCTGGGCGCGCTTGGCCTGGCCGCCGCGATGCTGCCGGGCGGCTCCTTCGCCAAGGACAAGAAGCTGAAAGTAGCGGCGATCTTCGCCACGCCCATCGAGGAGCCGTGGGACAATCAGATCCATGTCGCTTTGCAGAAGGCCGAGAAGGAACTCGGCATCGAGTATAAATGGTCGGAGAAGGTGCAGACCGCCGACTTCAGCCGCGTCATGCGCGAATATGCACAGGGCGGCTATGAACTGGTGCTGGGCGATGCCTTCGCCGCCGAGCGTGAATCGCGCCGTACCGCCAAGCAGTTCCCGAAGACTGCTTTTCTGTTCGGCTCCGGCGCCGGGCCGGCGGAGCCCAATTTCGGCGTCTTCGACAATTGGATCCACGAGCCCGCCTATCTCTCCGGCATGATCGCCGGCAAGATGTCGAAGTCGGGCACGGTCGGCGCCGTCGCGGCGATGGGCATTCCGGAAGTGAACCGGCTGGTCAACGCCTTCTTCGCCGGCGCCAAGGAGGTCAATCCGAACATCAAGAAGAAGGTCGCCTTCATCGGTTCCTTCTTTGATCCGCCCAAGGCCAAGGAAGCGGCGGTGGCGCAGATCGACGCCGGCGTCGACGTCATCTATGCCGAGCGTTTCGGGGTCATCGAAGCGGCGGTGGAGAAAAAGATCTACGCCATCTCCAACATGTCCGACCAGTCGAGCCTTGGCCCCGACACCGTCATTACCGGCCCGGTCTGGGATATGTATCCCACCGTCGAACAAGCCATAAAACTGGTCAAGGCCGGCGTCTTCACGGCGCAGGACTATGGCGATTTCTCGCGCATGGCCAAGGGCGGTTCTCACCTGGCGCCTTACCATAAGTTCGACAAGACGCTGCCGGCCGAGGTCAAGGACATGGTCGAGAAGAAGAAGGCCGAAATCCTCGAAGGCAATTTCCGCGTCGACGTGGACGAGAACACACCGGTTTCGGATTGAGTTCCTTAACCCTCCCCCTTGTGGGGAGGGTCGATCCGCGAAGCGGAGCGGGTTGGGGTCGGCGCCGCACCCCACCCCGTCTTACGATCTTCGCTTCGCTGCGATCGCAAGCCGACCCTCCCCACAAGGGGGAGGGTGAAGCAGAGCCATCTCCGCAGGAGCGCCCTTGCCCGCCCCCCTCATCGAAATGCGTGGCATCACCAAGAGTTTCGGCGCCGTCAAGGCGAACGAAGTCGTCGACCTCAGCGTGGCGCCCGGCGAGATCCTCGGCTTGCTGGGCGAGAACGGCGCCGGCAAGACGACGCTGATGAACGTGCTGTTCGGCGCCTATGCGCCCGACGCCGGCGAGATCCTCATCCAGGGCCGGAAGGTGCGGATCACCAGTTCGGCCGATGCGCTGGCCGCCGGCATCGGCATGGTGCACCAGCATTTTCACCTGGCGCCACGGCTCACGGTACTGGAAAACCTGCTTATCGGCATACCAGGCAAATCCGGGCGGATCGACCGCGCCGGCGGACTGGCGCGGTTGGTTGAAATCAGCCGCCAGCACGGGCTGACACTCGATCCCAGCCTGCCGGTCTCGGCGCTGTCTGTCGGAGAGCAGCAACGTCTCGAGATCGTCAAGGCGCTGTTTCGCGGCGCAAAACTGCTGATTCTCGACGAGCCGACCGCGGTGCTTGCGCCGAGCGAAGTCGACGGGCTGTTTTCGGCCTTGCGGTCGATGGCGGCGCAGGGTCTGGGCATCATCTTCATCTCGCACAAGCTCAACGAGGTGCGCGCGCTCACCCATCGCTGCACGGTGCTGCGGCATGGCCGCGTCGCCGGCCGCGTCGACGATCCGGCCAACACCACATCGGCGGAAATGGCGCGACTGATGTGCGGCCACGAGATCGTGCCGCCGGCCAAGGGGCCATCGACGCCGGGGGCAGCGGTGCTCACTCTCGACGGCATTTCCACCTCGAGCCATTCGGGCACGCCGCTGCGCGATGTGTCGCTTTCCGTGCGCGCCGGCGAGATCCTCGGCATTGCCGGTGTCTCCGGCAATGGCCAGCGGGCACTGGCGGAGGTGATCTCGGGTGTGCGAGCCCCGGATGCCGGTCTGATGACGATTGCGGGGCAGAAAGTGTCTCGCTTCTCGCCGCGCGAGGTGCAGGCGCTGGGCCTTGGCCGCATCCCGGAAGATCGCATGACGACGGGACTGGTCACCAACTTGCCGCTCGCCGATTCCATGGTGCTGCCGCGCATTGGCACCGCCGCTTTCAGCAGCAAGGGCCTGCTCAAGCCGGATGCGATCCGCGCCTTCGCCGAGGCGCAGATCAAGGCCTATGATATCAGATGCCCCGGGCCGATGACGCGCGCCGGCGCCCTGTCCGGCGGCAATCTGCAGAAGGCGCTTTTGGCGCGCGAGCTCGCCTTCGATCCGAAGGTGCTTGTCGTTTCGCAGCCGACGCGCGGCCTCGACATCGGAGCCGCGCGCTTCATCCATGAAAAATTCCTCGACATGCGCGCCAAGGGCTGCGGCATCATCGTCATCGGCGAGGATCTGGAAGAGTTGCTCGTGCTCTGCGACCGCATCGCGGTGATGTATGAGGGCCGCATCGCCGGCACGCTTCCCAGCGCCGATGCGACGATCGCACGGCTGGGGCTGCTGATGACCGGAGCGGAGGGCCATAGCTGATGTTTCGCCTCGAAGTCCGCAGCTCGACGCCCGCCTGGTTCAACCTGGCTCTGCCGTTGCTGGCGATCGGTGCCGCGCTTGTGCTGTGCAGCGGCCTGATCGCGCTGGCCGGCGCCGGCGTGCTCGAATCCTACGGCGTTATGTTCACGGCGTCGCTCGGCGACAGCTATGCGATCACCGAAACGCTGGTGCGCGCCGCGCCCATGATCTTCACCGGGCTGGCGGTGGCTGTCGCCTTCCGCGCCAAATTCTGGAACATCGGCGCCGAAGGGCAACTGCTTGCCGGCGCGGTGGCGAGCTGCTTCGTCGGCGCGATCCCGATGCCGGGACCGCTCGCCATGCTTTTGATGGCAGTGGCAGGCGCCGCGGCCGGTGCAGCCGTCGCGCTCGTGCCGGCAACGCTGCGGGTGAAATTCAAGGTCGACGACGTCGTCAGTTCGCTGCTGCTCAATTCGGTCATCTATTACGCGCTGATGGCGCTGATCGAAGGGCCATGGAAGGATAGTTTCAGTGGCTATCCGATCTCGCCTCCGATTGAGGATTCGGCCAATTTTCCGGTGCTGATCGAGGGCACGCGGCTGCATCTCGGCGTCATCGTGGCGCTTATCGCGGCACCGCTGATCTGGTTCCTGATCGTGCGCACCACGCTCGGCTTCCAGATCCGGGTCACCGGCGAAAATCCGGAAGCGGCCAGATATGGCGGCATCAATGTCCAGCGGGTGCTGCTCTCGACGGCGTTGCTGTCCGGGGCGCTAGCCGGGCTCGCCGGCGTCGGCGAGGTTGGCGGCGTGCATTTTCAGGTGATGAGCGACATCTCGCCGGGCTACGGTTATTCCGGCATCGTCGTTGCAATGCTGGCGCGGCTCAACCCGCTCGGCGTGGTGCCGGCGGCAATCTTCCTGGCTGCCGTGATGACCGGCGCCGAGGCGATGTCGCGCGCGACCGGCGTGCCGGCCTTCCTCAGCGATGTCATCCAGGGCACGGCACTGCTTGCCATGCTGGTGGCGCTGCTGTTCACCGCCTATCGCATCCGCCGCGTCGGAGCCGCCCAATGAGCGCGGTGTTCGAACAGATCTTCCAGGTCGGCTTCTTGGCCGCCATCATCCGCATCGCCACGCCCTTGGCTTTCGCCACGCTTGGCGAAATGTTCTCCGAGCGCGCCGGCGTGCTCAATCTCGGCATCGAAGGCATCATGCTGTTGTCGGCAATGGCCGGCTTCACCGCCGCCAGCCTCAGCGGTAACCTATGGCTGGGCGTCCTGGCGGCGGTGCTGACCGGCATGCTGATGGGGGCGCTGCATGCGCTGTTCACGGTGGCGCTGGGCTTAAGCCAGCATGTCTGCGGCATCGGCGTGACGCTGCTTGCGTCGGGTCTGGCCTATTTCCTCTACCGGCTGATCTTCGGCCAGCAATCGGTGCCGCCGAGCATCAAGGGTTTTCAGACGCTGCCGATCCCGGTCCTCTCCGAGATTCCCGTGCTTGGGCCGGCGGTGTTCAACCAGTTCGCGCTGGTCTACATGGCGATCCTGGCCATCCCGATCGCCGCCTTCGTGCTCTACCGCACGCCATGGGGGCTGTCGGTGCGCATGGTCGGCGAAAACCCGCGCGCCGCCGACTCCGCCGGCGTCAGCGTCATTGTCACCCGCTTCCAGGCGGTCATTCTCGGCGGGGCGCTGATGGGGCTGGCCGGCGCCTTTCTGTCGATGGCGCAGTTCAACGCCTTCACCTTCGGGGTCGTCTCGGGGCGCGGCTGGGTGGCGATCGCCCTGGTCGTGTTCGGCCGCTGGGATCCGTGGCGCTCGGCGGGAGCGGCGTTGCTGTTCGCCTTTGTCGATGCCTTGCAGTTGCGCATGCAGGCGAGCGGTCTCGGGCATATTCCCTACGAGGCGTTCCTGATGCTGCCTTTCATCTTCACCATCGTCGCCATGGCGGTGATGTCGCGCAACGCGGTGGCGCCGTCGGCGCTGCTGAAGCCGTTTCGACGGGAAGAACGATAGACGAGTAGGGCTTGGGACGAAGACCCTGGACCTTGGGACACCTCACATCGCGGTAAAACCATTGTCGACGAACAGATGGGCCCCGTTGACGAAGCTCGACTCGTCGCTGGCGAGGTACAGCGCCGCCTTTGCCACCTCTTCCGGTTCGCCGATCCGCCCCTGCTGTGCGGCCAACGCCGCGTCGGAGACATCGACGCCGAGCTTACCCAGATCGGCGACCTCGCGCAGCCCATGCGGTGTGCGGATGAAGCCGGGGCAGACGGCGTTGCAGCGGATGTTGCGGTCGCGGAATTCCACGGCGATGGCGCGCGCGAACATGTGACAGGCGCCCTTGGTGGTGTCATAGAGCACTTCGTTCGGCGTCGCCGCCACCGCCGAGATCGACGAGGTGCAGACGATCGAGCCGCCGCCGGCCGCGATCATGCCGGGCAGCACGGCGCGGGTCATCAGGAACATCGAGCGCACGTTGACGGCATGCAGCCAGTCCCATTCCTGCACGCTGGTCTCCAGGAACGGCTTTATCACGATGGTGCCGGCATGATTGAACAGGACGGTAACCGCGCCGAACTTCTCGGCCGCGCCCTTCACGGCCGCCTCGACCTGCGCCTCGTCGGAAACGTCGGCGACAAAATGCTCCGCGATTTGGCCGCGCGCCCGGATCGCCGCGGCGGTGGCTGCCGCCGCTTCGCCATTGCGGTCGATGATCGCCACCTTTGCGCCTTCCGCCGCGAACAGTTCCGAGGCCGCCCCGCCCATTCCCGTCGCGCCGCCCGAAACGATGGCGACCTTGCCGGCCAGTCTTGCTCCCATTTCCTTGCTCCTCCCAAATGTCCTTTGGACGATCTCGCATTGTCGCTCTGCCGCGATGCTATCCTGCCCGCGCGGGGCGGCCAATGCACGAATGGATCGGCAAGTGAAGTGCCGTCGAGCGCCGGAAGTGAAACCGACGCTGCCATGTCCGTCGATCACGCCGATGCCGCTCTGCAGCAACTCAGCGCCAGTTCTCACGGCGCTGTTAGAAAAAAATTCTGCGCATGGCCGAAAAATAGCAATCGACAAAGTCTACAACTTTTATAGATTAACCGGCGAGACGGAGGTCGACATGTCCTATATGCAGAACACCGAGACCCGCAGCAGCGGCCAGAGGCTGGCCAATGCCCAGAGCTTCCGCCCGGCCTATGCCGGTGCTTTCGCCTATGTCGTCTTTGCCCTTGCGTTCGTGTTCACCGGGGCTGTTGTTCTGGGCCTCATTCCCTGAGCCGTGGTCCGGCCAGGCTGACGACCCACCGCCTTCAGGCAATCGGAGTTGAATGAACCGGATCCCGGTGCGCTTTCGCGTGCGCCATTGATTCGTATCTGACCGCATCCGTGATTCCAGAGATGGAGGAGATGGCAATGCCGATCGAATTCACGCATGTGCCCGGCAAGACCTATCCTGCCGATAGCGCAGTTTCCTTTTTCTACGACTTTGCCGAGACGGCGACCAGGCTGGCGCTGATCGAGGATGGCGGTTTCCGCAACCTCGTCGTCGACGATCCGGCCGGCCTGCTGACCAATATGGATCTTGCCGCCCAGGTGCTGGACCGCAGCTCGTCGCTGGAAGTGGTCCTCACCCATTGGGCCGGCGTGGTCGAACCGACCGTGGCGGCGCGGCAGCTTGCCTCGATCGACGCCCGCAGCGGCGGCCGCCTGGCGCTCAGGATGATCAGCGAGCCGTTAAGCGACGACGATGCCGAAGCGCGTCCGGTCGGACACGGTGTCCTCTGGCAGCGCATCGACGAGTATCTGGTTCTGTTGAAGCGGCTATGGTCGAACGAGCGGCCTTTCGACCACGAAGGCGCGTTCTACAGCATCAAGGGCGGCTATGTTCCGCGCAAGGGGCCTCATGGTGCCGACCTCGTCATCCGCATGGGCGGGCAGTCCGGCACGGCACTGAAAGTGGCCGGCCGGCATGCCGACGTCTTCGAACTGGCGCCCGGTTCGATCGACGATGTCAGGCAGTTGATGGAGCGTGTGCGCGGCGCCGCCGCCGAACATGGCCGGGCCGCCAGACTACGCTTCGCCCTTCCGGTCCGCATCCACCGGGGAATTTCCTCGGCAGGGCACAAGGCGGTCGATGTCTCCGGTCCGCCGGCCCAGGCCGCCCTGTCGCTGCTTGCTTACGCGGCTCTCGGCATCGATGAATTCATGATCGTCGGTGTCGACACGCCGCGCGAGATCGCGACAGTCGGCCGCGAGACGATCGCGCTGCTGCGCAATTCGCTGGCGCGGCGTGAAAGCGGCGAGTTCCAGCATGGGGCTTTCGCGCAGCGCACGGGACTGGAAACACGGGCAACGGGCTGAACTGCGGAGAAATTTCCTTTCCAACCGCTCTGGCCTGCCGGAGGGTGCTATCCTGCC
Source organism: Mesorhizobium sp. B2-5-3 (assembly GCF_006441005.1). NCBI lineage: Bacteria > Pseudomonadati > Pseudomonadota > Alphaproteobacteria > Hyphomicrobiales > Phyllobacteriaceae > Mesorhizobium > Mesorhizobium sp. B2-5-3. The sequence goes on from NZ_VFUS01000001.1 coordinate 435,473, forward strand.
GTGTCTATGACGTGCGAGGCTGCTCTGCGGTACCTAATCCTTTAACGCGCCTTGCTACCCAGCCGTGACAGGCCTTCAATGACTGCACCAGAATCCGCCAGCACGCCGAAGACGCCGTCTTCGACCGTCACCATGTGAAGGGCCGCCTCATGCGCCCGTCCGTCGCCGCTGGCGCAGGCGTCGGAGATCGTCAAGCACTGGAAGTTGCGATCGCAGGCTTCGCGCAGCGTCGTGTGCACGCAGACATCCGTAGTGCATCCGCAAAACAGAAGATGCGTGATGCCTCGCGCGCGCAGCACGAGCTCGAAATCCGTATAGGTGAAGGCGCCGTTGCAGGTCTTGTCGACGATGATGTCCCGCGGCGCGACGTTGATCTCCGGAACGATCTGAAAACCCGGACCCGAACGAAGCAGGATCTCGGTGCCGTCGAGGCCGGCCCGCCTGCGGCGCCATTTCTCGTACGGCGTCATGTCGGCCATGTCGGCCCGGTAGCCCTGCCTTGTATGGACGATGCTGACGCCCGCCTCGCGGGCAGCGGCGATCAGCCGGCTCACCGCGGGCAGGATCGCTCTCAACGGCGATGGATCATATCCCTTCCTGGCGAAGTAACCCGTCGTCGACAGGAAATCCTGCTGCAGGTCGATCACGACCAGCGCGGTGTTCTCGGCCACCAGCCTGCCGTCATAGGGAAAATCGAAGGGTGTCGCCTTGATCATGCGCGGTTTCCTGTTTCAGCGAAGACCTTAGAGCGGTTCATCGCTTCACGGAAACGCTTCCTTGCCTGAAATTCGAAGCGGCATCAGGCGTCACGATGTCTTGTTGACGAAAAAACTCAACTTCATTGTTGACTAGTAAAGTCATGTTTCATAGTCAACCGGGCACGGCTGCCGAAAACCGGATTGATGACATGCCCGCAGCCGTACTGGAGACGGACCTTGACCGGAATTGACACCCAGACTGCTTTCCACATCGACGCGTTGCGCTTTGCCGTGGGCGAGCGGACGCTGCTCGGTCCGGTTTCGCTCGAATTGCAGTGTGCGCGCGTCTACGGGCTGATCGGCCACAACGGGTCCGGCAAGTCGACGCTGGTCAAGCTTTTGGCGCGCCAGCAGCCGGCAAGCTCTGGCGCCATCACCTTCGCCAGGCGGCCTTTGGCCCAGTGGGGTGCGCGCGAACTGGCGCGGGCGCTTGCCTATCTGCCGCAGACGACGCCGGCGGCGACCGGCTTGACCGTGCGCGAGCTGGCGGCGCTCGGACGTTATCCGTGGCATGGCGCGCTCGGCCGCTTCGGCCAGGACGACAGACGGCATGTCGAGGAAGCGCTGGCCCTGACCGACATGGCCGGCTTTGCCGACCGGCTGGTCGACGAGCTGTCGGGCGGCGAGCGCCAGCGCGCCTGGCTCGCCATGCTGGTGGCGCAGAATGCCGGCGTCATGCTGCTCGATGAGCCTATCTCGGCGCTCGACATCGCCCATCAGGTCGAGGTGCTTGGGTTGGTCAGGGATCTCAGCCGCAAGCGCGACCTTTGCGTCGTCGTGGTGCTGCACGATCCCAACATGGCGGCGCGCTATTGCGACGAGCTGATTGCCCTGAAGGACGGCAGGCTGCTGACGCGCGGCACGCCCGGCGAAATCATGCAAGGCGATGTGCTCAACGGCATTTTCGGGGTCGAGATGGGTGTGTTCGCGCACCCCGTCACAGGCCAGCCCGTCGGCTACGTCCAGTGACGCTTCAGCGCCACGGCGGGGGAGACCGGCGGCTGTGAGAACGAGGAAGAAGACGATGTCGAGAACCGGTTTGGTCGCAGCGCTGTTTGCATCCGCCATGCTGGCGGCCGCCAGCGCGCCGGCGCAGGAGCAGCCGGCAAGCGGCACGCCCGCTACCATTACGGCGCCAGCACCATCGCCGGCCGCGCCCGCCGCTCCCGTGGGAGCCCTAGCGCCTGCACAGCCGCAAGCCGGGGCCGGTACGGCGGCCGAGCCCTCGCCGGCGCTGAGCTTGCCGCATGATCTGTCGCCATGGGGCATGTTCATGGCTGCCGACATCATCGTCAAGGCGGTGATGATCGGGCTGGCCTTCGCCTCGCTCGTCACCTGGACGATATGGCTGGCCAAGTCGCTGGAAGTGCTTGCCGGCAAGCTTGGCGCTCGTCGCGCCGCGCGGGCCATCGGCAATGCCGCGACGCTGAAGCAGGCGAGCCGCGCGCTCGGCCGCAACGGCGGCACCGGCGCCCTGCTGGTGCGGGCGGCGGAGGAAGAAGCGGCACTTTCGGCCGGCGCGCTCGACCATGCCGGCGGCGACGGGCTGAAGGAACGGGTCGCCTCGCGCCTGACACGCATCGAGGCGGCGGCGGCGCGACGCATGTCGCGCGGCACCGGCCTGCTGGCGACGATCGGCTCGACCGCGCCTTTCGTCGGTCTGTTCGGCACGGTATGGGGCATCATGAACGCCTTCATCGGCATTTCGCAGGCGCAGACCACCAATCTGGCGGTGGTGGCGCCGGGCATTGCCGAAGCCCTTCTCGCCACCGCAATGGGGCTCGTCGCCGCGATACCGGCCGTCGTCATCTACAACGTCTTTGCGCGCTCGATAGCCGGCTACCGGCAGATCCTCGCCGACGCCTCGGCTGGCGTCGAGCGGCTGGTCAGCCGCGACCTCGATTTCCGCACGGTGGCGCCGGCAACGGCGCTGGCGGCGCAGTAGCGGGGCAAGACCATGGGCAGCCGCATCCGTCAGGCCATGGACGACGATCTCGAGGAAAGCCACGAGATCAATGTCACGCCCTTCATCGACGTCATCCTGGTGCTGCTGATCATCTTCATGGTTGCAGCGCCCCTGGCGACGGTGGATGTCAATGTCGACCTGCCGGGCTCGACCGCGACGCCGGCGCCGCGGCCGGAGACGCCGCTGTTCCTGACGTTGAAGGATGACCTCTCGCTAGCGATCGGCAACGACACCGTGCCGCGCCAGGTTTTCGCCGCCACGCTGGACGGCAGGACCAAAGGCGACAAGCAGGCGCGCATCTTCCTTCGCGCCGACAAGGCGGTTGCCTATGGCGACCTGATGGAGGCGATGAACCTGCTGCGCGGCGCCGGCTACCTGAAGATCGCCCTGGTCGGCCTGGAGGCTGCGCACGCCGGCGATGCTCCCGCAGTGGCGCCAAGCGGAGCCGCTGGTCCATGACCGGGCAAGCGGCCGCCTCGCCAACGGTGGAGCTGTCGCGCCTCGGCTGGCGCGACCTCGGCCTGTGGGCGGTTGCGGCCGCGCTGGTGCTTGGGGCGCATGTTGCCGTCGCCTATGCGGTGCAGAGCTTCAGCCCGGTCGACCCGGCGGATGGCGGGGCGCCGCCGGCGCTGGCCATCGAGATGGCGCCGATGGTCGCGACGCCGGCCGTGCCCGAACAAGCCGCGATGTTGGACGCCGCTGTGCCCGACCAGGCCGAGCCGGTCGAGGACACCGAAAAGGCCGCCGAAGCCGAGCCCGAGAAAATGGTCGAGCAAGCGGAGCCCGTTGCCGAGCCGGATGCAACGCCGCCTGACACGACCGAACCGACTGGAACGACGCGGGCTGAGCCGGCCGACCAACCCCCGCTTGAAGAGATCGTCCCTGACATGGTCGAGACGGTCGCGCCTGACGTCGTCGTGCCGCTGCCGCAGCCGAAGCCGGTCGAGACGCCCAAGGAAAAGAATCCCGTCCAGGCCAAGGTGAAAAAGCCCGTCGAGAAACCCAAGCCGAAGAAGGATAAGGCGCCGCCGCCGAAGACGGTAACCGCCGCGAGCGCGGAGGCAAAGCCCGCCACCAGGACGGCGGCGCCGAAATCGGCGTCCGGGGCGTCCGGCGTCAGCCCGGCCAAGTGGGAATCGCGGCTGCTGTCATGGATCAAACGGCATACGCGCTATCCGAGCGCCGCGAAATCGCGACGCTCGCAAGGCAATGCGAACGTCACCTTCACGGTGGACGCCTCAGGCCGGGTGACGTCGGCGCGCATCGTCCGCTCCTCGGGCGATCCCGACCTCGACCGCGCCGCGCTCGCCGTGCTGCAGGGCGCCACCGTGCCGCCACCGCCGCCGGAGCTGGGTTCGCGCGTCAGCCGCACGGCGCCATTCGTATTCAGCCTTCGGAACTGATGCATGCCGCCCAAAACTGAACCCGGTTCGGGAGAAACGACATACACGGATCAAAGCAAGGTCGAAGGGTCGGCCTACCGATAGCTCATCGACAGACACAGAGCCTCGACCTGCTCGAGGTAGAAGCGGCATCTCATGCGCAGGATCCTGAGGTTCGGATCGCCGGTGCCGTTGATCTCGATGGTCTGCATCATGAAGTCGAAATGGGCATGGAAGGCATCCACCGCGCCCCAGAGACTGTCGGCATGCCAGGTGTCGGCTATCGCCGTGGAAACCAGTTGGCGCGCTTGCAGGCGCGCCGCATCCGGCGATGCCGGCCGGCTGGCGATCAGGGCATGGAGGCGGCTGAAGACATTTTCACCGACATCGGCGCTTTTGATGGCTGCGATCATGTTCATTTGTGGGTTCCCCTCAGGTCGTCGTGCATAAAGGCCGGTTCGGCGGGCTGCGGGCGATCATTGCAGGGATCGCAGCGGCATCGGCCGGCCGGCCTTGGATGATGTTGCCTCTGCGCCCGCGTGTTCCAACCAATCGGCCATCTCGATGCGGTCAAGCCGACAGCGGCCTTCCTCAAGGACGGCAGCAGGCCTTGCCGCGCACGTCCCCGGGGCACGCCACAGAGATGATGGCTGCATCTGGCTATGCCCTCCTCGGCTGGACGCGATTGTCTTTCGCCTGCGTCCTGGGGTGCATCGAATTGCCGCTGAGCTGCGGATGCCTGGCCGGCCGGGCGCCGCGAAGGACGTCGAAGGCCTCGGCATAAGCCATGCCCAGCAGATAGGAGATCATGGGGAAACGGCTTGCTTCGGCCATCTGCACCAGCTCATTGGCCATCGATGCGATATATTGGAGACTATCGATCTCGGACTGGCGTAGGGATTGGTTGGCCACGTGCTGCTCCTGTGATGTGGTGGAATTCAGGGGACCCCCTCACCGGGCACTCTGAACATAATCAATCGGCTAATTGATTGACCGCGCTGCCAGGCGCGGATTGGTTTCCGGGATAGACAGGGTCAAGGCGTAGATGGGCGCGTCGGTGAGCCGGTCGAGGCCGAGCAAGCGCTTGATCGCCGAGTGGCTGAGCGCCGCGGTCGGGCAGGCCGACAGGCCGTGCCTGGTCGCTGCAAGCATCATGTTCTGGCCGATATGGCCAGCTTCGATCAGCACGACACGATAGGCGTTGGCGTCCTCATACTTCCACATGGTGCGGTCGAGCCTTGCGCAGAGCAGGACCAGGCAGGGCATGGGGTCGGCCCATTCCTGTCCGCCGACCAGCTCGGAGATTTTCGGCAGGTGGTTCGCCGAAATCCTTTCAAGATCGTGTCCGACAGCCGAGTAGTGATAGACGCCGGGTTCCAGCCCTTCCACCGCCGGCGCGACCACATAGGCTTCGTAGGGATTTCTCGCGCCGCCGGAAGGGGTCATGCCCAGCGGCAGGGCGCCAACGCAGTTGCTGGTCTCGCCGGTGATGCCCATGCCCGCGAACAGGCAGTCGGAAAGCTGTTTCGCGGTGACGGTGGGCGCCGCCGCTGTTCGGTTCGTGCGACGCTGGGCCATCAGGGCAATGAGTTCATTGTCGTCCAGCGCGTCCGGCAGCCGGATGGCCGCCGCGGAATTCCTGAGCACGAGGTCGGGCTGCACGGTGTGACCGGCGCGTTCGATCTGCCGTGCCTCCGCCTGTTCGATGGTCATGAACTCGCTGTCCTGGACGCAGAAATGCATCAGCGCGGTCGGAATGCCCCAGTTCCATTGTCCCGAGAATTGGCTCTCCTGTTCGGCCAGTTGCGACCCGGCGGTCACCAGTGCGGAAAAATCGAGCAATTGGGGGATGACGGCATCCAGCTCTGATCGCGACCATCCGTGGTCCCGCGCGATCTCCGCGGCGGATGCCCATTTGTCCCAGGATGCGAGAAGACCGATCACCTCGGAACTGCATTCGAAGACGCTTCTGGTCAGGAAATTGCACGCCGTGACCTTGTTGGCGCCGGGGTAGAAGACAAGCGTTTTTGCGGAGCGCATTTTCATGATGCCGAAAGCCGAATGCAGAAATGTCATTGCGAAGGCGAGGCGCCGACGAACAACCGCCGCCGGCGCCTCGGGCAGCTCAGCGCTTGTTGTAGTGCATGCCCTGCGAAAAGAAGACGGTCTGGGTGCCTGCGGCAATCGTCAACTTCGGAGCAGTGTTCACTTTCTTCGGCATTTTCATCCCTTCCTGACCCCAAATGGGATCTGTTGAAAAAATCCCCAAAACGGGATCCACGGGCGGAAGGTAAGATCGAAAGAGTTAATGGTTTGTTAAAATGGTAGTAAAGCTGCGTTAATCTAAATTATCTTTCTTAGCCTTAAAATACAAAAAATCGATTTTACTCATATACGGAGTAGATGACTGCCGGCATACGCTATTTCCGGATAGAGTTATTCTTATTTAGCGTAACAAGGGAAGATTCTGACGCGATCAGTCCAGCCCGTCCCGAGCGAGGCTGACCACGAGGTGGTCGAGGCTCGGGTCATCGAGCTTGACGACGTGCGCCATGCGGATCGCCTGCCGCGGGCCGATGGATACGTCCTGCCGCATGATGACCGACACGAAGGCCGGCCCGGCTTCCGTCAGAAGCATGGCCTTGCCAATCAGTACCGGTTCCGAGATGGGAGCCCACTGCACCGAGATCAGCGATGGTTCACCGGTCTGGCGGCGATTGACGCCGCTGAAATAGATCCAGTTCAGGCGCGAGATCGCCACGCCGTAATGATTGCCGCGCGCCCGCGCCCATGTCGTTCCCCGGCGCTCCGACCATCCGGTAACCCTTCGGAACGTCACCAGCTCGGCGTCGCGCCGCACGAAGGTCACCGACCGCATCAACAGGTCGGGGCGGGCCGGGATCGAAAAATAGGTGAAGTAGGTGCCGCCCGCGATCGACGGGGCGGGCGGCCGGATCATTTGGTTGAACAGGCTTTCGGAAATCGGTGGCAGGCCGCGAACCGCAGGCTTCGGCGCGCCCGGTTCCCGGTACAATTCGGCTTCGTCGATGCGGAAATAGTCGCAGATCAGCTTGGCTGTCGCTTTGTTCGGGACAGTCTGTCCCTGAAGGTAGCGTTCGAACTGCGTGCGATTGATGCCCAGTTCCCGGCATACCGCGCTTACCGAGGCATGCTCCTTACAGAGCCGTCTGAGATTTGCAGCGAGATACTCGCGAATTGACACGTTTTGCTTCCGCGGGCGGGTTCTTCATATCGACTTCCAAATCCGTATAGCGCCGTCAGCCGCCCCCACCGAAACGCCTTGCTACAACACACAGAAAAAACTGATTTGGTAATGTCACTCTAATGGGGTGGATTCCAAAAAAAATAGCGCGATTCCATAGCGATCACCGCCATAAGTCCAATTGACAGGCGTTTGCCCCGGAAGGCTCTCGCAATCTTTCATGATGGACCGAAAAGGGCGCCGGTGTCGTGACATTTCGCACCGTAGCCACCGACGTGGGTTCGGCTGTTGCAATGCATCGAAGAGAAGAAAACGACTATCCCGCTGGTGGAGCTGAGGGGGATCGAACCCCTGACCTCGTCATTGCGAACGACGCGCTCTCCCAGCTGAGCTACAGCCCCGTCCAGCGGATGGCGCATTTATCGGGCACGGCAGTTTTCTGTCAAGGCGACGTTTTGCCGAAATCCTGGCGGCCGAAGCCTGCCCTTGCCGGTTTCGCGCGCAATGGCTACATGTCGGCAACAATTGGAGACCGGCATGCTCGCCCTCATTCAAACAATCGTCATGGCGCTCGACCTCTATTGGTGGGTCATCATCATCTCGGCGATCTTTTCCTGGCTCTATGCCTTCAACGTCGTCAACTCGCGCAACCAGTTTGTCGGCAGCATCGGCAATATGCTCTACCGGCTGACCGAACCGGCGCTCAGGCCGATCCGACGTTTCATGCCGGACCTTGGCGGTATCGACATCTCGCCGATCATCCTGCTGCTGATCCTGTTCTTCCTCAGGCAGTTCCTGCTCACCACCGTGGCACCGCTGGTGCTGTGAACCCGATGCTCGCATGAGTGCCCCGTTCCGCATCCGCGAGAACGGCATCGAATTGTTCGTCCGGCTGACACCGAAGTCTTCCATGGACAGGTTCGAAGGCATAGAGAGATCGGCTGATGGGCGAAGCCATTTGAAGGCACGGGTTCGCGCCGTACCCGAAAACGGCGCCGCCAATCAAGCGCTGGAGAAGCTGGCCGCCAAGACGCTTGGAGTGCCGGCCTCGGCCGTTTCGGTTGTCGCCGGCGGCACGGCACGGCTCAAGACGCTGCGCGTGACGAGTGAACCCCAGGTGCTGATGCAGCGCATCGAGGCACTCAGTGCTTCGGCCTGAAGTTCAATCGCCCAGCGGCAAACGCGGATCGTCGACCTTCAGCGTGTTCACGCTCTGCTTGATGCGGCGCAAATTCTCCAGCACCTTCGGTCCGCGCGTCTCGGCCACCGACGTGACGATCATGTCGACGATCGCCAGCAGCGCATAGCGCGACGATGTCGGCTTGTAGATGTTGCCGTCCTCGAGCGGCTGCAAATGGATGACGGTGTCGGCGGCCCTGGCCAATGCCGAGTCCGGCGCGGTGACGGCGACCGTTGTGGCGCCATATTGCTGCGCGACCTGCACCGCCTCGATGACCGACCGTGCATAGCCGGAAACCGAGAAGGCGACCAGCGTGGTGTCGGGCGTGGCCACGGCGGCGTACATGCGCTGCAATTGCCCGTCGATCTGCGCCAGCACCGGCAGGCCCAGCCTGAACAGCCGGTTCTGCATCTCGGTCGCCATCATCGAGGAAATGCCGCCGGAGCCGACACACAGCACGTTGCCTGACGTGGCAATGCGCGCGGCGACATCGACCAGCGTCGTCATGTCGAGGTTTTCACTGGCGCGCTGGATGGCCGATATCGCCGCCTCGGTGATGGCCGATGCGATGCGCTGCTCGCGGGCGTCGCGGCTCAGCGGCTCGGGCGACAGATACTGTCCGCCAATGGCGATCGCCTGCGCCAGATAGAACTTGAAGTCGCGCAGGCCTTCGCAGCCGAGATTGCGGCAGAAGCGGGTCACCGTCGGCTCGCTGACGCCGACGCGCGCGGCGATCTCCGAGATCGCCGCCTTGGAGGCGAAATCGAGATCGGACAGGACCAGGCCCGCCAGCCGGCGATCCGACTTGGTGCCGTCCTGCGACATCAGCTGCAACCGGGTGATGATGTCGGCCGGTGTCTTCATGCCGGTGTCTTCACGCTTGTGCTTTCATAGAGGCAGGCCCGTCGCCTTGTCGAAAAGATGGACGTTGCGCGGCTCGACCGAGACCGGCAGGCGGTCGCCCGGCTTCACCTGCATCCGGTCGCGGAAGACGACGCGCACCGTATCGCTGCCAATGGCGCCGTAGACATGCGTTTCGGAGCCCGTCGGCTCGACGACGTCCACCTTGATGGTCATGGCGTCGGCAGCTTCGCCGATGACAAAATGTTCGGGCCGGATGCCGGCCTCCACCGCGCCGCCTGTCCGCACCTCTTTGCCGGCAAGCGCAAGCTTTCCGCCGCCGGTCGATTCGAACCAGCTGTTCGTGGCCGTCGTCTTGAGGGACCCGGAAACGAAACTCATCGAGGGCGAGCCGAGAAAGCCGGCAACGAACTTGTTGGCCGGCCGGTCATAGAGCTCCAGTGGCGGCCCGACCTGCTGGATTCGGCCGCGATCCATCACCACGATGCGGTCGGCCATGGTCATGGCCTCGATCTGATCGTGGGTGACATAGACGACCGTCGATCTCAGTCTCTGGTGCAGCGCCTTGATCTCGGTGCGCATCTGCACCCGCAATTGCGCGTCGAGGTTGGATAGCGGTTCGTCGAACAGGAAGACCGAGGGCTCGCGCACGATGGCGCGGCCCATGGCGACGCGCTGGCGCTGACCGCCCGACAATTGCCGGGGGTAACGGTCGAGATAGGAGAACAGATTGAGGACGCCGGATGCCTTCTTGACCTTGTCCTCGACCGCGGCGCGGTTCTCGCCGCGGATTTTCGGCCCAAAGCCGATATTGTCGGAGGCCTTGAGGTGCGGAAACAGCGCATACGACTGGAAGACCATGGCGATGTTGCGCTGCTGTGGCGGCAGGTCGTTGGCGCGCACGCCGCCAATGACGAGATCGCCCGAGCTTATCGTTTCCAGTCCGGCCAGCATGCGCAGCAAGGTCGACTTGCCGCAGCCGGACGGGCCGACCAGCACGACGAATTCGCCGCTCTCGATGTCGAGGTCGATGTTCTCGAGGATGCTGTGCTGGCCGAAGGATTTCGAAAGGTCGCGGAACTGGACGTCGGTCATGGTCACGCTCCCACTATGTCGTCGATGAACGGCAGGCAGCCGGCGGTCAGGCCGGCATCCACCGGCATCACCACGCCCGTTACGCCGGACGCCCGGTCGGAGGCAAGAAACGCCACGGCTTCCGCCACCTCCGAGGCATTGACGATGCGGCCGAGCGGATATAGCCGCTGGAGCTTGCCGAGAATGTCGGGGTTCTTGGCCAGGCGATGGTCCCAGGCGGCGGTACGGATCGATCCCGGACAGACGACATTGGCGCGAACGCCGCTGCGGCCGAGCTCGACGGCGATCGCCTTGGCATAGGCGTTGATACCGGCTTTGGCGGCGGCATAGGCGGGGTTGCCGAAATGGGCGATGGCGTTGACGGAAGAAATGAAGACGACGCTGCCCGAACCGCGCGCCGCCATCGCCTTGACCAGCGGGTCGGCAAAAGTCATCACGCCGGTCAGGTTGAGGTCGACTTCCTGCCCTATCCTGTCGGTCGTCAATGCGCCGAGCGTCTCCGCGCGCGTCCAGCCGGCATTGTTGATCAGGATGTCGGGCACGCCGTCCTTGTCGAGCACGGCCGCGACGGCTGCCTCGACCGAAACCCGGTCGAGAAGGTTGAAGACATGGCGCGAGGCGAGGTGCGGGCTTGCCAGCGCCTCCTCCGATTGATCGCAGCCGACCACCCGCGCGCCTCTTCCGGCCAGCAACGCGACGATCGCTGTGCCAAGGCCGCCGCCGGCGCCCGTGACAACGACAGTGCGGCCTTCGAACTCGGCTTTCGAAACCACGGCGCTTGCTCCTCCGGCAGTTCGAGCGATTCCAGGAAAGTGTATACGGTTTTCGGTCCGGAATTGCGTCAAAACAAAGAGTTAGAGTGGTTCTCCGTTTCCGTGAAACGGTGAACTGCTCTAGGCAGATGTCGGCAGGCTAGTGAATGGAATGTAATTAAGCAACACGATAATCTGCTTGCGTGCGGCCAGATCCTCGATAATGTAGGAAAGTCACATAATCCTGCGCCAACATCGGCGTGAGGAGCGCAAAAGCGCGGAACAAAATGGGAGAGATCGGATGAGCATTGCGAAATGGACTGTCGGCTTGATGGCCGGAATGAGCATGCTGGCCTTCGCGGCACAGGCGCAAGCCGGCGAGGTGCGCGTCACGGTCGCCGAATACAGCGCCAAGACCGGCCCCTACTTCGAGGAGGTCAAGAAGGAGTTCGAGGCAAAGAACCCCGGCATCACGGTCAAGTTCGAAGTGGTGCCGTGGGATGTGCTCTTGCAGAAGCTGACCACCGACATCACCGCCGGCACCAATGCGGATCTCTCGATCATCGGCACGCGCTGGCTGATCGACTTCGTGCAGCAGGACGTCGCCGAGCCGCTCGACAGCTACATCACGCCAGACTTCAAGGGCCGCTTCATCGACACGTTCTTGTCGCCCTCGATCATGGACGGCAAGACCTACGGCCTGCCGATCGCCGCTTCGGCGCGCGCCATGTATTACAACAAGGAGCTGTTCGAGAAGGCAGGCATCGCCAAGCCGCCGGCCAATTGGACCGAGCTGCAGGAGGACGCCCGCAAGATCAAGGCGCTGGGGTCCGGCACATTCGGCTTCGGCCTGCAGGGCAAGGAGATCGAGACCGACGTCTACTATTACTATGCGATGTGGTCATACGGCACCGAGATCCTCAACAAGGACGGCACATCGGGCTTGAGCACGCCTGGCGCGCTCGAAGCCGCCAAGCTCTACAAGTCGATGATCGACGAGGGCCTGACGGAGCCCGGCGTCACCTCCAACAACCGTGAGGACGTTCAGAACCTGTTCAAGCAGGGCAAGGTCGGCATGATGATCACCGCACCCTTCCTGTCCAACCAGATCAAGGACGAGGCGCCGAGCCTCAAATACGGCGTGGCGGCTATACCCGCCGGCCCGACGGGCGCGCGCGGCACCTACGGCGTCACCGATTCCATCATCATGTTCAAGAACTCCAAGAACAAGGACGAGGCCTGGAAGCTGCTCGACTTCCTGTTCACCACGGAGCAGCGCGCCAAGTTCACGCAAGGCGAAGGCTTCCTGCCGGTGAACAAGGAAGAGGCCAAGATGGACTATTACGTCAACAATGCCGACCTCGCCGCCTTCACCGCGCTGTTGCCCGATGCGCGCTTCGCGCCGGTCATTCCGGGCTGGGAGGAGATCGCCCAGATCACGTCGGATGCGATCCAGAAGATATACCTCGGCGGCGACCCGGAGGCGGGTTTGAAGGATGCGGCGGCGAAGGCCAACGCCGTGCTGAAGAAATAAGGCGTATCTCCCTGCGCCCGTGGCGCGCCCCACTCAGGCGGGGCACGCCACATCTTTGGTCTCCCGATCCGAAATCCGCATAAGCAGAACCTTCCGATCCCGTGCGCCGAGGTTACAGGCCAGCCGATGCAAAATCGTTTCCTGCCTTATCTGCTGACCTTGCCCAGCCTGTTCCTGGCGGCAATCGTGATCTTCTGGCCGGTCTGGGACCTGATCCAGATCGCCACGCATGACGTCAACCGTTTCGGCCAGCTGCGCGAATTCAGCGGTCTTGCCAATTTCGCCGCCCTCACCGCCGATCCCGATTTCGTCGCCGCACTGTGGCGCACGGGGATATGGACCGTTCTGGTGGTTGGCGGCGCGCTGCTTCTGTCGATCCCGGTCGCCATCATCCTCAACACCGATTTTTACGGCCGCGGCCTTGCCCGCGTCATCATCATGCTGCCCTGGGCGGTGTCGCTGACCATGACGGCGGTGGTCTGGCGCTGGGCGCTGAGCGGCGAAAGCGGCATGCTGAATTCGGCGCTGCTCGGCCTCGGCCTGATCGATCACAATGTCCAATGGCTGGCCAGCGCCGAGACGGCGTTCCCGATGCAGGTGCTGATCGGCATATTGGTGACGGTGCCGTTCACCACGACGATCTTCCTTGGCGGCCTGTCTTCGATTCCGGACGATCTCTACGAGGCCGCCGCGCTCGAAGGAGCGACGCCGGCACAGCAGTTCCGCGAAATCACCTTTCCGCTCCTGAAACCGTTCATCAACATCGCCATCGTGCTCAACACCATCTACGTCTTCAATTCCTTCCCGATCATCTGGGTAATGACGCAGGGCGGGCCGGCCAACTCGACCGACATCCTGGTCACTCACCTCTACAAGCTTGCCTTCCGCATCGGCAAACTGGGGGAGGCTTCCGCCGTGTCGCTGGTGATGTTCGCCATATTGCTGGTCTTCACCATGATCTATGTGCGCCTCGCCATGCGGGAGCAGCGCGTATGAGGAGCAAGCTGAAACGTACCGTCATCGCCTGGCTGCTGCTGGCGCCTTTGATCGTGGTGACGGTCTTCCCCTTCGCGGTGATGTTCCTGACCGCGGTCAAGCCGCGGCAGGAGGTGCTGTCGCCGACATGGTGGCCGAGCGAATTCCGCTGGTCGAATTTTGCCGACATGTGGGTGGCGACCGGCTTCGGCCGGGCGCTCGCCAATTCGCTCTATGTCTCGGTGATCGCCACCGTCGGCGCCATCCTGATCTCCGTGCCGGCGGCCTATGCCATGTCGCGCTTTCGTTTTGCCGGCTATGGCGCCTTCCGCCAGTTCCTGCTGATCTCGCAGATGATCTCGCCGATCGTGCTGGTGCTGGGCCTGTTCCGGTTGATGGCCGCCTGGGGGCTGGTCGAATCGACGACCGCGCTCGGCTTCATCTACATGGCCTTCAACGTCGCCTTCACCGTGTGGATGCTGCAGAGTTATTTCGACACCATCCCGCGCGATCTCGAGGAGGCGGCCTGGATGGAAGGCGCCGGCCGCTGGCTGACGCTGCGCAAAGTGTTCCTGCCGCTCTGCCTGCCGGCCATTGCCGTCACCGCCATCTTCACCTTCATCAACGCCTGGAACGAATTCGTCGTGGCGCTCACCATGCTGCGCAGCCAGGAGAGCTACACGCTGCCGATCCAGGTGTTCTCGCTGGTCGCCGGGCGCTACACCATCGAATGGCACCACGTCATGGCCGCCACGCTGCTGGCGACGCTGCCGGTGGCGATCCTGTTCATCTGGCTGCAGCGCTACCTCGTGCGGGGGCTGGCGCTCGGGGCCGTCAAATAGCAATTCCATTGAAAAAGTGTGTGGCGGTTTTTCAGTCCGGAATTGCGAGAGCGAAGAGTAACCTGTCTACGGAGCTTTCATGCGCATCTTCACCGCCTCGCTGGCGACGGAAACCAACACCTTCTCGCCGGTGCCGACCGACAGGGCATCGTTCGAGATGGCCTTCTATGCCGGGCCGGGCAAGCATCCGGAGACGCCGACGCTGTGCTCCTCGCCGATCGTCGCGCTGCGCCGGCGCGCGGCCGCAGAGGGATTGACCGTCATCGAGGGCACCGCCACCTGGGCCGAGCCCGGCGGGCTGGTACAGCGGCAGACCTACGAGGCGCTGCGCGACGAGATTCTGGGCCAGCTCCGAGCAGCGCTGCCGGTCGAGGCCGTCATTCTCGGCCTGCATGGCGCCATGGTGGCGCAGGGCTATGACGACTGCGAGGGCGACCTGCTCGAACGGGTGCGCGAGATCGTCGGGCCTGGCGTGGTGATCGCTTGCGAGTTCGATCCGCACAGTCATCTCACGTCCAAGCGCGTGGCGGCATCTGATATCATGGCCTATTTCCTCGAATTCCCGCACACCGACTTCTACGAGCGCGGCGAGCATGTCGTCGAGCTCGGCCTTGCCGCGGCGCGTGGCGAGATCAAGCCCGTCATCTCGACCTTCGACTGCCGCATGATCCAGGTGCTGCCGACCAGCCGCGAACCGATGCGCTCCTTCGTCGACCGTATCAAGGCGCTGCACGGCAGGGACGGCGTGCTGTCGGTCTCGGTCATCCATGGCTTCATGGCGGCGGATGTGCCCGAAATGGGCACGCGTATCCTCGTCGTCACCGACAATGACAAGGCCAAGGGCGACGCGCTGGCCGAAACGCTGGGACGCGAGCTCTACGCGATGCGCGAAAAGACGGCGATGACGATGCTGAGCGCCGGCGATGGCATCGATCGGGCGCTGGCGGTGCACGCTGAAAAGCGCGGCAGGCCGGTGGTCATCGCCGACATCTGGGACAATCCGGGCGGCGGCGTGCCGGGTGACGGCACCATCGTGCTGCGGGAGCTTTTGGCCCGCGGCATCGACAATGTCGGCGTGGCGACGATATGGGACCCGGTCGCGGTGACTTTCTGCCGGGCCGCGGGCGAGGGCGCCGTCATCGACCTGCGTTTCGGCGGCAAGTCCGGGCCCCAGGCCGGCGAGCCGATCGACGCCCGTGTCACAGTGCTGAAAGTTCTCGCCGAAGGTTGGCAGAGCTTCGGGCCGAGCCGGGTGACGCTCGGGCCCGCCGCGTTGATCCGCATCGAGGGCACCGAGGTCGACATCATCCTCAACACCAACCGCACGCAGACCTTCGAGCCGGACATTTTTTCCAACATCGGCGTCGATCCGCTGGCCAAGGACATGCTGCTGATCAAATCGACCAACCATTTCTACGCCGGCTTCGAACCGATCGCCGCCGAGATCATCTATCTCTCGGCGCCGAGCGCGTATCCCAGCAATCCGGCGGTGACGGATTACAGGAAACTGAAGCGGGCGATCTGGCCAAGGGTGGCGGATCCCTGGAAGCAGCCGATCTCCCCCACAAGGGGGGAAATTGGCTGATCACACCAGCCCCCGCTTCACCATCATGGCTTCCGGCGACGGCATCTTGCCGCGAAACGCGGTGTAGAGTTCTTCCGGATCCTTCGAGCCACCGGCGGCATAGATGTTCTTTCTCAGCCGCTCGGCCAGCGCGGGGTTGAAAGGGTCGCCGGTTTCCTCGAAAGCGGCGAAGGCGTCGGCGTCGAGCACTTCGGACCACATGTAGGAATAGTAGCCGGCCGAATAGCCCTCGCCGGCAAAGACATGGCCGAAATGCGGCGTGCGGTGGCGCATGGCGATGGTGTCGGGCATGTCGAGTTTTTCGAGCGTTTCGGCCTCGAAACGAAGTGGCTCCTCAGGCGCGTCGGGCCTTGCATGGAAGGCCATGTCGATCAGCGCCGAGGCGGTGAATTCCACCGTAGCAAAGCCAGCCCCGAAAGTGCGTGCCGCCAGGATCTTGTCGAGCAGAGCCTTCGGCATCGGCTTGCCGGTCTTGACATGCAAAGCGTGCTTTTCCAGCACCGCCGGCACGGTCAGCCAGTGTTCGTAGAGCTGCGAGGGCAGTTCGACGAAATCGCGGCTGACGGAAGTGCCCGACACCGAAGGCCAGGTGACGTCGGTCAGCATGCCGTGCAGGGCATGGCCGAATTCATGGAACAAGGTCTTCGCCTCGTCCACCGACAGCAGCGCCGGCTCGCCCACGGGCGGCTTGGCGAAATTCATGATGTTGTAGATGATCGGGCTCGCGCCGGGGCCCAGGCGGTAGCCTGATTTCAGTGCGCTCATCCAGGCCCCGGAGCGTTTCGACGGCCGCGCGAAATAGTCGGCCAGGAACAGGCCGCGCTCGCTGCCATCGGCATTCTTCACCACGAACACACGCGCGTCCGGATGCCAGGCGGCAATGCCTTTCCTCTCTTCGAAGGTGATGCCGAACAGTCTTGTCGCGACGTCGAAACAGGCATCGATGATCCGGTCGAGCTGGAGATAGGGCTTCAATTCCGCCTCGTCGAAGGCGAATTTCTCCGCGCGCAGCTTCTCCTGGTAGAAACGCCAATCCCAGGCGGCGAATTTTTCGTTGCTGCCGGCTTCCGCCGCCAGCCGTTCCAGCTCCTTTTGGTCGGCGGCGGCCTTTTCCAACGCCTTTTCCCATACGGGATCGAGCAGGTCGTGCACCGCCTTGGGCGTCTTGGCCATGGTGTCGTCGAGCTTCAGCGCCGCGAAGGAGCCGTAGCCGAGCAGCTTCGCCTTCTCGGCGCGCAGCTTCAGCATGTCGCGCACCACGGCCGTGTTGTCGGTCGCGCCGCCATTCTGGCCGCGCATGGTGAAGGCGCGGAAGGCGATCTCTCGCAAATCGCGGCGCTCCGAGAAGGTCGAGAACGGCTCGTAGATCGAGCGCGACAAGGTGACGGCGTAGCGGCCTTTCTGGCCGCGCATCTCGGCGGCTTCGGCCATCGAGCTCTTCACGAAATCCGGCAGGCCGGCCAGGTCGGCCTCGTCGAGGAACAGCGCCCAGTCGCGTTCGTCGGCAAGCACGTTCTGGCCGAAGCTGGTGCCGAGCGACGACAGCTCCTCGTTGATCCCTGCCAGCCGCTTCTTGCCATCCGCATCGAGTTTCGCGCCCGAGCGGACAAAACCCTTCCAGGTCTTTTCCAGCACATGCAGCGTCTCGGCATCGAGCTTGAGCGTCTCGCGGCGCCGGTAAAGGTCGTCGATGCGGGCAAAGAGCCTTTCATTCATCGAGATCGCCGAGAAATGCCTCGACATCCTTGGCGAGATGTCGCGCTCCAGCGCCTGGATGTCCTCGTTGGTGTGGGCCCCGGCACGGCACCAGAAGATCGACGAGACATGGTCGAGCGCTTCGCCGGCGAGCTCCAGGGCTTGAAGCGTGTTCTCGATGGTCGGCGTATCCTCGTTCGCGGCGATGGCCTCGATCTCGGCCTCATGCGCCTTCAGCGCCGCGTCGAAGACGGGTGCGAACTCGTCGTCGCCAAATCGGGCGAAATCGGGCAGGCCGAGTGGCCCTTGCCACGTGGTCAGCGGATGGGCGGCGAGGTCGACGGCTTTCGTGGCGGGCATGGATTGTCTTTCGGGCTGGCAGGTCGGGAGGGGCTGAAATCACCGATGTAGGGCGCTCGTCCGGCGCGCGCAACAGCGCTGCCGGTCAGTAGGCTTCGCAGCTTTCCGCAAGCGCTTTCTGCGTGCTGGCCGTGATGCGGTCGCCCGCTATGGCGAACGTCTCATGCATCAGCATGTCATTGTCGGGGAAGTCGTAGCAGGCGATCACCGTGGTGACGCCGCCTTCGTTCTTCTCGATCCGGTGTCGGATCGCGGCACCCGCAACCGCACCTTTCCATTCGTCGAGCGAGGCGATGAACTCCTGCTTTCCCTGCACGATGCCGAGGTCGTCGAGTTCGATGCGCACATTGTCGGCGAGCAGGTCGGAAAGTTCGGTACGGTCGGCGACCAGCAGGGCCGAATACCAGCGGCTGATGATGGCGCCGTCATCGGCGCGGGCGGCCATGATCGCCATCAGCAGTGCGGCGACGGTGAACATGACCGGCCGGATGTTCATCGCCTGGCGTGCCGTTTCGGTCACTCCAGCACCGGGCGCTCGAAATCGCCGGTCTCCTTGTTCATCACCCAGAGCTCGCCGGTCGAAATGTCGAACCAGGCACCGTGCAGCGACAGCCGCCCCTTGCCCTCAAGGATCGAGACGCAGGGAAAGGTCCTGAGATTGGCGAGGGAATAGCGGATCGAGATGCGCTCCAGCGCCGTCTGGCGCTCCGTCGCAGTCATGAAGGTGCTGGCCGACACGGTCTCGGCGGCCGGCGCGATCAGGCTCATCCATTTGCCGATGAAATCGCCCGGCGACAGTGGCGCGGAATTGGCGTCGAGCGCGGCACGGATACCGCCGCAGCGGCCATGGCCCATGACAACGATGTTCTTGACCTTGAGGCTCTGCACCGCGAATTCGAGCGCGGCCGAGGTCGAGTGGAACTCGCCGTCCGGCTCGTAAGGCGGCACCAGATTGCCGACATTGCGCAGTACGAAGAGTTCGCCGGGCCCTGCGTCGAAGATCGCCTCGGGAGCCGAGCGGGAATCGCAGCACGCGACGATCATGGTTTCCGGCGCTTGCCCCTCCCGGGCGAGCTCGCGATAGCGGCCGCTCTCGGTGAGATAGCGACCGTTCATGAAATTGCGGTAGCCGGCAAGAAGGTGGTCGGGAAGGTGAGGCATGGGCGGCTTTCCGGTTGGAGGCGGCAGCTCGTTGCGGTCGAGAAAACGCTCTAGCGGTAAAAGCCCGTCGCGAGCAATGCAGAATTGTGGGGTTGGTGAGAAATGCCCTGCGTCAGGCGCAAAGCTGGGCAATGTTGTCACGCCCAGATGGCGACCGGTATGCCAAAGCCGTCGGTAAGTGGCGGGTCGGGAAACGGCCGTGCCGTGCCGGCGGCGATGCGGCCGGCGATCAGCATCATCGCCGCCGCATCGAGGAAATCGTCGGCGGCCGCACCGCGCGGCGGCGCCTGATCGAGGAAGTCTATGGCATAGCCGTGCCGGCTAAGCAGCGCCTTGCGTTCCGCCATGCCGGCCGGATTGATGCTGCCCTTGACCTTCTTCGGCAGCAGCATGGCCTGCCCGCCGTTGAGCCGACAGAAAGCCACTTCCGGATGCGATTCGAAGACGCGGCCACGCAGTTCGGGCCGCGAGATCAGCAACGTATCGATCTCGCGTATTTTGCCAAAGATGCCGAATGCCTGGATCGAAACGCCGCGCGGCGGATCGGATGTCGTCCTGGCCACGTCGCTCGCCCGGCGGTGCGCGGCGTACCAGGCTTCGATCGAAGTGAACTCGGCGGTATCGGCGTAGAGTGCCGCACGAGACGGGATCGAGAAGACGCTGGATTGGCGCGGCCCGAGCAGCCGCCTGACCTGCGCCTCCGGCCCGCGCCCGCCCTTGCTCGAAAATTCAGGCAGGCCGATCGGCATGTCGACGGCGACGATCGCGTCGTCGGGAACCGCCGACAGCAGCGCGGCGAAGCTGGCGAAGACCTCGACCGAAGGCGCCGCGTTCGGAGCGCTCCGAACGGCGACCCAGCCGGCCTTGCAGCCGTCCGCGCCGACCAGCACCCGTGCCGATGTCACGCGCGGCGGTCCCGCCCCGGATGCGTGAGATGGCGAAGCTGCACCATCGCCATCGGGTGCGACAGGCTCTGCGCATCGGTTTCGAGCTGCAATTCGTCGCCGCCGCGTTTGGCCGTGCGCGCCAGGATCTCGTAGACCGCCGCCGTCGTCGATTGCAGCGCCTTGATCGCCGGCTGGCCGGAGAGGATGCGCGCCAGGTAGACCGCCGCTGTCAGGTCGCCCAAACCGTTCGGCGGCTTGTCGATGACGCGGTGCTCGGCGAGCAGCGCCTGGCTGCCGTCGAGCAGAAGATTCCCGGTGCCGCCTGAAATCATCGACGGCGCCGAGGTGACCAGCATGGTTGAAGGCCCCGCATGGAGCGCCGCGGCCATCACCGACTTCAGGTCGGGCAACGGCACGCCGGCCATCCATTCCAGCTCATAGCGGTTAGGGGTAGCAATGTCGGCGATCGGCATCAGCCGGTCGCGCATGGCGATCGCCGTCGGCTCCGGCACATAGAGCCCGCCCGAATCGCCCATTACCGGATCGCAGATATAGACGGCGTCGGGCGTCCTCGCCTTGACCGCAGCGACCAGCGAGGCGACGGCTTCGGCCTGGCCGGCCTCGCCGAGATAGCCCGACAGCACCGCCCCGACCTCGCCCAGCCACGGCGCGCGCTCCAGATCGGCCATCAATGCCTTGAACTGATCGAGCGGCGGCACGATGCGGGTCGCGCGCCCATGGCCGGGATGCCAGGGCAGGATGATTGTCGGCACCGCCCATACCGGGAAACCCAGCGATTCCAGCGCAAAGACGGCGGCGCGATTGCCGACCGAGCCGCGTGCGACATGGCTGGAAATGACGATGACCGCGCGCGGCGCGTCGGCTTGCTCGGTGCTCATTGGAATCCTAACTGCCCCGGGTGAGGAAAAGCACGAGCCAGACCATCAGGCCCAGCGCCAGCAGCAGCCCAATTATCCGGCCAATGCGCGTGCCCCAGACTTCGATCGGATCCGCGCGGTCGGCATCGGCCGCCGCGACGTGGTCGCGAACGGCCTTCGCGGTCCGCGCCGCGAGCGAAGTGGCGGCCGGATCGGTTTCGCGCGCGACGCGCTCGAGGATGCGGCGCGATTCGGTGTCGCTGTCCTGGCGCTGCACCATGATGCTGTCCTGTTTCGTGGCGACCTTACCGCGTTCGCTCCGTCAATTACAGCGCCTTGCGACCGACCGTAACCCCATCGGTAACCGTCTGCGCCGAGGTCGTTTTCTTGCGCGCCGATTGTGGTAATGCTTCGCATGCAACTTCTACCGAGGGGACCGATCATGTTTGCCCAGCGCCTTGCTTTCCCGACATTCCGCACGCTGCCCGCCTTGCTGGTGATGGCCGTCATGCTGCCGCTGCTTGCCGGCTGCGGCTACAACACCATCCCGACGGCGGAGGAGAACGCCAAGGCGGCATGGAGCGAGGTGCTGAACCAATATCAACGCCGCGCCGACCTCATCCCCAACCTGGTCGAGACGGTCAAGGGCTACGCCTCGCACGAAAAGGACACGCTCGACGCCGTGGTCGAGGCGCGCGCCAAGGCGACGCAGGTCACGGTAACGCCAGAAACGTTGAAGGATCCCGAAGCCCTCAAGAGGTTCCAGGATGCCCAGGCAGGGCTGACCAGCGCGCTGTCGCGGCTGCTCGCTGTGTCGGAGGCATACCCGGACCTGAAGGCCAACCAGAACTTCCTGGCGCTGCAGGCGCAGCTCGAAGGTACCGAGAACCGCATCGCGGTGGCGCGGCGTGACTACATCCAGGCGGTCAGGGACTACAATCTGACGCTGCGGACCTTCCCCTCGGTGCTGTGGGCGACGTTCTGGTTCCGCGGCAACGAGCCCTTCGCCAATTTCACGGTCGAGGAGGACAAATTGCAGACGCCGAAGGTCGATTTCGGCACGAAACAGGGCGGATGATTGCCGGATTCCGACGTGGTGATCCTGCTCGCCAATGAGGGACGACGCGCCATGTATCGCGTCGCTGTCCTGCTCCTCGTTCTCGTGGTGCCATTTGCGGCCCTCGCCGCCGAGCTCCCGGCGCTGACCGGCCGTGTCGTCGACAATGCAGGCATCATCGATGCGGCGACCAGGGCGGTACTGACGCAGAAGCTTGCCGATTTCGAGACGAAGGGCTCCGATCAGATCGTCGTCGCCACCATTCCCAGTCTCGGCGGCGAGGAGATCGAGCCCTATGCCAACCGGCTGTACCGGTTCTGGAAACTCGGCCAGGCGAAGGAGAACAACGGCGTGCTGCTTCTGGTCGCGCCGAACGACCGCAAGATGCGCATCGAGGTCGGCTACGGGCTGGAAGGCACGCTGACCGACCTGCACACCAAGCTGATCATCGAAAACGACATGGTGCCGGCCTTCCGTGCCGGCGATTTCTCCGGCGGCATCACCAAGGCCGTCGACGACATGATCATGGTGCTCAACGGCAATCCCGAGGAGCTGGAAGCACGCGGCAAGCGCAACCAGCAGGCGCCGTTCAATTCCGACGATTTGTTCTTCGCCATCTTCATCGGCATCTGGGCGCTCATCTTCTTCGGCAGCATAGCGGCCTCGGTGTTGCCGCCGATCTTCGGCCAGAAGATCGGTCCCGGCCGTTACCGCTGGCTCGGCATGACGTTCGAGCCGAGCCGGCGATCGTCGGGTGGCGGCTGGTCGTCAGGTGGCGGCGGCTGGTCGGGCGGCGGCGGCTGGTCCTCGGGCGGTAGCGGCGGTGGTTTCTCCGGCGGTGGGGGCTCTTCCGGCGGCGGCGGCTCTTCGGGAAGCTGGTGAGAGGGATCATGGCGATACGACCGATCAGCCCGCAGGACCATGAGCGCATCGCCGGGGCGATCCGCGCCGCCGAATCAAGGACCGACGGCGAAATCTACTGCGTGGTGGCGCATGCCAGCGGCAACTACTTCTTTCCGGCTGCCTTCGTGGCGGCTCTCGCCACGCTGCTGGTCAGCCTCGCCGTCGCCTATGGGCTGGAGGCCTGGTGGCTCACCATCCGTCTGCCGCACTTCGTCATTGCCCAGCTTCTGGCGCTGGCCTGCTTTCTTTTGCTGTTATGGGCCTTTCCGGGGCTGCGCATCCATATGGTGCCGAGACGGCTGCGTTATCAGACCGCGCATGACAACGCACTGAAGCAGTTCCTGGCCCGCAACGTCCACCGCACGACCGCCCGCACCGGCGTGCTGGTCTTCGTCTCGGTCATCGAGCGCTACGCCGAGGTGGTCGCCGATTCAGGCATCGACGCCAAGGTCGACCAGCATGTCTGGGATGATGTGGTGCGCGAGCTTACCGCACATGCCGGCGACGACCGGCTTGCCGACGGCTTCGTCAAGGCGATCCGATCGGTTGGAGCGGTGCTCGCCGAGCACTTCCCGGTCACGTCGGGCGACACCAACGAGCTCGACGATCATCTGGTCGAGATTTGAGCTCCACCGACAGCCTCGAACGCGCATTGCGCAGGCGATGACGGCCTGTGAGAAAGCGTCCTCCGGACTGCCCGGACTCTTGCATTCGAGCGATGCGGGTTTATGGTTAACAAATCATGAATACGCTGAGCATCGATATCCGCAAAGCCGAATCGCGCGACGCCGCGGCGATCGCCGACGTGCATTTGCAGGCTTGGCGCGGCGCCTATAGCGGCATCATCCCGCACCGCACCCTGACATCGATGATCAACCGTCGCGGCGCCGACTGGTGGGCCAATGCCATCCGCCGCGCCGCCACCGTCCTGGTGATCGAGATCGGCGGCACGGTCGCCGGCTACGCCACGATCGGCAAGAACCGGGCCCGTGAACTCAAGCAGCAGGGCGAGATCTATGAATTGTACCTGCGGCCGGAATATCAGGGCATCGGGCTCGGCAGCCGGCTTTTCAAGGCGGCACGGGCGCGGCTTGCCGACCACGGATTGAAGGGCACGGTGGTGTGGGCGCTGGAAGACAATCAGAACGCGCTCGCCTTCTATTCCGGCGCCGGCGGCCGCGATATCGCCGAAGGCGTCGAGATATTCGAGCAGAAGGCGCTGAAGAAGGTTGCTTTCGTCTGGGAATGACCGGCGAGGAACGATCGCGTAAGCGGCGCAAAGCGCAACCTACGCAATCACGACACTGAAACATCTTCTGCTAATGATTGAACGCATTGAATACCATTGCGTCTTGCTGGGCGTTCTTGAGCACCATTCGCCGCATTGCACCATTTTGCGCCGCCCGCTATCGGTCTGCCAATCGAGAGAGGGATAAGTCATGCGTATTGAAGCCATCGCCACCGGAAAGAATCCGCCCGAGGACGTCAACGTCATCATCGAGGTGCCGATCGGCGGCGAGCCGATCAAATACGAGATGGACAAGGAGGCCGGCACGCTGTTCGTCGACCGTTTCCTGCATACCTCGATGCGCTATCCCGGCAATTACGGCTTCGTTCCGCACACGCTGTCTGGCGACGGCGATCCGATCGACGTGCTGGTCTGCAACACGCGCGCGCTGGTGCCCGGCTGCGTCATCAATGTGCGGCCGATCGGCGTGCTGATCATGGAAGACAATGCCGGCCAGGACGAGAAGGTCATCGCCGTGCCGTCGCCGAAGCTGACGCTGCGTTACGAGAACGTCACCGAATACACGCAGTTGCCCGAGATCACCCGCGATCAGGTGCAGCACTTCTTCGAGCACTACAAGGATCTCGAACCCGGCAAATGGGTCAAGATCGAGGGCTGGCACGATTCCAAATACGCCAAGAAGATGATCGTCGACGCGATCGAGCGGGCCAAGGCAAGCAAGTAGGCCGGCCAGTCGCCTCAGTTCGGCGCGGCCAGCGCCTTCTCGATCTGCGGCAATAGCAGCGTCTGAGCCGTCTCGGCCGTCAGCGGCCCGACATGCTTGTAGGCAATTTTGCCGTCCTTGCCGATGACGAAGGTTTCCGGCACGCCATAGACGCCCCAGTCGATCGCCGTGCGGCCGGCCTCGTCGACGCCGATCGCCTGGAACGGATTGCCGAGATCGCCGAGGAATCGGCGGGCGTTTTCCGGCCGGTCCTTGTAGTTCAGCGCCGCCATGGTGAAGCGCCTGTCCTGCGCCAGCCCCAAAAGCACCGGGTGCTCTTCGCGGCAAGGCGCGCACCATGAGGCGAAGACGTTGACCAGCGTCACCTTGCCGGCAAACGATTTCGAATCGAGTCCCGGCAGGTTCGTGCCGTCCAGCGGGGGCAGGTTGGTCGGCGGCGCCGGCAGGCCGATCAGCGCCGACGGCACCTCCGAAGTGTCGCGCCCCGACAGGAGTTGCGCCAGGAACAGCCCCGCCAGCCCGAGGAAGACCAGCAGCGGCAACAGCACGAACAGGCGGCGCCGGGGCGGCACCGGCGTTGGCATATCCGTGCTCATGACGCGCGCTCCCCGCCCTTGTCGGAGCGTCGGCGCACGCCCGCCGCCTCGAGTTCGGCCAGTTCGCGCTTGCGGGCCCGTTGATCGAGCAGGATCCAGCCGATCAGCCCGGCCAGCGCAATCGCCGTAACGGCATAGGCGGCGGTGACGTAGAGCGCATGCGGGCTCATGCCGGCTGCCTCGTCGGCATGCCGCCCGCCAATTCGATCCTTCCGCCGTGCTCGATCATGCCTTCCCTTAGCCCCGCGCCGGTGACCGCGCAATTGGCCGCCGCGCCGCAGCCCCTGCCGGTCGTGGCCGCCTCAATCCGTGCCATGGCGCAGCGCCAGCGCCGCCGCCAGCGGTCCGAGCACGGCAAGAAACAACGTCAGCGCGGCAAGAATGAGGAAAGGCTGCAGGAACGGATCGGGATTGGCCGTCGCGCCGTAACTCGCCGAAACCCCGAAGATCAGCACCGGGATGGTCAGCGGCAGCACCAGCACCGAGATCAGGAGTCCGCCGCGCGGCAGCGCCACCGCCACCGCCGCGCCGACGGCGCCGATGAAAGTGATCGCCGGCGTGCCGACCAGCAGCGTAAGCGCCGTGGCGCCGATGGCGACCGGCTCCATGTTCATGAACAGGCCGAGCAGGGGCGCGGCGACCACCAGCGGCAGCACGCTGCCCGCCCAATGCGCCAGGCATTTGGTGAGCACCGTCAGCGCCAGCATGTGGCGGTCGTTGCCAAGCACCAGGAGATCGAGCGAGCCGTCCTCGCGGTCGGCCTGGAACAACCGGTCGAGGCCGAGCAAGCAAGAGAGCAGTGCTCCGATCCACAGGATCGCCGGGCCGATGCGGGCTAGCAGTCTCAGGTCCGGCCCGACGCCGAAGGGAATGGTGGCGATCACGGCGAGGAAGAAGATCACGCCCGTCAGCGCCCCGCCGCCGGCCCGAATCGAAAGGCGGATATCGCGGAGGAGGAGGGCTAGCATGATATGAGATACTCGCGCTTGAGCGCCCCCCTCTGTCCTGCCGGACATCTCCCCCTCGAGGGGGGAGATTGGCAGCTTCGGTGGCGCGCCAATCTTTCAATCGTTGTAATTGGCGAAAGCCAAGCTGGCAGCCGATCTCCCCCCTCGAGGGGGAGATGTCCGGCAGGACAGAGGGGGGCGCCGTAGAGTGCCGTCATCAAAAGGCCTGCCCCATCCTCAACGTCTGCGCTCCCTCGATCCCGAGCGGCAGATGCGTTGCCGCGACGATCATCCCGCCCTCGGAACAATGCCCCCTCATCAATCCCGCGAATCGCGCCTCCGAATCCCTGTCCAGCCCGGCGGTCGGCTCGTCGAGCAGCCAGATCGGCCGTTGGCTGACCAGCAGTTTCGCGATCCCCGCGCGTCGTCTTTGCCCGGTCGAGAGATAGCCGAACGGCAGATGGCCGATGCCGCCCAGTCCGACCGTCTCCAGCGCCTCCTCGACGCCGACGGATCCACCGCCGTTGAAGTCGCGCCAGAAGCGCAGGTTTTCCGTCACGCTGAGCGCCGTTTTCATCGCGTTCTGATGGCCGAGATAGTGGCAGGCCGAAGCGATCGACGGAAATTCATCGCCGCCGCCCTCGATCAGCAAATTGCCTTCAGCCTTCGGCAGCAGTCCGGCGACGATCCTGAGCAAGGTCGATTTGCCTGATCCGTTCGGCCCGGTGACGACAAGCGCCTGGCCTTGATCGAGCTCAAAGCCAATGCCCGAAAACACCGTCTCGCCGCCGCGTTCGCCGCCCAGATTTTCGGCGATAAGCCGCATCCCTCGCCCGCCCTGAAACAATCCGCCTCGGCCCCTGCCGCATCGCACAAATTTGCTTTTTAACTGTCTAGAACTATTCCAGAAAATTCTCTATATGCGGTGCATCCGTGCCAGCGGTCGGCGCGGGAACAGAACTAGCGCCGAACCAGCGCACGCGCCGCCTTGAACGGCTCGGGTTGCTTGGGAGCGGACAGCGGAAATGGCCGTACCCGCACCTTTGCGCGTGATTGCATGCCATCGGCGTCCGTTCCCTTTCAGGCTGAACAGACAAGGACGGATCGCACGTGTCAAAATCCCTCGACAGTTTCAATTGCCGCCGCACGCTGAAAGCGGGCGACGCCGAATATACCTATTTCGACCTCGTCGAGGCCGAGAAGAACGGGCTCACCGGCATCGCCCAATTGCCTTATTCGATGAAGGTTCTGCTGGAGAACCTTCTGCGCAACGAGGACGGCCGCTCCGTCACCAAGGACTCGATCAAGGCCGTCGCCGGCTGGCTGACCGACAAGGGGACGGCCGGCGTCGAGATTGCCTATCGCCCTGCCCGTGTCCTGATGCAGGATTTCACCGGCGTTCCGGCGGTGGTCGACCTGGCGGCGATGCGCGACGCCATGGCCTCGCTCGGCGGCGACCCGCAAAAGATCAACCCGCTGGTGCCGGTCGACCTCGTCATCGACCATTCCGTCATTGTCGACGAGTTCGGCTCGCCAATGGCCTTCGCCCGCAATGTCGAGCTCGAATATGAGCGCAACGAGGAACGCTACAAGTTCCTGAAATGGGGCCAGCAGGCGTTCCGCAATTTCCGCGTCGTGCCACCCGGTACCGGCATCTGCCATCAGGTCAACCTCGAATATCTCGGCCAGGTGGTGTGGACCAACACCGAGGACGGCGAAACGACCGCTTATCCCGACACCTGCGTCGGTACCGATTCGCACACCACCATGATCAACGGCCTCGGCGTGCTCGGCTGGGGCGTCGGCGGCATCGAAGCCGAGGCGGCGATGCTCGGCCAGCCCGTCTCCATGCTTTTGCCCGAGGTCATCGGCTTCCGCCTCACCGGCAAGCTGAAGGAGGGCGTCACCGCCACCGACCTCGTGCTCACCGTCACCCAGATGCTGCGCAAGAAGGGCGTCGTCGGCAAGTTCGTCGAATTCTTCGGTCCCGGTCTCTCCAATATGACGCTGGCCGACCGCGCCACCATCGGCAATATGGCGCCTGAATATGGCGCCACCTGCGGCTTCTTCCCGGTCGATAGCGAGACCATCCGCTATCTCACAATGTCGGGCCGCGAGGAAAGCCGCATCGCGCTGGTCGAAGCCTACTCCAAGGCGCAAGGCATGTGGCGTGACGCAGGCTCCGCCGACCCGGTCTTCACCGACTTGCTGGAGCTCGATCTCGGCGACGTCGTGCCGTCGATGGCCGGCCCGAAGCGCCCAGAGGGCCGCGTCGCGCTGGAAGGCATCCCGGCCGGCTTCGTCAAGGCTATGGACACCGAATACAAGAAGGCGGCTGAAATCTCGAAGCGCTACGCCGTCGAAGGCACCGGCCATGATCTCGGCCATGGCGACGTCGTCATCGCCGCCATCACCTCCTGCACCAACACCTCGAACCCGAGCGTGCTGATCGGCGCCGGCCTGCTCGCCCGCAACGCCAATCGCCTCGGCCTCAAGCAGAAGCCCTGGGTGAAGACCTCGCTGGCGCCAGGCAGCCAGGTGGTCGCCGAATATCTCGAGAAATCCGGCCTGCAGAAGGAGCTCGACCAGATCGGCTTCAACCTGGTCGGCTTCGGCTGCACCACCTGCATCGGCAATTCCGGCCCGCTGCCGGCGCCGATCTCCAAGACCATCAACGATAAGGGTTTGATTGCCGCCGCGGTGCTTTCCGGCAACCGCAACTTCGAGGGCCGTGTCTCGCCCGACGTGCAGGCCAACTATCTCGCCTCGCCGCCGCTGGTCGTGGCGCACGCGCTGGCCGGCACGGTGACGAAAGACTTGACTACCGAGCCGCTCGGCGAGGACAGGAACGGCAAGCCGGTCTACCTCAAGGACATCTGGCCGAGCTCGGCGGAAATCCAGGAATTCATCGAGAAGAACGTGACGCGCGAGCTGTTCGCCCGCAAATATGCCGACGTCTTCAAGGGCGATGAGAACTGGCAGAACGTCAAGGCGCCGGAAGGCCAGACCTATGCCTGGGACGACAATTCCACCTATGTGCAGAACCCGCCCTATTTCGCCGGCATGACCACGGGCTTCGGCAAGATCGGCGACATCAAGGGCGCCCGCGTGCTGGGGTTGCTCGGCGACAAGATCACCACCGACCACATTTCGCCAGCGGGCTCGATCAAGGCCGCCTCGCCGGCCGGCAAATACCTCACCGAGCATGGCGTCGGCGTTGCCGACTTCAACCAGTACGGCACGCGCCGCGGCAACCATGAGGTGATGATGCGCGGCACCTTCGCCAACATCCGCATCCGCAACCACATGCTGGGCGAGAATGGCAGGGAAGGCGGCTACACCATCCATTACCCGTCGAAGGAAGAGGAATCGATCTACGACGCAGCGATGCAATACAAGAAGGAAGGCGTGCCGCTGGTCATCTTCGCCGGCGTCGAATACGGCAACGGCTCGTCGCGCGACTGGGCGGCCAAGGGAACGAATCTCCTTGGTGTCCGCGCGGTCATCGCCCAATCCTTCGAGCGCATCCACCGCTCCAATCTGGTCGGCATGGGCGTCATCCCCTTCGTCTTCGAGGAAGGCACCTCATGGGCTTCGCTCAACCTGAAAGGGGATGAGTTGGTCGAGATCGACGGCCTGGACGCCCTCAAGCCGCGCCAGAAGATGGAAGCCAGGATCACCTATGGCGACGGCACGGTGAAGAAGGTGCCGATCATTTGCCGCATCGATACGCTTGACGAACTCGACTACTTCAAGAACGGCGGCATTTTGCAGTACGTGTTGCGCGATCTTGCCGCGTAGCGGCAAGGGAGTAGGGCTTAGGCAGTAGGAAATAGGACCTACTGCCTACTACTGCCTCGCTGTGGCGCGCCGTAGCGCGCCGCGGCGGCCAGCAGCACAGCCAGCATCAGTCCGTTGAGCAGGTGCCAGAGGAAGTGCGTGCCGAGCGGGAAGCTGGTGCAGACCAGCGGATCGATCATGCGGCAGATGACCGACAGCACGAAGATCGCCGATCCGGCCAGATTATACCAGCCGGCGCGATTGCCGCTCGCCGCCACCCAGACACCGAAGAAGGCGAGCGCCAGGAACGGCGGCAGGTAGCCTGTGGTGCCGTTCGACGCCTGGCGCAGCCAATCCGGTACGGCCAGAGTTATCGCTCCGACAACGGCATAGAAAACGACGAAGATCGCGATCGCCTTGCCCCATTCCAGGCGCAGGAAGCGGCGCAGGTTGAACAGCGTGTAGGCCAGCGTGAAGCCGGCGATCGGCACCACGTCGGCCCAGACCGTTCCCTTGGTGGCGAAGATGTGAAAGATCGTCGAGCCGACGCCGATCGCCACCACCCACCAGGCCAGGACCTCGGCGAAAATGCCGGTCCTGCATCGCCGCACTTCGCGGACGCCCCATAGTCCCGCGGCAATGAAAGCCAGGTTGGTCAAAGCATTCACCGGCTCGGCCCAAAGTTCAGGACCCGTTCGCTCGCAATAAAGATCGACTGGAGCCAGGAAACTTTGCCACATGATGATGATCCCGTCCCCGAATCGAACCGCCGGTTGAAATGCAGTGGCTTCTCCTATTGCCGCCCTACCCAGGCTTGCAATGGCAAAATTTCACCGCAACGTGACTTCCCGTTGACTTCCGGTTCTGCCACATATTTCAGCCAATCAAAACAAAGCCGGCATCACCGGCGGGAATTGGAATGGTCATGGCCTCGCGTAGATCATTGTGGCTGGCAGCGTTCGCGCTGGCCATCTCGGCGTTCGCCGGTGCCGGGCACGCCGGCGAGTCCGGCAGGCTCCTGGCCGACAAGCCCCAGGGCGACAGGCCCGTGGGCGTGGTCGAGCTGTTCACCAGCCAAGGCTGCAGTTCCTGCCCGCCTGCCGACGCCTTCTTCTCCGAACTTGCCGCCAGGCAGGATCTTGTCGCGCTCTCCTATCACGTCGGCTACTGGGATTATCTCGGCTGGCGGGACACGCTGAGCAGCAAGGAAAACACCGAGCGGCAATATGAGTATATGCGAGCCTTCGGCAACCGCTCAGTCTATACGCCGCAGGCGGTCATCAACGGCCGGGTCCATGTGAACGGCGCCAATCGCGGCGAGGTCGATGGCCAACTCGCCCGCATGGCAAGGATCGGCGAAGACATGCGGGTCGCCATCAAGGTCAGCCGGACCAGCGACCGCGTCATGATCGATGCCGGCGATGGCGGGACCGGTCCCAGCGATGCTCATGTCGTCATCGTCTATTTCGAGCCGCCGCAGACGGTCACGATCGGCCAGGGCGAGAACACGGGCCGCAAGATGACCTATTGGAACGCGGTGACCGGCATCCAGACAGCGGGCATCTGGCACGGCAAGGCGCAGCGCTACGAATTGCCGATGAGTGAGATTTCCAAGAAGGGCGGCTGCGCCGTGCTTTTGCAGTCCGTCGGCAAGGACGGCCTGCCAGGGCCCATCCTGGGCGCCGCCTTCATTCACCGCCCCGGTTCCGATGCGCCGTTCGATCGAAGGCTCTGAAGCGCGCCGCCGAAAACGGAAATGATGCGACGCGCTGTCGGTCTCCATTCATGCCTGTCGACCAAACGGAATCGCGTTTGAGTGACCTGCCTCAATGGCCGGTCAGGCGATCAGCGAAAGCGGCGAGGCGCGACGTCCGCCCCAGGCCGTTTGCCTCCCGCCGGTCGGCGATGCGGTAGAGCTGGTACATGGCGTGGACGCCGAGCCAGCGCAGCGGCTCCGGCTCCCATTTCTTCACCGTGCGGTTGACCCAAGGCAACCGGGTCAGCTCCGTGTCGTGTCCGAGCACCAGGTCGCGCAAGGTGCGGCCGGACAGGTTCGAACTGGAAACGCCGAGCCCGACATAGCCGCCGGCCCAGCCCATGCCGCTTTCGCGATCGAAGCCGCACGTCGTGCACCAGTCGCGCGGCACGCCGAGCGTGCCGCACCAGGCATGGTCGAGCCGCACGCCTTTGGTCTGCGGCAGCAGCCTGGTCAGGATCTCGTGCAGCTGGTCGATGGTCGCCTGTTGTGTCTTGCCGCGCGTGTCGGTGCGCGATCCGAAGCGGTAGGGCACGCCCCGGCCGCCCATGGCGATCCGGCCTTCCCGCGTGCGCTGCGCATAGCAGTAGGTATGCGCGGCATCGCCCAGCACCTCGTAGCCGCTCCAGCCGATTTCGTCCCAGAGCTTCTGCGGCAGCTTCTCGGTCACCACGATGGCGCTGTTCAGCGGCAGCCAGAGACGCTCGTAGCCGGCAATGCCGGCGGTGAAGCCCTCGGTGGCGCGCACGATCTTTTCGGCGCGCACGACGCCGCGGTCGGTGGTGACCTTGCCCTTCTCGAGCGCCAGCACCTGCGTCTGTTCGTAGATCGGAACGCCGAGCCGCGCGACCGCCGCCGCCAGACCCTGCACCAGCTTGGCCGGCTGCACGCGCGCGACGTCGCGCACGACGAAGGCGCCCAATACATTGTCGATGGCGATGCGCTCGCGCGCTTCCTGCGCACCGAGGAAGGCCAGCCGCTCGGGCGGCATTTCCCAGTGCCGGGCCTCTTCGTACTCGGCTTTGGCGCGCTCAAGCTGCGCGGCGTTTGTTGCGACGGTGATGTTGTCGACGCGGCGGATATCGGCGTCGATCCCTTCGGCAGCGGCAATCGCGATCACCTCGTCGACCGTGCCGGACATGGCGCGCTGCATGTCGATCACCGCCCCGCGCGAGGAGGTTTTTGCATATTTCTCGCGCGACCAGCTGAAGCCGCCGGACAGCCATCCGCCATTGCGGCCCGAGGCGCCGAAGCCGGCGAACTCCTTTTCGACGATGGCGATGCGCAGCGCGGGCTTCGCCTTCTTCAGATAGTAGGCCGCCCAAAGTCCGGTATAGCCGGCGCCGACGATGCAGACATCGGCCTCGATGTCGCCGGGCAAGGGTGGGCGGCTGGCCGGCGGGCCACCTATGTCGGCATACCAGAACGACACGTCGCCATTGCGCTGGGCTTGCATCTTGTGATCCGTTCTCCGTGCGATTCCAGGAAAAGTGTGGAGCGGTTTCCCGTCCGGAACTGCGTTAAACACCAAGAGAGGAAGCGGCCCCGTCGTTTTCCATGGAAAGGCGAGGCCGCTTTGTTTCAGGTAAGCGTCAGGTCGGCCTTGTCGTCATCGGCGAGCAGTTTCACGTCGCCGCCGGCGAAGAGCACGTCGACCTCGTCTCCAATGGCAAAAGTGTCCGCCTCGAGCGTCGAGCGCACGATGGCTTTCGAGCCGTCGGCGAGCTCCACCTCGTATTTGGAGCCAGAGCCGAGATAGATGGCCTCGCCGATACGCCCGGCGAGCCGGTTGCGGCCATCCCCGCCGCCGCCGCGACGAGCAAGCGCCAGCTTTTCGGGACGCAGCAACATCACCGGCTTGCCGCCATCGGCGAGACGCTTGGCGGTCGCCACTCTCTGGCCTGATATCTCGATCGCCGTCTCGTTGCCCGAGGTGGCGGCGGGGCCGCGCAGCACGGTGGAATCGCCGATGAACTTGCCGACGAAAAGCGTCGCCGGCTCGTCGTAGAGTTCGCGGCCGGTACCGATCTGCTCGATGCCGCCGCGGTTGAACACGGCGATGCGGTCGGAGAGCACCAACGCCTCCTCCTGGTCGTGCGTCACATAGACGAAGGTGGTGCCGAGTTCGCGGTGGATGCGCTTGATCTCGAGCTGCAGCCATTCGCGCAGTTTCTTGTCCAGCGCGCCGAGCGGCTCGTCCATCAGCAGCAGCGGCGGATCGAAGACGATGGCGCGGGCCAGCGCCACGCGCTGCTGCTGGCCGCCCGAAAGCTCGTTTGGGAAGCGGTGGGCGAAATCGGCCATCTTGACCATGTCGAGCGCGTGGCGGACGCGGCGTTCGCGTTCTGCCCCGGTGACGCCGCGCAGCTTCAGCGGATAGGCGACATTGCGGCCGACCGTCATGTGCGGGAATAGTGCATAATGCTGGAAGACCACGCCGATGTTGCGCTTGTGCGCCGGCACGCCGACCACGCTCTTTTCTCCGACCAGCAGCTTGCCGCTGGTCAGGTCGGTAAAGCCGGCGATCACGTTCAGCGTCGTCGTCTTGCCTGAGCCGCTCGGACCGAGCAGCGTCATGAATTCGCCCGGCTCGATTCGCAGCGACACGCCGTCGAGCGCCTTGAAGGAACCATAGGCCTTGCTTACCGACTCCAGGTCGATCGCCGCACCACGATTTTCCGCTTTCCGATTCATAAGCCTCCCTTCCGCTCACGGCCAAGAAGCAGCATGCCGCCGCCGATCAGCAGTGTCGTTGCGCATAAGAGGATCGTGCCGACGGCCGCGACCGTCGGATCGGCGTCTCGCGTGATGGAAGCGAAGATCTGCACCGGCAACGTCTTGAGATAGGGATTGGTGATGAACAGCGACACGACGATCTCGTCGAAGGAGGTGGCGAAGGCGAACAGCAGGCCGGACAGTACCCCGGGGGCAATCAGCGGCAGCGTCACCGTGCGGAACGTGGTGAGCGAACCTGCGCCCAGGCTCGCCGCGGCTGTCTCCAGCCGCTTGTCGAATACTTCGAGATTGGCCGAAACGGCGATCAGCACGAAAGGCAGCGCAAGGATGGTGTGAGCCAGCACGAAGCCGAGCAGCGTGCCGACAAGCCGCGTGTCGAGATAGACGGCGTAGATGCCGATGGCCAGGACCACGCCCGGCACCACCATCGGCGTCAGCATCAGCATGCGCAGGAGATTTGCCGGCCGCGCCTGCATGCGGTCGAGGCCGAAGGCGGCAAGGGTGCCGAGCACGGTTGCCAGAACCGCAACGATCGATGCGACCTTCAGCGAATTGAGGAAGCTGGTCGACCAATCCGGATTGGTGACGAAATTTTCGTACCATTGCCAGGAGAAGCCCTGGGGTGGAAATGCCAGCGATTTGTTCTCGTTGAATGACATCGGCACCACGACGAGCGTCGGTGCCACCAACCATATGGCTACCAGCAGGCAGACAAGGCCCAGCATGAGGCGGGTAAGCGGCTTCATCTCCATCAGGGCCGCCCCGCTTGCCGATGGCTGGACCGCATCACGGGCGCGGCAAGCGCCAGCAGCACGAAGGTCGTGACGAGCAGCACCACGCCCATGGCGCCGCCCCTGCCCCATTGCAGGAGGCTGAGCACCTGTGTCTGCACCAGCGTCGACAGCATCGTCGAGCGCGGTCCGCCGAGCAGGGCCGGCGTGATGTAGAAGCCGAGCGCCAGGATGAAGACGATGATCGCGCCGGCATAGACGCCAGGCATCGACAGCGGCAGATACACCGTGAGGAACGCGCGCGAGGGTCTCGCCCCGAGGCTCCGCGCGGCTTGCATCAGCCTGAGATCGATGCCTTTCATGACCGAATAGAGCGGCAGGATCATGAAAGGCAAAAGCACCTGCGCCATGCCGATGACCACGCCCGTCTGGGTGCGGATCAGCCTGATCCCACCGAACCCGAGCGCCCGCAGGATCGAGTTGATGACCCCCGAATCCTGCAGCAGTATCACCCAGGACAAAGTGCGTACCACGCCGCTCACCCAAAACGGGATCAACACACAGAGCAGCAGCACCAAGCGCACGCGTGGTCGGACCGCGGTCATCAGATAGGCATAGGGATAGGCGCAAACCACGCAGACCAGCGTGACCCATGCTGAAATGAGGAAGGTCCGCCGGAGCACGGCAAGGTTGATGGGCGCGCCGAAGAACCAGATATAGTTCTGCAGGCCCCACTGCGGCTCCGACAGGCTGCGCACGACGATGGTGAGCAGCGGATAGCCAATCACCGCGAAAAGCAGGACCAGCGCCGGCAGCGCGAGCGCGAACGGCCGCCACGCCCGGCGCCTTTCGGCGGCCGGAATGGTTGGCTGGGACGCGCTCACGGCTTTTGGTCTCCCTCAGCCGGTCAGTTGCCGGACATCAGCGCGGACCACTTCTCCTGCGCCACCGCGAAGTTCGGGACCCAGAACTTGAAGTTCTGCTTGTAGCCCTGCTTCTGGCGTTCGGGCGTGTTGGTCAGGAAAGCGGAGACGGAAGCGTCGACCTTGGGCTGCGCTTCACTGTTGATCGGCGTGTAAGACGTTTGCTCCGTCAACACCTCCTGCGCGTGCTTGCCAAGATAGGCGTTGAGCAGCGCGTAGGATGCCTCCGTGTCCTTGGCGCCGACGGGGATCGTCATCTGATCCATCACCACCAGCCAGTCCTGCCAGGCCGGTGCGTATTTGGCGCCGTTCTTGACCGCGGTCATGGCGCGGCCTGTCCACATCATCAGCATGTCGGCCTCGCCGGATTCGGCGAGTTGCTGCGATTCTGCACCCGTCTTCCAGAAGATGGTATCGGGGCCGAGCTTGCGAACCACATCGATGGCCTTGTCGATATCGGCCACCGTCATCGCCTTGGGGTCCCCGCCGGCAACCTTGAACGCCTGTTCCAGCAAGCCACCGGTCGGGCTGCCGGAGCCGTCGATTCCGCGCACGCCGGGGAATTTCTGCGTGTCGAAGAAGTCGGCCCAGCTCTTGGGCGGATTGTCCTTGTACTTTTCGGTGTTGTACATCAGCACGACGCCGTAGTTCATCGCCGGCACCGAGCACTCGCCGACCTGGCCCTCGGGAATTTTCGAGACGTCGAGTTTGGTGAAGTCCAGCTTCTGGAACAGTTTGCCGCAATAGACATAAGGCGGCAGATCGTCGGTATCGACAACGTCCCATGTCACATTGCCGGACTCGACCTGCGCCTGCAGCTTGGCGATCTCGGTCGGGCCGTCATTGAGCAGCTTGACGCCCGACTTGTCCACGAACTCCTTGAGCGCTGCCGCCTGGCCGTCCTGGTAGATGCCGCCATAGGACACGAAAGTCAGGGTCTTGCCCTTCAGCGAGCCTTCGGCCACCTCTCCGGCAACCGGCTTCGATTGCGCGAGCGCGGCCGTCGCCGCCAGAAGCACGCCCAGGCACGCCGCATGTGCAAATTTCACTCTCATGTTCAACTCTCCCATTCCAGAGCTCGCATTTGT
Source organism: Mesorhizobium sp. B2-5-3 (assembly GCF_006441005.1). NCBI lineage: Bacteria > Pseudomonadati > Pseudomonadota > Alphaproteobacteria > Hyphomicrobiales > Phyllobacteriaceae > Mesorhizobium > Mesorhizobium sp. B2-5-3. Next base: position 473,097 of record NZ_VFUS01000001.1, read on the forward strand.
TCTCATTCACCCGGATGCGAGCGGTTTCCGGTCCTGTACTGATCGAGTTCCAGCGCGCCGGCGGTCGGCGGCGCGATGATCCAGAGCACCTCCGCCGGTGTGTCGCCGACATTGACCGTGCGGTGCGGCACCGAGGTCGCGTATTCGACGCTGTCGCCTTCGCGCATCAGATGGCGCTCGTCGGCAAGCGTCAGTTCGACGGTTCCCTTGAGCACCATGAACATCTCATGCTCGCCGCCATGCACATAGGCGTCGTCGCCGGTCGAGCCGCCGACCTCGAAATGCCCCGCATAAACCTCGAACTGATGGATCGGCCGCCGCGACAAAAGCATCTTGCGGCCTCGCACGCCGACGGGAACGACAGGCCGTTCCTCGCGCCTCAGCACCTTGTGCAACGGACGGCTGCTGCCCTCGAACAGGTCGTTGATGCCGAGATCGAGAGCGGCGGCGATCCTGAGCAGCGTGCCTGTGTTGGCGCCGCACAGATTGCGCTCGAGCTGGCTGATGAAGCTCGCCGTCGTGCCGGTCATGTCGGCCAACCGGCGCAGCGAGACGCGCCTTGCCATGCGCAGCGCCTTGATGCGGGGACCGACGCCGCCGGCCTCAGGGGTGGCCGCGACCGTACCATTCACCTCTTTCGCCGTGGAGTCCGATATGCGTGGCATTGCCGCTCCCGTTTCACTTAACACCTTATTAAGTGGTGATGGCGTTGGCAAGCGCGGACGGCATGCCAAGATTTCGGCGCCCATCGATCCTGCCGGTCGCACCGGATCGGGCTGAAAACCGTCCATACGGCGGGAAATCCGCATTAGCGGCGATCCAGGCATGAAAAAACCGACGTCAGCTTGCTTCTGACGTCGGTCATTTAGGTTTTGGGATCGTCGCACCCGGTCTTTCCGAGGAAAAACCGAGGTTGGTTCGATCCGACGCAGACCCGTGGGCGGGGGGCTTGGGGTTTACGAGCCGGTGCCGGACCGAACCGTCTCAGGCAACGCCGGTAAATTCGTCGGACATTGGGGCATGAGCGCGGATAAAAAATGGCCAGAATGTGGCGGAGCATCACCAATTCCAACATGTCGTTTGCAAACGTGACTGGACGCGACGGAAATGGCGCGGGTCCGCACCGCTTCGCCGGCACTTGCAATTCGATAGCGAAAGCGCCAACTTTGGTTGGCAAAGATTCATTTTTGAAGGATCGAGGCATGACCGATCACGGCGGCGGGACGGAGGATGGCGACGCATCCGCAATACTGATCCCGCTCCACGAGGCACGCCGTGCGCGCCTCGACCAGCCGGTGCGCTTCGAGCGGCGCGAACTGGACCAGATCCTGAAACTCTACGGGCGCATGGTCGCCGCCAATGAATGGCGCGACTACGCTATCGATCATCTCACCGACAGGGCCGTGTTTTCGGTGTTCCGCCGGGCCAGCGAGGTGCCGCTGTTCCAGATCGTCAAGGACCCGAAGCTGGCACGCAAGCAAGGCGCCTTCGCCGTCATCGCCGCGGGCGGCCGCATCCTCAAGCGCGGGCAGGAGCTTGGCCGTGTGCTCGGCGTCTTCGACAGCAAGTTGAAGCTGGTCGAGGCCTGAAACAGCGGCGCAATTGCTTCGGTTGGCCTCAGTCTTGGGCTCATCTAAGCCATTACTTTTCTTGACGGAATTTCCGCTCCGGCAATGATTCCGGATCGGGCGGGGCGGATGCCCCGCCGTTCAGCGCCAGTTGCATGAACACCGTGTCCAGCCAGCGGCCGTGCTTGTAGCCGGAGCCTTCGAGGCGGCCGGAATGACGAAAGCCGAGCTTTTCGTGCAGCTTGACGGAAGCGCTGTCGGGATGGCCATCGCCGATCACCGCGACGATCTGGCGAAAGCCCGCAGCCTCGGCGGCCGCGATCAGGCTTTGCATCAGTTTGAGGCCGACACCCTGGCCCTTGGCATCAGGCGCGACATAGACGGAGTCCTCGACGACAAAGCGATAGGCCGGGCGCGGCCGGAAGGGACCGGCATAGGCATAGCCGAGCACGGCGCCATCCTTTTCCGCCACAAGGTAAGGGAAGCCACCGGCCTGGAGCGTGTCGAATCGCGTGCCCATTTCGGCGCGACCTGGCGGCTCCAGCTCGTAGCTCGCCGTGCCGCGGGTCACAGCGTCGGCATAGATTTGCGTAATGGTGTCGAGGTCGGCCGCGCGTGCGGCCCGTATAACGATAGTGCTCATTCTTTATGCAGGCCTCTTTGTCTGCCTGCAATAACAGCAAAGGTCAGCGCAAAAGAAAAGGGCGGCCGTTGGGCCGCCCCTTCCAAACCCGATGGTCCAGTCAGACCATGACACGGACCAGCCCTTAGCGGCGGTCGCCCATGAACTGGAGCAGGAACATGAACAGGTTGATGAAGTCGAGATAGAGCGTCAGCGCGCCCATGATGGCCTTGCGGCCGGCAACGTCGGAAGCGTCGCCCTCGAAATACATCTCCTTGATCTTCTGCGTGTCGTAGGCGGTGAGGCCGGCGAAGACCAGCACGCCGATCGCCGAGACGGCGAAGGACAGCGCCGACGACTGCAGGAAGATGTTGATCACCATCGCGATGATGATGCCGAACACGCCCATGATCAGGAACGAGCCCATCGCCGTCAGGTCGCGCTTGGTCGTGTAGCCGAACAGCGACAGCGCGCCGAAGGCCGCGGCGGTGGCGAAGAAGGTCTGCGAGATGCTGGCGGTGGTGTAGACCAGGAAGATCGACGACAGCGACAGGCCGACCAGGCCCGCATAGACCCAGAACGTCGTCTGCGCCGCCGACACGCTCATCGACTGGACGCGGAACGACAGGAACAGAACGGCGGCCAGCGGGGCCAGCATCACCAGCCAGCGCAGCGGCGAGCCGAAGATCGCGTAGCCGAACGAGGTCAGCATCTCGCCGCTCGGCAGCGTCGCGACAGCCGAGGCCGGATCGGTGGTTGTGGCCAGCATGATCGTGCCGACGGCGGCAAGACCAGTGATGAGGAGACCAAGCCCCATCAAATTGTAGACCTTGATCATATAGGCGCGCAGGCCCTGATCGATGTCGACGGCGGCGCCGGGCACGGCGCGCGTCTGATAGTTGCGAATGGGTTCAGCCATTGTGGTCCTCTATTGCTTCTGCCCCGTCCGGTGTCGGGTCCACCCGGACCCGGGCGCCGCTGGCGGGACTCCAGCATGCCTGCGGCGAAATATGATGGTTATTCGCGTCAAGAACAAGACCGTAACCGGGTGTAATGCTTCGTGAGGCACGCATGGCGCGGTTTTCCAGCCCTTTGGCCGCGAAACATTACGTCGATTTAACCAAATGCCGGCCGTCGGCGGGGTGGAACCGATGCGGACTCAGAGGTTTCGCAGCACGGGCGCTGCCTTGTGGCCGAGCACCCGCCAGGTGCCGGCGAGACCGATGCCGACGGTGATGACCAGCGCAAAGAGAATGGTCGCCACCGCCACTTCCGGCATGAAATGCGACGGCAATGTCATGATGCGGGCGACGACGAACCATGCGGCGGCACTGCCGGCGGCGAGCGCAAAGACCGCCGTGGCGAGGCCGATCAGCATGTATTCGAGCGAGAAGGCCGATATCAGCGTCAGCCGCGTCGCACCGAGCGTCTTCAGCACCACCGCGTCATGGATGCGCGCCCGGTTGCCGGCGGCGAGTGCGCCGGCCAGCACAAGCACCGACGCGATCAGTGCCACGCCGGCCGCCGCCCTGATCGCCGCGCCGAGCTGTCCGACCAGACGGTTGACGATGTCGAGCGCGTCCTTGACGCGGACCGTAGTGACTGCCGGGAAGGCGCGGGTGACGGCATTGAGGATGCGGGCGTCATCAGCCGCGGTGGCGCTCTTTTCGGTCAGCGTCGCCACCCAGCCATGCGGCGCGCCGGCAAATGTGTTGGGCGAGAACACCATGACGAAGTTGATGCCCATCGTCTCCCATTCGACCTGGCGGAAATTGGCGATCCTGGCCGTGACATTGCGGCCGAGCACGTTGGCGGTGACGGTATCGCCGAGCTTCAGCCCGATTTCCTTGCCTTCCTTGTCGGAAAACGAGACGAGCGGCTCGCCGGTATAATCGGCCGGCCACCAGTTCCCCTCGGTCAGCGTCGCGTTGTCCGGCTGCTTGGCCTCATAAGTCAGGCCGCGGTCGCCGCGCAGCACCCAGGCGCCCTCCGCCGGCACCTTGACCTTGTCGACGGCGACGCCGTTGAGCGCCATCACCCGGCCGCGCAGCATCGGCACCTTGGCCAGCGTCCCCTGCGGGGCCTCCTTGCTGATCAGACTGGAGAAGCCGTCGACATCGCTGCTCTGGATATCGACGAAGAAGAAGTTCGGCGCCCGCTCAGGCAGGCTGCCGGAGATCTGCCGCCGCAGATTGCCGTCGATCAGCGCCAGCGTCACCAGCAGCGTCAGGCCAAGCCCCAGCGACAGCACCACCGACGGCGTCAGCGCGCCTGGCCGATGGATGTTGCCGACGGCGAGCCTGAGCGCCACGAAGCGCACGCGCGGGCTCTTCCTTGCCGCCCATTGCACCAGCGCACCGACCAGGCGCAGCACCAGGAAGGCGAAGATGGTGGCCCCGACGAAGATCGAAGCGATGCGCTGGTCGCCCGAAAACAGGATGGCGAGCGCTGCAAGAAGCACTGCGATGCCGAGCGCCGAAACGACATAGATAGCGCGTGGAAAACCGCGGCCTTCCAGTCCCATCTCGCGGAACAGCGCGGTCGCCGGCACATCGCGGGCGCGACCGAGCGGCAGCAGCGCGAAGGCCAGCGTCACCAGCAATCCGAACAGCGCCGCCATGCCGAGCGCGCCGGGATAAAAGCCGCCTTGCGCCGGCACCGGAATGACCGACTGAAGCGCGGCGCTCGCGGCGAAGGGCATCAGCGCACCGAGCACCAGACCGGCGGCGATGCCGAGGGCCGCGATCATCAGGATCTGCACGAGGTAAACGGCAAAGACGAAGCCGCCCGATGCGCCCAGGCTCTTGAAGGTGGCGATGACGCCGCGCTTGCCGTCGAGATAGGCGCGCACCGCGTTGGCGACGCCGACGCCGCCGACCACCAGCGCCGTCAGCCCGACCAAAGTCAGGAATTGCGAAAAGCGTTCGATGTTGGAAGAGAGCGCCGGGGCCGCATTGCTGCGCGTGCGGATCGACCAGCCGGACTCCGGGAAATCCTTGGCAGCCTTGTCCTGGATGGCCTTGAGCCGCGCCTCGTCGGCGTCGGGGGCCAGCCGGATCTTGTAGGAATTCTCGACGAGGCTGCCCGGCTGAACCAGCCCTGTCGCGACCAGGCCCTCGGTCGAGATCATCAGGCGCGGCGCGAAACCGAAACCTTCGGACACGGCATCGGGCTCGGTGACCAGCCTGGCGCGCAGTTCGAAGGTGGCGGTTCCGAGCTTCAGCCGATCGCCGAGCTTCACATGCAGCCGCTCGAACAGCAAGTCGGGCGCGGCCGCGCCGAAAACACCGAACTGCTCGCCGAACAGTTCCTGCTTCGTCAGCGCCGGCTCGGTTTCCAGCGCACCGTAAAGCGGATAGGCCTCGTCGACGGCCTTGGCCTCGACCAGCGCCTGATCGGAGCCGTCGGCAAGCCGCGCCATCGAGCGCATGCTGGCGGTTCTCGACACCGTGCCCAGCCCATCGAGGAAGCCGCGTTCGGCTTCGCTTGCGTCGCGCTGGTTAAGCTGGAAGCGCAGATCGCCGCCAAGCAGCGTCTGGCCCTGGTTGGCAACGCCGCCACTGATCGAGCGGGCCACGGAATTCACGCCGCCGATCGCCGCGACGCCGAGCGCGATGCAGGCAAGAAAAATCAGAAAACCGGACAGGCCGCCGCGCATCTCGCGCAAGGAGAAGCGGACGGCGAGCTTCAATGTCCGCGCCGGTGACATCAGGCGATGGCCTTGGTCGGCGCCGGTGCCTCGATCCTGCCGGAGCGCATGGAGACCTGGCGCGAACAGCGCGCCGCGAGCGCCTGATCATGCGTGACCAGCACCAGCGTCATGCCGCGCTCGGCCGCCTTGGCGAACAAAAGGTCGGCGACCTGCTTGCCGGTCGCCTGGTCGAGATTGCCGGTCGGCTCGTCGGCGATGAGGATGCGCGGCGACGGCGCCAGCGCCCGGGCCATCGCGACGCGCTGCTGCTCGCCGCCCGAAAGTTCGCCGGGATAGTGCGTGACGCGGTCGCTCAAACCCACGGCCGCCAGCTCGCGTTCCGCCACCGAGAACGGATCGGCATGGCCGGCCAGCTCCAGCGGCACGGCGACATTTTCGAGCGCCGTCATATTGGGGATGAGATGGAAGGACTGGAACACGATGCCGATGTTTCGCCCCCGAAACGATGCGATCTGATCCTCGCTCTTGCCGTTGAGCAGCTCGCCGGCGATTCGTACCGTGCCCGAATCGACCCTTTCCAGACCGGCGAGAACCATGAGCAGCGTCGACTTGCCCGACCCCGACGGCCCGACGATGCCGGTCGCCTCGCCGCGCGCCACATCGAGGCTGACGCCCTTCAGCACATGGACGGACGAGGCGCCTTCGCCCAATGTCAGCGATACGTCTTTCAGCTCGATGACGGCTTCTGTCAAAATGAAAGCGTCCTATATGGAGATGAGGGCTTCGCCTGCCGGGCCGTCGCCGGAAGAATTCTCTGTCATATGGGACCTGCCGCATGTCTTTCCAACGCAGAATTGCCGCAGGCCTGATCGTTTTCCTCGCCATTTGCGGCGCCATTTCGTCGGCACGCGCCGAGCCTTTCAAGATCGTCGGTTTCGGTGACAGCCTGATGGCCGGCTACGGCCTCGGACCCGACGAGGGTTTTACCGACAGGCTGCAGGCGGCGCTGCGCGCCAGGGGCAGGGATGTAACCGTCGCCAATGCCGGCGTTTCCGGCGACACCTCCAGCGGCGGGCTGGCGCGGCTCGACTGGTCGGTGCCGGACGGCACGCAGCTTGTCATCCTCGAACTCGGCGCCAACGACATGCTGCGCGGCGTTTCGCCCGACATCACCCGCAAGAACCTGGATACGATGCTGGCCAAGTTGAAAGAGCGCAAGGTCGCCGTTCTGCTGGCCGGCATGCGCGCAGCGCCCAATCTCGGCGCCGACTATCAGAACGCCTTCGACGCCATCTTCCCGGAACTGGCTGCAAAATACGGCGTTACCTTGTACCCGTTCTTTCTCGACGGCGTAGCCGGCCAGTCCGCCCTGCAGCTTGAGGATGGCTTGCATCCGAACGCCAAGGGGGTCGCCCAGATGGTCGAGCGCATCCTGCCTGCGGTCGAGAAGGCCATCGCGGCGGTGCCGGGAGGATCGTAAGACGGGATAGGCCCTTTCCGTTGGGGAAATCTTTTTGACGAGACCTGTGACCAACAAACCTCTTGCCCCGCTTGATTATCGATGATTCGCTGGGGGCACAGTTCGATTCGAGGAAGGGAGGCTCTTCATGCCGCGTCTTTTCACCGCCCTCGAAATTCCGCGTGACGCCGCCCTTTCGCTGTCCCTGCTCAGGGGCGGCCTGCCCGGGGCCCGCTGGATCGACGTCGAGAACTATCATCTGACGCTGCGCTTCATCGGCGATGTCGAAGGCCATGTCGCCGACGAGATCGCCAACGCGCTCGACCGCGTCCACCGCCCCTCCTTCCCGCTGACGCTGGCGGGCGTCGGCGCTTTCGGCCAGAGGAAACCCCATGCCGTATGGGCCGGGGTCTCTGCCTCGCCGGATCTCTCGGCGCTTCAGGCTGAAATCGAGCGCATCTGCCAGCGGCTCGGCATTCCGGCCGATCCGCGCAAGTTCATGCCGCATGTCACACTGGCCCGCCTGCGCAATTCGAGCCCGCTGGACGTCGCCCAATATCTTTCGGCGCGCGGCAATTTTTCGACATTGCCGTTCCGCATCAGCCGGTTCGTCTTGATGTCGTCGCGCGATTCGGTCGGCGGCGGCCCCTACATCGTCGAGGAAGCCTGGCCGCTGTCGGGCGCCGATACGCGCGCGGCAAGCCGCGTCGCCAGCGCCTCCGACGCTTCGCGGATCATGCGGTAGACCTCGGCGAAGGCTTCCTCGCCATGGTGATAGGGATCCGGCACGTCGCGCGCCTCTCCCTGCGCAAATTCCAGGAACAGGTGGATCCGGTCGCGCACGGCGGCAGGCGCCAGCGTCTTCAGGTCGGCGACGTTCGACCTGTCCATGCCGAAGATCAGGTCGAAACGCGAGAAATCCTCGGGCGTGATCTTGCGTGCCCGCAGTTCCGATATGTCGATGCCGTGGCGCGACGCGATGGCGATCGAACGCCAATCGGGGGCGGAGCCCACCTCCCAGTCGCTGGTTGCGGCCGAATCGAGCACTATGTCCCGGCCCAGTCCACGTTCCGTCAGCACGGAACGAAGCACGCCTTCCGCCAGCGGCGAGCGGCAGATGTTGCCCAGGCAGACGAACAGAATGGATTTTATGGGCTTCGTGCTCATCGATCCGGCGCTATGGTGAAAGTCATCTTCGAAATAGCACAGGAACCGGACATGACGAGAGAGAAACTTGGCAAGGAAGCCATCATCGCGGCGCTGACAGACCTCGAAGGCTGGTCGCTGGCTGCGGATGGCGCTTCCATCAAACGGACGTTCACCTTCAGGAATTTCTCCGAAGCCTTCGCCTTTATGACCCGCGTCGCGCTTGCTGCCGAGAAGATGGACCACCATCCCGACTGGTCGAATGTCTACAAAACCGTCGACGTGACGCTGAACACGCACGATGCCGGCGGCATCACGGCGCTCGACATCGAGTTGGCGAAGAAAATGAACCGCTTTGTTGGCTAGGGTAATCCATAGGTGCGGCAACCCCGGCTTCGTCATCCACGGGCGGAGCGGGAGCGAAGCGGACGCGCAGACCCGAGGATCCATGCCGCGACGTTGACTAAGGGGTGTAGTCGAGCAGAATTCAGCACCGCTGCGTCGCTCTTGAGTCGCGGCATGGATTCTAGGGTCTGCGCCGCGTCGCTTCGCTCCTTGCTTCGCCCTAGAATGACGACGGGAGGGGCGTTTGCCGCCGAACTCCAAGGGAGGACGACTGCCAGCGGAGTGTCCGCTAGGCCGGCATCACCTGATCCGCAGGACAGCACGGTAAAGACTGATCCCGATTTTCAGGCCAGCGATCTCCCAAGCTCTTGCAGCAAGCGTCGGGTTTCACCACATTTTGCCCCGCGGCCATGCGCAGGCAAGCGCATGAGCCCGCAAGGAGAAATTGATGGCGCAAAAATCCGGTTTTGATTTCTTCGGCTTTGGCGACAGGCTGGGCGGTGAGGGCGAGGTGCGCGAGAAATTCTGGCGCACGGCCAAGAAGGCTGCGCGGCAGATCCCGTTCATGGAAGATGTCGTCGCGGCCTATTACTGCGCCATGGACAAGAACACGCCGCTGCGCGCAAAAGGCATCCTGGTGGCGGCACTCGGTTATTTCGTCCTGCCGGTGGATATGGTCCCCGACTTCGTCCTCGGCCTCGGCTTCACCGACGATATCGCCGTGCTCACCGCCGCGATCACCGCCGTCAGCGCCCATATCACGCCGGCGCACCGGCAGGCCGCCAAGGACGCCATATCGGACAGGGGCTGAGCCCTGGAACCGGCCTCCGCGCTCTGGACACCAGCGTTCAGAGGGCTTGTGGAAAAGTCAAACTCTTGCCGCTTTCATGCCCTCCAAGTCGCCGAAGGGACATCGCGCCAGCCGCTTGAAAGGCGGCGGCGCGAAGACGGCGGCGGTTTCCTGGGGTGAGCGTCCTTTTCTCAGAGGTAATTCACCGTTTGGTAACCCAGATTAAATCAAAATGAAGCGACGGCAGGACGCCACGCGGCCCGCCTCCGCACCATTTCGAATACGGGAAAAACGATGCGCGGATTGATTGCTACAGTTTCGAGCCTGGTCCTGGTGGCCTTCGCAGCGCCGGCGATGGCGCAGCAGGCGACCAAGATCGGCCAGCACAATGCCTGGGGCACCTACAGCTACCAGGCATCGGGCGGCAAGGTCTGCTATGTCCTCACCGTGCCGACCGACAAGCAGCCGCCGACGCTCGACCATGGCGACATGTTCTTCTTCGTCAGCCAGCGGCCCGGCCAGCAGGTATCCTACGAGCCGCAATTCATCGCCGGCTACACTTTCCAGGAAAACTCCAAGGCCACCGTCACAATCGACAAGAAGACGTTTTCGATGTTCACGCGCGGCAAGTCGGCCTGGGTCGAGAACGCCGCCGAGGAGCCGGTGCTGATCGCCGCCATGAAATCCGGCACCGACATGAAGGTGCAGGCCAAGTCCGGCCGCGGCAACACCACCTCCTACGTCTTCTCGCTGAAAGGCATCTCGGCGGCGCTGTCGTCGATCGCCAACTGCAAATAGTCGAAATTTCGCTTTGAACAGAGAGGCCGGACCGCTGGGCCCGGCCTTTGTTTTTCACGCAGGACCCGGTTCCGGCGCCGCCTCCGCCGCCCTGCGCCTGCGGATGGCTTCCGCGATGAAGACGCGCGACAGCGCGTGATAGAGCGGCTCGCGCGAGATCATGCGCGCCGTGCCGTAGCCCAGCATCGAGGCCAGCATCAGCGCGATGACATTGTCGTGATTGCCGGTCATCTCCATGATGATGACGAAGGCCGTCATCGGCGCCTGCACGACGCCGGCGAAATAGCCGGCCATGCCGAGCAACGCGGCCGCACCCGTGCTGGCGCCGAAGACGAGGCCGAGCGAGCTGCCGATGCCGGCGCCGACCGAAAGCGAAGGCGCAAAGATGCCGCCCGGAATGCCCGAGACCATCGACAGCAGCCCGGCAAGGAACTTCTCGGCGAAGAAGAACCAGGGCAGCGGCGTGCCTTCAACGGCGCCGCGCGCCTGCGCGTAGCCGGTGCCGAAGGTCAGGCCGCCCGAGGCGATGCCGATCGCCGCGACGCCGAGCCCACAGATGGCGGCGACCAGCAGGACGCGCCGCAAGGGCTGCCCCGTGTTCCAGCGCCGGATCCGGCGCGTCGCCTTCAGCGCCAGGAGCGAGAACAGCGCGCCGAGGCCGCCGCCGATGACGCCGCAGGCAATCACAAGCGGCCACTCGGCGGCAAACGAGATCGTCTCCTTCGAGACACCGAAATAGGTGTAGTTGCCAAGCAGGCCGAGCGAGGCGATGCCGGCCAGTATCACCGCCGTCAGCACCAGCCCGTTGGTCCGCGCTTCGTAGGTGCGGCCCATTTCCTCGATGGCGAAGACGATGCCGGCCAGCGGCGTGTTGAAGGCGGCCGCGATGCCGGCGGCCGAGCCGGCCAGGATCAGGCCGCGCGCCTGCGCCATGCCGCCCCAGCGTGCCGCCTGCAGCATCAACGACGCGCCGACCTGCACGGTCGGTCCCTCGCGGCCGATCGAAGCGCCGCAGAACAGGCCGACCAGGGTGAGCGCGATCTTGCCCGCGACCAGCTTCAGCGACAGGATATGGCCACGGTCGTCGTCGTCGCGCAGATGCCGCGCCGCGATCGCCTGCGGAATGCCGCTGCCTTGCGAGCCCGGGAAGAAGGCTTGCGCCAGCCAGGCACACAGCACGAAGCCGAGCGGCGTGATCGCCAGCGGCAGATAGAAACGCCAGCCGCCGTCATCGCCGGTCATGGCATGGAACAGCGCCTGCGCCTTGTCGGCGAGCACCGCGAACAGCACGCTGATCACGCCGATGCAGATCGCGCCGGCCCAGAACACCAGCCGCGGCTGCCACACCCGGCGAGAGCCCCACATCGCGCGCGAACGCCGCAGCAAGGGGTATTTTCGCACTGTACCGGCCATGTCTGTCCTCTCGACGGAGCCCCAGCCCTAACACAGGCATGGCCTCGATCAAGCGTTCGCATCAGACGTGAAATGGAAGACGGACGTGGAGCAAAAGTCCATGGCTGCGGTTTGGCACCATGAACAAGGAACCATGAGTTATGCCGGTTCGGCGCAATGATCGTCGTTTCCGCATTGATCATGAGACACCCTCAACACCGACAGGTGGATATCTCGACCTGCGTGTGCTGAGCGGTCTGCGGGAACAAGGCTCGGATGGGCTCCCGCCGACCTTCGGGCCGGCGGGAATATCGATCGACGGCAGGCCTCACATGGCCATTTTTTCACATTCCGCCTGAGCCTTCTTGGTCGACGTGTCGATCATGAAGGCTTTGCCCTTGGCGTCGGTCATCATCATCATGCAGTGCTTGATCGGCTTTGCCATCTTCATCATCTCGGCACTCATTTTCGCGTCCGGCGTCATGGTGCCCATATGCCCGTCCGGCATGATTGCCGTGACTTGCCCTGCCTTCATCATTGTCATTGTGCCCATCGCGTCTTCGGCAAATGCCTGCGAGGCGGAAAGGCCGACGAAGCTGGCAATGACGGCGAGCTTGATAGAGTTCATCGTGCATACTCCCATTTGTCGGGGCATGGTTGCCCCATTCAGGGTTCGAACGCGCGGTGAGAACCGTTACTTCAACACGATCAAGTGATCCGTTTTTAGTCGAAAAGCACGGACCGCAGGTCTGACCGGCCGGTGCATCTGTCAATCGGTCGGCGCACGGATCGCCTCGCCATCGCATGACTCCGCGGCCAAGCTGTGCTATGGGCCGCGCTTCATATCAGGCCGATGGATGAAATCGGCCGCAAACCGCTTATATCAGTGCAACCATGACCCTTTCATTCGACCTCACCGCCGAAGGCGCCCGTGACGCGTTGCGTGCCCGCGCGATACAGCCGGAAAAGCCGTCGCTGATCGGCCTGACGCGCGCCGAACTGGGCGAGGCGCTCATCGCGTCCGGCATCGTGCCGGAGCGCCAGGCAAAAATGCGTGCACAGCAGCTCTGGCACTGGATGTATGTGCGCGGCGTCTCCGATTTCGCCGGCATGTTCAACATCTCCAAGGATCTGCGCGCCGAACTCGACAGGCATTTCACCGTGGCGCGGCCCGAGATCGTCGAGGAGCAGGTCTCCGCCGACGGCACGCGCAAATGGCTGTTCCGCTTCCCGCCGCGCGGCGCCGGTCGCCCGGTCGAGATCGAGACTGTCTACATCCCCGAGGAAGGCCGCGGCACGCTCTGCATCTCCTCGCAGGTCGGCTGCACGCTGACCTGCTCCTTCTGCCACACGGGCACGCAGAAGCTGGTGCGCAACCTGACGGCCGAGGAAATCCTCGCCCAGTTGCTCACCGCGCGCGACCGGCTCGGCGATTTCCCCGACCGCGACACGCCCGACGGCGCCATCGTGCCGGCCGAGGGCCGCAAAGTGTCCAACATCGTCATGATGGGTATGGGCGAGCCGCTCTACAATTTCGAGGCGGTCAAGAAGGCGCTGCTGATCGCTTCCGACGGCGACGGCCTTTCGCTGTCGAAGCGCCGCATCACGCTGTCGACCTCAGGCGTGGTGCCGGAGATTTTCCGCACCGGCGAGGAGATCGGCGTCATGCTCGCCATCTCGCTGCACGCCACCAATGACGATCTGCGCGACCTTCTGGTGCCGATCAACAAGAAATATCCGCTCAAGGAGCTGATCGCCGCCTGCCGCGCCTATCCCGGCCTGTCGAACGCCAGGCGCATCACCTTCGAATATGTGATGCTGAAGGACGTCAACGATTCCCTCGACGACGCCAAGGCGCTGGTCAAGCTGCTCAGGGGCATTCCGGCCAAGATCAACCTGATCCCGTTCAACCCCTGGCCCGGCACCAACTACCAGTGCTCGGACTGGGAGACGATCGAGAAATTCGCCGACTACATAAATAACGCCGGCTATGCCTCGCCGATCCGCACGCCGCGCGGCCGCGACATCCTCGCCGCCTGCGGCCAGCTCAAATCGGAATCGGAGCGCATGCGCAAAGTCGACCGGCTGGCGCTGGAAGCCATGATGATCGCGGGGCACGGCGAGGCGTGAGGCGTCTCGTCGCCGGGCTCAAGCGCTTCGTCTTCATAGCAGTCGGCTATATCGCCGCCGTGCTGACCTCGATCCTGGTGCCTGTGCTGCTGATCGCTCTTCTGGAAGGGCTCGAATATGGCAACTGGTCCATCGTTTTCGCATTCGACTGGCTGGTTTCCTTCCCGCTCGCGGTAGTGACAGTGGCGGTCTGCGCGTTGTTGATCGTCGGCCCCGCGATCTTCATGGCCGAACGCTTGTCGCTTCGGGGGTGGTTCTACTTCGCGGCCACGGGCGCGATCACGTCCATCGCATTCGGGGTTCTTGTCCCGGGCTCGGCCGGAGGGTTTGTTTTCAACCCGGGCTTTCTCGGCTTCCTGGCCACCGCCGGCATTGCCGCCGGTTCGGTCTACTGGTTTCTGGCCGGGCGCAAGTCCGGCCATCCCTTACGCCGGGATTCGCAATGACCCGTCTCGTCGCCTATATCGTGCGCCTTGCCGTCATCCTGTTCGGCTATGCCGTCGCCGCGCTGGCGGCCAGCGCGTTCCTCAATGTCCTGTTCCTGGCCTCCCTCGGCTACACGCCGGCGCATGCGGAGCCGGCGGCGACCGCCTCGCTCTATTTCTCGATCCCCTTCGTCGCGCTGTTTGCCGCCTATTTCGCCTTCATGCCGGCGGCCCTCGTGATTCTGATCGCCGAGATTCTCGGCCGGCGCGATTGGCTGTTCTATGCGCTGGCCGGTGCGATCGTCGCCGCCGTCTTCCTCGGCTTCGCCGACCAGATGGGCGATACGCCATTCGCCGTCACCGAGCCGCGCGCCATGGCCGCCGTCATCGGCGGCGGCATGGTCGGGGGCATTTTCTATTGGCTCAGCGCCGGGCGCTGGGCCGGAAGCTGGTGGAAAGCCGAACCCTGACCTCGAACCGAGCGCCCGCGTAAGCAGGGAGCTTTGCTGACCTCCGGTTCGGAAGAGATCAGCAGCGAACAGCAAAATCCTACTTCGCCTGGGCAGTCAGGATTTTGAGCGCGAACGCGGAAAACACGCCGGCGAAGAGATAGTCGACCACCCGCGTCACGCGCGGGCTGGCCTTCATCGCCGCCGAGAATTTCTCCGCCGCCAGCACCATCGGGGTCGTCACCGGGGTCGAGAGCACCACGAACATGGCGCCGAGGAAGAACAGCTTTCCCGGCGCGTGCGGATCATGCGCGGAGACGAATTGCGGCAGGAAGGTCATGAAGAACAGGATGATCTTCGGGTTGAGCAGGTTGACGCCCAGCCCCACCATCCAGCTCCGGAACAGCGAGATTTGCGGGCCCGTCTTCTTCTCCGGCGAGAAGGCCGAACCCTTGGTGATCGCCTGCCAGGCCAGGAAGACGAGATAGCCGGCGCCGAAGATCTTCAGCACGAAGAAGGCCATCGGCGAGGCGACGATCAGCGCCGAGACACCGACCACCACCAAGGTGGTGTGGATCAGCGTGCCGCACAGCGCCCCCGCCATCGAGGCGAAGCCGGCGGCGCGGCCCTGGCTCAGTGTGCGCGAGACGAACAGCGTCATGTCCGGTCCGGGCGTGATCGCCAGGATGAACGTGGCGATGGCGAACTGGATCAGCGTTGCGGTGTTGGGAATGAAGGACATGGGCAGTCCGTTGGCTCTAAAGACGCTGCTATAACGAATGGCTACTGCCGTTGCCAGCGGCTGTGCGACGGAAAGAATGATCCAGCTGTCCCGGATGCCTGTTTCTCCGCGCCTTGCCCCGTTCATCCCTTGCAGTGACCGGAAACGGCGTGATACCTCGCCGGCCGAGAACTCTTGTCGCGGAAACAGCAAATGTCGAAAACAAAAGACGTCAAGAAGGTCGTGCTCGCCTATTCCGGCGGCCTCGACACATCCATTATCCTGAAATGGCTGCAGACCGAGCTCGGCGCCGAGGTCGTCACCTTCACCGCCGACCTCGGCCAGGGCGGCGAATTGGAGCCGGCGCGCCGCAAGGCCGAGATGATGGGCATCAAGGACATCCGCATCGTCGACGTGCGCGAGGAATTCGTTGCCGACTTCGTCTTCCCGATGTTCCGCGCCAACGCCGTCTACGAAGGGACCTATCTGCTCGGCACCTCGATCGCCCGGCCGCTGATCTCGAAACACCTCGTCGAGATCGCAAAGGAGACCGGCGCCGACGCGATCGCCCACGGCGCCACCGGCAAGGGCAATGACCAGGTGCGCTTCGAGCTTTCGGCCTATGCGCTCAATCCCGATATCAAGGTCATCGCGCCCTGGCGCGACTGGTCGTTCAAGTCGCGCACCGACCTCATCAACTTCGCCGAGCAGCACCAGATTCCGGTGCCGAAGGACAAGAAGGGTGACGCGCCGTTCTCGGTCGACGCCAATCTCCTGCATTCCTCTTCCGAGGGCAAGGTGCTTGAGGACCCGTGGAGCGAGCCGCCGGAATTCGTCCATCAGCGCACCGTCTCGCCCATGGACGCGCCGGACAAGGTCACCGAGATCGAGATCGAGTTCCTGAAGGGCGATCCGGTCGCGCTCGACGGCAAGAAGCTGTCGCCGGCAACCATGCTCGCCGCCCTCAACGATCTCGGCCGCGACAACGGCATCGGCCGGCTCGACCTCGTCGAGAACCGCTTCGTCGGCATGAAGTCGCGCGGCGTCTACGAGACCCCCGGCGGCACCATCCTTATCGCTGCCCACCGAGCCATCGAATCGATCACGCTCGACAGGGGAGCTGCCCACCTCAAGGACGAGTTCATGCCGCGCTACGCCGAACTCATCTACAACGGCTTCTGGTTCGCGCCCGAGCGGCTGATGCTGCAGACGATGATCGACAAGAGCCAGGAGGATGTCGAAGGTACGGTGCGTCTGAAGCTCTACAAGGGCAATGTCATCGTTACCGGCCGCAAGTCGAAGAAGACGCTCTATTCCGACGCGCTGGTGACCTTCGAGGACGACCGCGGCGCCTACGACCAGAAGGACGCCGCCGGCTTCATCCGCCTCAATGCGCTGAGGCTGCGGACCTTGGCGGCGCGCAACCGCCGGGACTGACCGCTCTACCGGTCAGCGAACAGGAAACCCGGCAACGCGGCCGGGCTTTCTGCTGAAAAGCAATTCCAGGAAAAGCGTGTACGGTTTTCCCGGGAAAGCGCGTAGCGCTTTCCCTTGGGAATTACGCAAAAAAGCAAAGACATAGACCGGTTCGCCGTTTCCGTGAAACGGTGAACTGCCCTAACGATCACTCGCCATCGATTGCGGTGGCGATACGGGCGATGGCCTGTTGATAGACACTCGCCGAGTTCCAGCCGGCAATTGCACCCATATTCGCCTGAGCGCTCGCGCCGGCCTGCCAACCATGCGCCTTGAGGAAGTTGGCCGTGGAAGCCAGCGCGGTGCTCTTGTCGCGCAGGTTTCCGCTGCCCACTCCATATTTCAGGACATTTCCGGGCAGGAACTGCGTGTGGCCGATCTCGCCATGCATGGCCCCGACCGACGAGGCAGTCAACGTTCCGCGATCGACCAGCTTCAGCGCCGCAATGGCATGCGGCTGAAAGTAATCCGGACGGCGGCAGTCATAGGCAAGCGTCAAAATGGCGGACACCGTGTTCTGGTTACCCATAGAGGCGCCGAAGCCCGTCTCCATGCCCCAGATGGCAAGCAGCACGCCCGGCGAGACGCCGTAGGTCCGTTCGATCTTGTCGAACAGCGCCGCATTCGATTTCTTCAGCGCCCGGCCCCTGGAAATGATCGCCGCCCCGCCGCGGCGCTTCATGAAGGCTTCCACCGAGCCGCTGAAAGCCTTGTGGATGGCGCGGTCCGCGGAAATGGTCCTGGTCGCGTAGGTCGCGCCGGCCAGGGCCGCCAGTCCTCTCGAACCCACGCCCTCGGCCCTAGCCTCCGCTGCGAAGTCCTGCTTCCAGGCATCGAAGCCGGCTCCGGTCTTGCCACAGCTGGCCGCCGCCTGCGCGCCCGTCGCCAGCGCAAGCATCGCCACCACAGTGGCCGCTGCAAACATCTTACCCTTGGCAAGAAATGCCATGTTGTTCTCTCCTGGTTGCCTGAATCACGTCCCGGCCGGAATTTGCCAGTGAAACGCGCACTTGTCACTGTCGCGCGCGCAAGCTGGCCAATGGAAGGGAATTTGCCTACGATCAAGCAAATATTGTGGCAAGAACCACCCATGGCCTGACGATCCTTGCGCCATGTTGCTCAATGACGTCACAGTCGGGAACGACGTCTGTCGGCCGGCGTTTTGCACGACGCGCCTTCCCCTGTTCCCTGGTCCGAGACCGAGATGAAACTCTTCGACTGTCCTCATTGCGGCCATCGTCTCTATTTCGAGAACGCCCGGTGCCTGAACTGCTCCAGTGCCGTGCTCTATGATCCGCAGCGCGCCTGCTTTGCCCTGTCCGGTGCCGACGGCGGCTCCCCATGCGCCAACGCCGACGAATGCGCCTGCAACTGGATGGCCGAGCCGGGACAGCCCTTCTGCCGCGCCTGCGCGCTCAACCAGCTGATCCCGGACCTCTCCGTCGACGGCAACCGCCGCCGCTGGATACGGGTCGAGGCCGCGAAGAAGCGCGCGGTCTATTCGCTGCTGGCTTTCGGACTGCCGGTGACGCCCAAGCAGAACCCCGCCGACGAGGCCGGCCTTGCCTTCGACTTCCTTGCCGATCCGATCGGCGGCGGCCCGGGCGGCGAGCGCATCCTGACCGGCCACGACAATGGCCTGATCACCCTCAACGTCGCCGAAGCCGACTCCGCCGAGCGCGAAAGGCGGCGCGTTGAGATGGGCGAGAACTATCGCACCTTGCTCGGCCATTTCCGCCACGAGCTCGGCCACTACTACTGGGACCGGCTGATCCGCGACAATCCGCAAAGGCTTGACGCCTTCCGCGCGCTGTTCGGCGACGAGCGCACCGGCTACGAGCAGGCATTGAAGAACCACTATGCCAATGGTGCCCCACCCGACTGGCAGCAACGCCACATCTCGTCCTACGCCACCTCCCATCCCTGGGAGGACTGGGCCGAAAGCTGGGCCCACCACCTGCACATCACCGACACGCTGGAAATGGTCCATGCGCTGAACTTCCCGCTCGGCCGGCTGGAGACGGTGGAAGCCAACGAATTGCCCCAAGGCGATACCGGGGGCATGCTACAACCAGCGCCGTCCGAACCGACACCCGCTCCCGAACCGTTCGAAAAGATCCTGTCGCGCTGGCTGGTGCTGTCGGAAGCCTCCAATTCCATCAATCGCTGCATGGGTCTGCCCGACCTCTACCCCTTCGTCATCTCGGATGTCGCGGCGCGCAAACTGGCCTTCGTTCACGACCTTCTGACCGGCCTGCCGCAAGAAACGGGAACAAATCGTGAGTTGGCTTCAACATTTTAGCTGGAACGCATGCGCCGCTCTCCCGTTTTCGCTGCCGAGGGACCATGAAACGGAGAGAAACCATGAAATCCGTATTGTTTCCCGCGGTCGCCGGAATGCTCACGCTCTTCTCGAGCGCCGCCATGGCCGACACCCCCGTCTCCGCAATCACCGATCTCAATGTCCGCGCTGGCCCGGGCCCGCAATATCCTGTCATCGGCGTGCTCGCCGCCGGCCAGTCGGCGACGCTCAATGGCTGTATCGAAAACAGCAAATGGTGCACCATCGCCGAAGCCGGTGGCCAGGGCTGGGTCTATTCGGACTATGTGACGGCTGATTTCGGCGGCAACCGGGTCGTGTTGACGCGACGTCCGCTCGGCTCCAGCGTCGCCGTCGTGTCGCCGCCCGAGGGCTATTCCACCGACTACACCGGCTCGATCATCGCCGGCGAGCCGGTCGAGGACGCCATCCCGCAGCCTCCCGCCGAAGTCAGGACCTATGTCGACACGCATCGCGTCGACCCTGTCTATCTTGAGGGCGAGGTGGTCACCGGGGCCGTTTTGCCCGAGAGTGTCGAACTGCGCGAGATCCCCGATTACGACTACCGCTACGTCTATGTGAACGGCCAGCCGGCGCTGATCGACCCGCAGACGCGGCGCATCGTCTATGTGGTCCGCTGAGGCGGATAGGACACGGGGTTAATCATCGGAGCATGCCTTTCGCCTGCCGGCAGGCAGGCGAGGGCGGCGCGAATGCGCCGAAGGCTGGCGGGGCGTATCGAATAGGAATGATTGCGCAGAACCGCCCGATCCCATAGATCATGCGACGCGAAGCACCAGCTTGCGAGAGAGCGTGATATCGGACCCTGCCGCCTTCGAGCACTATCGAAACACAGCCAACGAAAAGACGACCCTGCCGCGCCTGCTTCTCGGGACCGGGATCGTCGTCCTGTTCTGGGCCGCGTCGACGGGGGTCGTGCTGCTGGGCGGCACCTATGCCTTTTTCGCCTGGCGGACAGCGCAAGGCGCGGCTGCGCCCGCCGGCGGCATGCAGGGTTTCCTTGCGTCGCCAATCGGCATTCTCACCGCGCTCGCGTCTTTCGCCGGCATCTGGATCGGCTTGTGGATCGCCATGCGCTGGGTGCATGGCGAGAAGCTGTCGGCGCTCCTCGGCAACAGCCGTCGCATTTCGCGCTCGGGTTTCATCAAGGGACTGGTCGCGGTGTTGGTCACGTCGCTCGTGTCCGAGGTCCTGCTCTACCTGATGCAGCCCGAGATCGCGCGCGGCTCGATCGCCCTGTCGTCCTGGCTGCTGTTCCTGATCCCGATCCTGGCGCTCACTTTTCTGCAGACGTCATCGGAAGAGGTGCTGTTCCGAGGTTACCTGCTGCGCGGTCTTGCCTACCGGTTCAGGAGCCCGTTCGTCTGGGCGCTGCTGCCGGGCCTGCTGTTCACCTCGCTGCACTGGAGCGCGAACGCCTCGGCCGCCATCAACGCCTGCGTGCTGGTCTCGATCGCCGCTTTTGCACTGCTTCTGACGCTCGTCGTCTATGCCACCGGCAATCTCGGCGCGGCCCTCGGCGCCCATCTCGGCAACAATCTGACCGGCTTCCTGCTGATCTCGCATCAGGAGAGCTACAATTCCTTCGCCTTGTTTACCGCCAGACCACTCGAAGGGCCGGGCTGGGCGACGTCGGACGCGGTCCTCATCGCCATGATTGGCATCGCCTGCAGCCTGCTGACGGCCCTGCTGCTTTTGCATCCGCGCTCGCCGCTGAGCGTCTCGGCCGAACCTGCAGACGCAACGAAGGCGACTTGATTGCTGCGCGGGGAGACCGGCGGAACGGTCCTTGTCTTGACTCCGCGGCCGTTTTCCTGTCTACAGCCCCGAATTCCGCGACGAGTATCCCTCCGAGCAAGCCGACCAGGACGCCGAAGCCTCTTTGAGGCCAAGTGCTGTAAACAGATCCTGGAGGCCAACACCCGGCAGCGCTGTGCGCCCCCGGGTGCTTTTTGGTTTTGGCTTTTGCTTGCCACGAGACTTGGACACTTGGCGCGAACGCATTACCTCTCGGGCACCATCCGGTTGCCAGGGAAAAGGAAACAGAATGTTTGAATCACTTCAGGAGCGCCTTGGCTCCATCCTGAACGGCCTGACCGGCCGCGGCGCGCTGTCGGAGGCGGATGTCTCGGCGGCGCTCCGCGAGGTGCGCCGTGCGCTGCTCGAGGCCGACGTGGCGCTGGAAGTGGTGCGCTCCTTCACCGACAAGGTGCGCGAGAAGGCGGTCGGCGCGGCGGTGCTGAAGTCGATCAAGCCCGGCCAGATGGTCGTCAAGATCGTGCATGACGAGCTGGTCGACATGCTCGGCGCCGAAGGCGTCGCCGTCGACCTCAACGCACCGGCGCCTGTCGTCGTCATGATGGTCGGCCTGCAGGGTTCCGGCAAGACGACGACCTCGGCCAAGATCGCCAAGCGGCTCACCGAGCGTCAGAACAAGAAGGTCCTGATGGCCTCGCTCGACACGCGGCGCCCCGCCGCGCAGGAGCAGTTGCGCCAGCTCGGCGAGCAGGTCAAGGTGGCGACGCTGCCTGTCGTCGCCGGCCAGAACCCGGTCGATATCGCCAAGCGCGCCGTGCAGGCGGCCAGGCTCGGCGGTCACGATGTGGTCATCCTCGACACTGCCGGCCGCACCCATATCGACGAGCCGCTGATGGTCGAGATGGCCGACATCAAGAAGGTGTCCGGCCCGCACGAGATCCTGCTGGTCGCCGACTCCTTGACCGGCCAGGACGCCGTCAACCTCGCCAAGAGCTTCGACGAGCGCGTCGGCATCACCGGGCTGGTACTGACCCGCATGGACGGCGACGGCCGTGGCGGCGCCGCGCTCTCGATGCGCGCCGTCACCGGCAAGCCGATCAAGCTGATCGGCACCGGCGAGAAGATGGACGGGCTGGAGGAATTTCATCCCAAGCGCATCGCCGACCGCATTCTCGGCATGGGCGACATCGTTTCGCTTGTCGAAAAAGCCGCCGAGAACATCGACGCCGAGCAGGCGGCGGCGATGGCCAAAAAGATGCAGTCGGGCAAGTTCGACCTGAACGACCTCGCCCAGCAGCTTCAGCAGATGTCGAAAATGGGCGGCATGGGCGGCATCATGGGCATGATGCCCGGCATGGGCAAGATGAAGGACCAGATGGCCGCCGCCGGTCTCGACGACAAGATGTTCGGCCGCCAGCTCGCCATCATCTCTTCGATGACCAAGGCCGAGCGCGCCAACCCCGACATTCTCAAGCACTCGCGCAAGAAGCGCATCGCCGCCGGCTCCGGCACCGACGCGGCCGAGATCAACAAGCTCTTGAAGATGCATCGCGGCATGGCCGACATGATGAAGGCGATGGGCGGCAAGGGCAAAGGCGGCGGCCTGATGCGCGGCATGATGGGCGGGCTCGCCTCCAAGATGGGCCTCGGCGGCATGATGCCCGGTGGCATGGGCGGCATGCCTGACCTCTCCAAGATGGATCCCAAGCAGCTCGAAGCCTTGCAGAAGCAGGCGCAGGCCGCCGGCATGAAGGGCCTGCCCAGCGGCCTTCCCGGCGGCGGTGGCCTGCCCGGCTTGCCCGGCGGCATGAAGCTTCCCGGACTTCCCGGTCTCGGCGGCGGTGGTCTGCCTGGCCCCGGCAAGAAGAAGTGAGGACGCGATGAACGAGGAAAAGGACATGGCGGACGCCCGCACCATCCTGGCCGGCTACCGTGCTTCGATCGACAACATTGATGCCGCCCTCATCCACATGCTGGCCGAGCGCTTCCGCTGCACCAAGGCGGTCGGCCTGCTCAAGGCCGAGCATGGCTTGCCGCCGGCTGACCCGGCGCGCGAACAGCAGCAGATCGCCCGTCTTCGCCAGCTGGCGGACGATGCGCATCTCGACCCGGATTTCGCGGAGAAATTCCTCAATTTCGTCGTCCGCGAAGTGATCCGCCACCACGAACAGATCGCCGCTGCCAACGGCGTGACGAAAACCGGCTGAAGACAAGGATTTAGCCGCAACCCTACCAACGAAATCAGAGCTTTTAGGAGATAAGAAATGGCACTGAAGATCAGACTGGCCCGCGCTGGCTCGAAGAAGCGTCCCTACTACCACGTCGTCGTCGCCGACGCGCGCTCGCCGCGCGACGGCCGTTTCATCGAGTCGCTCGGCTCGTGGAACCCGCTGCTGCCGAAGGACGGCGAGCGCGTCAAGGTTGACGCAGAGCGCGTCAAGCACTGGCTGTCGCACGGCGCCCAGCCGACCGACCGCGTGCTGCGCTTCCTCGATGAGGCCGGCCTCGCCAAGCGCGACGCCCGTTCCAATCCGAAGAAGGCCGAGCCCGGCAAGAAGGCGCAGGAGCGCGCCGCGCTTCTGAAGAAGGCGCAGGACGACGCCGCTGCCGCCGTCGCGGCGGCTGCGGCCGCGCCGGCCGACGCGGAGCCCGCCACGGCCGAGTAATCGATCACCGATCGGCTTTTTCGAAACGGCGGGCCCTTAGCCCGCCGTTTTCTATTTTCGAATTCATTGGGCGGATGCTGCCGCTCAATAGCCGCTCGGGCAACGATCGACATAGACATGGCCGCGGCTGTCGCGATAACGGCAGCGGCCCGGTTCGCTGGCCCGCCCGATCAGCGCGCCGGCCACGGCACCGACCGCGCCGCCGACCACGGCGCCCTGGACGGGATCGCCCGCCACCGCCGCGCCGACCGCTGCTCCGCCCAGGCCGCCGACGGCCGCGCCTTTTTCCGTCTGCGAACAGGCGCCAAGCGCTGCCGTCAGCACCAGAATGGTCATGATTTTCTTCATTGTCGTTCCTCTCTCACGGGGATCGCCGTCCTCGCCGCCATGTTCCTAACTCCCAGGCGGCCGATTTGATCCCTAGACATTGAAGGCCGGCGCTTCGCCGCGCCTGCCAAGGCCATGCCGATCTCCGGCAAGCATATGAAATCGTTGATGCTCTCACGCCGCAGCGCAGTTCTCTCGCCGGGTTGTCCGTGCAGCGCGCCGGCGTGGCTATCGGCCCGCTTCGGTCGCGTATATGAAAAGCTGGCGGGCGTGGCCCGTCAGACAAGAGCAGGCGAGATGGCCGGAGAGACAGATCTGAAGACATTGCTGGCGTCGATGATGCCGCAATTGATTGCCGGCATCCATGTCTTCGCCACGCTGCCGGCGGGTGTATCGGTTCCGGAAGGACTCGAAGCGGTCATGCTGTTTCGCGAATGCGAAGGCACGACATTGATCCTGCCCGAAGACGAGGCGCAGGCAGCCGGGCTGGAAGCCGTTTTCCGCTGCCGCATGATAACGCTGAACATCCATTCGTCGCTGGAAGCCGTCGGCTTCCTCGCCGCCATCACCGCACGCCTCGCCGCCGCCGGCATGGGCGTCAATCCCGTCTCCGCCTTCTATCATGACCATCTGTTCGTGCCGGTCGACCGGGCCGAGGAAGCGATGAGGTTGCTGCGGGAACTGGCGGCGGAAAATCGGACATAGGCCGGCGCCCCCCTCATCCGCCTGCCGGCACCTTCTCCCCATATAAGGACGGGGGGAAGGTGAGCTAACGGCCGAAGGCCGAGCCCGCGACTGCGGGCCGCCGGTCGTCCGGCGCCCTCGCGGAGGGCCAGCCGCGGCAGCGGCGGTGCGGCCCGCGAGCGAAAGCCAAACAGCCGTCAGGCTGCCTTCTTCTTCGGCTGGATCAGGCCGCGCTCGACCAGCAGTTCGGCGATCTGCACTGCGTTGAGGGCGGCGCCCTTGCGCAGATTGTCGGAAACGATCCACATCGACAGGCCGTTGTCGATGGTCGAATCCTCGCGGATGCGCGAGATGAAGGTGGCGTCCTCGCCGGCCGATTCCAGCGGCGTGATGTAGCCGCCGTCCTCGCGCTTGTCCAAGACCTGGCAGCCCGGCGCCTCGCG
Source organism: Mesorhizobium sp. B2-5-3 (assembly GCF_006441005.1). NCBI lineage: Bacteria > Pseudomonadati > Pseudomonadota > Alphaproteobacteria > Hyphomicrobiales > Phyllobacteriaceae > Mesorhizobium > Mesorhizobium sp. B2-5-3. Next base: position 498,289 of record NZ_VFUS01000001.1, read on the forward strand.
CAGGATGTCGCGCGCCTCGTCGGCGGTGATCGGGTTCTCGAACTCGATGTTGACCGCTTCCGAATGGCCGATGAACACCGGCACGCGCACGCAGGTCGCCGTCAGCTTGATCTTGGGATCGAGCATCTTCTTGGTCTCGGCGACCATCTTCCACTCTTCCTTGGTGAAGCCGTCATCGAGGAAAACGTCGATATGCGGGATCACGTTGAAGGCGATGCGCTTGGTGAACTTCTTGACGTCGACCTGGTCGGCGACGAACACGGCGCGGGTCTGCGTGAACAGCTCGTCCATGCCTTCCTTGCCGGCGCCCGACACCGACTGGTAGGTGGCCACGACGATGCGCTTGATGGTGGCCGCGTCATGCAGCGGCTTCAGCGCCACGACGAGCTGCGCCGTCGAGCAGTTCGGGTTGGCGATGATGTTCTTGCGGGTGAACAGCGAGATCGCATCCGGGTTCACTTCCGGGACGATCAGCGGCACGTCGGCGTCGTAGCGGAAGGCCGAGGAATTGTCGATGACGACGCAGCCCTGCTTGCCGATCTTGGGTGACCATTCCTTCGAGACATTGCCGCCGGCCGACATGATGCAGATGTCGGTGTCGGAAAAGTCGTAGGTGTCGAGTGCGCGGACCTTCAGCGTGCGGTCGCCGAACGACACTTCCGTGCCCTGGCTGCGGCGCGAGGCAAGCGCCACCACTTCGCTGACCGGAAAACCGCGCTCTTCCAGTATGTTGAGCATTTCGCGGCCCACATTGCCCGTGGCGCCAACTACCGCAACCTTGAAACTCATAAAGATCTCCTATCCCTCTCCGCTTGGTTGTTGGAGAAAACCCGCCGGCCAGGTGCGGGTTCCGTCCCCCGGGCCGAACCCGGGAGAGGGTGGTCAGGCCAAGGGAAATCACACCGTTTTGGTGGTGGTTTTGGCCGTTACTTTGCTGGAACGGGGGGACGCGCCGAAACGCCCGGCGCAATGATGCTCATCGCGGCTGGGGGCATCGAATGCAAGAAGAGCCATCAAAAGGCCGCGCATCGAAAAACGATCCCGTTCGAAGCGGGCTTTTACGCGGTTTGCGGCAGGAGTCAATCAGTGGTGTTTCTTCCTTCCCTCCTTGCGGGAGAAGGGAAGGCGGTGCCGCCTGCCCTGTACAAGAGCGGCGCCAGCAAGTACGAACGGGCGAGATCGTCTGGCTGGCGCTGCGCCAGCCCTGTATGTGCTCCATGATGAGCGCAAGCCCTGAATTCCGAAAGAGCGAGATGTCCAACTTCGAAGCACTTGTTCCTGCGCTGGCAAAGGCGCTGGAAAAACGCGGCTATGCCGAACTGACGCCGGTGCAGAAGGCGGTCCTGGAGCTTGGCCAGGCCGACGCGCTGGTGTCGGCGCAGACCGGTTCCGGCAAGACGGTGGCCTTCGGCCTTGCCATGGCGCCGACGCTCCTCGGCGGCGCCGACCGCTTTGCCCATGCCGCGGCCCCGCTGGCGCTGGCGGTGGCGCCGACGCGCGAGCTGGCGCTGCAGGTGACGCGCGAACTGGAATGGCTCTACGAGCTGACCGGCGCCACGGTCGCCTCCTGCGTCGGCGGCATGGACATGCGCACCGAACGGCGCGCGCTGGAGCGCGGCGCCCATATCGTCGTCGGCACGCCCGGGCGGCTGCGCGACCACATCACGCGAAACTCGCTCGACATGTCGGCGCTGAAGGCGGTGGTGCTGGACGAAGCCGACGAGATGCTCGATCTCGGTTTTCGCGAGGACCTGGAATTCATCCTCGACGCCGCCCCCGCCGAGCGCCGCACGCTGATGTTTTCGGCCACCGTGCCGCGCTCCATCGCAACCCTCGCCCAGGGCTATCAACGTGACGCCGTGCGCATCTCGGCCGCCGGCGAGGAGAAGCAGCATCTCGACATCGAATACCGGGCGCTCAGCGTCGCCCAGGCCGATCGCGAGAACGCCATCATCAATGTGCTGCGTTTCTACGAGGCGAAAAACGCGCTGGTGTTCTGCAACACCCGTGCCGCCGTCAACCATCTCACCGCACGCTTCAACAACCGCAATTTTTCAGTCGTCGCGCTCTCGGGCGAGCTCAGCCAGAACGAACGCAGCCACGCGCTGCAGGCGATGCGCGATGGCCGCGCCAAGGTCTGCATCGCCACCGACGTCGCGGCGCGCGGCATCGACCTGCCCAATCTGGAGCTGGTCATCCATGCCGACCTGCCGACCAACCCGGAAACGCTGCTGCACCGAAGCGGCCGCACCGGACGCGCGGGTCGCAAGGGCGTCAGCGCGCTGATCGTGCCCAACAGCGCCCGCAGGCGAACCGAACGCCTGCTGGCGAGCGCAAAGCTGACCGCGACATGGGCAAGTCCGCCATCCGCCGACGACGTGATCCGCCGCGACGACGAGCGCATCCTTGCCGATCCCGCCTTCGATGAACCGGTGAAGGACGACGAACGCGGCTTCATCGACGCGCTTCTCGCCAAGCACGGCGCCGAGCAGGTGACGGCCGCCTTCGTGCGGCTGTGCCGCTCGAGCCGCTCGGCGCCAGAGGATCTGATGGACGTCGCGCCGTTCACGCCGTCGCGTGAAAGACCGGCGGGCGAAAACTTCGCGCGCCGCGACGAGGCGCCCAGCCGCCGCGACGATTTCGGCGCCAGCGTCTGGTTTTCGCTGTCGGTCGGGCGCCGGCAGAATGCCGAGCCACGCTGGCTGATTCCGATGCTGTGCCGCACCGGCAGCATCACCAAGCGCGAGATCGGCGCCATCAAGATGCAGCCGGAAGAGACCTTCGTGCAGATCGCCGCCGACTGGGCCGACCGTTTCCTCGCCGCCGTTGGTCCCAACCGCAAATTGCAGGGTAACATCGTGGTGAAACGGCTGGACGGCATGCCGGACCTGTCGCGCGCCGGCTACCAGCCGCCAGGTCCGGACAAGAAACCGCATCGCGGCAAGGCGCCGTTCGACCCGAACGCGCCGAAGCGCAAATTCGAGAAGCGCGCGCCGGCTGGCGACCAGCGCCCCGCCGCATCGGACGCGAAGCCCTGGGCGAAAAAGCCGGGCAAGCCGAAATTCGACAACGCCGGACCGCCGAAACACAAGAAGGCGAAGAAGCGGCCGAGCTGATATCTCCCGGCCATATCGTCACGATGCTGTCGGGCCAGCCGTCGCATTTTCATGCCCGCCCCTTGCGATCCGCCGGAACTTTGAACAGTCTGGTCGGGCGTTCGGGGGATCGGGGCATGCGCGGCGAAGTTCTTCACTATGACGAGGCTCAGGGCTTCGGCTTCATCACCGGGGCGGATGGCGAGCGCTATACGTTCGCGCGTGAGGATCTGCGCCGCGAAATCGCAATTGCCCGAGGCACGGCCGTTGAATTCCAGCCCGGCGGCGGCCAGGCGCGCGACATCTTCCCGGCCGGCGCCCAATCCGCGCCTCCAACCGGCGTGGCCGCCGCCGCCGATGCGCGAGCCGGTGCGTCCGTCTCTTCCGCTGCTCAAATCGCACAGCCGCGGCATTTTGGCCGGGCCGCCAGCACCGGGCCGGCCGAGCCCGGCCTGTGGGGCTATTTCTGGCGCGGCATCACCGAGAATTATTTCAACTTCACCGGCCGCGCCCGCCGCAAGGAATACTGGGCCTATTGCCTGTTCTGGTTCGTCGCACTGCTGGCAGTGACCGGCATCGGCATTTTCGCCGATGCCGCTATGGGCAATCTCGACGACGCTGAAATGCCGGCGGTGACGATTGGCCTGTTCGGCCTTTTCCTACTTGCGACCTTTCTGCCTGGCCTCGGCATGACCGTGCGTCGCCTGCATGATATCGGCCTGACCGGCTGGCTTTTCCTGGTGATCCTGATCCCCACCATCGGCAGCCTGATCATCCTGGTCTTCGCGCTCATCCCGACCCAGGCCCGGGAGAACCAGTGGGGACCGGTGCCGGCGGGCGCCAGAACGTAGTCCTGCGTGCGTATTGCAATTACATGCAACTTTAAGTAGCGTCTCGCGACGCAATGTGAAATGGGGCAGAGCATGCGCGGGACGGTGTTCCACTATGACGAAGGCCAGGACTACGGCTACATCAACGGAACCGACGGCAAACGCTACATCTTTTCCCGTATCGATTTCAGCCTGGAACTGCCCCTCGGCAGGGGTACCCTTGTCGAGTTCCAGCCGGGCGACGGCACGGCGCACAACATTGTCGCCACGGCCTCGGCCGCATCGTCGTCAACCACCGGTCAGCCACGGCAGACCAGCCGTTCTGCCCGAAGCCGGCCCGCCTACTCCACGGGGCTGTGGGCTTATTTCTGGCGCGCGGTGATCGCGGATTATGGCAATTTCACCGGACGCTCCCGCCGCAAGGAATTCTGGGCCTTCTGGCTATTCTACACCCTCGGGGTGCTCGCGCTTTTCGGCTTCGGGATACTTGTTGAACTGGCGATCAACGGCTTCGAAACCAACGCGGACAGGACGCCGATGGGGTTCATAGGGTTCATACCCCTACTGGTGTTCTTTTCGGGATTGATCCTGCCTTGCATTGCGCTCCTCGTACGGCGTGCGCATGACGCCGGCCTGAGCGGCTGGTTTGCCCTGCTTTGCTTCATCCCGCTCATTGGCGGCATCGCCGTGCTAGTCTTCGGGCTTATGCCGCCTCAGCTGGGCGAAAATCCTTGGGGACCGGTGCCGGCGGGCGTCAGGGTCTGACCGCCCCCAGCGCCTCGCCCGAAAGCCTGAGAAAGATCTTCTGGCCGTGGCGTTCGGCGCCAAGCCGGTCGTAGAAGCGCAGCGCGCCTTCGTTCCAGTCCTCGGTGGTCAGGTCGATGCGGCCGATGCCGTGGCGCCGGCAATGGTCGGCGAGAAAGCCGACCAGCGCCCGGCCGACGCCGGCGTTGCGAGCCTTGTCGCGCACGAACAGATCCTTGAGGAACAATAGCCGCTCGAGGTCGATGCCGGGATGCGCGATCGCCACAGATGCCAGGCCGCTGATCTCGGCCCCGACGAAAGCCAGCGCGAAATGCGGATAGGCCGGGCTTTCCTCGCCCAGCCATTTGCGTGCCGCCGACAAGGCGCGCTCGTGGTCGAGCGGCGGCTGCCGGTAATGCACCGCCATGTCGCACAGCATCGTGGCGAGCGCCGTCGCGTCGCCGGCCGTCGCCCAGCGGACGTCGACCGTCATGGGGGTCAGCCCAGGAACTTGGCGATGATCGCGTCGCCCATCTCGACGGTGCCGACCTCGGTCATGCCAGCCGAGAGGATGTCCTTGGTGCGCAGCCCGTCGTCGAGCACGGCGGCGATTGCCGCTTCGAGCTTGTCGGCTTCATCGACCATGGCGAAGGAATAGCGCAGGCACATGGCGAAGGAAGCGATCATGGCGATCGGGTTGGCGATGCCCTTGCCGGCGATATCGGGCGCCGAACCGTGCACCGGCTCGTAAAGCGCCTTGCGCTTCTTGGTCTTGGCATCAGGCGCGCCGAGCGAGGCGGAAGGCAGCATGCCGATCGAGCCGGTTAGCATGGCGGCGATATCTGACAGCATGTCGCCGAACAGGTTATCGGTGACGATGACGTCGAACTGCTTGGGCCAGCGCACCAGTTGCATGCCGCCGGCATCGGCCAGCATGTGGTCGAGCTTGACGTCGGAATATCGGGCCTTGTGGGTCTGGGTGACGACCTCGTTCCACAACACGCCGGACTTCATGACGTTGCGCTTTTCCATCGAGGTGACATGGTTCTTGCGCGTGCGCGCCAATTCGAAGGCGACGCCCGAAATGCGCTCGATCTCGAACGTGTCGTAGACCTGGGTGTCGATGCCGCGCTTCTGGCCGTTGCCGAGATCGATGATCTGCTTGGGCTCGCCGAAATAGACGCCGCCGGTCAGTTCGCGCACGATCAATATGTCGAGGCCTTCGACCACCTCTTGCTTCAGCGAGGAGGACGCCGCCAGCGCCGGATAGCAGATCGCGGGCCTGAGATTGGCAAACAGCTCCATGTCCTTGCGCAGGCGCAGCAGGCCGGCCTCGGGGCGAACCTCGTAAGGCACGGCATCCCATTTCGGCCCGCCGACGGCGCCGAACAGCACGGCGTCGGCGGCAACAGCCTTTTCCATGTCGGCATCGGAAATCGCGGCACCATGTGCATCGTAGGCGCAGCCGCCGACCAGCCCCTCGTCGGTGGCGAAGCCGCTGCCGAGCTTCTCGTTCATGGCCGCTATCAGCTTCTTGACCTCGGCCATGGCCTCGGGGCCGATGCCGTCGCCGGGAAGCAGGAAGAGATGTTTCGAAGCCATGGAGAGCCGTCCCAGAAAGAATGCGTTTCGATTTTGCACAGCATCCTTCGCGCGCCAATGAGGCGCGCGGCGCTGTGCGACCGCGGCCTTGCTAACCGCCAAGCGGTTGCGACGCAAGGAGGAACAATTGCCGAAGGCGGCTAAGTGCGTAATCTCCCCCTTTGAGGGGGAGATGGCCGGCAGGCCAGAGGGGGGCGCTGTCCGCCAACATGTCCAGGTCTGCAGTCGCCTCGGCGCTTTGCAGATATTCACCGATGCGAGAGAATGTTGACCAGCCGACCGAAAGGATCGCGCACATAGAAGCGCCGCACGCCCCAGGGCTCGTCGGCCGGTCCGTATTCGATGGCGAAGCCGGCTGCCTTCATGGCGTCGAGTGCGGCATCAACGTCGTCGACCTCGATCGACAGGTCCGGCACCGGCGTGCCCGACCCGCCTTGCGCCATGAAGCTGACCTGTACCTGCATCCTTTCCTCGGACCCGTAGGTGACGATCCAGCCTTGATCCATGAGCATATCGAGGCCGAGCACGTCATGGTAGAAGCGCCTCGCCGATGCCGCATCCTTTGTTTCGATATTGGCTACGATACGCCGCACTGCCATGACATTGGCCTCCTCAGTCTGTGCGCCGAAGCGCCGTCACCTCGATTTCGATCTTCATCTCCGGCCTGTTGAGCTGGCACACGATCATCGTTGCCGCCGGCCTGATCTCGCCGAACGCTTCGCCGAGAATGGGGAACACCACGTCGACGAAGGCCCGGTCGGTTATGTAGTAATGCGCGCGCACCACATCCTCCATGCCGAAGCCGCCGTCCAGCAAGGCACTGGCGATGGTTGCCAGGCAGTTGCGCGTCTGCGCCTCGACCGTTTCCGGCATCGTCATCGAGGCATAGTCATAGCCGGTCGTTCCGGACACGAAACACCAGTCGCCCTGCACCACGGCGCGCGAATAGCCGGCGGTCTTCTCGAAGGGCGAACCGGTGGAGATCAGCTTTCGCATGGCATCCTCGCAAAGGGGTGTTGGCAACCACTTTGCGGGCAAAAGCCTCGCGCGGCCATAGGCCAGACGGAGCTGGCCGTTGTCCCGATGACCTTGATCGTCCGCTGGGCCTCAGCTCGCCAGCCGGCTGACCATCTCGTGCTGGGCGTAGGCCCGGCCGAAGCGGTTGGCGAGGAAGGCGTCGAGCGCGATGTCCTCCTGCTTGACGAAGCCGGTCGCCGGCAAGGTACCGTCGGCCAGCATGTCGAGCACGGCGCAGATTCCGGATGCCGTGGTGATCTGGATGGCGCTGCGCACCGTCTGGCCGACCCGCTTCGAATAGATCTTGTTGGCGTAGGTCTCCTGCAGCAGGCGGCCGTTCTTGCGCCCCGAGACGGTGACGAAGACGATGACCACGTCCTGCAGCGTCGCTGGCAGTGCGCTTTCGAAAATATCCTTCAGCACCTCGCGGCGGTGGCGCAGGCCGAGGTCGTTGAGCAGCGCCTTCATGATGGCGGCGTGGCCGGGATAGCGGATGGTGCGATAGTTGAGCGTGCGCACCTTGCCCTTCAGCGTCTCGGCCAGCGTGCCGAGCCCGCCGGAGGTGTTGAAGGCCTCGTAGGTCACCCCGTCGAGCGAGAATTCCTCACGCTCCTCCAGCGGCGGCACCTCGACCAGCTCGCCCTCGACGATCGCCTCGCAGGGCTCGCAATATTCGTTGATGACGCCGTCGGTGCTCCAGGTCAGATTGTAGTTCAGCGCGTTCGAAGGATATTGCGGCAGCGCGCCGACCCGCATGCGCACGCTCTCCAGCGTATCGAAACGGCTGGCGAGGTCGTTGGCGACGATCGAGATGAAGCCCGGCGCCAGCCCGCATTGCGGAATGAAGGCGCTGTTGGCCGAACGCGCCAGTTCCTTCACGCGCCGGGTCGAGACGACGTCCTCGGTGAGGTCGAGATAATGCACGTCGGCGCTTGCGGCGGCTTCGGCGATGCGCGTGGTCAGATGGAAGGGAGCGGCGCTGAGCACCGCGAATTTTCCGGCGAGCGCAGCTTCCAGCGTGCCCGCGGCCGCGATGTCGAGTTCCAGCGTCTCGACCCCGTCAGGCAATTCGGCCGCGGCAAGCTGCGCGGCCGAGCGGTCAACGAGAGTGACGTGATAGTCCCCGGTTGAAAACAGCATCTCGGCAATGGTCGAGCCGATCTTGCCGGCGCCAACGACAACAATTTTCTTCATGACCCGGTTCCCTCGCCCGACAGTTGATTTGTCCCGCTACAATCGCGGCTTGCCGGACGAAAGGAAGCGTGGAATTGTACGAAATGAAGTACCCTTTTTGTCGATATGCCGACCAGGTTCGTTGAAATGCTCAGTGATGCCGACCAGGCCCTGCTTGCCCTGTTGCGCGAGAACGCCCGCGCCTCGACCGCCGCTCTGGCGCGCCGGCTCGGCGTGTCGCGCACCACGGTGCAGAGCCGCATCGAACGGCTGGAGCAGCGCGGCATCATCGCCGGCTACGGCGTCAAGCTTGCGCCCGATTATGAACAGGGACTGGTGCGGGCGCATGTGCTGCTCACCGTGACGCCCAAGCTCGCCGACAAGGTGGTGCGCAGCCTGCGCGCCCTGGCGCCGGTCAGGACGCTGCATTCGGTGAGCGGCAATTTCGACATGATCGTCATCGCCGACGCGCCGTCGATCAAGGACCTGGACACGCTGCTCGACCAGATCGGCGCCCTCGAAGGCGTCGAGCGGACATCGTCGTCGATCATCCTGTCGACGCGGATCGATCGGTGATCACCGGTGAAAAACCGGGCCGCAGGCGGCCCGGTCGTGCCGCCTTTACTTGGCAGGCTGGATGTTCGAGACCAGCGATTTGCCGGATTTCGTCGAATAGGTGACGATCACCTTCTTGCCGGGCTTCAGCGTCTCGACCTCTATGCCCTCCGGCAGGTTCAGCGTCTTGCCGTCGGCCAGCGTGATGGCGTCGCCCTTTGCATCGACATTGACGATGGTGCTGGTAACCGTCCTTGCAAGGGCTGCCGTCGAGGATGCGGCCGCCAGCACTGTCGCGGCGGCGATGACGAATTTCCTCATGGTCTTTTCTCCTAACGCTTGTTGTGGTGCCGAAGTGGTTCGGCATCGAGGGGTCGGAACGATTACAGTTGCCGCCCCGCTTCCCCCGGACCGAGAGAAGATCGGTCGATCCTAGCGAGGCGAGTTGTCGGGCAGCTGGCCGGCGCCTTACGGATCCGTAAGACCGGGATGACGGACAGAGGATCCAGGTCTATCGCCGGCTAACCCGACGCCAGCGGGAAACTCACCATCACGGCGAGACCCGGCCGGCAGTCCTCAAGCGTGATCGATGCGCCGTGCAGGTCGGCGATGGCCCTAACGAGGCTGAGGCCGAGGCCGCTGCCTGGCGTCGAGCGGCTGTGGTCCAGCCGGTAGAGCCGCTGGAACACTTTTTCACGCTCGTACGCCGGGATGCCAGGACCGTTGTCGGCGACTCTGGCCAGGATATGCTCGTCCCGGCGTTCGGCCGACAATTTGATCGCGGTGCCGGGCGGGCAATGGCGCAGCGCATTCTCGACCAGGTTGGCGAACATCTGCATCAGCAGCTCGCGATCGCCATGGATCCGGTCCGTCGTCCCGTCCAGCCGCTGCGACGACAGCGACTTGCAGTCGTCCTCTGCCACCTCGGTGTAGATCTCGGCGATGGTTTGCAGAATCTCGCCGAGATCGACATCGGTAAAGCGCGCCTTGCGCGCGCCAGCCTCGATCTGTGCAATTCTAAGCAGCGCGTCAAAGGTCTCGTTGATCTGGTGACCCTCCGCGCGCGCGTCGGCCAGGTCGCCGGAGACATCCTGATCCTGCGCCGCCTTGTCGGCCGCGCCCTCCAGAATCATCTGCAGCCGATTGAGCGGCGTCTTCAGATCGTGCGCAATGTCGGCGCTGACCTGCTTCATGCCTTCGACCAGCGCCGACAGACGATCAAGAGCCGCATTGACCTGATTGGACACGACGTCGATGTCGTCGCCATTGCCGGTCAGTGGAATGCGGGTATCCAGCCGGCCATGCGAGACATCCACCATAGTGGCGGCAATGCCGTCGAGCCGGCGCTGAACGCGCGAGGCGAGCAAGGCGCCGCCGGCCACCGCCAGCCCGGCGATGATCAGCGTCGCCCAGCCGAAGCTCATCAGTATGATAGTTTCCAGTTCCTCCGTCTCGGACAGGCTGAAGGCGATCGTCAGATTGTTGCCGCCAATCGAGCCGGAATAGGCACGGTATTGGGCACCGGCCGGCACACCGGGCATTTTTGCGTCGAGCATCGAGAACCCGTCGGGAACTCCAGCCGCGGTGAAGTTGCCGGCCAGACGGTTGCCGGCCGCGTCGGTCAGCGAAAAGAGCTGTTCCTTCTTGGAGCTGAGCTGCGAATGACTCTCGACCGTGGCGATCAGGTCCTCGAGGTCGCTCTCGGTATACGTTGCGGCGACGACCGAGTAGGTTTCCCTGATGGTTTCGTCGAGCCGTCCCGCAAGATCGGCGCTCATCATCCGGTAGACGATGGCGCCGGACAGCACGAAAGCCAGCATGAACAGGAAGGCGAACGTCAAGGCGAGCCGGAACGGCGTGCTGCGCGGCAGCCGGGACCATGTTGCGGTCATGGTGAAAGCGGTGCGTGCAGGCTGTAGCCGGTATTGCGGACCGTATGGATGAGCTGGGTTTCGAAAGGCCTGTCGATCTTGGCCCGCAAGCGGCTGATATGGGTCTCGACGACGCTGGTCCTGGGATCGAAATGGAAATCCCAGACGCGCTCCAGGAGCATGGTGCGGGTGATCACCCGGCCCTCGCCGCGCATCAGCACTTCCAACAGGCTGAACTCACGCGGTTGCAGGTCGATCGGCTGGCCCTGCCTGGCAACGCGGCGCATGATCAGGTCCATTTCGAGGTCGGCTACCCGCAGAACGGTCTTCTGCTCCAGTGCGGCCGGCCTGCGGCCGAGCGCATTGATGCGGGCAAGCAATTCGGAAAAGGCGAAAGGCTTGACCAGATAGTCGTCGCCGCCAGCCTCGAGGCCCTCGACACGGTCGTCGATGCCGCCGACGGACGTGAGAAAGATCGCCGGCGTGCGCACGCCCGCCGCACGGACCGCCTTAACCATCGACAGGCCGTCGAGGCCTGGGATCATCCGGTCGGCCACGATCACGTCATAGCCGCCGCTGGTCGCGGCGAAGAGCGCGTCGTGCCCGTTGCGCAATAGGTCGCAGACATGGCCGGCCTCGGTCAGGCCCCTGACGATGTAGTCAGCCGTCCTGTGGTCATCCTCGACAAGAAGAAGTCGCATCGCTGTTCCGGTTGATTGCCGATGTTGGGAACAGGCTAGCACCGGCGTGGGTCCGTTCCTAGGATGGCACGTGGCCGGTAAGCTCGGCTGCGCTTGTCCGGCGTCAGTCCGATTCCAGCAAGATCTCGTCGGCATCGTCTGCGGTCTTCTTCAGCGTCATGTAGAGAACCAGGGCAATGATGCAGCCGAGGAAGATCAGGCTGGTGAAGGTGGTGCCGAAACCGAGGCCGCCATATTCGACTGGCTGCGACAGCAGATCGCCGAAGGAGGCGCCAAGTGGCCGCGTCAGGATATAGGCGAGCCAGAAGGCGAGAATGCCGTCCAGATGAAGCAGGTAATAGGCACCCGCGATGACCGCGATTACGCCGCCGAACAGCAGGCCGGTCGTCAGGTAGCCCATGTCGAAGCTCTCGGCGACGAGATCGCCGGCGGCGGTGCCGAGCGAGAAGGTGAACAGGATCGCCAGCCAGTAGAAGATCTCGCGCCGGGTGGTGAAGATGGTGTGGATCGACAGCGTCCGCTCGCTTGCATACCAAACAGCGAATGTGGCGGCGAGCATGACGGTGAAGGCGATCGTGGTCGTTTCGAGACGCACGCCGAAATTGTCGACCAGATTGTCTGATATCAGCGTGCCGACGACGCTGATCAGCACCACCGCCAGCCAGTAAGCCCAGGGCACGTAGCGTTTCTGGGCGAACTGGAGGGCAAGGGCAACGACTAGGACGCCGGTCATGATCAACGACGTGGCGGTCAGCCCAAGGCCAAGGTTGACGGCGAGATAGTCAGCCGCCGTCTCGCCCATGGTCACCGCCATCAGCTTGATCAGCCAGAAATCGGCGGTGACGTCCGGGACCCTGTTGTGGGTCGATCCGGCGGGCTTTTGCGCGTTGGAAGTGAGCATGGCGGATGTCCTGCGGTTTGTGATTCGCGGACTTACTTGCCTATGACCTTCATGGCCTGGGCGAAGAAGTCGTCGGCGCGCTTATCATCGTCGGCATTGCAGCGTTCGATGCCCTGGGTCTCCAGTTCCGAGACCTTCGCCTTGTCGGAGGCGCCGAGCTTAACCGTAGCCTCCGCCGCGCGAAGAGCCTTCAGTGTGTCCTCGCAAGGTGCGGTGGCGGCGAAAACGGGCGAGATCGAAGCCGAGACAGCGAGGCTGCCCACCGCAATGGCAAGTGCAAATCTTCTCATCAAACCAGTCCCTGTCCGATGCCGGTGGTCCGGCGGCCATAGTTGATGTCGGCCCATGGCGGACCGGCATCGCAATGATATGGAAGCGACTTCACTCCAGCCTGTCCGCCGGCATACAAATTCGTAAGGTTGGACCTGGTTGGCGCAAAAAGGCTTTACGAACGTCGTGCGCTGCTTTGATAGAAAGCGATTGCCTTGTATCCGCCATCAATGGCGTGCCCGAGTGCACGCGGGCCTCGCCAGCGCCCCAGGAAAACACGAATGACCTACGCTTCCCTCAAGCCGGTCTCAGAGGCCTTCGTCCAGCGCAAACGGCTGATTTTCGTGCGAGTGGCGGCGGTGCTCGCGGTCCTGCTTCTGTTCCTCACCAAGCCTGGGCTCAACGAGGGCTCGCAAGGCCACGAGACGCTCGAATTCCTCGGCTTCTGTCTGGTGCTCGCCTGCGTCGCCGGCCGGCTCTGGAGCATCCTCTATGTCGGCGGCAAGAAAAACGAGGAACTGGTCTCGATCGGACCGTTCTCGATAAGTCAGAACCCACTCTATTTCTTCTCGACGGTGGGCGCTGTCGGTATCGGACTGCTCTACGGCTCGGTTCTGGCGGCCGTGGCGCTGGGCGCTGCCAGCTTCCTCATCTTCCGCGTCACGGCGCGCAAGGAAGCCGAATACCTCCTGGGCAAATTCGGCCCGGCCTATCTCGCCTACACCAAGGCCACGCCGCGCTTCTGGCCGAACCCGCTGCTTTACCGCGACAATGACGAGTTGCAATTCTCGACGCGCGCGCTGAAGCGCACCTTCTATGACGGGCTCTATTTCCTGGCCATTTTCCCGGCCATCGAGCTGATCGAATATCTCCGGGAGAGCGGGCTGCTGTTCCCGCCCTTCGTGACGCTCTACTGATCGTCGGATCGGTTGCAAAAACCGACCCGCCCTCGACAACAGGCGCTATCAGCCTCCCAGCGGATAGGGCATGTAGCCGACGAAGCCCGCGATCTTCCAGCTGCCGCCGACCTTCCTGCAGAAATACAGCGTCTGCCATTTCAGCCGATCGACGCCGCCATCCGCCTTGGCGACGGTGCCGTCGAATTTCTTGTGCAGCACGGCGCGGTCGCCGTCGACATCAATGTCGCGCAGATTGGTGACGCGGAACAGCGCCTCGCGCAGCGGCTCGGCGAATTTGGTCGCCGCCGTTTCCTTGGCCTGGCGCAGCCACTCGTCGCGATAGATCTCCAGCCGCGGGAACTGCAGCCGCCAGGCGTCGGCGTTGGCAAGAAAATGCGCATGCATGCCGAAGAAGCTTTCGGCGATGAAATCGTCCTCGACCATGGACCAGTCCTGACCGATGAAGGCATCGATGTCGCGCCGCACCAGCATCTCCCAGAGGGCGTGGCGGTCGGCATCACCTGATGGAAACGGGTTCTTGTCGAAGGTCATTCTCGGTTCTCCGCTCTGGAAATGCGCCCGTCCGTTTCAGGCCCGGCCGGCGAGCGCGCACGATGCAAGCGCTTCTGTAATAAAGCAACATGGATTTCCAGGAATGTTGCTTTCCAACAAGACCTCTATCGGGATCGCCTCGATCGGGGTAAATCTCGGCCGAAGCGGGCGCTCCCATCGTGTCCCGTCATAGCATCAGAGGAGGTCCGCTCTTGCCCAAGCAATGTTTTGGAACGTCGCATGTCCCGCTGTCACCCGCGGTGCGGGCCGGCGACTTCGTCTATATCTCGGGCCAGGTGCCGGTCGGCGGCGACGGCATCGTGGTCAGGGGCGGCATATCCGAACAGACGGAGCAGGTGCTTTCCAACGTCAAAGCGGCGCTCGCGCTGGCCGGCTGCACCATGGACGATGTGGTCAAGACCACCGTCTGGCTGGAGGACGCGCGCGACTTCGGCGCCTTCAACGCCGTCTATGCCAGGCATTTCCCGAAGAACCCGCCGGCCCGCACCACGGTCGAATCGCGGCTGATGATCGACATCAAGATCGAAGTGGAAGCCGTCGCCTACCGGCCGCTCTGACGGCCGTCGGCGGGGATGGAACGAAGCGGAGGCGCGCCCGATGCAATTTGATCTTCTGTTCAAGGGCGGGCGGCTGATCGATCCGGCGGCCGGGCTCGACGCGCCGCGCGATCTTGCCATCGCCAATGGCCGCGTCGCCGCCATCGACGCCGACATTCCCGCCGACCGCGCGGCCAGCGTCATCGATGCCAAGGGCTGCATCGTGGCGCCCGGCCTCGTCGACCTGCACAGCCACGTCTATTGGGGCGGCACCTCGCTCGGCGTCGATGCCGACCGGCTGGCGGCCAAGAGCGGCACCACCACCTTCATTGATGCCGGCAGTGCCGGCGCCGGCAATCTCCTCGGCTTCCGCCGCCATGTCATGGAGCGCTCGAAGGTGCGCATCCTGGCTTATGTCAACATCTCCTTCGCCGGCATTTTCGGCTTCTCGCAGACCGTCTCGGTCGGCGAGTGCAGCGATCTCAGGCTCTGCGAACCGCGCGAAGTGGTGGCGGCGGTGCGCGAGCACGCGGACGTCGTCGTCGGCGTCAAGGTCCGCTCCGGCAAGCATGCCGGCGGCACCAGCGGCATCGCGCCGGTCGATCTGGCGCTGGAGGCGGCCGACAAATCCGCTCTGCCGCTGATGGCGCACATAGACGAACCGCCGCCCGGGCGCTCGGAAGTGCTGCCGCGCCTGCGCAGGGGCGACATTCTCACCCACTGCTTCCGACCGTTTCCGAACGCGCCGGTCTTCGCCTCCGGCGCCGTGCGGCCCGACATGCGGCTGGCGCGCGAGCGTGGCGTCATCTTCGATCTCGGCCACGGCATGGGCTCGTTCGACTTCGAGGTCGCTCGCGCCATGCTGGCCGAAGGGCTGGCGCCCGACGTCATCTCGAGCGACGTGCATCTCTACTGCGTTGACGGTCCGGCCTTCGACATACTGGTGTGCATGTCGAAGCTGCTGGCGCTCGGCATGCCGCTGGTCGAGGTGTTGCGCGCCGCCACCCAAGCGCCGGCGCAGGCGATCGCGCGGCCTGATCTGGGCACGCTCAAGGTCGGAACCGCCGGCGACGTCGCGCTGCTGCGGCAGCATTCCGGCCGCTTCACCTTCATCGACGCGGTCGGCGCCTCGCTGGTCGCCGACCAGCGGCTGGTCTGCGAAGGCATCGCCATCGGCGGCGCCTGGTGGCCGAACGAGACGATGAACGATGTCGGCGACACCGAGCGTTTCGAGGCGCATGTGGGGCATACGCATGTCGAGGTCGCGGCCAGGCATTTTGGGCACCGGCATGATTGATTGATCTCGGTAGCACTGCGCCGCCTGTCTTGCCGCGGCTGCGAGTTTGGCGAATGGCTTCCCCCACTCCGTCGCTGCTCCGCAGCGCCACCTCTCCCCCCTCCGGAGGGAGAGGAAGGGAGCCTCCCGGCATAAGCTCGCGCCCTTCCTCTCCCCCGTCGATCGGGGGAGAGGTGTCGAGCGAAGCTCGACGGAGTGGGGGTCGACCTTCCCTCGAAGCAACGCTTCCGCTTCACCGTCGCGCGTTGCTGACCGCCCCATAAACCGGCGTATCAATCCCCTCCATCCGCGCCTTGATCTGCAGCGCCACATATTTCGAATAGAAGCGCGAGAGCGCCAGATTGCCGCCGTGGAACCACAGCGCTTCCTGCGCCGTCGGTTTCCACATGTTGCGCAGTTCGCCCTGCCATGGCCCGGGGTCGCCCTTGACGCCGGAGCCGAGGCCCCAGCACGGGCCGACCCTGTCGGCGACCTCGCGCGAGACGATTTGCGCCACGGTTTCATTCATCGACTGATAGCCTGTGCAGGCGATGATGGCGTCGGCTTCAAGTTCGCTGCCGTCCTCGAAGAGAATGCCTTTCGCCGTCAGCGACTTGATCGCCACGCCGCTGCGGATGCCGATCTTGCCGTCGATGATCAGGTCCGAAGCGCCGACATCGATGTAGTAGCCGGAGCCGGTGCGGTAGGCCTTCATCAGCAGGCCGGTCTCGTCGTCGCCGAAGTCGAGGGCGAACCCGGCGGCGCGAAGCCGCTCGTAAAAAGCCGCGTCGCGTGCGCGGATGACGTCGTAGAGCGCCCGCTGGCCCTTGGGCACCAGCGCGAAGGGCGTCGAGGCGACGATCATGTCGGCCTTTTCGGTGGTGATGCCGCGCGCCAGCGCGTTCTCCGAAAAGATCTCGAAACCGACTTCCATCAGCGTGTCCGATTTGACCACGGTCGTCGGCGAACGCTGGATCATGGTGACCTCGGCGCCGCTTTCCCAGAGATCGACGC
Organism: Mesorhizobium sp. B2-5-3; assembly: GCF_006441005.1. Taxonomy (NCBI): domain Bacteria; kingdom Pseudomonadati; phylum Pseudomonadota; class Alphaproteobacteria; order Hyphomicrobiales; family Phyllobacteriaceae; genus Mesorhizobium; species Mesorhizobium sp. B2-5-3. The sequence continues at coordinate 515,346 of NZ_VFUS01000001.1, forward strand.
AGACGTCATGCCCGGAGCTCGCCGCGCCGATGACCGCGGTCTTTTTGCCGCGGAGCTTCTCGCCGCTGGAATACTGGCTGGAATGCAGCAGCTCGCCCTTAAAGTCACCGGCGCCCGGCAGGTCGATCGGCCGCGCCGGACCGTAGGCGCCGGTGGCGAAGACGATGTGCTTGGGCTTCAGCGTGATGTGCTGGCCGACGCGGTCCACGACCACGGTCCAGACCTTCTCGGCCTCGTCATAGCTGGCGCTGACGCATCTGGTGGCGACCCAATAGTTGAGCTCCATGACGCGCGTGTACATTTCCAGCCAGTCGCCCATCTTGTCCTTGGGCGTGAAAACCGGCCAATTGTCGGGAAACGGAATGTAAGGCAGATGGTCGTACCAGACCGGATCGTGCAGCACGAGCGTGCGGTAGCGCTTGCGCCAGGAATCGCCCGGCCGGGCATTCTTCTCGATGACGATCGAGGGCACGCCGAGCTGCCTGAGCCGCGCGCCCAGCATGATGCCGCCCTGGCCGCCGCCGATGACCAGGCAATAGGGCTGCTCGGAAGCGCCAAGCTCGCGGGTCTCTCGCGCGCGCGCCTCCGACCAGGTCTCGCGCTCCGGGTCGGCCTTGTGGCGCACGCCCAGCGGCCGCGTCGCGCCCTTGCGCTCCTCGAATCCTTTCAGGTCGGTCATTGCCGTGAACAATGTCCGGCAGCGGCCGTCGCGCAGGCGCATGATGCCCTGGCCCGAGGCCACGGCGGTCTCGAAGGTGAACCAGGCCTCGATTATCCCCTCGTCCGAGGTGGCTTCGCCGGTGAGCTGCCATCTTGCCGGCCGCGTCGCTGCCAGCGTCGCCTTCAGCATGTCGGCGATCGCCTCGCGCCCTTCCATCGTGGTGACGTTCCAGGTGAAGGTCAGGAGGTCACGCCAGTAGCAATCGTCGACGAACAGGTTGGCTGCGGCCGCTATGTCACCGGCTTCGAGCGCCTTGTCGAAAGCGCCGAGCCATGCGGCTGCCTGTTGCGATGGTGCTATTTCGAGCATTTGTTTCCCTCTTTTTCGCGTTGGCGCTGTCCGGTATTCCCTTCTCTCCTTGTGGGAGAAGGTGGCCTCGCGGAGCGAGGTCGGATGAGGGGTGCTCCAGCTCGGCACGGCCGGCACTCCGTCACCCACCCCTCAACCGTCACGGCGCTGCGCGCCGATCCACCTTCTCCCACAGGGGGAGAAGGGAAAAGCCTCCTAATCCCCGAGCGGCTCCATCTCCTTGCCGGTGCGGTGGATCTGGGCATTGTATTTGATGCGGCGGACCGTCTCGCGGGCCGAGCCGTCAAGCTTGTAGGCGGCAGCCACCGCCATGAGGTCGATCATGGCCAAAAAGGCGAAGCGCGATGCCGTCGGCTTCAGCGTATCGGGATATTCCGGCACCGCTACGGTCAGCCTGACGTCGCCGACGCGCGCGAGCTCGGTGTCGGGCGCCGTCACGCAGATGGCATTGGCGCGGTAGTGCTTGGCGAGTTCGACCGCCTCGATCACCTCGCGCGTGCGCCCCGTCGCCGAAATGGCGATCACCAGGTCGCCGGGCTTCAAGGTCGAGGCGGTCATGCGCATGAGATAAGGGTCGCATTGCGCGCTGATCGATATGCCGTAGCGAAACAGCCGGTACTGCGTTTCCTGCGCCAGCGCCGAGGAACTGCCGCCCAGTCCGAACACCGTAACCTGGCGCGCCTTGGCGATCAGCTCGGCGGCCTTCTGCAGCTGGACCGGATCGAGCTGCCGCTCGGCCTCCTGCAGCGCCCGCCGCGCTTCGCCGAACACCGCGTTCCAGAACGGCATGCCGGTGTCGTTCTCCCTGGCTGGCGAAGTGTCCAGATAGAGCGCGCCGACGACGAGGCTCTGCGCCAGCTTCAGCTTGAAATCACGCACGCCCTCGCAGCCGATGGCGCGGCAGAAGCGGGTCACCGTCGGTTCGCTGACGCCGGCACGCTGGGCAAGGGCGGCGTTGGAGGCATCGACCGCGTATTTGACGTCGTCGAGCACGACATCGGCGACGCGGCGCTCGGCCGGACGCAGCTCGGCATAGGTATCCTTGACCAGCGAGATGATGTCGGGAATGCGCCGCACAGGCTCACCCCCGTCCGCCTCGCCATCCGTCATCAGGTTTTCCCGGCTGTCAGCTTCGGTCATGAAGTGGCCTTCCCTGGTCCCTTGTCGACCTCTTACCATGCTTGCACGCTGTCGTTCCATGTGCACGGCCCCGCTGCAACTGCTGCGTGCCGTTGCGGCATGTCACCCGGCTTTGCCCATCTGCAACGCCCGCTTGTTGTGCCACTTTTCCCGAGTATGTAGGAAAGCAACACGCATTTCAAGATAAAGAAAAGACAGCGAAAGCAGGTATATAGAGGAATAGGCGGCTCTCAACGACGGAACGATCGCGCTCTTCGCTTGACACCAAAGTAGGATAGTTACACACTGACTTTGGCAGTCGATTGGACGCACTCTCCGAGGGGCGGATGAACGCGGGCGAAACAACAGCGCCGAAGCTTGGTGTGCAGGCAGCGACCAAGATCTATCACACCGCATCCGGCGACCTCCTGGCGCTGGACCGCTGCAGCCTCGACGTCCACGCCAATGAAATCGTTTCGATCGTCGGCCCGTCCGGCTGCGGCAAGACCACGCTTTTGTGGTCGATGTCGGGCTTGCACAGCCTGACCGGCGGCGAGATCCGGCTCGACGGCGTCAAGATCACCGGGCCGCATCCCGACATCGGCATCGTGTTCCAGGAAGCGAACCTGCTGCCTTGGCGCAATCTCGATGCCAACATCCGCTTTCCCTTCGAGATCAAGGGCGAGAAACCAGACCGCGCATGGATCGCGCATCTGCTCCACCGCGTCGGGCTCGACGGTTTCGGCGGCAAGTTCCCGCGCGAGCTTTCGGGCGGCATGCAGCAGCGCGCCGCGATCGTGCGGGCGCTGGCGCCAAAACCCTCCGTGCTTTTGATGGACGAGCCGTTCGGCGCGCTCGACAGTTTTACCCGCGAGGAGATGAACCGTCTCGTCGAGGAGATCTGGCTCGACACCAAGACCACCATCGTCTTCATCACCCACAGCATTGAGGAAGCAATCTTTCTCTCCGACCGCGTGGTGGTGCTGAGCGCGCGGCCCGGCCGCGTCGCCAGGGAGTATCGCGTGCCGTTCGCGCGACCGCGCTCGCTGGAGATCATGGCGACGAAAGAGGTTTTCGACCTCACCAACCGGATCAAGATGGACATCGTCGGCGAGCGCGCCAGGCCCAAGGCACCGGAACAGGAACGCGCCAGCGCCGAGATCGTGAGGATCAGGCCGTGAGCGACGCCATCCCGGAATTCTCCAAATCCAAATCGGGTGCCAAGTCCGGCGATGGGCAGGACGTCAGCCTGACCAATCTCTCGGCCTTCGCCAGCGGCCCCGGCATCAAGTCGGGCAAGGAGGTGGCGGCGATCATAGCTGTCGCCGTAATCATAATCGGCGGCATCGAATTGGCGCTGCGCCTGTTCCATGTGCCGCTCTACATCATGCCGCCGCCAAGCTCGATCGCCTATGCGCTGTTCGACGAGTTCCCGCTGATTGCGCCGCATCTCGGCTACACGCTGGTCGAGCTGGTTTCCGGCTTCGCCATCGGAGCCGTCGTCGGCCTGGTGCTGGCCGCCGTCATCACCCAGTTTCCCTTCGCCGAAAAGATCGTCGCGCCCTACATCCTGCTTCTCGTCACCACGCCGATGCTGGCGCTGGTGCCGCTTTTGATCCTTCGCTTCGGTTTCGGCTACACGCCGCGCATCATCGCGGTGGCGCTGGCCGCCGGGCCGATGGTGATGATAAACGCAGCCACCGGCTTTCGCCGCGTCGACAGCGCCAAGATCGCGCTGGCGCGCTCCTACGGCGCCAGCACCTTGCAGATATTCTGGAAGATCCGCGCGCCGATGGCGCTGCCTATGATCCTGGTCGGGCTGATGATCGGCGCCATCTTCGGCCTGCTGACCGCAGTCGGCGCGGAGATGGTCGGCGGCGGCTTCGGCCTCGGCAACCGGCTCACCACCTATTCGTCGATGATCCAGATGCCGCAATTCTTCGCCGTGGTGCTGATCCTGTCGACGCTCGGCATCCTGATCTACGTGCTGTTCTTCCTGATCGGCAAGAAATGGGCGAGCTGGGAGGCTTGAGCACGAGATCATGAACGCCCCGGAGCGGGCGAAAGGCCATCGATCAACAAGAAGGTCAATCAACAAAAGGGGAATGCCATGACCGACCAGAACTCATTCCAGACGGCGACAAGAACGGGCATCAGCCGCCGCACCTTCCTGCAGGTGACGGCAGCCGGCGTCGTGACCGCCACCGCGCTCGGTGCATCGGGCTTGAAGGCCAGGGCGGCGGCCTACGAAAAATTCACCTGGATCTCGCCGCGCGGCACGCTCGAAGTGCTCGACGACTATCCTTATTGGGCAGCCAAGAAGGCAGGCTATTTCGACGGGCTCAGCACCGACATGCAGCCGGGCCCGTCGGACGGCACGGCGACGGTGAAGTTCGTCGATGTCGGCCAGGCCGATATGGGCTTTCCCTCGCCCGGCGTGTTCTCCTTCGCCATCCAGAACGGCATGAAGCTGAAGTCGGTGTTCCACATGGGCGCGCGCGACACGTTCTCCATCGCCTTCCGCAAGGGCGAGGGTACGAACGACTTGAAGAAGCTGGAAGGCAAGACCATCCTGCTCGGCTCCGCCGCCTGGCAGTCGATCACCGATCCGCTGCTCGCCGCGCAAGGCGTCGACATCAAGAAGGTCAAGTATGTCGAGGCCGGCTGGCCGACGTGGGGCACCGCGCTCGCCGGCGGCCAGGGCGACGCTGCCTTGTCGTGGGAGGGGCTGCGCGCCGAATGGATCGCCAAGGGCCTCGACTTCGAATACTGGCTCGGCGTAAAGAATTCCAAGCTGCCGGCCAACACCTTCGTCGTGCGCGCCGCCGATCTCGAAGATCCCGACAAGAAGGCGTTCCTGGAAAAATATCTGCGCGGCTGGGCGATGGGGCTGGAGTTCGGCTACCAGAACCCGCGCGCGGCGGTCGAAGCGGTGTTCGAGCAGTTCCCGACATTGGCCAAGAACCTCGGCCCCGAGCTCGGCACCACCTCGATCCTGCAGCAGATCAACGTCTTCCGCGGCGACATGGACAAGCGCGGCGGCTGGGGCTCGCACGACATGGCGAGCTGGCAAGGCTTCTTCGACGAGATCCACAAGATCGGCCAGATCACCAATCCGGTGAAGGCCGAGGACGTCTGCACCAACGAGCTGATCCCGGCCGCCAACGACTTCGACAAGGCCAAGGTCAAGGCCGATGCCGACGGCGTCAAGCTGACGGAGGGCTTTGCCGCGCTCGATGTCGAGAAGATCAAGGCGCATCTGTTCGATTCGGCGGTGAAGTAAGGGCTGCAAAAGAGGTCGTTCATTGCCCTGTCTTGGCTCCTTTCCTCTCCCTCCGGACAGGGGAGAGGAAAGGGCAGGCGGATGAGGGGCGGCGCCAACCTGAAGTGATTGTTCTGGATGCCCAGGCGCGGCAGCAGCTCGCCAGGTCCTATCAAAAAATTGGGAGGCTGAATTGGCCGACAAAATAAAAGTGCTGGTTGTGGGTCTCGGCAATATGGGCGCCTCGCATGCCAGCGCCTATCACCGCTCGGACGGCTTCGAGATCGTCGGCATCATGAGCCGCTCGATCAAGAGCAACAAGAAAATCCCCGCCGAACTTGCCGGCTATCCGCTCTACGAGGGTTTCGACCGGGCGCTTGCGGAGACCAGGCCGGACGCCGTGTCGATCAACAGCTGGCCCAACACCCATGCCGAATACGCGCTGAAGGCGATAGCGGCCAACTGCCACGTGTTCATGGAAAAGCCGCTCGCCACCAACATCGAGGATGCCGAAAAGGTCGTCGCGGCAGCGCGGGCGAAGAACCGCAAGCTGGTGCTTGGCTACATCCTGCGCGTCCACCCGTCCTGGATAAAATTCATCGAGGTCGGCAAGACGCTGGGCAAGCCGCTGGTGATGCGCCTCAACCTCAACCAGCAGAGCAGCGGCAGCGCCTGGCACTGGCACAAGAACCTGATCGATTCGCTGATCCCGATCGTTGATTGCGGCGTGCACTATGTCGACGTCATGTGCCAGCTCACGGGCGCCAGGCCGGTGCGCGTGCACGGCATCGGCGCGAAGCTCTGGGCGGAAGCCGACAAGCAGAATTACGGCCATCTCCACGTCACCTTCGATGACGGTTCGGTCGGCTGGTACGAGGCAGGCTGGGGCCCGATGATGAGCGAGACGGCCTATTTCGTGAAGGACGTGGTGGGGCCGAAGGGCGCGGTGTCGATCGTCGCCGGCCAGGAGACGAGCAGCGCGGCGGAAGCGGCGGAGGTGTCGAACTCGGCCGACATCGACCGCCACACCAAGACCGACGCGCTGAAGATCCATTATGCGGCGGTAGACGCCGACAAGAACTTTGCGAAACCCGACGAGATCGTCAGCATGGAAGACGAGCCCGGCCACCAGGAGCTCTGCGACCGCGAGCAGGCCTTCTTCCTGCGCGCCATCCGCGAGGATCTCGATTTGACCGAGCAGATGGACGCCGCCGTCAACAGCCTGCGCATCGTGCTCGCCGCGGAACAGAGCATCGAATTGGGGCGCACCGTCGAGCTGGCGTGAGACAAGCGCGCTGCTGGGGGCAGCAGTTTCAGGTCGGTGCCCCTCACTCAGCCCTCTCCCGAGAAGAACGGGAGGCGGTCGCCAGCATCAGAGCGCTTTCCTTCTCCCCGTCATGACGGGGAGAAGGTGCCGGCAGGCGGATGAGGGGCGGCGCCAACGTCGGCCCGAAGCGATAGCTCGGGCGCGGCGCGAGGCAAAGACTAGGAGGAGAGACATGGTCACCGACAGCCTGCTGAAAACCTATGCGAACTCCGATGCGCTGGACCTTGCCGACTTGGTGCATCGGGGCGAGGTTTCACCTGCGGAACTGGTCGAGGCGGCGATCACGCTGGTCGAGCAGCTCAACCCGGCGCTGAACGCGGTCATCCATCGCCTCTACGACATGGCGCGTGCCCAGGCGCAGACGGTCGACAGATCAGCACCTTTCGCCGGCGTGCCGTTCCTGCTCAAGGAACTGGCCTCGTCCTGGACCGGCGCCCCGAACACCAACTCTTGCCTCTACCTGAAAGATGTCGTCGCCGATTTCGACACCGAAGTCGTGCGCCGCATGAAGGCGGCGGGGCTGGTGCTGGTCGGCAAGTCGAACGCGCCGGAGAATGGCTGGTCGATCACGACCGAGCCAAAACTCTACGGCGTGACCAGGAACCCGTGGAAGGAAGGCATCACGCCAGGTGGCTCGAGCGGCGGCGCGGCGGCGGCCGTTGCTTCGCGCATGGTGCCGATCGCCGAGGCCAGCGACGGCGCCGGTTCGATCCGCATTCCGGCCTCCTGCTGCGGCATCGTCGGGCTGAAGCCGTCGCGCGGCCGCGTCAGCCTGGCACCGTTCGGCGACTATTGGTATGGCGGCGCCTACTTCCTGTGCTGCTCGCGCAGCGTGCGCGACACCGCGGCCTATCTCGACGCGCTGGCCGGCGCCTTGCCGGGCGACCCCTATACGCCGCCGGTCCCCGACGCCTCCTGGCTCAGCCTGTCGTCACTGGCGCCGAAGAAGCTGCGCATCGGCTTCACCGTCACCCCGCCCAACGGCACGGCCATCGATGCGGACGTGAAGGCGGCCGTGCTGGCCACCGTGGCGGCGCTGGAGCGGCTGGGACATGACGTCGAGGAACACGACATGCCGCTCAATGCCGATGCCATGTGGGCCACCTACACCAACATGACCTGCGTACAGACGGCGGCGACCTTCGACTATCATGAAACGGTGATCGGCCGGCCGGTGACGCCTGATGATGTCGAACCGGTGACCTGGGCGATCATCGAACGCGGCCGTGCGACCAGCGGCACCAGGCACATTTCCGATGTCGAGCAGCTCAGGCAGGTCGGCCGCGACATCGTCGGCGACCTTTCGCCCTACGACCTCTTCATCACCCCGACGCTGACGCAGCTGCCACGCCCGTTCGGCTATTACGACATGTCGGAGACCGACATCGACCGCTACAACGCCAAATGGACGGATGCGGCGTTCGCCTTCCCCTTCAACATCTCAGGCCAGCCGGCCATCTCGCTGCCGCTCGGCTGGTCGAAAGACGGCGTACCGATCGGGGTGCAGCTTGTCGGCCGCTACGGCGACGAGGCGACGGTGCTGGCCGCGTCGGCGCAGCTCGAGCGGGAAATGCCGTGGAGGGACAGGCGGCCGCCGGTGAGCGGTTAATCGCTCGCGACAGGGCACCCATCGCCGAGTTCTGTGGCGCCCCCCTCTGTCCTGCCGGACATCTCCCCCTCAAGGGGGGAGATTGGAAGTTTCGGCGCCGGCTCATCTTGTTCTTGCAACGTTGAAAATTGGCGAAAGCGGGAGCGATAATCGATCTCCCCCCTTGAGGGGGAGATGCCCGGCAGGGCAGAGGGGGGCGCCGTAGGGCGCTGACAGTGACACCGTCACGATCCCGCCCTCGCTATCCTATCCTCTCCAATCGCCTTGGCAGCCGGTTCATCGCGGCTGGCCCATCCGGCGTGATCAGGAACTGGTCCTCCAGGTTGAAGCTGGCGAGGCCGTCGATGTAGAGCGGGATCTCGAAGGCCAGCACCATGCCGGCTTCGACCAGGACATCGCTGTCGGCCGCAATGAACGGCCATTGCTCCGAGAACACAGACTGCCCGACACCGTGGCCGAAATGCCCCCGGCGGTAGGAGCGCAGGCCTTGCCGCGCCAGGCTGTCGGTGGCGACGCGGTGCACATGGCCGATCGAATTTCCCGGCACGAGTGCCGCCAACCCGTCCTCGAAAGCGCGCTCGGCGATCGCGTGCAATTCGGCCTGGTCGGCGGAAGCGGGACCGAAAGTGAAGTTGCGCGACATGTCGGACGCATACCCGCCGATCGTGCAGACCATGTCGCATTTCAGCGGATCGCCGGGCATTGCCTTGGCATCGGCACCCTTGGCCCGGGCGCCGAGCGTCACATATTCCGCCGTCGCGACCGGATGGGAGAGGCCCGCCGCCGCCGCGGCCACGCCTTGCCGGTAGAGCGCGACGAGATCGGCCTGGCGCATGCCGGCCATCGCATCGACCTGCAGCCGCTCCAGCCCTGCTTCAGACAGGATAATGCCTTGCCGCAGGAGCTCGATCTCGCGTTGCGACTTGATCGCCCGCAGCCGATCCAGCACCGGCGAGCCGTCGATCATCCGGCACTGCGGCAGCAGCGCCTGCATGGCGGAAAAATCGGCGGCTGGAACAAAGCCGAGATCGATGCCCAGCGTTGCGCGCTCCAGTCCGAATTCGGCAAGCAAGGCTTGCAGCTGGCGCACCGAGCCGGCGAGATCGAAGGTGGCGGGGCGCGCGAAATCCGGCGCGCGGCCAAGCGAGACAAGGCCAGCCTCGATACGCTCCGCCAACGGGCCGCGGGTTCCCGTCTCGACCGGCGCGAATTCGATCCAGATCGGGTGCGAACGCACAACTGCTTCGGGCGCGGCGATCCGCAACTGTCCCGCACTGAAATCCGCGACGACGACGCCGATCGGCAGGTCCTGCCGGGCCGGGATGACAACGAAGCCGGCGCCGGCACGCCGGAACAGCCCCGCCGGTCCGATCGACACACCGGTCGCATAGTGGAAGGCCTCGGGCGCTGAGAGCACCAGCGCCTGCAGGCCGGCGCGTTGCATCAGTTGCATCGCGCGCTGGCGGTCGACAAAGCCGGTCATGGTTCTCTCCGGATGGCTGAAGCGACATCGGCTCCTCGTATCCTTGCAATCCCGGACGGAAGACTCCCACGGCTTCCCGGAATTTTGCCATGTGATGCCACTGTCGCCGCTTCGCGGCAGGCTGTCCATAGGCCGGCATGGTTGCGGGCGTCCCGCAAGGCGATTAGGGCGCAAACGCCAAAATACAGCAGCGCGTGTCCTTTTATGCGCGCCGGCGACGCTGTAGTACTTTGTCCCTGCGCAGGATTGCTTCGAAGCAAGGGCCGGCGCGACAAGAACAGACCCCGCTTTGGGAATTCAATGCTGGACGGGCCGGCCTGGTTGGCCGGCGCGAGGAGGAAAACGGACACATGGCTGACAGCGGTGCGAAGACGGAAACGGCGGGCGAGGCCTTGCCGCTGTTCTATTCCAGGCCCGCGGCGCTCAATCCGGCGCGGCACGGTTCACTCGGCCTGACGGCGCGCAGCGATTTCTCCTTCGCCCGCTCGGCGCATGCCATCCCGGTGGTGGCCTCGGAAATGCCGGCGGCGATGCGCTCCTACCCGATCGTTTTCATCGGCCCCGCCAAGGCGCCCGTCATCATCACCGGCCTGCGCCAGGACGAGAACCTGTTCGTCGAACCCGACGGCAACTGGGCCGGGCCGCACTACATCCCCGCCTATGTCCGCCGCTATCCCTTCATTCTCGCCGACGATCCCAAGCAGCCCGGCCGGCTTACGCTGTGCGTCGACCGGGCGAGCGAGCGCGTCATCGACCAGCTGCTGGCGCCGTTCCGCGACGACAAGGTGCTGCCCTTCTTCAGCGGTAACGAGGCGACCGAGGCGACGAAGCAGGCGCTCGCCTTCTGCAACCAGTTCCAGATCGACTTCAGGGCGACCCGCGAGATGGTCGACAAGATCGACGCGCATGCCCTGTTCGCGCCGCGCCAGAGCAAGGTGACGCTGGAAGGAGGCGAGGTGCTGAACCTCACCGATTTCCAGGTGGTAGACGAGGCCGCCTTCAACAGATTGAGCGACGAGGCCTTCCTCGACCTGAGAAAGTCAGGCGCGCTCAGCCTGCTCTACTGCCACCTTGCCTCGACCAACAGCTGGACGTCGCTGGTGCATCAGGCGTCGCTGCGCAAGGCGGAGGGGGCGAAGAGCGCCTGAACAACCCATGCCGAGATCCTTCGCGGCGCGGCTGGTGAACAAGGTTCGGCGCTAAGCCGCGGCCCGCCTGTCGTGCCGCCCTTCCCTGATCTCTTCCGTGAGCTTGTCGCAGAAGGCGTCGAGATCGCCGGGATTGCGACTGGTGACCAGCCCCTGGTCGGTGACGACCTCGCTGTCTTGCCACAGGCCGCCGGCATTGATCACGTCGGTCTTGATCGACTTGTAGGATGTGACGCGGCGGGCTTTGATGATCCCGGTCTCGACCAGAAGCCAGGGCGCATGGCAGATCGCGCCGACGACCTTGTTGGCCGACCAGAACGAACTGATGAAATCCAGCGCCTTGCGCTCGACCCGCAAGAGGTCGGGATTGATGACGCCGCCGGGCAGAACGATCGCATCGTAGGCATCGGCACGGGCCTCGTCCAAGGTCTTGTCGACCGGAACTTCGCGGCCCCAATCCCTGTGGTCCCAGCCCTTGATCTTGCCGCTTTCGAGCGACACGATTTCGACCTCGGCGCCGGCCTGGCGCAGCTTGTTCAGCGGCACCTCAAGCTCGGACTGTTCAAAACCATTCGTCGCAAGGATGGCGACGCGCTTGCCGGAAATATCCTGCATCGTTTTTCTCCATGATTGGATTGGATGCAGGGCTAACGAGCCTGAACCGGTACCGTTCCTCGCTGTAACCTTATGTGACCGGAGGGATCTGTGGTGCGCTGTACTGCACCACGGGTCTCCTTTCCTCATCAGCTCTCCTTAGTGAAGGACTGTTACCCTTTTCGTGTCTCAGACTCGGGGTGCACTACGAAATTCTGCTCGCGGATCGCAGCCGCGCAGCAAACGTACAGGCCGCCCGCCGCATCCGGTTTTCTTCCTAGAAGCGGGGGCAGGCAGGCGGCCCTTCATGCCAGCGGCTTACTCGATGACGCGGGCTTCACCGACATCTGCGGCCGACGGATCCAGCCCGTAAGCCTTGAGCGCTTCGGCGATAGCGCCGTTCTTGCGGTAGACATCGAGCGAAGCGTCGACCGCCTTAACGAAGCCCTCATTGCTCTTGTCCAGCAGGAAGGCGGTCTGCGACGGGTTCATGGTCGCATCGATGCGCGGATCCGGCTTCAGGACATGCACCTTGTAGTTCTGCCCTTCGTTCTGAATGACAGCGGAGCCGAAGCCGTCGAGCGCCGCCTCAATACGACCGGCATGAAGATCCTGGGCGAGGTTCAGCGACGATGGATAGGTCTTGGAGCCTTCGTAGAGCTTCTCCATGTCCTGGACCCACAGATATCCTTCCACGGTGCCGACCTTCTTGCCCAGCAGACCGTCGACGGTATCAATGCCGTCGGTCGAGGTGACGGACAGTTGGTCGAGATAGACCGGCGTGGACAGAGCGACGACCTTCGCGCGGGCGGCGGTACGATAGAAGCCGCCAAGCGCAATGTCCGCGCGCCGCGACTGAACTGCGGAAACCGCGCCTGGATATGTGAAGATCTCATACGTGATCTCGAGGCAATTCTCCTTGGCAAAACGCTTCACGAGATCGCCGTCGATACCCGCGATGCCGCCGTCTTTTTCGAGCGAATACGGGGCGGTGTTGGTGAGCGCGACGGTGAGTTTGCCCGCCGACACGGTTTCGAAAGCATGCTCCGGCTTGCAATCCTGTGCGGACGCGACGCTGGCACCCATGGCCGTGGCAATGGCTGCGGCCGAGATGATCTTACTCCAATTTTTCACTTTGCTCTCCTCTGACATTGATGGTTTTTGATTGCAGGTCAGCCGAGATGGCTGCCCAGCCTACGTTCGGTGTACGAGACCAGCCACCCGAACGGGACGGTGATGGCGAGATAGAACAGGCCCGCCAGGATCAGGACATCGAGGTAGAGGTAGGTGGCCGCACCCACGCGATAGGCGCGCGCCAGAAGTTCGGGGATGGCGATCGTGTATGTAAGGGCCGTCGCCTGGAAGATGAGAATGGCAAAGCCCATCAGCGCGGGTATTGCGAACAGGATTCCCTGGGGGATCACCACGAAGCGCAGGATGTCCCGGCGGGTCATGCCGAGCGCCAAGCCCGCCTCGATCTCACAATGCGGAACCGCGTTCAGACCGGCCCGAAGGATCTCGCTGGTGTAGGCGCCCGTCGTTAGCGCCAACGCAATCACGCCAGAGGTGAAGGCACTTACGGTCATCCCCGAAGCAGGCAATCCATAGTAGACCATCTGCAGGACGACGAGTGCGGGCGCGCCGCGCCCGATCTCGACAAGTACCACCGCGAAATAGCGGACGAGCCTGTTTCCAGAGGAGGAGGCAAGCGCAAGAACGAGACCGATAGGCAATCCGAACAGCAGCGCCAGGCCCGCCAACTGGAGACTGACAAGAACTCCTTGGAAAAGCTGGGGGGACCAGTCCAGCCAGTTGGCCAGCATCTCGCTCATTTCGCTTGCCCCCTTGAGCGCAGCCGCTCGTCCACGGCGCGTGCCAACACGACAACGGGTATCGACAGCGCGATGTAGAGAAGCGCCGCGAAAATGAACGGCATGAAGCTGCCGCCTCCGCCTTGAGCCTGCTGCGATGCGTACATCATCACGTCGCGGACACCGATCGTGGAGGCCACGGTCGTGTCTTTGAGCAGGCTGACAAGAAAGGTCGCCATGGGCGGAACCGAGACGCGCAGGACCTGCGGCGCCAGGATGTAGCGCAGCGTATCCAGGCGCGTCATACCGAGCGCCGTGGACGCCTCCCGCTGGCCCTTCGAGAGGGCCAGGAAGCCACCCCTGTAGATTTCAGCGAGATAGGCCGTTGATACCAGCCCCATACCCAGGATGGCAGCCTGATAGGAACTGAGAACGATCACTCCGCTGCCCAATCCGAAGAAGATAATGAACAGCCAGACGATCGGCGGGATTCCCCGGACAACGTCGATGTATATGCGCGCCGGCATGCTTAGAAGGAGCCACCGGGACCGTCGCATCAGCACCAGCGGCACGGCTGCGATGGCCCCGACTGCGAAAGCGCCGAAGGTCACCAGCAGCGTGGCCGGAACGCCTCTGAGCAGTGAAACCAGCAGGTCGATCATCTGCGATCGACCACGGCACGGAAGAACTGCCGCGTGCGCGGCGACGACGGGTTGCGGATCACGGCATCAGGCGGACCCTGCTCGATGATCTCTCCATTGGCCATGACGATCACGCGGTCGGCGACGTCTGCGGCAAAGGCGATCTCGTGCGTGACGATGATCATTGTCATGCCTTCCTGGGCGAGCTCGCGCATCACGGCCAACACCTCAAGCCCGAGTTCGGGATCCAGGGCGCTCGTGGGTTCGTCGAAGAGCATCACCTTGGGGTCAAGAGCCAGGGCGCGTGCGATCGCGATACGCTGCTGCTGGCCACCCGACAGGCGCGCCGGGTAGGAGTGCGCCTTGTCCGTAAGGTGTACGCGTTCGAGCAATTGGGCGGTGCGCGCGTCCGCCTGCTCCCTGGTGCGCCCCAGAACCCGCATCTGCGGCAGCGAAATGTTGCGCTGCACGGTCATGTGCGGAAACAGGTTGAAGGACTGGAAAACCATCCCGGTGGAACGTCGGAGCCTCAACAGCTCTCCGGCGGACAGATTGCGGTCGACCGAAAACCGGATGGCGCCCACTTCGAGGGTACCGGATGACGGCTGTTCGAGCATGTTGATCGCACGCAGCAGCGTGCTCTTCCCCGCGCCGCTGGGTCCGACGATCGCCACGACCTCGCCGCGCGTAATGTCGAGCGAGACGTTTTTCACGGCGTGATGGCCGCCATAGATCACGTTGATGTTCTTGATGCGGACGATGTTTTCTGCCTCGGGCATGGCTTCTTTGTCCTTGCGCTAACGCCGGTGTCCTACTGGTCAAGCCGCCGCGGTATGTACGGCGGGGACGTTTCTTTCCGGAGTTGGAGCGAGACTCTCGGTGCCTGGGATCGATGCGGGAGAGCCCTTGAGCACCCAGTCCGCGACGATCAGGCCTATCACCGGCGCGAGCTGTATCCCGTAGCCGCCCGCACCGGCCGCAGTGATCAGACCGGGCTCGGACTGATCGACTGGTCCGACATAGGGACGGTGGTCGGCGGTGACAGGGTAGAGGCCTGCCCAGCCCCGGCCGAGCCGGGCGCCCGGCAGATCAGGCACGCGCTCGATCAGCATCTCGGCCAGCATGACCTTGGACCCTTCCTCGCACTGCTCGTTGTAATTGTCCGGATCCTCGGGCGAGGGCGAGCTTACCTTGTGTATCTCGGCGATGAGCTCGCTCGCTTTCTCGTGCCGAAAGTTGAGTCCGGTGCCCTGCCCGTTCACCAGATCCATGACCATCGGCATTGTGTAGGGAAGCGGCGCGTCCAGGTGGATTGTCAGCGCCTCGTGGCGCTCGGGGCGGATGTGAAGCGTCTGTCCAAGCATCTCGGCAACGCGTGGCGCCCAGGCGCCTGCCGCATTCACGACGAAGTCGCAGCCGATCGGACCCTTGCTGGTGTCCAACCGATAGCCACCGGATGTCCGCGCGACACCAAGCAGCTTGCGGAACTGGAAAACCTCGGAGCCGAGCTTCTTCACCTCTTGCGCCAGCAACGTGCACATTTCGTGGGGATCGAGGAAGCCGTCGTCCGGCCCGAAGATGCCGCCTTCGAGCCCATCTGAACTCAAGTGCGGCACGAGCTGCTGGAGCTCGTTCGCCTGGTAGACCCTGGATCTGAAGCCGGCATTGCGCTGGATCTCCACCGAGCGGGCGAACAGTTCCATCTGCTCGGAGGTGCGCGCCAGACGCAGATAGCCGATAGGGCTGAAGCCGAGACCGAGGCGCTCCTGCCACCGGCGGATGCGGTGCACGGATTGCATGCGCAGCTGGATCTCGAACGGATCCGTCAGCTGTGTACCAACGACCCCGACCGAGCGGCCGCTGGATCCTGACGCAATGGATTGTGCGTCGATGACGGTGACGCGAGCGCCCTGTTCCGCGAGCGCGTGCGCAGAGCACATGCCGAGTGTGCCCGCACCGATGACGACGACGTGAGGAGAAGCTGTCATGTGACTTCCATCTGTTGCTGCGTCGTCCCGTGCCGGATGGATCCGGCGCCGGACGCGCTACGTCATTGCTTTGCGATTGCTGCGAGGGCGCCGTCGATTGCGGAAAGGATCTCGCGTGCGTCTTCCTCGGTCATCGAGGTGGAAAGCGCGAAGAGTCCGTAACTCGCCGAAAGCACGCCGCGGTCGAGCAGACCCTTGTGGAACAGGTCGAGCTTCGCGCGTTCGGACGCACCCGGATAGACCGACCGATAGTCCGTGATCGGCAACGCCGTGAAATGGACTTTGAAGAGCGAGCCGAGACCGACGCACTGCCCGTTGAGGCCATGGCGGGCAAGCGAGGCCGTGATGCCGTCGCGAAGCAGGCTGCCGATAGCGTCCAGATGCGCGAAGCTGGCCGGGGTCAACGCGCGCATCGCCGCCAGACCGGCTCGCATCGTCACCGGGTTCGCGGTGAAGGTGCCGCCATGCGGCAATGCAGGCTTGCCTCGCGTTGGATCGAACACCGCCATCACGTCGGCGCGGCCGCCGACGGCGCCGACCGGGAACCCTCCGCCGATGATCTTGCCGAGAGCCGTCAGATCGGGCGTGATGCTCCACAGGCCCTGCGCCCCCGAATAGCCAAGGCGGAGCGAGATCACCTCGTCGAAGATCACCAGCGAGCCGGCGGCATGAGCGATCTCGACCATCGCGTCGAGATAATCCTTCCGCGCGGGAATAAGTCCGGCGCGGTTCGGCATCGGGTCGATCAGAACACCCGCTATCGAGTCTCCATGCGCGTCGAAGACGGCACGCAGCGCCTCCGTATCGTTGAACGGCACCGCGATGACGTCGTCGAGAACTCCCTTCGGCGTGCCTTTCGCGTATGCCGTCGAGGCAGGCATGTCGCCCCAGTTGGCGGGCGAGCTGTCCAGGCTGACTTCCGCGAAGTCGTAGGAGCCATGGTAGGCACCTTCGATCTTGACGATCTTCGGCCGTTCGGTGAACGCCCGAGCCGCCTTGATCGCCATCATGACGCCTTCCGTGCCGGAGTTGGCGAAGCGAACCTGCTCGACCGACGGGAGGCGCTCCACCAACAGTTCAGCAAGATCAAGTTCGCTCTCGGTGGGCGCTCCGAAAGCCGATCCCCGGGGCATCTGGTCCACCACCGCCGCCGTGACGGCGGGATGGCCGTAGCCATGGATCATGGCCGTGAAATTGTTGATGCAGTCGTAGTAGACGTTTCCATCGACGTCCCAGACGCGGCAGCCCTCGCCGCGCTGGGCATAGATCGGAAACGGGTCGATGAAGACCGTTGTCCGGGTGTTCCCTCCCGGCATGACCTTGCGGGCCCGTTCGAACATCTCGCGGGATTTCGACATTGAATCTGGATAGTGGCGCATAATCTTGTAAACCGATGAAGGAGACAGCCTTGGATGGCCGCGGCGAAGAGCGCGACCTCTTTCGATCACCTGGTCATGATCGTGTGGCTCTGCTCGCGCAGGTACTGTGGCAGGAACCACGAGCCGAGACCGCCCTTGCCGCTGACCCCGGTGCCCTTCCAGCCGCAGAATGGCTGCGCGCCTGGCCATGCACCCGTCGTCGCGCCGCTCGCACGGTTGGCGTAGAGAACCCCTGCTTCGGCGGTGTCGAGGAAGTGACGCAACTCTTCCTGGTCGTTGGTAAAGATGCCGGCGGATAGTCCGTAGGCGATGTCGTTGCCCTCTTCGATCGCGGCATCGAGACTATCGAAACCGCGGACGACCACGAAAGGCATGAAGAGTTCGTCGCGGGTCAGCCGGCCCGGACCATCAAGTTCGACGACCGTCGGCAGGACGTAGTTGTCCGCAAAGCCCTGGCCCAGGGCGGCGCCCCCAAAATGCACCTTGCCTTTGCCCTCGACTTCCGACAGTGCGGCCTGGAAAAGGGCGACTGTGGCGTCGCCATAGACAGGGCCCATAAAGGTCTCGGCCTTGCGAGGATCTCCGACCACCAGCTTTGCGGCGAATGCTACCAGCTTCTCGATGAATTCCGCCTTGACCTTCTCGTCGACATACACGACCGAGCATGCGGAGCACTTCTGGCCTTGCAGGCCGAAAGCGGAGCGCGCCACTCCCTGCGCCGCACGGTCGAGATCGGCCTTGCTGGTCACGTAGGCAGGGTTCTTGCCACCCATTTCGGCGATGACGGGCTTCATGTGGGGCAGCGTTGCCATGTGACGGAAGATGCTCATGCCGGTCTTATGGGAGCCCGTGAATGCAACGCCGTCGATGCCGTTGTCGGTGGCAAGAAGGCGCCCCACCTCTCCATCGCCAAGCACGATGTTGAAAACACCTTCGGGCAATCCCGCCTTGCGAAGCGTTTCGGCAATCAGCAGTCCGGTCAGCGCGCAACCCGGCGACGGCTTGTAGACCACCGCATTGCCTGTCAACAGCGCACCCGAGACCATGCCGATCGACAAGGCGAGCGGAAAGTTGAAAGGAGCGATGACCGCGAAGACGCCATAGGGCTTCATGACGCTGGTAGCGGTCTCGTTTTCGACCAACATGTTCATCGGCCGGACGAACCCGTTGTTCGCCTTCATCTCCGATGCGTAGTACTCGACCATGTCGAGGCATTCCTCGGCTTCGCCGACTGCCTCGAGGCGGGACTTTCCGATCTCGTATAGCGCCGCCAAACCAAGGTCATACTTCCGCTCCGCCAGCGCCTCTCGCCAGCGGGCGCCGAATGCAAGGCGATCGTCCAGCGTCGAACGGTTCCAGGCCTTCGCGCCGGCTCGGGCAGCCTGGATCGCCGACTTGACGTCTGACGGGGTTGAAGCCGGGAACTTGCCGAGAGAGATCTTCTTGTCGATCGGGCTCAGGATCTCTTTCCGAGCGCCAGTCGCAAACGGCGTCGACCACTCGCGACCCAGTGTGTTCTTCTCGAAATCCGGGATCATTGCGTCGAGGTGAGCGTGAACCGGGGAAAAATCCACTCCGATGTTCGAGTAGGTCACACGCGGGAGTTCAGCCATTTCAAGTTCCTCCGAAAATCGGTATTTAGTCCGATAATCAGGATTTGGCTTGCGAGTCAATCGAGGGGACCATAAAATGGGGATAATACCGAATTTCGGAATTTGCGAGGACATTTCCGGATTCGGGTACTAACGGAGCCCGATTGATCGAGGGCGTGCGGCCGTTCGGCTATTCTACGGAGACCCCGGGCTCAAGGCGCGGCGGAATAACAAGGGACCGACCTTGCCCCTCATGTCTGTTTTGAACGATAACCTTCTTGCAGTTGCAATTGTCAGATCGGCGTAGGTGCCCTTGAATACGAAGTCGAAGAAGCCGAGCGCCAAGGACAGCCCCCTCGAGCGCTACATCTCGATCATGGAGACGGTCGCGCCGTTCGAGCACGGCCTGACGGCGATCGAACTCGAAACGACGCTTGGATTGCCCAAAACCACGATCAACAGGCTGCTGCATGCCTTGATCGAAAGCGGGATGATCACCGCCGAGAGCGTTCGCAATCGGACATACCGTCTCGGCGATCGCCTGTTGCAGCTGCTACAGATGTCTCCGGACAGCGGCTGGCTGACGACGCTCGCGCAGCGACCGCTTCAGGATTTGGCCGACCGCACCGGCCAGTCGGCGTTCCTGTCGAAGTTCGACGGTACCGAAGTGCGCTCGGTCACCTGCGTCGCGCCCGACACTCCGGTCCGGACCTATGTCATGCCGGGCATGGCCATGCCTGTAAATGCGACCGCTTCGGCCAAGGCGATCCTTGCGTTTCATCCGCAGGAGACCGTGAAGAGGATCCTGGCGACGGAGCTGCGCAGCTATACCGATCGGACGAAAACGAAGATCGCGGAGTTGACCAGGGAATTGGCCGAGGTTCGGGAGCAGGGTTACGCCATGGACCTGGCCGAGCATGTTCCGGGCCTTGGCTCGATCGCATTTCCGATAAGGCCGACGAGCGGTGAGGTGATATACGCGGTGGGACTTACGGGGCCCTACGGTCAGATCATAGAGCAAAACTTCAAGCAGCATTGCGCGGCGCTCGCGGAGGCCGCCCAGCGCATGGCGAAGCTGGCGCAGATGCACGCCTACAACGGATCGGCTATGGCCGCAAAGAATGCCGCAGCGGATCAGCGACAGGGCGGTGCGTGAGAGGCCGGTCACTTGCGCGAAGAAACGTCGCGCTTTGACCGAGAATGTAGTTTCGCGATCTCCGTCTCGACGGCGGCGAATGTCCGGCCACCCCTCCGATCCGCGACCTTGATCTTCCGTCGACAAGATCATGGGTGGGAACATGCTCTCCTATCTCAAGCGACTTGGACGCTAATTCCCTCTGTGCCAGCGCCCTAACGCAGCACTGCCCGCAGCTCAGCTTGAAGTGCACGCAACGGCTCCAAGTAGAGCGCAACGAGATTGCTGACACTCACATGTGTCGCCGCAACGCCGACGTTCACGGCTGCGATCACCGTCCCGCGCACGGTCATCAACGGCACGGCGATCGAGCGCAATCCGAGCTCGACCTCCTGATCGATCAACGCGAACCCTTGCGTCCGCACCCGCCCTAACTCCGCAAGGATGGTGTCGGGGTCGGTCAAGGTATGAGCAGTCCGCGCCGGCAGGGCATGGGAAGATAGAAGATGTGCAGCGCGTTCCGGAGGCATGGCTGCCAGGAGCACGCGCCCCATGGAAGTGCAGTATGCCGGAAGCCGCGAGCCGGGCATCAGCGCGATCGACATCACCTTTCGCTGCGCCGCGCGCGCGACATAGACGACGTCGGTGCCGTCTAGAATCGAGACGGACGAGCTTTCGCCGAGCCGCTCCGAAAGGCCATCCAGCAAAGGCTGCACCAGATGCGGCAGCGGCATGGTTGCCAGACAGGCTGTCCCGAGCCTCAACACGCGCGGCGTGAGCGTGAAGAACTTTCCGTCGTAGTCGGCGTAGCCGAGATGGGAAAGCGTAAGGAGACAGCGTCTGGCTGTCGCCCTGTCGAGACCGGACGCATTCGCGACGTCCGTGATCGACTGCCGTGGCCGTTCCACCGTGAACGTCTCTATGACGGACAACCCCTTGGCCAAGCCACCCATCGTGTCTCGTTCGGAAATGGGCATCCATTCACCTTGTGCGATATGTCAACAAACGAATGATATCGCACAAGCCGGCTTGCCGAAAGATCTCGTCTGCCGATACGTGTGGCGGCGAAATCCATCTTGGTGCCGGGAAAGGCAGGTTACGTGGACAAGACAATCGCGAGCCTCGCGGAAGCAGTGGCAGTCGTCCAAGACGGCATGACCGTCATGATCGGCGGCTTCGGCGGCGCAGGTGCTCCGATAGAGCTGATCCACGCCCTGATTGACCATTTTCGCGCTACCGGCGCCCCGAAAAACCTTACGATCGTCAACAACAATGCAGGGAACGGACGGATCGGCATCGCCGCCATGATCGACAATGGCATGGTCGCCAAGATGATCTGCTCGTTCCCGCGCTCGTCCGATCCGCGGGCATTCACCGAGCGGTACCTCGCCGGGAAAATCGCGCTCGAACTGGTTCCACAGGGGACCCTGGCCGAACGAATCCGCGCCGGTGGCGCGGGCATCCCGGCTTTCTACACGCCGACGAGCTACGGGACCGACCTCGCGGCCGGCAAGCCTGTGGCCGAGTTCGACGGGCGCCACTATGTGCAGGAACGTTGGCTGAAGGCGGATGTGGCCCTCATCAAGGCGGAACTTGCCGACCCTCATGGTAACCTCACCTACAGGAAGGCGGCACGCAACTTCTCGCCGCTGATGGCGATGGCCGCACGCACGACCGTCGTTCAGGCGCGCCGGATCGTCCAGCCCGGTGCGATTGATCCTGAGCTGGTCGTGACGCCCGGGATCTTCGTGGACCAGGTGATCGAGGTCTCGAACCCGATGCAGGAAGAGACGCTTATCCGCCAAGGGGTCGCATACGCATGACAGTCAAGCTGACCAACGCGCAGATTGCATGGCGCGCCGCGCAGGACATTGAGGACGGCGCTTATGTGAACCTCGGCATAGGCTTTCCCGAGATGGTGGCGAGCTTTCAGCCGCATGGGCGCCGGGCGATCTTCCACACCGAAAACGGCATCCTCAATTTTGGCGAAGCCCCGGCGGCAGGCGACGAGGACTGGGATCTGATCAATGCGGGCAAGAAGGCGGTCACGCTCAATCCGGGCGCTTCGTTCTTCCACCATGCCGACAGCTTCGCGATGGTGCGTGGCGAACATCTCGACGTTGCCATTCTCGGCGCCTACGAGGTGGCCGAGACCGGTGACCTTGCGAACTGGAGCACAGGACCCAAGGGCATACCAGCGGTCGGTGGTGCCATGGATCTGGTGCACGGAGCAAAACGCGTGGCCGTCATCACCGATCACGTCACCAAGGACGGTCGTCCGAAACTGGTGAAAGCCTGCAGCCTTCCCCTGACCGGCGTGCGCTGCGTGACGAGGGTCTACACGAGCCTTGCGGTCATAGACATCATCGATTGTCGTTTCGTGCTGCGCGAGAAGCTGCTTGCGATGAGCTTCGATGAATTGCAGGCGCTGACCGGCGCAGAGCTTAAGGTCGATGGCGAAATCAAATCCTTGGCGGCACCGGAGCTCTGAATGACCGAGGCCTTCATCTGCGACTACATCCGCACCCCGATCGGCAGGTTTGGCGGTTCGCTGTCCTCGGTCCGGGCCGACGATCTCGGCGCGGTGCCGCTGCGAGCGCTGCGGCACCGCAATCCAGGCCTGGACTGGTCCGCGGTGGATGAGATCATCTTTGGCTGCGCCAACCAGGCAGGCGAGGACAACCGCAATGTCGCGCGCATGTCATCGCTGTTGGCTGGACTGCCGATCGAAGTCCCCGGCAGCACCGTCAACCGCCTGTGCGGTTCTGGAATGGACGCCGTGGGCATCGCTGCACGGGCCATCAAGGCCGGCGAAGCCGACCTGATCATCGCCGGTGGCGTCGAATCCATGAGCCGCGCGCCGTTCGTGCTTCCGAAGGCGGGCGAGGCGTTCTCGCGCAACGCCGAGATTTACGACACCACGATCGGTTGGCGCTTCGTCAATCCATTGATGAAGAAGCAGTACGGCGTCGATTCGATGCCGGAGACGGGTGAAAACGTTGCGGAAGCCTTCAAGGTCAGCCGCGCCGATCAGGATGGCTTCGCCGCACGCAGCCAGGCCAGGACCGCCGCCGCTCAGGAAAATGGCCGGCTCGCGCTGGAGATCACGCCGGTGACTGTGCCCCAGCGCAAAGGCGATGCGATCGTGGTTGATCGCGACGAACATCCACGCGCCGGAACGACAACCGAGTCGCTCGCCAAGCTTGCAGCGCCGTTCAAAAAGGAAGGCGGCACCGTCACCGCGGGCAACGCCTCTGGCGTGAACGACGGCGCGGCAGCGCTGATCATCGCGTCCGAAGCCTCCGTCAAGGCATTCGGGCTCACACCGATCGCCCGGATTCTGGGCGTCGCGACGGCCGGGGTTGCCCCACGGATCATGGGAATCGGTCCGGCTCCGGCGACACGCAAGCTTTGCGCGCGGCTCGGCATCGCGCCTTCGGACTTCGATATCATCGAGCTGAATGAAGCATTTGCCTCCCAAAGCATCGCCGTGCTCCGCGAACTCGGGATCCCCGAGGACGCGGAGCATGTGAACCCGAACGGCGGAGCGATCGCGCTCGGGCACCCGCTTGGGATGTCGGGCATTCGCATCACCGGCACTGCCGCGCTCGAGTTGCGGTCCCGAAAAGCACGACTGGCCCTGGCCACGATGTGCATCGGTGTCGGACAGGGTATCGCGATCGCTCTGGGCAGTGCGTAGCGGAGATGGTGCGACAGTCCGAGTCAGGCGGATTGCATCGATCCGCAGCAAGCAACCACGGGTATGGATCGGTTGACGTTTGTCAGCTTGTCGATTCGCTAACAGACCAGAGCTATGGCGAGCCGACAAAGATCGTGCCCTGGCTCGCCAAGTCATGGGAGATATCAATGACCTACGCGCAAAAAAGAAGCGCCGCACTAGGCGGCGCTTTTCTTTTAATTGCTTGATTCCCTGGAGGAAACTGGAGCGGGTGAAGCGATTCGAACGCTCGACCCCAACCTTGGCAAGGTTGTGCTCTACCCCTGAGCTACACCCGCTCGCGCGGCTTTGGGCCGCAAGCCGGGCCTATATGGCTGAAGAGCGCGGCGATTGCAACAGGGAAATCGCAGGCTTTTTTCAATGCGCCGGACGAGGCCGGCGGGCCGCCGGCGGGAGGCGGAAGGATTCGGCGCCGCGTCGCGCGGCGGTCTTGTCTCGACCATGTCATTGGCCGTAAACGGCATGGCTGGAAACCAGCCGAAGACGAGAACCCCATGCCCAGGACCGAAGCCGAGCTCTTTGCCTTTCTTGCCGAACTCGGCATCGCCGTTTCGACGAAACGCCATCCGCCGCTCTATACGGTCGCCGATTCGCAGGCGCTGCGCGGCGGAATCGCCGGCGGCCACACCAAGAACCTGTTCCTGAAGGACAAGAAGGACGCCTTCTTCCTGGTCACGGTCGGCGAGGATGCTGTCGTCGACCTGAAGCAGATCCATCATGTGATCGGCGCCGCCGGCCGCGTTTCCTTCGGCAAGCCGGAGATGCTGATGGAGCTTCTGGGCGTCGCCCCGGGCGCAGTCACGGTGTTTGGCCTGATCAACGACACGCAGCACAGGGTCAGGGTCGTGCTCGACGAGGCGCTGATGCGGCATGCGGTGATCAACGCGCATCCGCTGACCAATGAGGCGACGACGTCGATCGCATCGGGCGACCTCGTCAGATTCGTCGAGGCAACCGGGCACGATGCTGCTATCTTGAAAGTCTCGGCATGATCGCCACATGGATGGCGAAACCGGTTTCCAACCAAGGACAGTGCGCCGATCCGCTGGCGCCACCGAAAGGGCGACGACATGAGTGACAACAATCCGTTTGGCGGCTCCTTTGGCAACAGCGGAGGCCAGTATGCCACGACGGTGCAGTATGGCGGCGGCGCGGAACCGCAGAAACCTGCGGCCGGCGCCGCGCCCGCCGGCGACGTCATCAAGGATACGACCACCGCGGCCTTTGCCGCCGATGTCATCCAGGAATCGCGCCGCCAGCCGGTGCTGGTGGATTTCTGGGCGCCGTGGTGCGGGCCGTGCAAGCAGCTGACGCCGCAACTGGAAAAGGCGGTCCGCGCCGCCGGCGGCAAGGTCAAGCTGGTCAAGATGAACATCGACGACCATCCCTCGATCGCCGGCCAGCTCGGCATCCAGTCCATTCCCGCGGTCATCGCCTTCAAGGACGGCCAGCCGGTCGACGGCTTCATGGGCGCCATCCCCGAGAGCCAGATCACCCAGTTCATCGACAAGGTCGGCGGCAAGGGCAATGGTGCGGCTGATGTAACCGAGGCGCTGGCGGCGGCGGCCGAGGCGCGCGCTGCCGGCGACGTGCAGACGGCGGCCGACATCTATGACGCCGTGCTCGAGCAGGCGCCGGAGACGATCGAGGCGATAGCGGGGCTGGGCGAATTGCTGTTCGAGGCCGGTGATACCGAAGGCGCCGAGGCGATGCTGGCGCGGGCGCCGGAGGCCAAGGCCGATGCGCCGCCGCTGGCCGCGCTGCGCGCCAGGATGACCTTGGCCGCGCAAGCGTCCGAACTCGGCAACCCGGCGGAGTTCGAGCGCCGGCTGGCTGAGAATCCCGGCGACCACCAGGCCCGCTTCGATCTGGCCATGGTCCAGAACGCCAGGGGCGAGCGCGATGCGGCCGCCGACAATCTCCTGGCCATCATCAAGGCTGACCGCGGCTGGAACGAGGACGGCGCCAAGGCGCAATTGCTGCGCTTCTTCGAGGCCTGGGGCATGACGGACGAGGCGACGCTTGCCGCGCGGCGCAAATTGTCGTCGCTGCTGTTTTCCTGAGCCGGCGCGGCCGAATGGTCGCGCGGGGCTTGCACCCGGCGCCGGCCGCGCCAGATAGGACGAATCCGGCCCGCCTTTCCCTCGGGAAGCCAACAACCCCGGGCAGCGACAGGCGGATCGCGGCATGGAGGCGCTTCCCAGGCGAAGCGATCGGAGGAACGAGGTGCAAGCGGGAAACGCTCACTACCGGCTCGCCAGGGATCTGCCGTCGACCATCCCGGTCTTTCCGCTCGAGGGCGCGCTTCTGCTGCCAGGCGGCCGCATGCCGCTCAACATCTTCGAGCCGCGCTACCTGCAGATGGTCGACGAGGCGATCGCCGGCTCCCGGCTGATCGGCGTCATCCAGCCCAGCCTCGACGGCGCCTTGCGCGACGATGGCGAGCCGGAACTCTGCAATGTCGGCTGCGCCGGCCGCATCATAGCGCTTTCCGAGACCGGCGACGGCCGCTACCTGATTTCGCTGCAGGGCGTGTGCCGGTTCCGTGTCACCCATGAACTGACGGTCAAGACGCCGTTCCGCCAGGGCAAGATCGCCCCCTTTCTCGCCGATCTCGACGACGACCAGGCAGCCGCCGAGGTCGACCGGCCGGCGCTGCTGCGGGCGTTCCGCTCCTATCTGCAGGCCAACGACCTGGAGGCCGACTGGGAAAGCGTCAGCCGGGCCGAAAACGCCATGCTGGTCAACGCGCTGTCGATGATGGCGCCCTATGGACCGGCCGAGAAGCAGGCGCTGCTCGAAGCGGCCGATCTCAAGACCCGCGCCGAAACGCTGATCGCCATCACCGAAATGGCGCTGGCGCGCGAGAACGAGGATTTTGGCTCGAGCCTGCAGTAGGATGTTGAGAGAGGACACGATGGCGGCGGATGGGCGTGACGGAAAGAGAGCGAATGTCGACCCCAGGATGCTGGAGCTGCTGGCTTGCCCGCTGACCAAGGGGCCGCTGGCCTGGGATCCCGAGCGCGGCGAACTGATCTCGCGGGTCGCCAAGCTCGCCTATCCCGTGCGCGACGGCATCCCGATCATGCTGCCTTCGGAGGCACGGAGCATCTCGGCGGAAGACGTGCTGCCGCCGCGGCTGGGCGGGCCGGCCGGCTCGACGTGAAAATTATCAAGGTCGGCATTCTACGGCGCCCCCCTCTGCCCTGCCGGGCATCTCCCCCTCAAGGGGGGAGATCGAATGTCATCTCCGCCTTCGCCAATCTCCATTGTTGCAGGCGGAGCGTTGAAACTGCCAATCTCCCCCTTGAGGGGGCGAGGAGTGGTCCATGAAGTGGACGCAAAGCCAATTGCTTGGCTTTGCGAACGAAGAGCGCCCGAAGCGACAGCGAAGGGCCGGGTCCGGCAGGCGAGAGGGGGGCTCGCCCGCCAGCGTCAAGTTTCGCACCGCTGCGGTGCGGAGACGTCGCGGCATGAATCCTCGCGCCGCGTCGCTTCGCTCCTTGCTCCGCCGGTGGATGACGAAGGCATTGATGTGTCTACTGAAAATTGCGGCCCCTGGGCATGACGCTTTCCGCTTCTTCCGACAGTGTTGCCAAATCCTGCCCGGCCGGTGGGTTCCGCATCGCGGGCCGGCCGGGACGATCCGGATCCTCCCTCGAGGCGTGCCCCTGAGAACCGGCGCCCGGCAAACTGGCCTGGTCGACCTTCTCCAGCAACACCGTGAGCCAGGGCGTCAGATCCTCGATCTTCTCGGCGACGATGTGGACGACATCCGATTCCGACTGCAATTTGCCGGTGACCTTGACGAAGCGCGCGCCCATGACGATGGGACGGAAGCGGTCGAAGGTCCGCTGCCAGAAAATGACGTTGGCGACGGCTTCGTCATCCTCCAGCGTCAGGAAGACCGCATTGCCCTTGCCGGGGCGCTGCCGCACCAGAACGAGCCCGGCGACCGAGACGCGCCGTCCGTCCCGCACCGAGCACAGCCTGGCATTGGGCGTGACGCCGGCCCGGTCGAGCCGCTCGCGCAGGAAGGCGACCGGGTGCGCCTTCAAGGACAGGCCGAGCGAGCGGTAATCGTGGATGACATGCTCGCCGAGCGGCATTTTCGGCAGCTTCGTCTCCGGCTCCAGCTCGCGTAGCCGCAGCGCCGGCTGATCGAAAAGCGGCAGCTTTTCGGCGGCATTCTTGCCGTCGAGGGCGCGCACCGCCCAAAGTGCGGCGCGGCGGTCGAGGCCGAGCGAGCGGAAGGCATCGGCCTGCGCCAGTCTTTCGATCTCGGCGACATCGAGGCCGGAGCGCAGCCAGACATCCCGCACGGATGCGTAGCCTGAACCGCGCCGCTCGACGAAGGCGTCCATGCGCTCCTTGGAAAGTCCCTTGATCTGCCTGAAGCCGAGCCGCACTGCGTGCTGCGTCGCGATGACGCCGCGCATGTCGGCATGGCGCGGCAGGATGTGGGCCGGGTCGAAAGTCGCCTGTTCCAGCGTGCAGTCCCAGACGGAGAAATTGACGTCGACCTCGCGGATGTCGACGCCATGATCGCGTGCATCACGAACAAGCTGGGCCGGCTGGTAAAACCCCATGGGCTGTGAATTCAGGATCGCGGCGCAGAACACGTCGGGATAGAAGGTCTTGAACCAGCAGGAGGCATAGACCAGCAGCGCGAAGGAGGCGGCATGGCTTTCGGGAAAGCCGTATTCGCCAAAACCCTCGATCTGCTTGAAACAGCGTTCGGCGAAATCCCGGGTGTAGCCCTTGCCGACCATGCCGTCGATCATGCGCCGGCGGTAATTGCCGATCGTGCCGGTGCGCTTGAAGGTGGCCATGGCGCGGCGCAACTCGTCGGCCTCGCCAGGCTTGAAGCCACCGGCCACGATGGCGATGTTCATCGCCTGTTCCTGGAACAGAGGAACGCCCAGCGTCTTGTGGAGGATCGCCTCCAGCTCCGGTTTCTGATACTCGGGCTGCTCCTTGCCTTGCCGGCGGCGCAGATAGGGGTGGACCATGTCGCCCTGGATCGGGCCGGGCCGCACGATCGCCACCTCGATGACAAGGTCATAGAATTCTTTTGGCTTGAGACGCGGCAGCATCGACATCTGCGCGCGCGATTCGATCTGGAAGACGCCGATCGTGTCGGCGCGACCGATCATCTTATAGACCGGCTTCGCCTCTTCCGGCAGGGTGGCAAGGACATAGGGCTGCCCGTAAGGGTCTCGCGCCTGCGGATAATGGTCCGTCAGCAGAGTGAAGGCGCGTTTGAGACAAGTCAGCATGCCGAGCGCCAGCACGTCGACCTTGAGGATCTTGACCGCGTCGAGATCATCCTTGTCCCATTCGACCATCTTGCGTTCCTCCATCGCCGTCTTGACGATGGGCACGATCTCGTCGAGCCGGTCCCTGGTGATGACGAAGCCGCCGACATGCTGGGAGAGGTGACGGGGAAAGCCCATGATCTCGTTGGCACGCTCCATCACGTGCCGCGATATGGGGTCGGCGCGATCGAGGCCGCCGGCCCGGGCTTCCTTCTCGCCGAGCTCCGAGGTCGACCAGCCCCAGATCGAGCCGGAGAGCGATGCCCTGACATCCTCGGACAGGCCCATCGCCTTCGACACTTCGCGCAGCGCCGAGCGGCCGCGATAGCTGATGACGGCGGCGGCCAGCGCGGTGCGCTTGGAGCTGTATTTCTCGTAGATATATTGGATGACCGTCTCGCGCTTTTCATGCTCGAAATCGACGTCGATGTCGGGCGGCTCGTTCCTCTCCTCGGAAATGAAGCGTTCGAACAGCGTGTCGATTCGCTCCGGCCCGACCTCGGTGATGCCGAGGCAGAAGCAGACGACCGAATTGGCGGCCGAACCGCGCCCCTGGCAGAGAATATCCTGGCTGCGGGCGAATTTGACGATGTCGTGGACGGTCAGGAAATAACGGGCATAGTTCAGGCGCTCAATAAGGGCGAGCTCTTCCTCGATGCGCCTCGTCACCGATTGCGGCACGCCCGAGGGATAGCGCCTGGCCGCCCCCTCCCGCGCCAACCTTTCCAGCTCCGCCTGCGGGCCGAGCCCTGATTGCGTCGGCTCGTCGGGGTAATTGTACTGAAGGTCGCTGAGCGAGAAGGTCAGCTCCTGCGCGAAGCGCAGCGTTTCGGCCAGTGCCTCCGGGTGCCTGCGGAACAGGCGCGCCATCTCCAGCGGCGGCTTCAGATGGCGCTCGGCATTCGCCGTGAGTTCCAGCCCGACCTCCGAAACGGGAATGTTGAGGCGAATCGCGGTCAGCACGTCCTGCAGCGGGCGCCGCTCGGCCGTGTGGTAGAGGACGTCGTTGGTCGCCATCAAGGGCAGGCCGGCCAGCTCCGCCATCGCCGCCGCCTGCTCGATCCTGAAGCGGTCGTTTCCCGCATAATCGGGCGAAACGCCAAGCCGCAGGGCCCCGCCGAAACGGTCCTTGAGCTGGCGAAGCAGGGCAAGGCTGTCTTGCGCGCCTGTCGCCAGAGCGGGCAGGACCGCCAGCGACATCAGTTCGCCCCATTCGAGAAGGTCGTCGCGCCGCAGAAGGGTCGCGCCCTTTTCGTTCTCCTCGCGCAGATTGGCTTGCGTGAGCATGCGGCACAGATGTCCCCAGCCCTTGCGGTTCCGCGGATAGGCGAGAATATCAGGCGTGTCGTCGCAAAAAACCAGCCGGCTGCCGGGGTGGTAGGCAAGCGTCTCGACCTTGGCCTGCTGCCAGGCGCGCACCACACCCGCCACCGTGTTGCGGTCGGCGAGCCCGATCGCGGAGAACCCCATGAGCTTGGCCGCGACCACCAGCTCCTCCGGCTTGGAGGCGCCGCGCAGGAACGAGAAATTCGACTGGATGCCGAATTCCGCATAGGGAATGGCGGTCAGCGCGTTCATGCGAAGACCCCGTGCAGGAACCAGCGCGGCGGGATTTCAGAGCCGCCATAGAGACCTTGCCGGTAGAGCCAGTAGCGGCGGCCGTCGGCATCCTCGATGCGGAAATAGTCGCGTGTCGACGCCGCTTCGTCGCTCGAAAATTCACGCCACCATTCCGGCGCGATGCGTTCAGGGCCTTCGGCGCGGGCGACCCTGTAGAGCGCACGCCGCCAGCGGAAATTCAGCGGCGGTCCCTCGGGCATTTCGGTGGCCGGCACCTCAATCGGCTCGGGCGAGCGGAAAAGCCGGATCGGCCGCTCCGGCGGGAAGATGGTCATCGGCGCCTGCATCCTGTCCGGTTTCTTCGGCGGCGTGATGCGGCGCGGGGTTTCCGTGAAGGGGATGGTGGCGACGGCACGCTCGGGCAGATGGCTTTCCACGGCGACCGGCTTGAGAACCGCCCCCTCGCCGAGCCGGGCGCGGATGCGGTCGGCGAACAGCGCGATATCGGCGCCGTCGTCGGTCGTTTCGCCTGTCAGGTCGGCCTGCGGCATGTCGAAGGCCGCCGCCGCCAGCACCGAAAGCCGCACCAGGTCGAAGCCATAGCCGGCATCGATATGCTGCTCGAGGGCGGCCAGCCGCTCATGGAACAATTTCTGGATCAGCCGGGGTTCGCGCATCGGTCGCGACGTGCCGAGCGCGATGCGGCTGACGGCGCCGTCGACGCGGAACAAGAGCAGCGCCAGGCTTCTCGCGCCTTCGCCGCGCCGCTCAAGGTCGATCTTCAGGGTCGTCGCCAGCATGCCCACCAGCCGTTCTATGTCCTCTGTCAGCGTGACGGGCTCGGCCAAATGGCGTTCGACCGAAAGCGGCGCGACGGGCAGGCGCGGCGACACCGCCTCGTCGAGACGGCCGAGCGCCTGGTCGAGGCGCAAGAGCAGGGAGGCACCGAAGCGGCGGGCGAGCGGCGCGCGCGGCGCGGCCATCACCGCGCCCGCCGTGCGCAGGCCAACACTTTCCAGGCTGGCGCGGGTTTCCGGCGCGATGCGTAGCGCCGCCAGCGGCAAGGGCCCCAGGAGCGCTTCCTCCTCGCCGCCGGCAACGATGCGGTCGCCGCAGAACCGCGCCGCCGCCCAGGCGGCGCCGGGTGTCGCGGCAAGGCCGGCACGGACGTCGAAGCCCTGATGGAAGAAGCGCGACAGGATCTCGTCCAGCATGGCGCGTTCGCCGCCGAAAAGATGGGTGCAGCCGGTGACGTCGAGGAACAGGCCGTCGGTCCCGTCGAGCGCCACCAGCGGGGTATAGCGGTCGCACCAGTCCGCAAGGCCTTCGAGCAGGCGCCGGTCGGCTTCGGCATCGGCCTCCATTATGTCGATCGACGGATGCATGGCGCGCGCATCGGCGATGCCCATGCCGGGCTTCAGATGCAGCGCCTCAGCCCGCTCGTCGAGGGCTAAGATGCGCTGCGCGTTGCTGTCGCGATGGCTGATCACCAGCGGCCGGTGATCCGACGGTCGGGAACGCCAGGACCGCCCCAGGCGCTGCCGCAGGATCCGTTCGGCCGCGAGATAGGGAAACCACAGGGACAGGATTCTTTGCTCGTTCTTCCCCAATCCGTCTTTCATCGAATATGCGTTCATCGGGGTTCCACTCCAATATGAATTGTCCTGGCAGGGCCGTGCGGCTCTTGCCGATGCTGATGGTGAAGGCGGGGCGGCCGATCGAGCCGGCAAGCGGCCCGGCGACCGTGTCGCGCGGCCCTGCCGGCGCCGGCGAGACGATGAGGCGGACGGGCGCCGCCGTCGGTTCGGGTTCGGCCGCCTGCCGCAGCAGGAAGACCGGCCGGCCGGCGCTCTGCGCGCGGGCGTGCAGCCGGCGCGTCGCGGTCAGGTCCAGCCGCTGCGGATTGCCGCGGACTTCAAGGATGACGGCGGCGAGCGCCGTCATGCGGGCCGCCTCCTCGGCGACCCACAGCGCATCGGCGAGCCTTGGCGCCTCGGAAAACAGCAATTGCTCCGGCTCGATGCCGAAGGCGGCGTGAAGGCCCCGGGCATAGGGAAAACCCGCCTCCCGAAAAACCTCCTGGGTGCCGATCCACAGCACCGGCAATCGCGGCCCTTGCTTGAGAACCAGGCTGGGCTTGAGAATCAGGCTGGGCTTGAGAATCAGGCTGGCGAGCGACAGGGCGAAGCCGGCGACCGCTCCGGCATCGCGGGTCTCGATGCCATGGATTTCGCTCAAGGCCGCTTTCGGCAGGCCGCCGCCCAAATCGCCGCCCCAATCGCCACCGAGGGCGGCATCGAGCCGGCCGATGCCGGTGCGCAGGAAAGCATCCGGCCTGGCTACGGCGATGCCGCGCCGGACCACGGTGCGGTCCGCGGCGGCCATGCCGGCGTCGGAAACCGCGCCGGCCGGCGCCTGCAGGCGCTCGGGCAGCGTTCCCTCGATCTTCGCGATCTGGCGGCGCAGGGCAAAAACAGTCTCCCGCGCCACGGCGCTCATCGCCATGACGGTCAGTGTCCACTCACAATTGTTCCTGTTATGTTCTTATAGATTCCAGAGGCGACCCGAAGAGTCAAGCAGACTCATGGGGGAATTTATTCCTCTCCGATAAGAGGGCCAACATGGGTCGGACAGCCGACCGCGCCTCAAGCCATGCGAAACGGCTCCCGGTGCCGTAAGCAATCCTGGGGTTGGCCGCCGCGTCATTTGCCGATTGTGGCCCAAAAGCCTATATGCCGGGATCAAAGGACAAAGCATGGCCCGCATCTACAAGACCCGCATTTGGCACGACCAGCTTTCGCCGTCGATGGACGAGATCGAGTTCCTGGCGCTGGAGGCCTACGCCCATCTGCCCGAGGATTTTCGCAAGCTGACCGGCGAGATCGTCATCCAGATCGCCGAGTTCCCCACCGACGAGATCATGGACGACCTGTCGCTGGAAACCCCCTTCGACCTGCTCGGCCTATTCGAGGGACGCGGCATTGCCGAGCGCTGGAACCCGCAGACCGGCGAAGGCCCGAACCGCATCACGCTCTATCGCCGCGCCATCCTCGACTACTGGGCCGAGAACGAGGAGACTTTGGGCGACATCGTCACCCATGTGCTGATCCACGAGATCGGCCACCATTTCGGCCTGTCGGACGACGATATGGAGAAGATCGAAGAGGCAGCCGAGTGACCGGTTCTACGTCAGGCCGTCATTTCACAATGAGTGTGATGAAATGTTTTAATACGTTCTGCACAGTCTGCTCCCCGGTATGTCCTGCCACTGCCCATTGCGCAAAATGTCCATCAATGTACATGCGTGCGAGCCCGTAGACGAGCGCCCTCGCGGCTATCTGGGTCTCTGCCATGTCGTCCGACCGGAGCATGTTTCGCCGCTGTGCTTCTGCCATTGACGCTTCCATCAGCGAACGCACCGCTTCATTATCGTGACGCAGCGACTCCGAAGCATCCCAATCAATAAGATTGCGTGTCGAGATGATCTGGAAGTGGGTGGGGTTTCGAATTGCCCAGCGCAAATAGGCGATTCCAACAGCGGCAAAGCGTTCGATCGGATCGTCCGTCGCAACCTTCTCGACCGCATTCGTGATCTCCGAGCGGAATCGGCTCATTGCCTGCTCCGCGACAGCCGTCATCAACGCGGTCTTGTTGCTGAAGTGACGGAATGGCGCGCCGGGGGAAACCCCGGCACGTTTTGCGGCTTCGCGCACGCTCACATTGTCGGGGCCGCCTTCCTCGACCAGTTGAACCGCGGCATCGATCAGGACCTCCCGCAAATTGCCATGGTGGTAACCAGTGCGATGAGGCGCCTTGGCTTTTGCCATCTCTTTCCCTTCGTTCCGTGGAGCAGCTTCCCGCCTCTGTAGCATGATTCCGCGATTTATGTAATCGCCGTTTACAATCCCGGCCAGAGGATGTAAGCAGTGATTACTGATGGGATCGGAACAGGCCTACGGTCTTCGCGGCTCCCGAACTCCCAGCTGAGGAGACGAACATGCTCGCCAGAACAGCCCCACCCCGCCCGCAATCGGTCATTTCGCATCAGAGTCCAGCCGAAGAACTTCAGCAGGAGAATTTCGCGATTGTTCAGTCGAGCGCGACTGTGCCCAGCCTCACGCTTTATCGGCTTGCCGCCGTCGCCGGGATGGGAAGCGCGCTTATTCTTCTGGTCAACGCGGCTAAACGCAGCTCGCTCATCGCGACCACCGATCTGACGCAACTTCTCGCACCAGTCGCCGAGATATTGGCGCTTGGCCTCGTCGTAGGCCTGTTTCTTGCGTTTGGCCGGCGCGCGGGGCTGTTCGGCACTATCGCGTTTGTCATCAACTTCGTTGCGTTGGCAAGTTTGGTAGGCGTGGAAGCAGTGATCAATCTGGTATTTTCGAAGCTTCCGCTCACAACCATCGTCGAGCTGCGAGCCGGACCGCTCGGTCTGGCTCTGGTCGCCAGTTCGGTTCTTTTTCTGGTTGGAACGCTCGCGTTTGTAATCTCTCTCGCCGTTGCAAGAGGCGTGCCGCGCATTCCTCTCGCTCTTTATCTTATTGGCGCGGTGCCGATCGCGCTTCGTGCGTTCGTTCCGGAGCTGGCTCTTGACCTGGGCTTGGCGATGCTTGCGGCATCGATCGCCTGGCTGGCGGCGTGGCTGTGGATGCGAGGGGCTACCAGTCGCTGAGCTTGGTGTCCGGCCCGTATTCCTGGCCCTCGACATCCTTCACCACGGCCTGGCCGCAGCGCATGGTCTTGGTCTTCTTGTCGTAGGCGTAGGTGGGGGAGCCGAACAGGTGCCAGCCCTTGTTCAGCGCCGCCGTCACCTTGTGACAGAAGCTGGCGTCGTCCGGAGCGGTGAGAAAGCGGTAGAGTTTCATCATTCAATTCCTGTCGTCAGTCCATCGCCCGCGATCGGCAATCCAACACGGCACATCATGCGCCGACGGCCGCCGCCTTCGCCAGCAGTTTTTCGGCCTGCGCAAGGTGCAGCCGTTCGACCATCCTTCCCTCCAGCGCAATCACGTTCTTGCCGGCATTTTCCGGAAGCGCAAAGGCCTCCTTCACCGCGCGGGCCTTGGCCACCGCCTCCGCCGATGGCGCAAAGGCGCGGTTCGCCGCCTCGATCTGGGCGGGATGGATGAGCGTCTTGCCGTCGAAGCCCATGGCGGCCGCTTCCGTGCATTCGCGGCTGAAAGCATCGAGCGCGCGAAAATCGTTGAAGACGCCGTCGACGATATCGAGATCGCCGGCACGCGCCGCCAGCACCATCTGCATCAGCCACGGCAGGAGATAACGCCGGTCCGACGTCGCCAGAATGCCGGTGTCCTTGGTCAGGTCATTCGTTCCGGCAACGAAACAATCAAGCCGCGAGGCAGGATCGCGGCCAAGTTCGGCGATGGCGCCGACATTGAGCACAGCCTTCGGCGTCTCGATCATCGCCCATAGTTTCACGCTGTCGGGGGCGGAATTGTCGTCGAGCACGTCACCCGCCTCGAGCACGTCGCGGGGCGTGTCGACCTTGGCCAGCAGGATGCCGTCCGGCTCCGCCTTGGCCGCCGCCAGCAGGTCGGCGCCGCCCCATTCGCTCGAGAGCGCATTGATGCGCACCACCATCTCGCAGCGCCGGCCACTATGGTTGGTATCAGGACGATTGCTGAAGATGCCGGCCAGTTTTTCGCGCGCCGCGACCTTCTCGGCCGGGGCGACGGCATCCTCCAGGTCGATGATGACGGTATCGCAGGCAAGCTGCGCCATCTTGGCCAGCGCCTTGTCGTTCGAGGCGGGAACATAGAGCACCGAGCGGCGCGGGCGGTAGAGATCGGTCGTCATGCCAGATCTATGCCGCCTGCCGCGGGTTGAGGCAAGGGAGCAGGCGGCATCGCGCGGTGCTCTACCGGGGGCACCGGCATGGGGCTCGGCATCGTGCTGGCCCTCCTGAAAGCGCAGGATGGCACGATCAGGCTGGTTGACTCCGAGCGCGGCACGCGCTTCGAGATTGTCTTGCCGGTTGCGTAAGGACGCCGGCAGCGGATCGGAGAAAAAAGTGCGCTACGACATCGTCATCATCGGCGGAGCCATCGTCGGCTCCTCGATCGCCTATTATCTGCGCGAGGAGGGCTTTTCCGGCAGGATCGCGCTGGTCGAGCGCGACCCGCAATTTTCCCACGCGGCGACAACGCTATCCATGGCCTCGATCCGCCAGCAATTCTCCATTCCGGAAAATATCCGCCTGTCGCAATTCACGCTGAAACTGTTCCGCCGGCTGAAGGAAGAATTCGGCGCCGACGCCGACATCGGTTTTCGCGAGGGCGGCTATCTCATTCTCGCCGGCGAGGCCGGGCTGCCGATCCTCAGGGCCAACCACGAGGCACAGCTTGCCGAAGGCGCCGACATTTTGCTGGAGGACGCCGAACAACTCGTGCGCCGTTTCCCTTGGCTGTCGGCCGAGGGCATCACCGCCGGCGCCTATGGCCGCAGCGGCGAGGGCTGGTTCGACGCGCATGCCATGCTGATGCTGTTCCGCAAGGCGTTGCGTGAGAAGAAGATCGACTTCATCAATGCTTCGGTCACCGGCATCGAGCGGCAGGGTGACCGCGTTACCGGCGTCAGCCTTGACAATGGCGAACGGCTCGAGGCCGGCATCCTTGTCAATGCCGCAGGGCCGAATGCGGGCAAGGTCGCCGCACTCGCCGGGCTGGCGCTGCCGGTCGAGCCGCGCAAGCGCAACGTCTTCGTCTTCGAGGCGCGCGAGAAATATGCCGACATGCCGCTGCTGGTCGACCCGTCCGGCATCTATGTCAGGCCGGAAGGCTCGGTCTATCTCACCGGCGGCGCCGAGCCGGAGGAGGGCGACGGCCCGGCCGATCCCGCCGATTTCGACGTCGACTGGCCGCTGTTCGAAGAGGTGATCTGGCCGGTGCTGGCGACCCGCATCCCGGCCTTCGAGGCGATCAAGCCGACGCGCGCCTGGGCCGGTCATTACGACTACAACACGCTCGACCAGAACGCGGTGATCGGCCCGCATCCCGAAGTCGGCAATTTCCTCTTCGCCAACGGCTTTTCCGGCCACGGCCTGCAGCAGGCGCCCGCCGTGGGCAAGGCGCTGGCCGAGCTGATCGTCCATGGTGGCTACCGCACGATCGATTGCTCCCCCTTTGGCTACGAACGCGTTGCCGAAGGGCGGGCGTTCCGCGAGTTGAATGTGATTTGAGCCGAGTCAAGGTCCCTCTTTGACGCTGACATCAAAAGGGTCTGCACCGCCACCAGTCGGCTAAGCCGCCACTCGGCTTCCCGCACCCAAATACGCCTGTAGCCAGCCCAGCACGCGTCCCCAGCCCTCGGCATGTTCGGCCGCCGCTTCGGCCAGCCCGGCAAAGCCGCCATGGCAGATGGTGAGGCGCGTGCCCGCGGCGGTTGGTTCCAGCAGCCAGGCGACCGTCGTTTGCCGGCGGCCAAGCGTCGGATGGTCCCAGGCATAGGCCCTTGTCTGCACGATCCGGCGCGGCACCTCGATATCGAGGAATTCCCCGTTGGCCGGCAGCTCCCTGCCGTCGGCTCCACGGACCGTGACGGCCCATCGGCCGCCGGCGCGAGGGTCTGCCGACCATTTCACCATCCGGTAGGTGTCGGCGGACCCCCACCATTGTTCGACCTCGTCGGAGATCAGCGCGCGGAAGACGCGCTCTGCCGGCGCGTCGATCTCGGCCTGGGCCATAACGGTCTCGCCATTGGTCATGCTCTGCACGGCTGAAGTTGGCACTGGCACATGCAACATCGATGCCTCCGGATGATTGTTTCGGCTCGAAAACGATGATTTTCAGCCTTTCGACGCCGGCCGAGACAGGCCCTGCCCGGTTTCGAGCAGGCTTTTCAGGCTCGACAGGACGAGCGGCCAGCCATTGCCGACATGCTCCAGCAGCTTGTGCGGGCCGTCGGCCGCATGGGTGACGGCAAGCTTCATCATGTCGCCCTCCTGCTCGATGATGAAGGTGCAGGTGGTGTAGCCGTCGGCCTTCACGTCCGGCATGAACTCGTTGCGCCATTTGATCACCAGGCGCCTTGGCGGATCGATCTCGAGGATCTCGCCGCTGTCGGTCACCCGGCCGTCGGCATAGACCATCTTCCACGCGGAGCCCTTTCTCCAGTCGCTCTGCATGCGGGCGCCGAGAAAATATTGCTCGTGGAATTCCGGTTCGGTCAGCGCCTGCCAAAGCTTGTCGGGCGTGGTGCGGATGTAGGTCACATAAACGAAGGCGTTGCTCATCAGTCTTCCCTTTCGAGGCGTCTCTTCAGATCGCCGAGGGCGGAGAGCCGCCCCCGCTCGAATTTGCCGATCCAGCGCTCGGCGATCTCGTTGATCGGAACCGGGTTGAGGTAGTGCTCCTTCTCGCGCCCCTTGCGGATTGTGGTGACAAGGTTCGCCTCCTCGAGGATCGCCAGGTGCTTGGTCACCGCCTGGCGGGTCATATCCATCTCAGCGCACAGCCCGTTCAGCGTCTGCCCGTTCCTGTCATGAAGGCTGTCCAGCAATTGCCGGCGGGTCGGGTCGGCCAAAGCGCGAAAGACGGCGTCCATGCTCATGGCTCTAATATGCAACCAAATGGTTGCATGTCAAGCACAACATGTCATGCCAACGGCTGCTGGATCCGGCCACAGGAGAAAAAATGTCAGCGCGTGCGGGAGAACCAGAAGGCGTCGGCCATGCGCATCATGCCGATGCGTTCGTAGAAGCCGGCGGCGTCGGGCACGGAAACCAGGCTGATGGCGACGGACGGGCCGAGCTGCCGCCGCGCCTCGTCCATCAGTCCCTTGCCGATGCCGAGCCCCTGCGCCGATCCGGAAACGGCGAGATCGGAGATGTAGCAGACCCAGGAGAAGTCCGTCACGGCCCTGATGACGCCGACCAGCGGCTTGCCTTCGGTATCCAGCCGCGCGGTCAGCACCAGATTGGCGCCCGACAGCATCGCCCGCAGCCTGTCGGCATCATCGACGGGACGGATCTCGCCAAGGCCGGAGTCCACCAGCACGCGGCGGAATTCGGCGACGTCGAGCGCGGGTTCGCGGGCATAGAGAATTTTTTCAGCCATCACAGCCAGACTGCACCATCGGGCCGCGAATTCGAAGCCGTTTGTGCGGCACCCCGTGCCGACGCGCGCGAACACCTGCCTTTTATTTGTCGCCGGCTTTGTGTAAACCGGGCGCCAGCAATCCCCCGCAATGCCAGGAAGACGGGCAAAGACCATGGAAAAATTCACCAAGCTCACCGGCGTCGCCGCGCCCATGCCGATCGTCAACGTCGACACCGACATGATCATCCCCAAGGACTATCTCAAGACGATCAAGCGCACCGGGCTCGGCAGCGGCCTGTTCGCCGAGATGCGCTACAAGGACGACGGTTCGGAGAATCCGGATTTCGTGCTCAACAAGCCGGCCTACCGCAAGGCGCAGATCCTCGTCGCCGGCGACAATTTCGGCTGCGGCTCCTCGCGCGAGCACGCGCCGTGGGCGCTGCTCGATTTCGGCATACGCTGCGTCATCTCGACCTCCTTCGCCGACATCTTCTATAACAACTGCTTCAAGAACGGCGTGCTGCCCATCACCGTCAGCCCCGAGGATCTCGACAAGCTGATGGACGACGCTTCGCGCGGCTCCAACGCCACTTTGTCGATCGACCTCGAGGCCAAGGAGATCCGCGGGCCCGACGGCGGCGTGGTCAAGTTCGACCTCGATGACTTCAAGCGTCATTGCCTGCTGAACGGCCTCGACGATATCGGCCTGACGATGGAGAAGGCCGGCGCCATCGCTTCGTTCGAGAAGAAGAACGCCGAGCTGCGCCCCTGGGCCTGAACGGCGCGGCTGACGACATCGGCCCGGCCGTCGCTGGCCGGGCTTGCGGCAGCTGAAGGAGGAACTGTCATGATACGCCCGCTTCTTGCCAGCGCCTGCGCCCTGGCCATGACCGTGGCGACGATGGCCGGCGCGCATGCTCAGGCCGAGACGCCACCGGCGGCAAGCGAGACGCCGGCCACGGATCAGGGAGCCGCCGACGTTTCCGACGACGACAAACAGGCGCCGGTGCCGTTCGAGGGCGGCCAGTTCACCATCACCCAGCAGGAACAGTATGGCGAGAAGGTGCTTGCCTATGACGGCAAGCATCTGGCCAGCAATTACGACGTCTTCTTCGACAAGATCGTCGAGGTCGGCGGCGTCAAGGTGGCGCTGTTCGACGTCGGCGACGGAGGCAATCAGTGCGGGCCGGCGACGGTGATCGTCTGGAAACCGGAAGGCGCGGAGATCCAGAGCACCACCGTCGAGCAGGACGAGTGCGGCGCCCCGCCCACGGCCGTCTCCGACAGCGCCATCTATTTCGTGCCTTATCTCCTGCCCGGCGATTCGAAGCCGGCATTGCAATGGTCGCCGACATCGGGGCTGACGATCGCGGGCAATCTGACCTACATGCCCGAACCCGGCACCGACTGGAAGGACATCGATCCGTCGAAATACGACAACATCATCGACGCCTTCCACAATGAGGCCGTCTACAAGGCGGCCGAGACGCTGCTCGGCAAGGAGATGCCCGACATGGCGACCAGCCTGCTGGTCGGTGGCGGCACAGAAAAGACCGCGTCCGGCGCCTTCTACGCCAGCGGCTGCGTGCCGCACGATTGCGGCGGCAATGACGGCTTCATGGCGGTCGACCCGGGCCAGCACAAGCTCTATTTCGCCCGCCGCGGCGAGAACGGCCAGCCGGACGCCAAGCCCCCGGTGAAGACCTGGCCGGCGGACGTGAAGGCAGCGCTCGACAAGGCGATGAGCGCGGCGAATTAGAGCAATTCCGGGAAACGGTTTTCAGTCCGGAATTGCGCACCGGTGGCGGGCTAGCACCCCCCTCTGTCCTGCCGGACATCTCCCCCTCAAGGGGGGAGATTGACAGTTTCGGCGCCCCGCTCACTTGGCTACGTTGGGAAATTGGCGAAGGCAGAGGTGACGGCCGATCTCCCCCCTTGAGGGGGAGATGCCCGGTAGGGCAGAGGGGGGCAGTGCCCCGCCAACATCACCAGTTTTTGCTGTCGCGCTCTAAATATGCAGCGCGTGTCCCAGCGCCTTCAGCGCCGCTTCCTGGAAGCCTTCGCCCTGTGTCGGATGGGCGTGGATGGTGCCGGCGATGTCCTCCAGCCGCGCGCCCATTTCGAGCGCCAGGCCGAAGGCCGTCGACAGTTCCGACACGCTTTGCCCGACCGCCTGGATGCCTAGCACAAGATGATTGTCCGCGCGGGCGACGACGCGGACAAAGCCATCCTCGCCAATCCTGGTCATCGCGCGGCCATTGGCGGCGAAGGGAAACATCCCGACCTTGATTTCGCCGCCGAGCGCCTTGGCCTCTTCGGGCGACAGGCCGACGGTGACCAGCTCCGGATCGGTGAAGCAGACAGCGGGGATAGCCCGCTTGTCCCAGCCGCGCTTATGGCCGGCGACGATTTCGGCGACCATCTCGCCTTGCGCCATCGCGCGGTGCGCCAGCATCGGCTCGCCGGTGACGTCGCCAATGGCAAAAATGCCGCGCATCGAGGTGCGGCACTGCTCGTCGATGCGGATGAATCGCCCCGCCATGTCGAGGTCGATCTGGTCGAGCCCCCACCCTTCCGTCACCGGCTTGCGGCCGACCGTGACCAGGATCTTGTCGGCGGCGATCCTCGCATCCTTGCCGTCCGGGGTCTCGACCAGCAGCGCGTCGCCCTTCGTCGACAGGCCCTTGGCCTTGGCCCCCGTGATAACCTCGACGCCGAGTGCCGCCAGCCGCTTGACCACCGGCCGCGTCAGTTCGGCGTCATACTGCGCCAGCACGCGCGGCAAGGCCTCGACCACGGTCACCGCCGCGCCCATCTTGGCGAAGGCCGTGCCGAGCTCCAGGCCGATATAGCCGCCGCCGACCACCGCCAGCCGCTGCGGCACCTCCTTCAGCGCCAGCGCTTCCGTCGACGAGATCACCGGCCCGCCGAACGGCAGGAACGGCAATTCGACCGGCGCCGAGCCGGTGGCGATCACCACCGCTTCGGCGCGGATCACCTGGCTTCCCGTCTCGGTCTCGACCGCGACGGTCTTGCCGTCTCGAAACGTCGCCCAGCCCTGCACGGTCTTCACCCCGGCCTTCTTGAGCAGGCCGGCGACGCCGCTGTTAAGCCGACTAACGATGCCGTCCTTCCAGGCGACCGTCTTGCCCAGATCCAGCGCCGGAGCGGCCAACGAAATGCCGAGCGGGCTGTTGCCGCCCGCCATCTGCGCGACCTTCTCGAACTCCTCCGCTGCATGGATCAGCGCCTTGGAGGGAATGCAGCCGACATTGAGACAGGTGCCGCCCGGCTTGCCGGCCTCGACGATGACGGTATCGACGCCGAGCTGCCCGGCACGAATAGCGCAGACATAGCCGCCCGGCCCGGCGCCGATGACCAGCAGCTTGCAGGAGATTTCTTTCATGACGTGACCCTTCGATCCGAGGAAACGCTCCGTCGAGATTCTTCGCGCCCCCCTCTGTCCTGCCGGACATCTCCCCCACGAGGGGGGAGATTGGAGGCTTCGGCGCCTCGCTCAATCCCGCAGCGCTGGTGATTGGCGAAAGCCGGCGTGACATCTGATCTCCCCCCTTGTGCGGGAGATGCCTGGCAAGGCAGAGGGGGGCGCTCTCCCGCCATCATCTCGAATGATCCACCCTCAATCCACGAAAATCAGCGCCGGCGTTTCCAGGAGCGTCTTGATGCGCTGGATGAACACCGCCGCGTCCCAGCCGTCGATGACGCGATGGTCGAAGCTCGACGACAGGTTCATCATCTTGCGCGGGATGAACTGGGTGCCGTCCCATACCGGCCGCACCATCATCTTGTTGACGCCGAGGATCGCCACTTCCGGGTGGTTGATGACCGGCGTCGTCGCCACGCCGCCCATGGCGCCGAGCGAGGTGATGGTTATGGTCGAACCGGAGAGCTCGTCGCGCGTCGCGGTTCCCGACTTGGCCGCCTCGGCCAACCTGGCGACCTCCGCGCCGCATTCCCAGATGTCCAGCGCCTCGGCGTGCTTGACGACGGGCACGACCAGTCCCGACGGCGTCTGCGCGGCGATGCCGATATGAATGCCGCCATGCTGGTGGATGATGCCGGCCTCGTCGTCGAACAGCGCATTGAGGTTGGGCTGGTCCGCGATCGCCCTGACCATCGCGCGCATCAGGAACGGCAGCAGCGTCAGCTTTGGCCTTTCTACCCCCTTGGCCGCCCGCTTCTCCTTGTTGAGCGCGGCGCGCAGATCCTCGAGCGCGGTAACGTCGACCTCCTCGACATAGGTGATGTGCGGGATGCGCGACGCCGCCAGCGTCATCTTCTCGGCGATCTTGCGCCGCAGGCCCACCACCTTGATGTCCTCGACGGCATCGTTGCGGGCGAGGCCGGATGCCTTGGCCATGTGCGGCCCGCGCGCCAGGAACGCCTCGATGTCCTCA
This sequence comes from Mesorhizobium sp. B2-5-3, assembly GCF_006441005.1. Classification (NCBI taxonomy): domain Bacteria; kingdom Pseudomonadati; phylum Pseudomonadota; class Alphaproteobacteria; order Hyphomicrobiales; family Phyllobacteriaceae; genus Mesorhizobium; species Mesorhizobium sp. B2-5-3. The sequence goes on from NZ_VFUS01000001.1 coordinate 559,558, forward strand.
TGGCCGATGCGACCGGCCGGGCCGCTTCCCTGGACCTGCCTGAGGTCAATGCCCGCTTCCTTCGCACGCAGCCGCACGGCCGGCGAGGCCAGCGGCCTTTCACCTTGCGCACGCGGCGCGCTGTTGACCTTGGACCTGGCGCCGTCATCCTCGGGCTTGTCCCGAGGATCTACCGACCTTCCGGAACTGGTCGCGTCATATCCCTGTGGGACGGCGGATCCTCGGGACAAGCCCGAGGATGACGGCGACAGATTGGGCGATGACGGCTCCAGGTCCGAGACCGGGCGAGCCCCCGTATCATCGGAGATACTTTCAGCCGTCACTTCCGCCGGCATCGCACCGCCAACGACATTGCCCTCGCCGGCCACCTTCAGCCGCACGATGGGCGAGCCGATCGCCACCGTGTCGCCGATATCGGCGCCCAGCCACAGGATCTCGCCGTCGACGGGGGAAGGGATCTCGACCGTGGCCTTGTCGGTCATCACGGCGGCAAGCATCATGTCCTCGCGCACGATGTCGCCGACCTTGACATGCCATTCGACGAGTTCCGCCTCGGCGACGCCCTCGCCGACATCGGGCAGCTTGATGATGTGTTCGCCCATGTCGGGCCTCCCCGTTCTAGGCTTCCAATGTTTCCGTAAGCGCCCGGCCGACGCGGGCCGGACCGGGGAAATAGTCCCATTCCTGCGCATGCGGATAGGGCGTGTCCCAGCCGGCGACGCGGGCCACCGGTGCCTCCAGATGGTAGAAGCAGTTTTCCTGCACAAGCGCGACCAGCTCCGCTCCGAAGCCGGAGGTCAGCGTCGCCTCGTGCACCACGACGCAGCGTCCGGTCTTCTTCACCGACGCCACGATGGTGTCGAGGTCGAGCGGCAACAGCGTCCTGAGATCGACGATCTCGGCATCGATGCCGGTCTCCTCGGCCGCCGCCTGCGCGACATAGACCATTGTGCCGTACGCCAACACCGTGACGGCGGAGCCGGCCCGGCGGATCGCGGCCTTGCCGAGCGGCACGGTGTAGTGGCCGTCGGCAACCTCGCCCAGCTCGTGCTTCGACCACGGCGTCACCGGCCGGTCGTGATGGCCGTCGAAGGGGCCGTTGTAGAGCCGCTTCGGCTCGAGGAAGATGACCGGGTCGGGATCCTCGATCGCCGCGATCAGCAACCCCTTGGCGTCATGCGGGTTCGAGGGCACGACGGTCTTCAGCCCCGACACATGGGTGAACAACGCTTCCGGGCTTTGGCTGTGCGTCTGGCCGCCGAATATGCCGCCGCCGGTCGGCATGCGCACCACGATCGGGCAGGTGAAGTCGCCGTTCGAGCGGTAGCGCAGCCTCGCGGCTTCCTGGGTCAGCTGGTCGTAGGCCGGGTACATGTAGTCGGCAAACTGGATCTCCACGCACGGCTTCAGACCATAGGCGGCCATGCCGATGGCCGAGCCGACAATGCCGGATTCATTGATCGGTGCGTCGAAGCAGCGGCTCTTGCCGTATTTCGCCTGCAGGCCTTGCGTGCAGCGGAACACGCCGCCGAAAAAGCCGACATCCTCGCCGAACACCACCACTTTCTCGTCGCGCTCCATCGACACGTCCATGGCGTCGCGAATGGCCTCGATCATGGTCCGCCTCGGCATGGCTCAGACCCCCGCCTGCTGGCGCTGGCGCCTGAGATGCGGCGGCATCTCGGCATAGAGGCCCTCGAACATGTCGCGCGTCGACGGCTTGCCGCCGGCGTGCAGCGTGCCGTGGCTTTCGGCTTCCTTCTGCGCCGCGATCACCGTGTCGAGGATTTCCGCTTCGGCCTGCTTGTGCCGCTCCTCCGACCAGACGCCGAGCCGGATGAGATGGTTCTTCAGCCGAACCACCGGGTCGCCGAGCGGCCAGGCATCGGATTCGGTCTTCGGCCGGTAGGCCGAGGGATCGTCCGAGCTCGAATGCGCGCCGGCGCGGTAGGTGACATATTCAACCAGCGTCGGCCCGAGATTCTTGCGCGCCCGCTCGGCTGCCCATTTCGCCACGGCGTGGACGGCCAGATAGTCGTTGCCGTCGACGCGCAGCGCCGGGATGCCGAAGCCGAGGCCTCGAGCCGCGAAAGTGCCTGAACCGCCGCGCGCTATGCCTTGAAAGGTAGAGATCGCCCACTGGTTGTTGACGACGTTGAGCACCACGGGCGCCTTGTAGGTCGAGGCGAACACCAGCGCCGAATGGAAGTCGGATTCCGCCGTCGAGCCGTCGCCGATCCAGGCCGCGGCGATCCTTGAGTCGTTCGAGATCGCCGAGGCCATAGCCCAGCCGACCGCCTGGATATACTGCGTCGCCAGATTGCCCGAGATCGAGAAGAAGCCGTGCTCCTTCGACGAATACATGATGGGCAATTGCCGGCCCTTCAGCGGGTCGGCCTCGTTGGAATAGATCTGGTTCATCATCGTGACCATCGGGTAGCCGTCGGCGATGAGCAGCCCGGCCTGCCGATAGGTCGGGAAATTCATGTCGCCGGGGGCGAGCGCCTTGCGGAAGGCGCAGCTCACCGCCTCTTCGCCCAGATGCTGCATGTAGAAGGAGGTCTTGCCCTGCCGCTGCGCCATCTGCATGCGCGCATCGAAGGTCCTCAGCGTCATCATGTGGCGCAGGCCTTCGAGCAGTTCCTCGTCGGAGAGCAGCCCCGCCCACGGCCCGACGGCTTCGCCATTGCGGTTCAGCACGCGGATGATCGAGAAGGCCATGTCGCGGATGGTGCGCGGATCGACATCGATTTCGGGACGCGGCACCGAGCCGGCGGCGGCAATGGTCACGTTGGCGAAATCAGGCGTGCCGCCCGGCCGCACCTCGGGCTCCGGAACATGGAAGCGCAACATCCCAGCATCGGCCATGAGCTTCGTCCTCCAATGTCGCCCGGCACCGATATTTGCACATCCGCGCCGCCAGTGCGAATTCACCGGGCAAGCCTCCGGGCATCGGGCCGGCCAAGCCGGCCGATACAGCCTGCCGCGCACCAAGATGAAGATATGTCGGCGAAATTTCTTGTCGATGTTGGGCGGCGCCGCGCAATTAGGTGCAAGGTCGCGTGAGGTTTGTCGCCAGATAAGGTGATTGCTTGGCAAGCTTGGCTGCCGCGCCTCGCTTTCACGCCTCAGGAAGGAGAGGAGAATCGCGGGTCCGCCAACCGTCGCGCCTTTCCTCTCCCCCGTCGATCGGGGGAGAGGTGTCGAGCGCAGCTCGACGGAGTGGGGGTCGATCTTCCCTCGAAGCAGTTCTTCCGAGGTGAACTGGAAAGCGTTCACTCCGCCCCAACATCATGCTAACCACCCTCGATGGCACAGAAGAAAGCATACGAGGTGGATTCCTGGCTCGCGAAGCCGGACCCGCGCATGGCGATCGTCCTGCTTTATGGCCCCGATCGGGGCCTCGTCTCGGAGCGCGCCAAGGCTTTTGCCGCCGCGACCGGCCTGCCGCTCGACGACCCCTTCTCGGTGGTCAGGCTCGACGGCTCCGAAGTCGAGCGCGACGAGGGCCGGCTGCTCGACGAGGCGCGCACCGTGCCGATGTTTTCCGACCGCCGCCTGCTGTGGGTGCGCAATGCCGGCGGCCAGAAGGCGCTGGCCGACGACGTCAAGGCGCTGACGGCGGAGCCCGTACGGGACGCGATCATCCTCATCGAGGCCGGCGATCTCAAGAAGGGCGTCGGGCTGCGCGCCGTCGTCGAGGCGGCCGACAACGCCATGGCGCTGCCCTGCTATGCCGACGAGGCCAAGGACATCGATGCCGTTATCGACGATGAGCTGCGCAAGACCGGCGCGACGATGACGCTTGAGGCAAGACAGGCGCTGCGCCGCAATCTCGGCGGCGACCGGCTGGCCTCGCGCGGCGAGATCGACAAGCTGCTGCTTTATGTCCATGGCCAGAAGGAAATCGGCCTCGACGACGTCAGGGCGATGTCCGGCGACGTTTCCGGCGCGTCCTTCGACGATGCCGTCGACGCGCTTCTCGAAGGCAAGGTCGGCGAGTTCGACACCGCCTTCACCCGCCATTGCCAGGCAGGCGGCCAACCCTTCCTGGTGCTGTCCTCGGCGATGCGGCAGTTTCAGGCGATGCAGTCCATGCGCGGCCAGATGGAGGCCGGCGGCCGCAATGCCGCGTCGGTGGTGGCGGCGGCGCGCCCGCCGGTTTTCTTCTCGCGCCGCAAGCTGGTGGAGAAGGCGCTGGAACGCTGGAGCGTCGAGGCGCTCGGCCGCGCGCTGACCCGGCTGCAGACCGCCGTGCTGCAGACGCGGCGAAGGCCGGACCTGTCGGTGGCGCTGGCAAGGCAGGCGCTGCTCGGGATCGCGGTGGAAAGCGCGAGGCTGGCACAGCGTTAGGCCCTTTCGGCACCGGGCGCCTGCCTCCGTTGGTCAATTCCCTCCTTTGATCAATTCATTGTCATGGCGCCTACCGGCTCAAAAGTCGGCAGCGCCTGTGGAAAGACCAGCACCGCCGCGCCATAGAGCAGCAGAGCGATCCCCGACAGCTTCGCGATCCCATTTCCAGACGGCAGGGTCTTTTCCGCGAATATCAGCAAGGTGACCACGGCCATTGCGGCAACGTTCATGATCCCGAGAGGAAAGAGGGCGAGAAACAAAAGCCAGCAGCAGCCGAGGCAGAAAAGTCCATGCTCCAGGCCCATGCGAACCGCGCCCCAGTAACCATCGCGCCATGAGGTCAGGATGAAGCCGATCGGCGTGCGGCATTTGGCCAGACACAGATCCTTCAGCGGGGAAAGTTGATAGGCGCCCCCAAGCATCAGCAGCGCGCCGCCGAAACGCGCGGCCGTCGCCGTTGACAATCCCACATGCCCGGCGAGCACCTCCGCACCCGCCGCGCCGGCAAAGGCGATAACGCCCATCACGCCCCAGACCAGCATGTACCCGGCCACGAACACCCAGCTCGAGACAAAGGTCTCGCCTCGGCCCCGTTTGCCGGCCTGGACCCGGTGAAATGTCAGGATCATGGGGGCGGCCGTCGGAAACATCATGGCAATCATCATGATCATCCAGACGGCAAGAAACAGCGGCGCCTTCATGCCCATGGTGAGCGAGTACATTTCCATGCGCATGTCCGCGCCCATGCCCGCCTGCTGCCGGATGAGCAAGGTCCATGCCGCCGCCGCGATAGCGATCAGCAGCGCGAGAATGATGTATCGCTGCAACGTCTGCACCATGGACGAAGTACGTCCCGTACCATGCGGCCAACGGCTACTGCTGGCCAGACCAGTTGATCGGGGCGTAGTGTCCGTTTCGGCGGGAATTGTCCCAGCTCATGCCATGGTCGCTGAATGTACTGCCTTCCGCCCCCATGGCCAAGGCGAGCCAGTCGGGATTGACGGGATGGCCGGTGGCCGCCCACATCTGCCCGTCCTCGCGCATCGTCGGCAGCGGCTCGACCGCCATCCGCATGACGCCGGCAATCTCCGCCGACCGCTTCTTGCCGTCTATCCGGTAGCTTATTGGTACCTTCTTGGCGCCGAGATTCGTGCCGATCAAGGGTGCCAGCACCGCCATCGGGCCGCCCGCGACGCCAGTGAAGATGGCGCCTAGCGCCTCTGTCTGCCTGTCATCGGCCCGTTCGTCGATATAGGCGGCGGCCGTCCAATTGCCGTCTGCCATCGGACCCGGCGTGTGGGCAACCATGGCGACGCTGAGCCCATCCAACCGGACGTCGCCGTAACTGCCCGTATCGATATGAAAGACCAGGCCGACGTCGCAAACGCCGTTCGTCGGCCTTGATGTCAGCTGCGCGTTGGTGGACAGCAGGCAAGGACACACGACATCGCAGCTACAGTTTTCGAAGTAACTTCCGGACAATTGCCAACGGACTGCCATTTGCACCTCCCATTTGCGTCAGGCGCGCGTCGGCATATTGCTTTGGCGAGGCGGTGCCATTTCACGCCTGTTGCAGGAATGGCAGATAGCCCTCGCCGCGACTGACCGGCACGCTAGGGCAATTAATTTAAGCCTTGTCTAATAGAGGTTACGCCGTTGCCGGGCACTGTCAAGCCGCGAGCGCGGCTGGCGACGGATGCCGATGGCGCTGCTTTTTCGCCAATCGCCAGCGCTTCAAACGAAAGGGCTGGCGGACAGCCAGCCCTCGTTTTCCCTGCGTTGTAGCTTCCGCTTTGTTGAAGTTCGCCGGCTAACTACCGCTCTTGTTTCAATCTCCGACACAGCTCGTCAAGCTGCTCCAGCGTCCGGTACGCCACGCGAATCTCGCCGCCTTTGTTCGTGTGGTCGATGGTCACGATCATGCCGAGCGTGCCGGTCATCAGCTTTTCCAGCGCCAGCGTGTCGGCGTCTTTTTCCGGCGCGCTTTTCGCCTGCTTCGGCTTCGCCGGGGTCGGACCGGCCGGCATCTGCGCCAGCGCTTCGGCCTGGCGCACCGAGAGCCCTTCCTCGACGATGCGCTTGGCAAGCCCTGCCGGGTCCTCCGCCGTCACCAGCGTGCGGGCATGGCCCGCCGACAAGGCCCCGTCGACCAGCATGTCGCGGATCACGTCGGGCAGCTTCAGCAGCCGCAGCGTGTTGGCGACATGGCTGCGGCTTTTGCCGATGACCTGGCCGAGATCGGCCTGGGTGTAGCCGTGATCGTCGATGAGCTGCTGATAGCCGAGCGCTTCCTCGACCGGGTTGAGATCGGCGCGCTGGACGTTCTCGATGATTGCCAGTTCCAGCGCCGTGCGGTCGTTGACCTCGCGCACGATGACCGGGATCTCGGTCAATCCGGCGCGTTGCGCGGCACGCCAGCGCCGCTCGCCGGCGATGATCTCGTAGCGCCCGGCCTGCGACGGCGAAGGCCGCGCCACCACCGGCTGCACCACCCCATGCTCGCGGATCGATTGCGCCAGGTCGGTCAACTCGGCGTCGCCGAAATGCCGGCGCGGGTTTTTCGGATTGGGCGTAAGGAACTCGATCGGCACCTTGCCGTCGGCACTCATCCCGGGCTTCTCCGGCGCGCTCGGACGGTCGATCTCGCCGATCAGCGCCGCCAGCCCGCGGCCCAGTCTCTTTCTCGAAAGGTCTTCGCTCATTTCGGTTCCAGATTGTTTCGGTGTCGAATCGGCTTTGCTCCATGCGTGGCCGCTTGTTAAGCGGCGCGCAATTTACGCTCGCGGCGGATCACTTCCGACGCAAGCTGCAGATAAGCCTGGCTGCCGGAGCATTTGAGGTCGTAGAGGATCGCCGGCTTGCCGTAGGACGGCGCTTCCGACACCCGCACATTGCGCGGAATGATGGTCTCGTAGACCTTGTCCCCCATATGCTCGCGCACGTCCTGCACCACCTGGTTGGCGAGGTTGTTGCGGCCGTCATACATGGTCAGCACGATGCCCTGGATGGTGAGATCCGGGTTGATCGAGCGGCGCACCTGCTCGACGGTTTCGAGCAGCTGGCTGAGACCTTCCAGCGCGAAGAACTCGCATTGCAGCGGCACCAGAACGGAATCGGCCGCCGCCATCGAATTCAAGGTCAAGAGATTGAGCGACGGCGGACAGTCGATCAGCACATAGCCAAACCCGGCCGAACGCGCCGATGCGGCGCGCAGGGCGTTGCGCAGCCGCAGCACCCGGTCCGGCGCCGAGGCGATCTCCATCTCGATGCCGAGCAAATCGAGGGTCGACGGCACGATCGACAGGCCGGGCACCGCCGTCGGGATCGCCGCCTCCTCAAGCTCCAGCTCGCCGGTCAGCACGTCATAGGACGACACCGTGCGGTCCTTGCGGTCGATGCCGAGCCCGGTGCTGGCATTGCCTTGCGGGTCGAGGTCGACGATCAGCACCTTCTCGCCGATCGCCGCCAGCGCGGTGGCCAGGTTGATGGCAGTGGTGGTCTTGCCGACACCGCCCTTCTGGTTGGCTACGGTGATGATTCGAGGGCCGTTCTTCATCATGGGTCTATGCCAGGAATTCATTTTGGGTCGCCAACACGGATTCGGACAGGTCTTTGTTCAGACAGGTCGCACATTGGACAGTTCAAGGATGACGCCGCCAGGGTCGGTCATGCTTGGATGTTCTACCAGATCGAAGCTCCAGCGGTTAACGCTTTCTTGCACTTCGGCGCGGTAATCCCGGCCTTTGTGGAACAGCCCGCGCGCGCCTGATGTCAGCCACGGCCCCGCCAGCTCAAGCAAGGTCGAAAGCGGCGCCAGCGCCCGCGCCGTGACGATTTCCGGTGCCGCGACAAGCGCATGGCTCTCGTCGATGCGGCGCGCCACGACACGCGCCGGCAGGCCGAACTGGCCGACGACGGCTTGCAGGAATCCCGCTTTCTTGCGATTGCTTTCGACCAGGTCGATGCTGGCGCCGTCACGCTCGGCAAGCAGGAACGCCAGCACCAGTCCCGGAAATCCGCCGCCCGAGCCGATATCGACCCATCGCCGCGCTTTGTCCTCGATTCGCCAGAGCTGCGCGCTGTCCAGTATGTGGCGATGCCAGACATCGCCTGCTGTCGACTGCGCGACGAGATTGATGCTGCGGTTCCATTTCTGGAACATCTCTTCGAACGCCACCAGGCGATCGAATGTTTCACGTGAAACCGGACCGGCAGCGTTGCGCAGGCTCTCCCAGGAAGCAGCGCTCACGCGACGTCCCTTTGCGCGCCGGCGCTCTCGGAATGCCTGATATGAGCGACGATGATGGCCAGCGCCGCCGGCGTCATACCCTCCATGCGCTGCGCGTCGGCAATCGAACGCGGCCGCCGCGCATGCATCTTCTGCTTCAGCTCGTTCGACAGTCCCGGCACCTCGGCGAAGTCGAGCGCCTCGGGGATGAGCCGGCTTTCCTCGTGCCGGATCTGGGCGACGTCGCTCTTCTGGCGATCGAGATAGACTGAATATTTCGCTTCCGTTTCGAGGCGCTCCGCCGTCCTGGCGTCGATCGTCCCGAAATTCCCATCGATTCGGGCCAGCCAGGCCACGTCGACGCCGGGATAGGCGAGCAGTTCATAGGCGGATCTGCGCACGCCGTCGCGATTGACCTCCAGCCCGTGGCGCGCCGCCTCGTTGGGTGTCAGCTTTACGCCGAGCGCCAGCCGGCGCGCTTCGGCGAGGCGCTGCTCCACCTCGCCGAACCGCTGCATCCGCCGGGCTGACGCTATACCCAGCCTTGCAGCCAGCGGCGTCAGCCGCTCGTCGGCATTGTCGGCGCGCAGCGAAAGCCGGAATTCGGCGCGCGAGGTGAACATGCGGTAAGGCTCGCTGATGCCGCGGCTGGTCAGATCGTCGACCATGACGCCGATATAGGCTTCGGTGCGGCTGAGCACGACCTGCTCGCTGCCCGACGCCCGCCTTGCGGCATTGAGGCCCGCGAGCAGGCCTTGCGCGGCGGCCTCCTCATAGCCGGTCGTGCCGTTGATCTGCCCGGCGAGGAACAGGCCGCCGACGCGCTTTGTCTCCAGCGTCGGATGGAGCTCGCGCGGGTCGACATGGTCATATTCGATGGCATAACCGGGCTGCAGCATCACCGCTCGGTCCAGCCCCGGGATGGTCTTCAAGATTTCGAGCTGAACCTCCTCCGGCAGCGAGGTCGAGATGCCGTTGGGATAGACCGTGTCGTCGTCCAGGCCTTCCGGCTCGAGAAAAATCTGGTGGCCTTCGCGGTCGCCGAACTTGACGATCTTGTCTTCGATCGACGGACAGTAGCGCGGCCCGACGCCTTCGATCGAACCCGAATACATGGCCGAGCGCCCGAGATTGGCGCGGATCAGTTCATGCGTGGCCGCGGTCGTGCGCGTGATGCCGCATTCGATCTGCGGCGTCTCGATGCGGTCGGTCAGCAGTGAGAACGGCACCGGTTCGTCATCCGCCGCCTGGCTTTCCAGCGACGCCCAGTCGATGGTGCGCCCGTCGAGGCGCGGCGGCGTGCCGGTCTTCAGCCGGCCGAGCTTGAAGCCTGCGCGGCTCATCGTCGCCGACAGCCCTAGGCTCGCTTGTTCGTTCATGCGGCCGGCGACAATCTTCTTCGCGCCGATATGGATCAGCCCGCGTAGGAAGGTTCCGGTGGTCAGGACCACCGCGCCGCTGGCAAGGCGCCGGCCATCGGCCAGGAGAACGGCGCGCAGGCATCCCGAATCGTCGATGTCGAAGTCGAGCACCTCGCCCTCGATCACATCGAGACCGCCCTGCTGCCGGATCGCTTCCTGCATGGCGAGCCGGTAAAGTTTCCGGTCGGCCTGGGTGCGCGGGCCGCGCACGGCCGGCCCCTTGCGCCGGTTGAGCAGGCGAAACTGGATGCCGGCCGCGTCCGCCACCCGGCCCATCAGCCCGTCCATGGCATCGATCTCGCGCACCAGATGGCCCTTGCCGAGCCCGCCAATGGCCGGATTGCAGGACATCACGCCGATCGTGTCGAAACGCAGCGTCACCAGCGCTGTCCTGGCGCCCGCACGCGCAGCCGCGCTGGCCGCCTCGCTGCCCGCATGGCCGCCACCCACCACAACCACATCATAGTGATCGGTCATTTCAAAACGCCCTGGATTCGAAGTTTGGTGGAGAGATGTCCCCGCAGCGGGACGGTGTCAAGAAACTTCGCGGGAGTTTCACGTGAAACAGGACGGCGAGCCTCATTGTAGTGTTTCACGTGAGTCACGTGTATCGACCGCCGGCGCCGCCCCCCGGCGCCGTGTCGGCACTTCTCCCTGGCACAGGGAGACAGCGCTGACCGCAAAGCCGGCACCTTCATTTACAAGGCTGATAATTGCCGAAACTGGAAATAACAGCGCGCCCTCTCCCCGTCCTTATAAGAGAATGCCGGATAAGAGAATGCCGGCAGGCAAGTGCGGGGTAGCGCCGACGCTGGCGATTGACCCCGGCGCAGCCGTTTCACGTGAAACAACGTCGGTCGGAGAGCCCTTCTGTTTCACGTGAGTCATCGGCCGGGCCCGTCGTGATAGAAGCCGAGGTCAGCGCTGCCCCTCATCCGCCTGCCGGCACCTTCTCCCCGTATAGTGACGGGGAGAAGGGAGGCTTGACGGCGTCCGCGCCCCGACAATGTTCCACGTGAATCATTTCCCGATGCAGAATTGCGAGAAAATCACATCCAGCATGTCCTCGACATCGACAGCGCCGACGATCCGGCCGAGCCGGTCGGCGGCCAGCCGCAGATCCTCGGCGCGCAGTTCCTGCCCGGCGTCCGGGCTCTCGGCCGCGCGCAGCAGGAAGCGGTTGGCTTCGCCTAGCAATTCAACGTGGCGAAGCCGTGAGGGCAGGATGTCGCCCGCTTCGGCGACCTGCGCGGCCGCGAGCCTGGCGATCTCGGTCAACAGCTCCGCCACGCCGGTCCCGTCCTTCGTCGAGATGACGCGATCATAACCCCCGGCAGCGGCTTGCCCGTGCACCAGATCGAGCTTGGTGCCCACGCGCAGGGTCGCGATCCCCTCGCGTTGAAGAGCAACGGGATGCGGGTCGGCCATATCCACGAGGATGAGCAAGAGGTCGGCGCCATGCGCCTTGGCTCGCGCCTTCTCGATGCCGATCGCTTCCACCTTGCCGGCCGCATCGCGCAGGCCTGCGGTGTCGGTCAGCCTGACCCGCAGGCCTTCGAGGTCAAGCACGATCTCGAGCAGGTCCCGCGTCGTGCCTGGCTCATCCGTTACAATAGCTGCATCGCGCCGCGCCAAGGCGTTGAACAGGCTCGACTTGCCGGCATTCGGGGCGCCGAGGATAACAACCTCGAACCCGTCGCGGATGATTTCGCCGGCACGAAACCCGGCAATGTGGCGCTCGATCTCCCCGATCATCGCCGAAACATCAGACCAGACCGTATCCGAAACGGAACCGGGAATGTCGTCTTCGTCGGCAAAGTCGATCTCGGCCTCGATCATGGCGCGCGCATGGATCAGCCGCCGCCGCCAGCTCAGATAAAGCTCGGCTTGCGCGCCCTCGGCATTCTGCACCGCGAAGCGCCGCTGCGCCTCGGTCTCGGCGTTGACCAGATCGGCCAGCGCTTCCGTCCTTACCAGATCGACCTTGCCATTGAGGAAGGCCCGGCGCGTAAACTCGCCCGCTTCGGCGTGCCTGACGCCTTCGAAACCGGCGATCGTCTCGAACAGCCTCGCCACCACGGCGCGGCCGCCATGCACCTGGAATTCCGCCACGTCCTCGCCGGTGAAGCTGCCGGGGCCGGGGAAAAAGATCACCAGGCCACTGTCGAGCACGCCGCCATCGGGCGCCCGCAGCTTGCGCAGGCTGGCCACGCGGTCCTTAACCATACCGCCGGCGATCGTTTCGACAACGAATCGAGTCTTTGGCCCCGAAATGCGGATGACGGCGACGCCGGCGGGCAGGCGGCCGCTGGAAAGCGCGACGATGGTGTCGGCCGAAATCATTTGCCCGCCTTGTTGGACCGCCCTAGCTTCACTATCCAACCCCTGTTTCGCCGGACCGCTCATCGTGACACTGCCTGCGCAAAATCTGCTTGCCGACGAAGCCAGCCCCTATTTGCAGCAGCACAGCGGCAATCCGGTGCATTGGCGGGCCTGGTCGCCGGCGTCGCTTGACGAGGCGAGGGCGCTGGATCGGCCGATCCTGCTGTCGATCGGCTATGCCGCCTGCCACTGGTGCCACGTCATGGCCCATGAAAGCTTCGAGAATGACGACGTCGCCGCCGTCATGAACCGTCTGTTCGTCAATATCAAGGTCGACCGCGAGGAGCGACCCGACATCGACCAGATCTACATGGCGGCGCTGTCCTCGATGGGCGAGCAGGGCGGCTGGCCGCTGACCATGTTCCTGACCCCGGACGGCAAGCCTTTCTGGGGCGGCACCTATTTCCCGCGCGAGCCGCGCTATGGCCGCCCGGGCTTCATCCAGGTCATGGAGGCGATCGACAAGGCCTGGCGCGAGAAAAGAGGCAGCCTGAACCAGAGCGCCGACGGGCTGACCACACATGTCGAGACCCGGCTCGCCGGCGCGCATGCCCGCACCGCGCTCGACCGCGACACGCTTGCCGCGCTCGCCAGAGGCATAGACGGCATGATCGACAAGGATCTCGGCGGCCTGCGCGGCGCGCCGAAATTCCCCAATGCGCCATTCATGCAGACACTGTGGCTGTCCTGGTTGCGCGACGGCAATGCCGGTCACCGTGACGATGTCCTCCTGAGCCTCGAACGGATGCTGGCCGGCGGCATCTACGATCACGTCGGCGGCGGTCTCAGCCGCTATTCCACCGACGCGCAATGGCTGGTGCCGCATTTCGAAAAGATGCTCTACGACAACGCGCAGCTCATCCGTTTTTGCAACTGGGCCCATGCCGCGAGCGGGAAGTGTTTGTTCCGGGTCCGAATCGAGGAGACCGTCGACTGGCTGCTGCGCGAGATGCGCCTCGATGGCGGCGCCTTCGCCGCCAGTCTCGATGCCGACAGCGAGGGCGAGGAGGGCCTTTTCTACACCTGGAGCCGGGAAGAGATCGAGACCGCGCTCGGCGACGATTCACCGTTGTTTTTCAACAACTTCATGCTCTCCAGCCCACCCGGTTGGGAAGGCAAGCCCGTTGTCCACCAGACGCAGGCCCAGCAGGGGCAAGGCATTGCCGAGCAGCCGCTTCTGGCCGCTCTCAAGGCAAGGCTGCTGGCAGTCCGTGAACGGCGCGTCAGGCCAGGCCGCGACGGCAAGGTCCTCGCCGACTGGAACGGCCAGATGATCGCAGCACTTGCCGAGGCCGGCCGCTCGCTGGCGCGGCAAGACTGGATCGACGCGGCCAAGACCGCATTCGACCAGATCGCCTCTTCCGCCGAGGGCGGACGGCTGCCGCATTCCATGCTCGGCGCCAAGAAACTGTTCCCGGCCCTGTCGAGCGACTATGCGTCGATGACCAATGCGGCGATCGCCCTGTTCGAAGCCACCGGCGACTGGAGCTACGCCGATCGGGCCCGGCAATTCGTCGAGCAGCTCGACCGCTGGCACGCCGATGCCGACGGCACCGGCTATTATCTCACGGCATCCGATAGCACCGACGTGCCGATCCGCATCAGGGGCGATGTCGACGAGGCTATTGCGTCGGCCACCGGCCAGGTCATCGAGGCGCTGGTCCGGCTCGCCGCGCTGACCGGCGATCTCGACCTGCAGGAGAAAGCGACGAAAGTCGCCGAACATGCCGCCGGCCGCGCGGCGCACCAGGCCTATGGACAGGCCGGCATCGTCAACGCCTCGGCGCTCGCCATAGAGCCGCTAAAGCTGGTGCTTGTGGACGATCTGGCGAATCCGACGCTCGTTCCAGTAGCGAATCGCAATCCCGATCCGCGTCGGGTGGATATTGTGGTGGCGATCGGTACACAGGCGAATCGAACGCTGTTGCCGGGCGGGATCCTGCCTCCCGCCGACAGGCCGGGCGCGTGGCTGTGCACGGGGCAGGTGTGTTTGCCGGCGGTGAGCGATCCGGATGAATTGGAAGGGCTATTGCGACGAAGACCACAGAGTTCGTCATCCTAGGGCGAAGCTCCGTCGCGGAGACCCTAGGATCCATGCCGTGACTTTCGAGCGCTGCAACAGGTGGAAGATCCAGTCCGCCGCGCTCTTTGGCCGAGGCCATGGCATGGATCCTCGGGTCAAGCCCGAGGATCACGAAGAAGTGGAGTTCGCTCTGCGAACTACGTATTCATCGAATCGAAGAAGTCCGCGTTGGTCTTGGTCTGCTTCAGCTTGTCGATGAGGAACTCGATCGCGTCGGTTGTTCCCATCGGCGCCAGGATGCGGCGCAGCACGAAGATCTTCTGCAGGTCAGCGCGCGGCACCAGCAGGTCTTCCTTGCGGGTACCCGACTTCAGAATGTCCATGGCCGGGTAGATGCGCTTGTCGGCCACTTTGCGGTCGAGCTGGATTTCGCAGTTGCCGGTGCCCTTGAACTCTTCGAAGATGACTTCGTCCATGCGGCTGCCGGTATCGATCAGCGCGGTGGCGATGATGGTCAGCGAACCGCCTTCCTCGATGTTGCGGGCAGCACCGAAGAAGCGCTTCGGACGCTGCAGCGCATTGGCGTCGACGCCGCCGGTCAGCACCTTGCCGGAGGACGGCACCACGGTGTTGTAGGCGCGGCCGAGGCGGGTGATCGAATCGAGCAGGATGACGACGTCGCGGCCATGCTCGACCAGCCGCTTGGCCTTCTCGATGACCATTTCGGCGACCTGCACGTGGCGCACCGCCGGCTCGTCGAAGGTCGAGGAGATCACCTCGCCCTTCACCGAGCGCTGCATGTCTGTCACTTCCTCCGGCCGCTCGTCGATCAGAAGCACGATCAGGTAGCATTCCGGATGGTTGGCGGTGATCGAGTGGGCGATGTTCTGCATGAGAACCGTCTTGCCGGTACGCGGCTGCGCGTTGATCAACGCGCGTTGGCCCTTGCCGATCGGCGCCACCAGATCGATCACGCGCGGCGAGATATCCTTGGAGGTCGGGTTGTCGATCTCCATCTTCAGCCGCTTGGTCGGATAAAGCGGCGTCAGATTGTCGAAGTGGATCTTGTGGCGGATCTTTTCGGGATCGTCGAAATTGATCGTGTTGACCTTGAGCAGCGCGAAATAGCGCTCGCCCTCTTTCGGGCTGCGGATCGGCCCTTCGACCGTATCGCCGGTCTTGAGCGAAAAGCGCCGGATCTGCGAGGGCGAAATATAGATGTCGTCGGGACCGGGCAGATAATTGGCGTTGGCCGAGCGCAGGAAACCGAAACCGTCCTGCAAGACTTCGACCACGCCGTCGCCGATGATCTCGATGTCCTGGGCGGCCAGCTTCTTGAGGATTGCGAACATCAGCTCCTGCTTGCGCATGACGCTGGCGTTCTCCACCTCGAGCGATTCGGCATAGGCGATCAGCTCTGGCGGTTTCTTGTTCTTGAACTCGGTGAGTTTCATTTCTTGCATTAGGATAGACTCTGGGTAGGCTTTTGGGAGGAAATCGGCGGGATGCGATAAATGCCGGGCGCGGCCAAAAGCAATGAAGGGCGGCGCATGACGGGAAGGAAGACCCGTCTTTTATCGTCGGCCGGCTGAAAGAGCAAGCCGCCTTTTAGCAGGTCGTGAGAGAGATCCGAAGGTTCAGAACGGCTTGACGACGACCAGGATCACGATAGCGATCATCAGCAATGTGGGGACCTCGTTGACGATCCGCCAGTGCCTCGCGGGTTTTTCGTTACGATCCTCAGCGAATTTTCGCACAGCGCCGGCCAGATAGCCGTGGATGCCCGACAGAACCAGCACCAGCGCGATCTTGCCGTGCAGCCAGCCGCCCTGGAAACCGAAACCTTTCCAGGCCAGCCATAGGCCGAACACCCAGGTGACGATCATCGCCGGGTTGATGATGCCGCGCAGCAGCCGGCGCTCCATCACCTTGAAAGTCTCCGACTGCACCGAACCCTTCTCGGCATCGGCGTGATAGACCAGCAGCCGCGGCAGATAGAGCATGCCCGCCATCCACGAGATGACGGCAAGAACGTGGATCGCCTTGGCCCAGAGATAGAAGCCGTCTGGGGCCGCCAGAAACAGCAGCGCGGTGAGCACGACCAGGGCCGCGATGCCGATCACCATGCGCATCATCGCCTGGCCCGTGCTGTTGGTGTTGCTCATCCCGGCCATCAGCGTGTCGCGCTCCTCACCAGTTTCACCATGGCCTCGACATGCGCAATCGGCGTTTCCGGGGTAATGCCGTGGCCAAGATTGAAGATCAACGGTCCGCTTCCCAGGCTCTCCAGGATCGCGCTGACGCCGTCGGCCAGCACCTTGCCGCCGGCGACCAGCCGCAGCGGATCGAGATTGCCCTGGACGGCCCCTTCCCGCTGCAACGCCTTCGCTGTCTCCAGCGGCACCGTCCAGTCGATCCCCAGCCCCGTGACGCCGGTCTTCTCGCGATAGCTCCGGTAGCGCGCGCCGGCGCCCTTGGGAAAACCGATGATCGGCACATCGGGATGGACCGCTCGAACCTGCCTGACGATCTCGGCCACCGGCTCGACGCAGAACAGCTCGAAACAAGCATCGTCGAGCACGCCGGACCAGGAATCGAATATCTGTACCACATCGGCGCCGGCCTCGATCTGCCTGATGAGATAGGCGGCCGAATGATCGGCCAGCACCTTGAGCAGCTGACGAAACGCCGCCGGCTCGCGATAGGCGAACAGCCGCGCCGGCGCCTGGTCCGGCGTGCCGTGCCCGGCGATCATGTAGGTCGCCACCGTCCATGGCGCGCCGCAGAAGCCGATCAGCGTGATTTCATCGGGCAGTTTCGTCCGCAACCGGCGAACCGTCTCGTAGACCGGTTCGAGATTCACGTGAAACACCGTGCTGTCCAGGGCCGCGATTTCAGCCGCCGTGATCGGCGTCAGCAGCGGCCCTCGCCCCTCTTCGAAGCGCACGTCGCGGCCAAGCGCATGCGGAACGACAAGGATGTCGGAGAACAGGATCGAGGCGTCGAAGCCGAAGCGCTCGATCGGCTGCATGGTCACCTCGAAGGCAAGGTCGGGATCATAGCAGAGGTCGAGGAATGAACCTGCGCGTCGGCGCGTCTCGCGGTATTCCGGCAGATAGCGCCCGGCCTGGCGCATCATCCAGAGCGGCGGCGGAAACACTGTCTCACCCTTCAGCACGTCCAGCATGATCCGTCTTGCAGGCATAGAGCGCTCGCCTCTCCCGGCTTCCCTTTAATCAAATATCTTATTTTAAAGAATCTTCTGATTCTAAGAGTCTGTTGGTTGTGGTGGTTGTCACCTGTCCCGCTTTGGCCGTCAAAACACCAGCAAGCATATTGTCGCGCATTTCCAATCGCCGCTTGCAGGGTTCTGGGGACGATCCGGAATCTTCCATTGGACTCAACACGCTAGAGCAGCGATCCTGCAGGCTCGTCCTGTGGACAGACAAAAGGCAAAAATCTTCGTCCACGGACTTGTCCCCAGCCGCCCGACGAAGCCTACAGCGCATCGAATTGTGGACAAACCGGCATCTGATACAGTCGATCCGGCCGGCGGGTTTTCCGAACCCTGCTTTATCCACATCCGCCCACAGCCCTAGGTAAAACCCTGTGAACAAACCCCAGAGCTTCTTCCACCTGCACCTGATCTCCGACGCCACCGGCGAAACGCTGCTCGCGGCCGGCCGCGCGGCTTCGGCGCAATACAAGGATGCGCGCGCCATCGAGCACATCTACCCGCTCATCCGAACCGAAAAACAGGTGGCCAAGGTGTTCGAGGACATCGAGGAGGAGCCGGGCATCATTCTCTACACCGTCGTCGACCAGAAGCTGGCGCGCGGCATCGACGAGCGCTGCGCCGCCATGGGCCTGCCCTGCGTCTCCGTGCTGGAGCCGGTGCTCACCGTCTTCCAGTCCTATCTGGGCACGCCGGCCGGCCGCCGCGTCGGCGCCCAGCACGTCCTCGATGCCGAATATTTCCGCCGCATCGACGCACTCAACTTCACCATGGAACATGATGACGGCCAGTTGCCGGCCAATATGGACGATGCCGACATCGTGCTGGTCGGCATTTCGCGCACGTCCAAGACGCCGACCAGCATCTATCTCGCCAACAGGGGCATCAAGACCGCCAACATTCCGATCGTGCTCGGCGTGCCGGTGCCCGAAAGCCTGGTCAACGCCAGGACGCCGCTGATCGTCGGCCTTGTCGCCACCGCCGAACGCATCTCGCATGTCCGCCAGAACCGCATCCTCGGCAACAGCAGCGCCTATGTGCCAGGCGACTATATCGACCGCGCCGCCATCAATGAGGAGCTCGCCTATGCCCGCCAGATCTGTACCCGCCATGGCTGGCCGATGATCGACGTCAGCCGCCGCTCGATCGAGGAGACGGCGGCGGCAATCGTTGCCCTGCGGGGGAAGACGCGGTAGGTGCAGATGAGAGAAGTGAGGGGTGCGCGATGGAACGCCAACCCTGGGTGAACCAGCATGACCGAAAAAATCATCCTCGCCTCCGGCAGTCCGTTCCGCAAGACGATGCTCCTCGGTGCCGGCATCGACGTCGAGGCGGTTGCGCCTGATGTCGACGAGCGCGCGCTCGAGGCGCCCCTGCAAGGCAGCGGCGCCTCGCCCGAGGATGTCGCGCTGGTGCTGGCCGAAGCCAAGGCCACCGAAGTAACCGAGCGCAGGCCCGGCGCGTTGGTGCTCGGCTGCGACCAGACGCTGTCGCTCGGCGACGAGGTGTTCCACAAGCCGGCCGACATGGAAGGTGCGCGCCGCCATCTGCTGGCGCTGTCGGGAAGGACCCATCAGCTCAACAGCGCCGCGGTCCTGGTCCGCGACGGCGAGGTGCTGTGGCGCCATGTCGGCATCGCCAGCCTCACCATGCGCAAGCTCAATCCGGCCTTCATCGGCCGCCATCTGGCGCGCGTCGGCTCAAGAGCGCTGTCGAGCGTCGGCGCCTACCAGGTCGAAGGCGAAGGCATCCAGCTCTTCGAGAAGATCGAGGGCGATCACTTCACAATCGTCGGCCTGCCGCTGCTGCCGCTGCTGGCCGAACTGCGCACGCTGGGAGCGATCGATGGCTGAGGCGACCAAAAAGGCCTTCGTCACCGGTCACCCGATCAAGCATTCGCGCTCGCCGAAGATCCACGGCCACTGGCTGGCCAGATACGGCATCGACGGCAGCTACCAGGCGATCGACGTGGCGCCGCAGGATTTCGCCGAATTCCTGAAGACATTGCAAGCGAGCGGCTATCTCGGCGGCAACGTCACCATCCCGCACAAGGAGGCGGCGTTCGCCCTGATCGAGCGCCGTGATGAGGCAGCCCAGCAGATCGGCGCCGTCAACACGCTGTGGCTGGAGGGCGGCCAATTGTGGGGCGGCAACACCGACAGCCATGGCTTCGCCGCCAATCTCGACGATCATGCGCCGGGTTGGGCGTCCATTGGCCCGGCGGTGGTGCTCGGCGCCGGCGGCGCCTCGCGCGCCGTCATCCACGCGCTGAAGCAGCGCGGCATCCGCGATATCCGCATCGTCAACCGCACGCTTGCCCGGGCGGTGGAATTGCGCGACCGGTTCGGCGCCGGTGTCTCCGCGCATGGCATGGCGGCGACCGGTGAACTGCTTGCCGATGCCGGCCTGCTCATCAACACCACGGCGCTCGGCATGCAAGGCAATGAGGGTCTGGCCGCCGACCCGGCCCTTTTGCCGGACCACGCGATCGTCACCGACATCGTCTATGTGCCGCTCGAGACGCCGCTGCTTGCGGCGGCAAGCGCGCGCAAGCTGAAGACGGTGGACGGCCTCGGCATGCTGCTCAACCAGGCGGTGCCGGGTTTCGAGCGCTGGTTCGGCGTGCGGCCCCAGGTCACACCCGAATTGCGCGCGCTCGTCGAAGCCGATCTGGCGCCAAAACCATGATCGTGCTCGGCCTCACCGGTTCGATCGGCATGGGCAAGTCGACCACCGCGAAAATGTTTGCCGAGGCCGGCATCCCGGTCCACGATTCCGACGAGACGGTGCATCGCCTCTATGCCGGCAAGGCAGCCCCCCTGGTCGAGGCCGCGTTTCCAGGAACCACCGGCGCCGGAGGCGTCGACCGGGCAAAGCTCGGCGCTCGGGTGCTTGGCGATGCGGCCGCGCTGAAAAGGCTGGAAGCGATCATCCATCCGCTGGTGCGCGCCGACGCCGACGCGTTCCTGGCGCGCAACCGCGCCGCCGGCGCGCCGCTTGCCGTCCTCGACATTCCGCTCCTGTTCGAAACCGGCGGCCGCGACCGCGTCGACAAGGTCGTCGTCGTCACCGCGCCGGCCGAAGTCCAGCGCCAGCGCGTGCTGGCGCGGCCCGGCATGAGCGAAGAGAAACTCGCCTCCATCCTGGCCAGCCAGGTGCCGGATGCGCAAAAGCGCCGCCAGGCCGACTTCGTCATCGATACCAGCCAGGGCCTGGATGCCGCGCGGGCTGAGGTCAAAGCTATCATCGCGGATTTGAGAGGTTAGATCGGCGCCTCTTTTCCTTCTCCCACAGGGGGAGAAGGAAAAAAGTCATTGCCCATTGCCATTTTGTTCCGCTCTCACGATTCTGCTTGCCAGGAGCGACTGATTCGATGCGTGAGATCATTTTCGATACGGAAACCACCGGCCTCGACATGCGCGACGACCGCATCATCGAGCTTGGCGGCGTCGAGCTGGTCAACCGCTTTCCAACCGGCAAGACCTTCCACCACTACATCAACCCGCAGGGCCGCTCGATCCATGCCGAGGCGCAGGCCGTGCACGGCATCAGCATGGCGGACCTGCAAGGCAAGCCGTCCTTTGCCGAGATCGTCGAGGAGTGGATCGCCTTCACCGACGGCGCCAAGCTGGTCGCCCACAACGCCACCTTCGACATCGGCTTCCTCAATGTCGAGTTCGGCCGGCTCGGCCATCCGGCCGTCGACATCGGACGCGTCGTCGACACGCTGGCGCTGGCGCGGCGCAGGCATCCGATGGGTCCCAATTCGCTCGACGCGCTCTGCCGGCGCTACGGCATCGACAATGCGCGGCGCACCAAGCACGGCGCCTTGCTGGATTCGGAGCTGTTGGCCGAAGTCTATATCGAGCTGATCGGCGGCAAGCAGACGGCTCTGATCCTGGACACCGTTTCAGTGCAGATGAACGGCGCGGGCGAAGTGGCAGACATCGATATCTCGGTCGGCGCACGGCCGATCGCCCTCCCCCCGCGCCTGAGCGAAGCCGAGCGCGCGGCGCATGCCGGCATGGTCGCCACGCTGGGCGAGAAGGCGCTGTGGCTGAAGGTGATGGGCGCCTAGGACGCGTCGTTCTCCTCGCCTTCGTCATCGTACGGCGGAGCAGGAGCGAAGCGACGTCGCGGAGACCCTAGGATGACGAGGTCGGGGGCTCTGCGGCCAAACCGGCCGCACCAGCCTCGAAAACGAAAAACCCGGCGCGAGGCCGGGTCTTTCTGCAATATCCGTACGAGCCGGAATCAGCTCACCTGGACCTTCGACGCCGCCTGGTCCTCGGCCAGCTTCTGCTGGAACATCTGCGCGAAATCGATCGGGTCGAGCATCAGCGGCGGGAAGCCGCCATTGCGCGTTGCCTCGGCGATGATCTGCCGGGCGAACGGGAACAGCAGCCGCGGGCATTCGATGAACAGGATCGGCAGCATGTGTTCCTGCGGGAAGCCACTGATGGCGAAAACGCCGCCATAGACCAGCTCGACATTGAACAGCACTTCCTGGTCGAAGGACGCCTTGGCGTTCAGCGTCAGGTTGACGTCGAACTGCTTGTCGGAGAGCGGATTGGCGTTGACGTTGACGTTGATGGCGATGCCGGGCGCCTTATCGCGGCCGCGCAGCGAGTTCGGCGCGCCGGGGCTCTCGAAGGAAAGGTCCTTCACATACTGGGCAAGGACGTTGAGCGAGGGCTGCGCCGTGTTGCCGTTTCCGTTGGCGCCGACCGGCGCGTCATCTTTGCTGGCCATGAGCCTTGTGTCCTTTTGCCTGGGCAGCATTGCTGACCGAATTGAAATCGGGCGTTCGCTACCATGGCCGGCATGACAAGACAAGGTTTGCCGCCTTGCGACCGGAGGGGATCCAGACTGCGTCGAGATTCAGGTCAGGCCGGCATCACCTGAACATCAATATAGCCTCAGTCGTCCTTCAGGCGGCGCCAGGGCGAATTGTGGTCCGGCCCGCGCTTGAAATCGTCTTCGCGCGAATAATCGCCGTCGTCGAGGTCGATGACCCTGTCGCGCGGCCGGCCGCGGAAGCCGCCGGCCGAGAAATTCGTCGCCACCACGATGCGGCCCTTGAGCCTGCGCCAGGCAAGATCGCGCACCGGCGGCAGGAACAGGAGAATGCCGAAAATGTCCGATATGAAGCCCGGGATGATCAGCAGGATCGCGGCGAGCACGATCATGGCGCCGTGCGCGAGCTGGCGGCTCGGATCGCGGCCGGCGCCCATCTCGGTGCTGATGCGGCTCATGACGCCAAAACCCTGATGCCTGAGCAGCAGCGCCCCGGCGATGCTCGAGGCGAGCACCAGGCCGACCGTCGCCAGCGCGCCGATCTGGCGCCCGACTATGACGAAGCCGGCGATCTCCAGCAGCGGAAGCGCCAGAAGAAAAACGGGAAATAACGAAATGCGCAAGTCTTGCCGATCCTTCCGATCGTTCTGGCGTTGGTCTGTTTTGCCTGCCAGCGGCCGCCGGCCGCTGGCGCCGAGGCTGTTAGATAGGTATGGCTGCCTTTGATTTGAATGATTGCGCCTTGCGTTCTATATGGTTTGCATGTTGAACGCTATGCGACCGCTGCCCTGTTGGCCGGGCGGTCCGGCCGAGGGCAGGATTGATTGGCGGAAGATATGGGTTTCTTCGACTTCGGCACGATTTTCTTTCTGATTGCGGCAGTTGTGATCTTTTTCCAGCTGCGCAATGTGCTGGGCCGTCGTACCGGCAGCGAACGGCCGCCTTTCGATCCCTATACCGCCGCCCGCACCGGCGACAAGGATGCGCAGAAGTCCGAGAATGTCGTGTCGCTGCCGCGCAAGCGCCAGCCCGGCGAGCCGGCCGGCGAGGTCTATGCGGCCATCGACGCCTTTGCCAAGCCCGGCACCGACCTCAACAAGGGCCTGCGCACGATCAAGGACAACGATCCGTCCTTCGACCCGAAGGGTTTCGTCGACGGCGCCAAGATGGCTTACGAGATGATCGTCATGGCCTATGCCGACGGCGATCGCAAAACGCTGAAGAACCTTCTGTCGCGCGATGTCTATGACGGTTTCGTCGCCGCGATCGGCGAGCGCGAGGCGCGGTCGGAAAAGATCCAGTCTTCCTTCGTCGGCATCGACAAGGCCGACATCGTCTCGGCCGAGATGAAGGGCGGCGAGGCGCATGTCACGCTGCGCATCATCAGCGAGCTGATTTCGGCGACGCGCGACAAGGCCGGTGCGGTCATCGACGGCGACCCCGAAACCGTCGCCGAGGTCAAGGACGTCTGGACCTTCGCCCGCGACACGCGCTCGCGCGACCCGAACTGGAAGCTCGTCGCCACCGAAGAAGAAGATTGAATCCCTGACCGCGGCGGGCCTGTCGTGTCCTTCCATCAGGCATTCAGCGAAAGATCCTTCGGCGCTCTGCCCGGCTGGGATAACGACGACCATCTGGCGGCCTTCGAGGCCTTTCGCCGCTCCGCCTTCCATGTCCTGGCCAAGCCCTATCGCAGCGGCGCGCTCGGCGTCGACTTCGACGCCTTTGCCGGTGCCTATGCCGAGGCGCGCGGGGCCCCTCCTGCCAGCCGGTCGGAGGCCCGCGCCTTCTTCGAGCGTCATTTCGTCCCCATGCTGGTGCGCCCGGAGACCGGCGCCGGCCTCGTCACCGGCTTCTACGAACCGGAGGTCGAGGCCTCGCCGGTGCGCACGGAGAGTTTTGCCGTGCCGCTTCTGTCGCGTCCCGCCGATCTCGTCGATGTCGACGACGCCAACCGGCCCGACGGAATGGACCCCTATCTCGCTTTCGCGCGCCGGACGCCGGACGGGCCGGCCGAATATTTCGACCGCGGCGCGATCGAGCGCGGCGCGCTCGCCGGCAAGGGCCTGGAGATCGCCTGGCTGGCCGACAGGGTCGATGCATTCTTCATCCATGTGCAGGGCGCGGCGCGGCTTCTCATGACCGACGGCAGGCTGTGCCGCGTCACCTATGCGGCCAAGTCCGGCCAGCGCTTCACCGGGCCCGGCAAGGTGTTGAGCGAGCTCGGCGAGATCCCGCTGGAAAACGTGACGATGCAGTCGATCCGCGCCTGGTTCAGGGCGCATCCCGGCCGCGTCGACGAGATCCTGTGGCAGAACCGTTCCTATATCTTCTTCCGCGAGGCCGCGGTCGAGGACGCAACGCTCGGGCCGATCGCCGCCGCCAAGGTGCCGTTGACGCCGGGCCGCTCGATCGCCGTCGACCGGCTGCTGCACACATTCGGCACGCCCTTCTACATCGACGCGCCATCGCTGACGGCCTTCGAGGCAAAACCGTTCCGGCGCCTGATGATCGCGCAGGACACCGGCTCCGCCATCACCGGGCCGGCGCGCGGAGATCTCTTCGCCGGCTCGGGCGACGCCGCCGGCGAGATCGCCGGCGTGGTGCGCAATCCGGCCGATTTCTACGCACTGGTGCCGCGCCCGCTCGTCTCGGGGTCGAAGCCATGACCCGCCGCAGCGACAGGTTGAGCGAGGACGACCGGGTGCTGTGGAACCTGGTGGCGCGCACGGCCAAGCCGCTGAAGGGCAAGGCCGCCGTGCCTGTCCCGGATTTCGGCATCGAGGCGAAGCCGGCGCCGACGCAACAAGCCCGGCCCGTTGCCGGTCCGGCAGGCGCGGCGAAGCCGAAGGCCCAGCATGTCTCCCATGTGCTCGACGAGCCGACGCTGGACAAACTATCGAAAGGCCGGCTGCCCATCGAAGGCCGCGTCGACCTGCACGGCATGACGCAGGACGAAGCCTATTCGCTGCTGTTTTCCTTCCTGCACCGCGCGCATGCCGGCGGCATCCGCTATGTCCTGGTCATCACCGGCAAGGGCTCTTCGTCGGGCGGCGACGGCGTGCTGCGCCGCGCGGTGCCGGCCTGGCTCTCAACGCCGGCGTTCCGGCCGCTGGTCTCCAGTCACGACCATGCCGCGCGCAACCATGGCGGCTCGGGCGCGCTCTATGTCAGGCTGCGGCGGGTCCGGTCGTGAGGATGGGGTCGTGACCCCGTTCGGCGAGAGGCTGCGGGCGCTGAGGGCCGAGCGCGGCGTCACCCAGAAGGACATGGCCGCCGCCATCGGCGTCAGCGCCGCCTATCTGTCGGCGCTCGAGCATGGAAGGCGCGGCGCGCCGACCTGGACGCTTATCCAGAAGATCATCGGCTATTTCAACATCATCTGGGACGACGCCGAGGAACTGGCGCGACTGGCCGAAGGCTCGCATCCGCGCGTCAGGCTCGACACGTCGGGCCTGAGCCCGGCCGCGACCGAGCTTGCCAACCTCCTGGCCGAGAACATCGAAAAGCTCGACGAGGAGGAACTGCGCCGCATAACCGCCTCTATCCGCGCGGCGCTGGGGCGGCGGCGGTAGGCCGGGTTTGCCCGGCTCTCGCGGCGGCTGAGCTCCCGATCGCGAAACGGTGCCCGCCAGCAGCAGCCGGCGGGCCGCCGTGATGAGATCAGTTCTTGCCGGCCGTGCTGCCGCCATTGCCACCGCAGCCGTGATCACCATGGCCACGGCCACCATTGCCGCCGCCAAGGCAGTCCGATGCGCCGGCGGCGCCGCAACAGCGGCCGCTCCACAGGTCGTCGAGATTGGTGTTGGCGCAGCTTCGAATGGTCTGATCGGCCAGAGCGGATCCGGCCATGCCCGACACCGCGACGGCGGCGAGAAGGGTGTTACGCAGGAAAGCAGTCATTTGAAGTCTCCATGGTTGGTTCGGTTCACGGCTGTGTGTCGCCGGCCGGGCCGAAATGGTTCATGGAGGGTGGGAATTTTTTTGGGGAGTGCGCGAGGCGCGTGACTGCAACGTCGGCGCCGCCCCTCATCCGCCTGCCGGCACCTTCTCCCCGTATAGGACGGGGAGAAGGGAGACAGCCGCGCCCTTGGCGTATTTCTTGCGACGTCGGCAATTGGGGAAATCGTCGATGACAGCGTCTTTCTCCCGTCACTATACGGGGAGAAATGCCCGGCAGGGCAATGAGGGGTGGGGCCGACATCCGGCGGTTGGGCGCGCCGCCCGCCGCAGTCCCTACTCCACGGACCCCACCAGCACCTGCTGGCCGCCGCGGATCGAGACCCAGCGGCCGGTGTTGTCGATCGCCTGGCGCTTGAGGAAATGGTAGCCGGTGTCGTCCCAGGCCTTGACCTTGTCGGTCAGATTGTCGAGCACATAGTCGCCTCTGTCGGTGCGCACCGTCAGCACCGAGTGCCCTTCGCCGTCGGGTTTGCGCACCACGGTGATGAGAAGATCGGCAAGCGATATGCCCATCCGGGACAGCAGGCGCCACTTTTCCAGCACGTAGTCCTCGCAGTCGCCGACGCCCTTTGCGGGATAGGCCCAGACCTCGTCCTTGCCGTAGATGTCCATGTCGCTCATCGGCTTGACGGCGGCATTCACCCTGGCGGTGACCTTGGCCAGCTTACGCCACAACCTGTCCGTCATCGCGGCCGGCGCCAGATTGCCGGGACGGATTGCGCATTCGCGGGCATTGAGCCTGCAGAAATCATAATGGCCGATCGGTTGCGACGCGACGCCGCCGGTCGTCATCGCTCCGGCCGCCAGGGCCGGTGCCACCCAGCCTCCCATCATTGTCGCCAGTCCGGCTACTGCGCACGCACGAAGCGCTCGCGCCATTGGTGAGGAATTCATTGTCCCCGCTCGCCCTTGTTATTAATGAAAGGTTAAGGGCGATCTACAGTCCGTGTCAATTACCACGATTGGGTGATTTGCGACATGGTTACCCGCGAGACGCATGGCAGCGGCACCCGTGCGACAGGCCTGCCCGGCCTGTCCGGCGCTATCGGGCCGGCAATGCAGGCTGCCTATCTTTTGGCGGTGCGGACCAGCTTCGGTTTCACGGCGACCCGGTTCTGGCGGCCATAGCTGGTGATGAAGTCGACGATGCGCGGCACGATCTCGGCGCGGAAGCGCGACCCGTTGAAGACGCCGTAGTGCCCGACCGCGGGCTGCATGTAATGCGCCTTCCTGTCGGCGGGAATGTTGACGCACAGATCGTGCGCCGCCCGCGTCTGGCCAAGGCCGGAAATGTCGTCGTTCTCGCCCTCCACCGTGAACAGCGCGACATTGCGGATGGCCGAGGGATCGATCGGCGTGCCGCGATGCGTCATCTCGCCCTTGGGCAAGGCATGCCGGACAAACACCGTGTCGACCGTCTGCAGGTAGAACTCAGCCGTCAGGTCCATCACCGCCAGATATTCGTCGTAGAAGTCGCGGTGCTTCTCGGCGCTGTCGCCGTCATGCTTCACAAGGTGCATGAAGAAGTCCTTGTGGGCGATGATGTGGCGGTCGAGGTTCATGCTCATGAAGCCCGAAAGCTGCAGGAAGCCTGGATAGACCTCGCGGCCGAAGCCCGGCACCGGCCAGGGCGCGCGCATCACGACATTGTCGCGGAACCAGTCTATGCCCTTCTCCTCGGCCAGAAGGTTGACCGCGGTCGGGTTGCGGCGCGTGTCGATCGGCCCGCCCATCAGGGTCATCGTCGCAGGAACGAAGGGGTCGCCGCGCGTTTCCATCAGCGCCACGGCCGCCAGCACCGGCACGGAAGGCTGGCAAACAGCCATCACATGCGTGTCGGGGCCCAGCACATGCAGCATGTCGACGACATAGTCGATATAGTCGTCGAGATCGAATTGGCCGTCGGCCGTCGGCACCATGCGGGCGTCGATCCAGTCGGTGATGTGCACGTCGGCATGGGGCAGCATGGCTTCGACCGTGCCGCGCAGCAGCGTCGCATAGTGGCCCGACATCGGCGCCACGATCAGAAGCTTCGGATCGCGCCGCCGCCCGGCGGGCACGGCGCGCTCGAAACGCACCAGGTTGCAGAACGGTCGTGACCAGACGACCTTCTCGGTCACTGCCACGCTCTTCCAGTCGACCACCGTCTTGTCGAGGCCGAATTGCGGCTTGCCGTAGCGGCGCGTGGTGCGCTCGAACAACTCGGCGCCCGCCGCGATCGAGCGGCCCCAGGACGTGTGCGAGAACGGATTGAGCGGGTTGGAATAGAACAGCCGCACCGCATCGGCATAGAGACGGGCCGGCTGCAGGGCGGCGTGGTTCATTTCATAGAGCTGGTAGAACATCCGTTTACCCCGCTGCGGCCTGCGACCGAAGGGGCGGCGAGCAGTGCCTGGCCCTAACTGTCTCGCGGGGAAGTTAACAACTAATTGCTGCGATGCAATACGTCACGTGGCGTGATCTATACGCATTCTTGGTCCAAAGCGTTGGAAATCAGCCTTGGACGGTACAAGCCGGCTCATTGTGCAGGTGCGAAGGCCCGCCAGGCGGCCCGGCCCTCTGGCCGGGCAGTGGTGGTCAGACGCGCGCCATGCAGACCGCGGTGTGGCCCGAACCGATGAAGCCGAGCTGGCCGGCGGCACCCTTCGACAGGTCGAGCACGCGTCCCCGGATGAACGGTCCGCGATCGTTGATGCGCACCACGACGCTGCGGCCATTGTTCTGGTTGGTGACCCGCAGCTTGGTGCCGAAAGGCAGCGTGCGGTGTGCGGCGGTCAAGGCCGAAGGGTTCATCCGTTCGCCCGACGCGGTCCTGGAGTGCAGGGCGTACCAGGAAGCGCGGCCGCATTGACCGGCGGCGGAGGCGGCTGGAGTGGCGGAGGCGCCGACCATCAGGCCAGCAGCGATCGTCACCGCGGCAAGCGCGGTCCGGTTGTTGTTATTCATATTTGGGGGAAGGCTCCGTTTTTGACAGGCCCCAGCCGTTACGGAGACAATAAGGCACGAAATGCGGCGATCATCTGGCGGTTCCATGGCGCCGGCACACGTTTGGAGTCGCCCGGTAACAGTCTGTCAGTGATTTCCCGGCGGTCAGCGATCAACTCACGATGATGTTCCAGCGGATATCCATGTCTTGTTTGACAAGATCGAGCGGCAACATCCAAGTAGAAGATGCTGCTGCCGAACCGATTCCTTTGCCTCTTTCATCGCGACGGCGAAGACGCGACCGATCAACTTCGGAAGGGAGAATCCGGCAATGAGACTGATCAAAAATCTGCTGGCGTTGATTGTGCTGGCCGTCGGCGCGCTGTGGTCGCTGCAAGGCATCGGCGCGATCGGCGGCAGCTTCATGACCGGCCAGTCGCAATGGCTCACCATCGGCATCATCGTCATGCTGGTCGGTCTCGCCGGGCTGGTGTGGGCGAACCGTTCGCGCGGTTGAGCCGCTCTCACTGCGACCAGTACTGCCAGGCCCAGTAGAAGCTTTCGTCTCGCGGCGGCAGGCGGTCACGCCCGGCCGGGAGCCGGACGGGCGCCGGCGAGCGCGGACCGTCCTCCCTTGTCGCCTTGTCCTCCTCTATCGCCTTGCCATCGGATGTCAGGCCCAGCAGCCAGGTGCCGAAATGGGCGAACAGCATGGCGGTGGAATGGGTCATCGTCATCTCCGTTTCCCGATCATTCGCGTCCCGCCCACGGCACGAGCGCGCGCTCGATCCTGCGGATGGCGAATTCGAGCACGAAGGCGATGGCCGCGATCACCAAAATGCCCATGACCACCACGTCGGTGACCAGGAACTGCGCCGCCGACTGGATCATGAAGCCAAGCCCGCGCGTCGCCGCCACCAGTTCGGCGGCGACCAGCGTGGACCACCCGGCGCCGAGAGCGATGCGCAGTCCGGTCAGGATCGACGGCAGCGCGCTGGGCAGGATCACGTGGCGGACCACCTGGCGCCTCGTCGCGCCAAGCGAACGCGCGGCGTTGATGCGCTCCTGCGAGACGCCGCGGACGCCGGACGCGGTCGACAAGGCCACCGGCGCCAGCATGGCGATGGCTATCACCAGGACCTTGGACGGCTCGCCGATGCCGAACCAGATGATGACCAGCGGCAGATAGGCGAGCGGCGGGATCGGCCGCAGGAATTCCAGCAGCGGATCGAAAATGCCGCGGCCGACGGTGCTGATGCCGATGGCGAGGCCAACCGGCACGCCGACGAGGAGCGCCGCGATGAGCGCGGCGAACACCCGCCCCAGGCTGGCGGCGATATGCTGGACGAGCGTTGCGTCGACAAAGCCGTCGCGGGCGACGATGATGAATTTGTTCCACACCGCGACAGGCGAGGGCAGGAATACCGGCGACACCAGTTGCAGGCGGGCCGACAGCGTCCACAGCGCCAGCACCAGAAGAATGGTGGCCGCGCTGACCATGCGCGCCGAAACGCCCTTGCGCTTCGGGACCGGGCGCGACCATGGCACCGACAGGCCGTCGGCCTCTTCGGTCCTGGGGCCGGAGCGTTCGGTGTAGGAGGAAATGGTCATGCCGCCTCTCCCTCGAAGATCGCGTCGGTCAGTTCGCCGCGCGCCGCGGCGAAGCCAGGATCGGCCTTGATGGCGCGGATGGCCTCGCCCGCTGCGTAGCGCCTGGAGAAGCCCGGCTCCAAGGTCCGCACCACCCGGCCCGGCCCGGGCGCCAGCACCACGATGCGGGTGGCGAGCACCAGCGCCTCGTCGATGCCGTGCGTGACCATAAGCACGCCGACCTTGCTTGCCGTCCACAGGTCGAGCAGCGTCGTCTGCATGCGCTCGCGCGTCAGCGCATCGAGCGCGCCGAGCGGCTCGTCGAGCAGCAGGAATTGCGGCTCGGCAGCCAGCGCCCGGGCAAGGCCGACGCGCTGGCGCATGCCGCCGGACAGCTCCCAGATGCGCTTGTCGCCGGCATCGGTGAGCTTGACCAGGCCGAGCAATTCGTCGGCGCGGCGCGCCCGCTCGGATGGCCCGACACCGCGCAGCCTGAGCGCGAAGGCGACGTTCTCGCGCGCCGTCAGCCAAGGAAACAGCGCGTCGTTCTGGAACACCACCGCACGGTCCGAACCGGGTGCTGCGATCGGCCGGCCGTCGATCGCGGCCGTGCCGCGTGCCGGCGCGACAAAGCCGGCGGCTCCATTGAGCAGCGAGGTCTTGCCGCAGCCGGAACGGCCGACAAGGACGACGAAGTCATCGCTGGCGACGTCGATCGATACCCGCTCGACGGCGGGTGCGGGCTGGCCGTCATAGTGGATCGAGATTCTGTCGAGCACGAGATGCGACATGAGCCCTCGCAGGAGTTCGTTGAAGTCCGCCTGCCCGAAGCCGCGCCTCGTCAGCGGCTCCGGGACAGACGACACGCGGCGTCAGGAAAGCCGCGCGCGTCTCATCGGGGCGCCACCTGCCCGTCGTGGCATGGGGCGCTCCAACGCTCGGGTCAGTTCGAGGCCAGCGCCTCGGTGACGTATTTCGATGTCACATATTTCGAATAGTCCGGCAGCACGGCGTCTACCTTGCCCTGCTCCTTGAGGAAGGCGGACGCGGCCGCGATCGCCTTGACCGTGCCGCCGCCGAGGAACTTGTCGGAGGCCTGTTCTTCGAGTGTCGGGAAGACGTAGCCCTTGAGCAGTTCAGGCACTTCCTCGACCTTGGCGCCGGTCAGCTTGGCGATCTCGGCCGCCTGCGGCGACGCTGCCGACCAGGCGTCGGGCTTAGCCAGGTACTCGGCATAGGCCGCACCCGTCACCTTGACGAAGTCGCGCACCGCTTCCGGGTTCTTTTCGGCAAAGTCGGTGCGCACGATCCAGGCGTCGAAGGTCGGCGCGCCCCAGGCGGCGACCTGGGAGGAATCCAGCACCACCTTGCCTGATGTCTTGACCTGGCCGAGCGCCGGATCCCAGACATAGGCCGCATCGATATCGCCGCGCGAAAAGGCAGCGGCGATTTCCGGCGGCCTGAGATTGAGGATCTCGACCGATTTCGGGTCGACATTCTCATGTTTCAGCGCGGCAAGCAGGCTGTAATGCGTCGTCGAGACGAAGGGCACGGCCACCTTCTTGCCGGCGAGGTCGGCGACCTTCTCTATGCCGGCGCCGTTGCGTGCGACCAAGGCCTCGGATGGTCCGATCAGGCCGACGACGAAGATGGTCTGGACCGGCAATTCGCGGCTCGCCGCCGCCGCCAGCGGGCTCGAACCGACATAGCCGATGTCTACCGAGCCGGATGCGACCGCGGCGATGACATCGGCGCCGGAATCGAATTTGCGCCAGTCGATGGCGGCGTTGGTAGCCTTTTCATAGGCACCATCGGCCTGCGGCACCTTGGAGGGTTCGACCACCGTCTGGTAGCCGATGGTGATCTTGAGGTCGTCGGCAAAAGCCGGGCCGAGGAAGGCGGCGCCGGCAAGTGCGGCCGTAGACAGGAGAAGGACGCGTCGCGAAATGGTGGTGGACATCAAGGGCTCCATGAAACAGGGGAAAACCGGATTGCTTCATGATAGTCCGCTAATTCTATGGTTCTTGTAGAGTTAAATTCTTCTAGCGGGGCTGGATTTGTTGGAAAAAGCTGCCGGTGCCGAGGTCCCCAGGCGGATTTGGCGGCTATGGCGCTTCAAGAGTGGCGAGATCATCACGTTCGGGAAGCTCCAGCCACCGCTACGGCCTCCGATCGCGAACGAGAATTCACGTTGCAGCCGCTTGAAAGGCAAATCCATGCTTCAGATGGATTGGAATTTAAAAACGTGTTCCGCCTGTTCGCGTTTAAGTATAGTAAACTTATCGACATAGAGACTTGGAGGCGACGATGAGAGGTCATACCCATCCGTATCGCGGCGATCGCCGGTGGCACCGGTCTCGGGCCGTCGCGCCACGGTTTGTGTCCCCGGCATCACAAGTCAGGTCCAAAATCGCCGCAATGGCTTGAAAATCAAGCAAGATCAATCGCGATTGGCTTGTATATCATGTCGGTAGAATTTATGTCATGGATGCTTGAGCGCGGCGGGAGGCACGCCAGGCGTTTCGCAACGGATGGCCTCGAGCCATCGCATGACAGAGAAACGTTCGGATCATGCTCACCAAGAAAGGCAAGTACGGCCTCAAGGCGCTCGTCCATCTGGCGCGGATGCCGGCCGGGCAGCTTGCCTTCGTCAACGACATCGCGACCGGCAACAACATCCCGAAGAAGTTTCTCGACGCCATCCTGGGCAAACTGCGCAATGCCGGTTTCGTGCAGAGCCGCAAAGGCAAGGATGGCGGCTATCGCCTGGCGCGGCCACCGGAGGAAATCAGGGTCGGCCATGTCGTGCGTGTGCTCGACGGCCCGCTGGCGCCGATCCCTTGCGCCAGCCGTACCCAATACCAGCGCTGCGAAGACTGTAACGAGGCGACATGCCAGGTTCGACATCTGATGCTGGAAGTCCGGCAAGCGATCGCCGAGGTGCTCGACCAGCGCAGCCTCGCCGAGATGCGCGACATCGGCCTCGACGACCTTGGGGTCGCAAGGGGCCTCGACGACCTCTCGGTCGCGAGCGACGATCTGCCGGTTGCGGTGAAGGCCTGACGCCGGCGCGTCGCACGGGGCTGGCATGAGCGGCCGCGGCAACTCGATCATCATCGTCGGGGGCGGCGCCAGCGGGGTCGTGCTCGCCGCGCATCTGCTGAGACAGCCCAATCCCGACCTTCGCGTCACGCTGGTCGAGAAGCGCCCGCATTTCGGCCAGGGCATCGCCTATTCCACATTGCTCTCCGCGCATGTGCTGAACGTCAGCGCCGCCGGTATGAGCGCCTATGCCGACGATCCCGGCAATTTCTGGCGCTGGCTGCTGGAACGCGACCTGGCAACGCCCGAGCAGGCGCCGGTCTACGCGCCGCGCAGCATCTATGCCCGCTATCTCGGCGAATTGCTGGACGATCTCGAGGCGCGCGAGAGGGAGACCGGACGCCTCCGGCTGATCCATGAGGAAAGCCTGTCGATCTCGCCCACGGCCTCGGGGGTGGAAGTGGCGCTCGCCAACGGCACCAGCGTCGTCGCCCATCTGGCGGTGCTCGCCACCGGCCATGACGAGGTGCCGGCCATGGGGCAAGGCCATGCGGTTCGGATGGGGTCTGAGGCCGACACCGCGCTCGATCCCGACCGGAGCGTCATGGTGCTGGGAACGGGCCTCAGCATGGTCGACGCGTTCCTCGCCCTCGAACAGCGCGGCCACCGCGCCGAGATCGTCGCGGTGTCGCGGCGCGGCCTGCTGCCCTCGCCGCACCGCAAGGGCAATCCGATCAAGCTCGACGTCGCCGATATCCCGCTCGGCACCCAGCTTTCCTATTTCGTCGGCTGGTTCCGCGATTTGATCCGGGAAAACCAGAAGGCCGGCATCGACTGGCGCGACGTCGTCGACGGCCTTCGCCCGTTCAACCAGAAGATCTGGCAGAACTGGCCGGCCTCCGCCAAGCGTCGTTTCGTCGAGCACACCAAGGCGTGGTGGGACATCCACCGCCACCGCATGGCGCCCGAGGTCCATGCCCGCGTCACGCAAGCCGTGCAGTCCGGCCGCATCCGCCTCGTCGCCGGCCGTGTCGTCGACATCGCGGCGGGCGGCGAGTTCACGGTCCAGGTCCAGTCGCGCCACACCAAGCGGCTGGAGAGGTTCGAGGTCGCCCGCATCTATGATTGCTCCGGTATCGTCAGGGACATCTCGGCCTCGTCGAACAGCGTGGTGCGCTCGCTGGTCGACCGCGGGCTGGCGCGGCCGGATCCGCTGCGCATCGGCCTCGACGTGACGGCCAATTGCGAGATCATCGCCGGCGACGGCACGGTGTCCAGGAAAATCCTCGCCGTCGGCCCGCTGACCAGAGGCACCTTCTTCGAGATCGACGCCATTCCGGATATTCGCGTCCAGTGTGCGAGGCTGAGCAAGCAGCTGCTGGGGTAAAGTGTTGACGTCGGCGCTCTACGGCAGGCCAGAGGGGGGACGTGCCGCACAGTCCTGCAGCCGTTGCGCGTCGCAACCCGGAATTTCATTCTCCATCTAGCCGGTCGATTGGCACGATCTATCTTCTTTCCCACTGCAAAGGGCTGGAAAAGAGGATACGCTGCCGCCCTGCACGAGGCGGCCGCTTGATCATGGAGCATCGATATGAGCAGGCACAAGATTGCGCCCTCGGATAGCGCCCCTTTGGAAAGCGCCGCTTCGGAAAACGCAACGTCGCGCCTGCGGCCGCCTTACGGATCGGTGCTCGACCTGATCGGCCAGACCCCCGTGGTCGAGCTGACCCAATTCGACACCGGCAAGTGCCGGCTGTTCATCAAGCTCGAAAGCCAGAATCCTGGCGGCTCGATCAAGGACCGTATCGCACTGTCGATGATCGCGGCGGCCGAGAAGGAGGGCAGGCTGAAGCAAGGCGGCACGATTGTCGAGGCGACGGCCGGCAATACGGGCCTGGGGCTGGCCCAGGTCGGCATCCCCAAGGGCTACCGCATCATCCTGGTCGTGCCCGACAAGATGTCGCGCGAGAAGATCCAGCACCTGCGCGCACTGGGCGCGGAAGTGCGCATGACGCGCTCCGATGTCGGCAAGGGCCACCCCGAATATTATCAGGACATGGCCGAAAAAATCGCGGCCGAGCTGCCCGGCGCTTTCTACGCCAACCAGTTCGCCAATCCGGCCAACCCTGAGGCGCACGAAACCACCACCGGTCCGGAAATCTTTTCGCAGCTCGACGGCGATGTCGACGCGGTGGTGGTCGGCGTCGGCTCCGGCGGCACGCTGACCGGCCTTGGCCGGTTCTTCGCCAAGGCATCGCCGAAGACGGAAATGGTGCTGGCCGATCCGGTCGGCTCGGTGCTGGCGCCGCTGATCAAGACCGGCAAGATGGTGGAGGCCGGCAGCTGGACTGTGGAAGGCATCGGCGAGGACTTCGTGCCGCCCAATGCCGAGCTGTCGCTGGTCAAGAAGGCCTATTCCATATCGGACAAGCAGAGCATGCTGGCGGTGCGCGATCTCCTGTCCCGGGAAGGCATCCTGGCCGGCTCGTCTTCGGGCACGCTGCTGTCGGCCGCCTTGCGCTATTGCCGCGAGCAGACGTCGCCCAAGCGCGTCGTCACCTTCGTCTGCGACAGCGGCAACAAATATCTGTCGAAAGTCTTCGACGATTTCTGGCTGGCCGAGCAGGGGCTGGCCGAGCACGAGCAGCATGGCGACCTGCGCGACCTGGTGATGCGCACGCACCGCACCGGCGACACCGTCTATGTCGGTCCGGACGACAGCCTGCTCAACGCCTATGGCCGCATGCGCCGCTCCGATGTCTCGCAGCTGCCGGTGCTCGACGACGGCAAGCTGGTCGGCATCGTCGACGAAAGCGACATTCTGGCCAAGGTCGACGGCCCCTATGAGGGCCGCTGGGAGCGCTTCAACGCGCCGGTACGCACGGCGATGACCTCCAATCTGCATACTTTGCAGGCCAGCCAGACGCTGGACGCGCTGCTGCCGGTATTCGACCGCAACGAGGTCGCCATCATCTTCGACGGCGACGAGTTCGTCGGCCTGATAACCCGCATCGACCTGATCAACCATTTGAGGCGCCGTGCACGATGACCGCATCCGGAAAGAACCGCCTGGCCTTCTCCACCCGCACCATCCATGGCGGCCAGAGCCACGATCCCCTGACCGGAGCGGTGATGGTGCCGATTTACGCCACCTCGACCTATGGCCAGCAGTCGCCCGGCGTGCACAAGGGCTTTGAATATGCCCGGAGCCAGAATCCGACGCGCTTTGCCTTCGAGCGCGCGGTGGCCGATCTCGAAAGCGGCTCGGCTGCCTTCGCCTTCGCCTCCGGGCTGGCGGCGATCGCCACCGTGCTGGAACTGCTCGATTCCGGCGCCCACATCGTCGCCACCGACGACATCTATGGCGGCTCCTTCCGCCTGATGGAGCGTGTGCGCAAGCGCTCCGCCGATCTCAAGGTGAGCTTCGTCGACTGCACCGACCTTGCGGTTATAGAGGCGGCAATCCGCCCGGAGACGAAAATGCTCTGGGTCGAGACGCCGACCAACCCGCTGCTGCGCATCGTCGATCTCGAAGGCGTCGCAGCCCTTGCAAGGCGCAAGGGCATCCTCTCGGTCGCCGACAACACATTCTGCAGCCCCTATTTGCAGCGGCCGCTGGAGCTCGGCATCGACGTCGTGGTGCATTCGACGACGAAGTACCTCAACGGCCATTCCGACATGGTCGGCGGCGTGGCTGTTGTCGGCGACAACAAGGATCTGGCCGATCGCCTGAAATTCCTGCAGAACGCCATCGGCGCCATTTCGGGCCCGTTCGACAGTTTTCTCGCCCTGCGCGGCCTCAAGACATTGGCGCTGAGGATGGAGCGGCACTCGTCGAACGGCCTCAAGATCGCGCAGTGGCTGGAAGCCCGCAAGGATGTGCGCCGGGTCATCTATCCCGGCCTCGCCAGCCATCCGCAGCATGCCGTTGCCGTCCAGCAGATGCATGCGTTCGGCGGCATGATATCAGCCGTGCTCGACCGCGACCTCGCCGGCACGAAACGCTTCCTCGAACGCACGCAATTGTTCACGCTGGCCGAAAGCCTCGGTGGTGTGGAGAGCCTGATCGAGCATCCGGCGCTGATGACGCATGGATCGATCCCGGCGGAGAAGCGCGAAGAGATCGGCATATCGGATTCGCTGGTGCGGCTGTCGGCGGGCATCGAGGATGGCGACGATCTGATCGCGGACCTGGAGCAGGCGCTGGGGGGCTGAGCGGCGGCGCTCCCGCTGAGACGAGCCAGTCTCCAAGCCAGCGCTGCCCCTTACCTGCCTGCCGGCATCCTCCCGTATAGTGACGGGGAGAGGGGCGCTGTGTCTCGATTTGCGCCAATTATCAACGGCGGCAAGAGGGAGCCGGGGTTGCGGTATCTCCCTTCTCCCCGTCACTATACGGAGAGAAGGTGCCGGCAGGCGGATGAGGGGCAGCGCCAACTTCGCAGAAAGCCAGCCACAACCCCGTTGACCCCAAATCCCATCTGCCCGAGATGTAGAGCCTATGGCCACGCGCGACACATCTCCAGACGCTCCCCTCACTTTCGCGGTGCTGGTCTTCCCCGGCTTTCCGATGATGGCGTTCAGCTCGGTCATCGAGCCGCTGCGCGCGACCAATGTGCTGGCGAAGCGGGAATGCTATCGCTGGATCATCGTCGGCGCTACCCAAGGCGCGGTCGAGGCCTCGAACGGCGTCGTCATCCAGCCGCGCTTCTATGCCGGGGATGCGCCGAAGGTCGACCGCATCGTCGTCTGCTCAGGCGGCGATGCCGATCATCTCGTCGCCGAGGATGCGGCAAGCTGGATCCGCCGCAGCTTGCGCAGTGGCGCCCATATCGGCGCGGTGGCGGACGCCGCCTTCTTCCTCGCCCGCGCCGGCCTGCTCGACGGCCATGCCTGTACCTTGCACTGGACCAGCCAGGCGGCCTTCACCGAGGCCTTTCCCAATGTCGAGCTGAGGCGCGACCTCTATGTCATCGACCGCAAGCGTTTCACCTCGGCCGGCGGCGTCGGCAGCCTCGACATGATGCTGGAGATCATTACCCGCGACTACGGCGCCGAGCTTGCGGCCGGCGTCGCCGAATGGTTCGTGCACAGCCAGCTGCGCTCCAGCGTCGACCGCAAGCTGATGCCGCTGCGCCTGCGTACCGGCGTCCGGAACGAGCTGGTGCTGTCGGCCATCGCCATCATGGAGGACGCGGTCGAGGAGCGGCTCGGCATGGCGGAGCTCACTGCGCGGCTCGGCGTGTCGTCCGACAAGCTCGAACGCTCCTTCCGCTCCGAACTCGCCATCTCGCCCAATGGCTACTATCGGCGGCTCAGGCTGAAACGCGCCGCCGATCTCCTGGCGCACTCGACGCTCGCCGTGCGCGACGTGGCGCTCGCCTGCGGCTTTGCCTCGATGTCTAGCTTCGCGCGTGCCTTTCGCGAGGAGCACGGCCATCCGCCGAAGCTGGCGCGACGGCATTAGAGGTCCTGCTGGCACTGAGAGACGTTGGCGGGACAGCGGGGGGCGACTGGCACCTGCATCTCTCATTACCCCAGCGGCATCCCGCACAACCCACGCGGTTTTCCGCACAATCCCTCGTTACCGCCTGCGCCATGGTCTGATCTTGCAAACCACCCAAGGTCAGCCCCCATGAGCATCGTCGTATTCGACCCTGACAGCACTGAAGACGTTGACTTCCAGGACCGCATGCGCCACCCCGCGGCGGCCGATCCTGCCGGCGGCATGTGGCTGTCCGACACCGAGCCGTCTTTCATCGATGCCGACGCCCTTCGTAAAGGCCGGCTGGCCAAGCTGCGCGGTTGGATGCGCGAGGCCGGCTATGGCGGCGTGGTGCTGTTCGACCCCTACAACCAGCGCTACGCCACCGGCTCGCGCAACATGTTCGGCTATTTTCTGCGCAACTCGACCCGTTATTTCTTCATTCCGACCGAAGGGCCGATCGTGCTGTTCGAATATCCGCAGAGCTACCATGTCTCGATGGTGCTCGACACGATCGACGAGGCGCGTCCTTCCAAGCTCGTCTGGTCGTCGGTATCGGGCCGCGACGACGAGACCGCCGGTCCCTTCGCCGACGAGATCGCCGAACTCCTGAAGCAGCATGGCGGCGGCTCGATGAAACTCGGGCTCGACCGCTGCAGCCACTTGCAGGCGCTGGCGCTGGAGAAGCGCGGCTGCGAGGTCCGGGATTGCCAGGGCGAGATCCTGGCGGTGCGCGCGGTCAAGACGCCGGAGGAAGTCAAATGCCTGCAGGTGTCGATGGCCGGCGCGGAAGCCGCCGTCTATGCGGTGCGCGAGGCGATCAAGCCCGGCGTTTCCGAGAACGAGCTGTTCGCCATCATGTATGGCGAGGTCATCCGCCAGGGCGGCGAGTTCATCGAGACGCGGCTGTTGACGTCCGGCCAGCGCACCAATCCCTGGTTCAACGAGGCCAGCGGGCGAAAAATCCGGCCAGGCGAGTTGCTGGCGCTCGATACCGACACGATCGGCTGCTATGGCTATTATTCGGATTTCTCGCGCACCTTCCGCTGCGGGCCCGGCAAGCCGACCCCCTATCAGAAATCGCTCTACCGCATGGCGCACGACCAGGTTCAGCACAATATCTCGATCGTGAAGCCGGGCATGGCTTTCCGCGAGATCGCCGAAAAGGCGTGGAAGATCCCCGACCGCTTCGTCGACCAGCGCTACACCTCGGTCATGCACGGCGTCGGCATGCATGGCGAGACGCCCTTCATCGCGCACGCCATGGACTACGAGACCTATGGCCGCGACGGCCATATCGTGCCAGGCATGGTGGTGAGCGTGGAAAGCTATATTGGCGAGAAGGGCGGCCGCGAGGGCGTCAAGCTGGAGGATGAAATCCTGATCACCGAGACCGGCACCGAGCTCCTGTCGCGCTTCCCCTATGAGGATGAGTTTCTGGAGAAACAGGTTTGACATCCACTGCCCGCCTCGGCGACGCATCGCAGCTGAAGAACGAGCGCCTCATTCCTTGGCGCCCCCCTCTGTCCCTCCAGCGTTTGGAAGTATCTTGGGGGCCAGGCGCATCCGCATGAAAAGCCCTATCTCCGTCAAGCGCGGCACCGTGGCCGCTGTCTTCATCGACCTGCAGGAAGAGCACCGGCAGGACCCGCGCTACCTGGTCGAGGGTTTTGACAAGATTCTCGCCAACGTCCAGCGGCTGCAGGCGGCGGCGCGGCAGAACAATGTGCCGCTCTATCACTGGGCCTACATTGTCGATCTCGACAAGCAGGAGCGGCCCTTTCACCCTGTTGGAACCGACGGCAAGTCGGCCTTCTCCGACAAGAGCGATCCGCTGACCGAGATCTGCCGTGAGGTGGCGCCTGCTGATGGCGAGGCGCTGCTGATCAAGGCCGAGGCCAGCGCCTTCCGCGCGGGACCGGCCGCCGATCGGCTCAAGGCTTCCGGCGTCGAATGGCTGGTCATATCTGGCGTGTGGACCGAGGCCTGCATCGATGCCACCGTGAAGGACGCCGTGGCGCGCGGCTTTCGCGTGCTGCTGGTCAAGGACGCCTGCGGCAGCGGCAGTGCCGCCATGCACCAGACCGCAATCCTCAACCTCGCCAACCGGCTCTATGGCGGCGCCGTCACCGACACCGACGGCGCCTGCCTGCTGCTGGCTGGCGAGAGCGTCGCCGTCTGGCAGGTCGAGGGCTCGGTGCCGCTGCGCTTCAGCTTTGAAAACGCGGCCAGGCTTTACAGCGAGCTTTGAGGCAATGCCTTCCGAAACCGTGGGCAGCACTGAAATGACCGGTCGCAGCAAATACACGACGCGGCTCGACCCTGCGCTGTGGGCCTATATAGACGGCATCAACGCCTGGTATCCGCCCGAGACGATCGACCTGCCGATCGCCAAGCAGCGTGCGATCTATGACAGGATGTGCCGGGCGCTTCGCCAGCCCTATCCGCCGGGGGTGACGGCGAGCGACGACCTCATCGCCGCCCCCGGCCGGAACATCGCGGTGCGGCACTATGGGATGGCAGGCACGGCCGCGCGGGCCACGGTGCTTTATTACCATGGCGGCGGCTTCATCCTGGGCGGGCTCGACAGCCATGACGACATCTGCGCCGAGATCTGCGCCGGCACCGGCTTTGCCGTGCTCTCGGTCGACTATCGGCTGGCGCCCGAACATCTCCACCCCGCCGCCTTCGACGACGCTCTGGCCGCCTTCGAATGGGCGGCGGCTAGAGCGAACGGGCCACTGCTGCTGTCCGGCGAGAGCGCCGGCGGCAATCTGGCGGCGGCGGTCAGTCACGCGACGCGCGCTCGCGCGAAGAGGCCGACCGGCCAGGTGCTGATCTATCCCGGCCTCGGCGGCGACGAGACTGCCCGCTCCTACATCGAGCATGCCGAGGCGCCGCTTCTGTCGACCGGCGACGTCGCTTTCTACCGCCACGTCCGCTCGGCCAAGAGACAGGCGCCGGACGATCCGACCTTCTCGCCGCTGCGCGCCGCCGACTTCTCCGGCCTGCCGCCCACCATTGTCGTTACCGCCGAATGCGACCCGCTGTCGTCGGACGGCGAGGCCTATCGCGACCGCATCCTGGCCGCCGGCGGCAAAGCGAGCTGGCACGAGGAGAAGCGCCTCGTGCACAGTTTCCTGCGCGCCCGCACCACCGTGCCGGCTGCCGCCGAGGCGTTCCGGCGCATAATCGCGGCGATCGCGGCACTTGGCGCGGGCGAATGGCCCGTCGAACACTGAACCCGAGCGACGCAGCCCTCAATTGCGCCCGTAAAACGCGTTCGGGACATGCACCGGCCAGCGCCATGGCAGCACGGCGATCATGTCGAACCGCATCGACAGCCTGCCGTAATCCGGCTGGCGCGACAGCCAGATGTCGGCGGCGCCTTCGATGCGGCGCTCCGATTCATGGGCGATCGCCTCCATCGCTTCCATCAGCGTGCGGCGCGCCTTGACCTCGACGAACAGCACCAGGTCGCCGCGCCGCGCGATCAGGTCGATCTCGCCGAAACGGGTGCGATGGCGGCGCGCCAGGATCCGGTAGCCCTTCAGCACCAGCGCCGCCGCTGCCAGCCATTCGCCGCGATGGCCGCGCCGGTAGGCCTTTTGACGGCTGGCGCTCGGGAGCCTAGCCACGGTCCTCTCCAGAGGCATCCCTGAGTTCCAGCAGCCGTCGGTAAAGCGCCTGCTTCTGGCCCCCGGTCATCTTCGCCGCTTCCGCCGCCGCCTTCGAAGCCGGCATTTCGGCGGCGAGCGACAACAGCATCCGGTCGATATCGGCCGGCTCGTCCGCTCTGGCTTCGGCCGGGCCGACGCACACCACGATCTCGCCCTTCGGCGTGTCGGCCGCCGCATAGTGGTCGGCCAGCGCTCGCAGCGTGCCGGTGCGCATCTCCTCGAAGGTCTTGGTCAATTCCCTGCCGATCGCTGCCTTGCGCTCGCCGCCAAGCGCTTCGGCCATCGCGCCGAGAGACTCGGCCAGCCGGCGCGGCGATTCGAAGAAGATCAGCGTCGCCGGCACCGCTTTAAGCGCGTCCAGCCGCGCCAGCCGCTGCCCCGCCTTGACCGGCAGGAAGCCGGAGAACAGGAAGGCATCCGAAGGCAAGCCGGATGCGGTGAGCGCGGCA
Organism: Mesorhizobium sp. B2-5-3; assembly: GCF_006441005.1. Lineage (NCBI taxonomy): Bacteria > Pseudomonadati > Pseudomonadota > Alphaproteobacteria > Hyphomicrobiales > Phyllobacteriaceae > Mesorhizobium > Mesorhizobium sp. B2-5-3. Next base: position 603,128 of record NZ_VFUS01000001.1, read on the forward strand.
AGCGGCGCGGACGGACCGGGGATGGGCACGACGCGAATGCCCTGGTCGAGCGCCTCGCCGACCAGCCGGTAGCCGGGATCGGAAACCAGCGGCGTGCCGGCATCCGAGATCAGCGCCACGCTCTGCCCCGACTGGAGCGCCGCTATCAATTTTGGCCCGGCCTCGCCGGCATTGTGCTCGTGATAGGCCGTGGTGCGGCGGCGGATGCCGTAGCGGTCGAGCAGCACGCGCGACACGCGCGTGTCCTCGCAGGCGACCATGTCGGCGGCGGCCAGCGTCTCAAGCGCGCGCAACGTGATGTCGGCGAGATTGCCGATCGGCGTCGCCACGAGATAGAGGGCCGGTTCGAGCGGCCGGGCCGCGATCTCGGTCTGCCCGATCACATAGCTGCGCTTTCCCGTCTCGCCAGTCACCGGTGCCTTCTCCGTCAGCGGCGCGCCCGCGTCCAGATGGAGCCGCGAAGGACGTTCCGAAATTATCCGCCCTGTTTGGCACGGCCCGCGCCGGGTTGCAAAAGCCGCTGTAATGCAAGGCGAGCGCCATTCCTTCGCCACAGTAGGGAACGAAACCGTCTTTCGCAGATTTAGCCCCTGATTCCCCCGGGAGGACAGGATGGACAGACTGACCATACAGGACGCTTTCGAGCCTTACTATGCAGGCCGCAAGCGCTTTGCCGCGCAAGGAGACGGGAAGCCGCCCGCCACCACGGACGGCAAGCAGGGGCCCGCGCGCCGCCCGCCACCAGAGATCAAGCTACCCGATAACGAACCCGACAGCACGACGGAGCACTGACCGGACGATGCCCAATCGCTTCGATATTTTCATCACCCGTCTCGAAACCAAGAACGCCCGCCACGGCGCAGCACTACCCTCGATAAGCGACCAGCACCGCGCCCGCCGCGATAAGGGCGACGCCAAGCCAGTTCGCACCGGTGAGCCGCTCGCCGAGAAAGACCGCGCCAAACACCGCGACAAGCACGACGCTTAGCTTGTCGATGGGCGCCACCTGCGCCGCATTGCCGATTTTCAGCGCGCGGAAATAGCAGAGCCACGAGGCTCCGGTCGCCAGTCCCGACAGGCTAAGGAAAAGCCAGGTCTTCCCGGAGATCGAGGCCCACGATTGGAATTGGCCGCTGGCGGCGAGGATCGCCGCAAGCACGACCAGGATGATGGCTGTCCGGATGAGGGTGGCGAAATCGGAATTGATGGTCTCGATGCCGACCTTGGCGAAGATCGCCGTCAGCGCCGCGAAAGTCGCCGACAACAGCGCCCAGAATTGCCAGGAGAGCGGCAGGTTCATTCGGATAGCCTCACCGGTCGGGTCTCAACTCAGATACCGCGAAACAGCCGCCTCCAGAAGCGTAATCTTGGCTTCGAGATTGGGAGCAGCATCCCAGCCTACCGTGCCAGATCGGCCACCACGGCGTCGAGCACGATCATGCCGGCGGGCGTGGCGCGCAGGCGGGCGTTGCCGATCGGCGCCACCAGCCCTTCGCCTTGCAGCACCGACAGCCGCGCGCTCGACAGGCCGCGCCCGGAAAACGCTTCGTAACGCGACAGGTCGATGCCTTCCGCCAGCCTCAGTCCCATCAGCAGGAACTCGTCAGCCTCTTCGGAGCGCGTCAGGGTCTCGCCGCCGGTGACGCCATGGCCCTTGGCCTCGACCAGATTGGCCCAGGTTTCCGGCATCCTCTCCGCGATGGTCACGACGCGGTGGCCGTTCTCGACGAAGCGGCCATGCGCGCCAGGGCCGACGCCGACATATTCGCCATAGCGCCAGTAGGTCAGATTGTGCCGGCTTTCGGCACCCGGCCGGGCGTGGTTTGAGATCTCATATGCCGGCAAACCATGGGCTGATGTCACCTCTTGCGTCAGCGCATAAAGGTCGGCGGCGTGGTCGTTGTCGGGGATGATGAATTTCTTCGCCGCGTGCAGCGCGTGGAACGGCGTGCCTTCCTCGATGGTCAGCTGATAGAGCGACAGATGGTCGGCGGCGTGGCCGATCGCCTGTTCGAGCTCCGATGCCCAGGCCTCCGGCGTCTGGCCTGGCCGTGCGTAGATCAGGTCGAAGGAGAGCCTTGGGAATATCTCCCGCGCGAGCCCGATCGCGTGCAGCGCCTCGTCCACATTGTGCAGCCGGCCAAGGAAGCGCAAATCCTTGTCGTTCAGCGCCTGCACGCCGAGCGAGACCCGGTTGACGCCCCCAGCGCGATAGCCGCGAAAGCGTTCGGCTTCGACCGAGGAGGGATTGGCCTCCAGCGTCACCTCGATGCCGTCGGGCACCGTCCAGTTCTTCGCCACGGCGTCCAGGACCCTGGCCACCGTTTCCGGCTTCATCAACGACGGCGTGCCGCCGCCGAGAAAGATGCTGGTCACCTCGCGTGGGCCGGTGCGCTGGCGCATCGTCGCCAGTTCCGCCTCGAAGGCGGCGGCAAAGCGCTCCTGGTCGACCGGCTGGTGGCGGACATGGCTGTTGAAGTCGCAATAGGGGCATTTGGCCGCGCAGAACGGCCAATGCACATAGACGCCGAAACCGGGGCTGCGGTCGAGCGGCATGGTGGCGCCGGGCCTGATCATGCCGAGCCTAACCGGGCCAGACCCAATCGGGCTTGGGCGAATTTCTGGAAGGCGCGGGCGCGGTGCGACAGCGCCGTAGCCTGGCCGGGTTTCCAGCCGTGTTTTTCCTCGGCACTCATCTCGCCGAAGGTCTTTTCGAAGCCGTCGGGCAGGAACACCGGGTCGTAGCCGAATCCGAGCTCGCCGCGCGGCGGCCAGACCAACGTACCTTCGGCCTCGCCGCGGTAATATTCTGCCTCGCCATCGGGAAAGGCGAGGCAGATGACGGCGACGAAGCGTCCCGTGCGCTGCGCGGGCGTGGCGGCGCCGACTTCCTGCAGCGCCACTTCGGTGCGCTGCATGGCGATGCCGAAATCCCTGCTGCCATCAGGCGTTTCGGCCCAGTTGGCGGTGTAGACGCCGGGCGCGCCGTCGAGCGCGTCAACGCACAGGCCCGAATCGTCCGACAGCGCCGGCAGGCCCGTCGCCTTGGCTGCGGCGAAGGCCTTGATATAGGCGTTCTCCTCGAAGGTTGTGCCGGTCTCCTCGGGTTCGGGCAAGCCATAGTCCTTCGCCGATTTCGCCTCGAATCCGAATGGCGCCATCAGATCGGCGAATTCGCGCAGCTTGCCTTCATTGTGGCTGGCGACGACGATCTTTTTTCCGTCGAGAGAATGCATCAAAGTCCCCAGATTCTCGGCTCGGCGAATTCGATCGAATTGCCGGAGGGATCGCGGATATAAAGCGAGCGGCCGCCTTGCGGCCATTCGAATTCGCTTTCGACAGCGATGTTCTCCGCCTTCAGATGGGATTTCCAGCGGCTGATTTCATCGGCGGTCGCCGCAAAGCAGAGATGGCCTTCGCCCGATGTGCCGTGTGGCGGCACTTTCAGCCTCGCGTCGGGCGCGGGCGGGACCTTGGTCGCCTCGGCGTTGAAGATCAGCAGCACGCCGGCTCCGCAACGGAAGAAGAGATGGCGGCCCTCGACCTTGCCGAGAGGAGTGAGGCCGAGGATGTCGGTGTAGAAGGCTTCGGCAGCGGCGAGGTCGGTGACGTAAAGAGCGGATTCAAGAATGGCAGAGGGGATCACGAGGCACCCCCCTCTGGCCTGCCGGCCATCTCCCCCGCAAGGGGGGAGATTGGCAGCGTGAGCGCCCGCTCATGGTATTCTATGCTGATTACTGGCGAAGCTCGAGACAACAGCCGATCTCCCCCCTTGCGGGGGAGATGCCCGGCAGGGCAGAGGGGGGTGCCCAGGCTCCGCATGAATAAACTACGCCACCGCCATCTGCTGCAAACTCACCAGCCTCTGGATGCCTTTCTTGGCCAGGCCCATCAGCTCGGCGAACTGCCCTTCCGAAAAGGGCTCGCCCTCGGCCGTGCCCTGGATCTCGACGATGCCGCCCTTGCCGGTCATGACGAAATTGGCGTCGGTGCCGGCCGAGGAATCCTCGAGATAGTCGAGGTCGATGACCGGCTGGCCGTCATGGATGCCGCAGGAAATCGCCGCGACATGGTCCTTCAGTACCTTGGCGACGCTCACCATCTGCCGCGCTTCCATCCAGCGCAGGCAATCGTAGAGCGCCACCCAGCCGCCGGTGATGGAGGCGGTGCGGGTGCCGCCATCGGCCTGGATGACGTCGCAGTCGACGGTGATCTGCTGCTCGCCCAGCGCCTGCAGGTCGACCACGGCGCGCAGCGAGCGGCCGATCAGCCGCTGGATCTCCAGCGTGCGCCCGCCCTGCTTGCCGGCGGAGGCCTCGCGGCGCATGCGCTCGCCGGTCGAGCGCGGCAGCATGCCGTATTCGGCCGTAACCCAGCCTTTTCCGGAATTGCGCATCCAGCCCGGCACCTTTTCTTCCAGGCTTGCCGTGCACAAGACATGCGTGTCGCCGAACTTCACCAGGCACGAGCCTTCGGCATGTTTGGAGACGCCGCGCTCGAAGGAGATGGCGCGCATTTCGTCGAACTGGCGTTTGGAGGGGCGCATTCGGCCTGCTTTCTTGTCAGCTTTTTTGAATCTTGGCCGGCTTTTAGACGCATGCGGGGCACGGCGTAAAGGAAAATGGACCGGCGGCCGCAAACGCGGCGGCACCGGGGCGATCGCGCAACGCGACACCGGGTGATCGCAAACGGCGACACCGGGTGATCGCAAGTGCGACACCGGCTGATCGCGCAACGCGACACCGGGTTGCGCGCAGCGCCGCGAAGTCTATATCCTTGAACCGGAGGTTATGGCCGAAATGACCAAGGCAGTCGATCCCGCTTCGCAGTCGCTCGCTCTTCACGCGCCGGCACTTCAGGCGCTCGACATGCGTTCGCGCGACATCTTCCGGCGTATCGTCGATTCCTATCTGAGGGACGGCGAGCCCGTGGGATCGCGCAGCCTGTCGCGCATCCTGCCGTCCTCGCTGTCGCCCGCCACCATCCGCAACGTGATGAGCGACCTCGAACATCTCGGCCTGATCTACGCGCCGCACATCTCGGCCGGCCGTCTGCCGACGCAGGCCGGCCTGCGCTTCTTCGTCGACGCCTTCATGGAACTGGGCGACCTCTCCGACGAGGAGCGGCGCAGCATCGAGGCGCAGGTGCGAGCCTCCGGCTCGGGCGCCACGCTGGAACACATGCTGACCGAGGCCAGCCAGATGCTGTCGGGCATGTCGCGCGGCGCCGGCCTGGTGCTGGCCGCCAAGAACGAGGTGGCGCTTAAGCACATCGAGTTCATCCAGCTCGAACCGACCAAGGCGCTGACCGTGATGGTGTCGCAGAACGGCGACGTCGAGAACCGGGTCATCGATCTGCCGGCCGGCATCACCGTCTCGCAATTGCACGAGGCCTCGAATTTCCTCAACGCCCATATTCGCGGCCGTACGCTGGCCGAGGCGCGGGCGGAGGTCGAGCGTATCAAGGAAGAGACAAGGGCAGCGCTCGACACGCTGTCGCAGGACCTGGTGGAGAAAGGGCTGGCGGTGTGGGCCGGCGCGGAAAGCGGCCTGCCGGCGCGCCTGATCGTGCGCGGCCGCGCCAATCTGCTCGAAAACGTCACCGCCCAGGCCGACATCGAACTCCTGCGCCACCTGTTCGAGGACATGGAGACGCAGGACGGGCTGATCCAGCTGCTCGACCTCGCCGAGGCGGGACCGGGCGTGCGCATCTTCATCGGCTCGGAAAATAAGCTTTTCTCGCTCTCCGGCTCGTCGCTGGTCGTGGCACCCTACCGCGACAAGGACGCCCGCGTCGTCGGCGCGCTCGGCGTCATCGGCCCGACCCGGCTCAACTATGCCCGCATTGTCCCGATGGTCGACTATACGGCGCAGCTGATATCGCGCATGCTGCGCTGAGAGCTGGGATCGATCCAGACGGCCGAGGAGAGAAAAGATGGCGCTGGAATCGTTCAAGGCCCAGATCAGCCTGCTGCTGGAGGAGATGGTCAACCAGCCTGAGGATGTGCGCGAAGTGCAGGAGCAATTGCGCGAGAAGCTGCGCGAAATCCGCGCCATGGGCATGCCGCTGCCGGCCGATCTCGTCGAACTGGAAAAGAACCTCGACGCCGATCTCGATCTCGACGCGGATAGCTGACCCGAATTCCTTCAACTCCCCGTGTCGTCCGGAACGACTGCCGAGCCCGCCCGTTCCCTTGATGCATGTGACTTCGGTCTTGGGACAACGACATGCATGAAGAAGCGAGAAGCTGGAGACTGGGATGATCCGACTTGCCGGCGCCGTGGTAATCGCTGCTGCCTTGCTCTTCGCCGCGACGGCATTGGCTCAGCAGGAAGAGCCGGTGCTGAAGGGCGCGGCCGCATTCGGTGACTGGCGGGCCGATGCGCCGGGCGTGCGCCGGTTGATCAGCCCGCAAGACCAGCCCAGGCCCTATGTCACCAGATCCGCCTCGAACGGCGCCGGTCCGGTGCAAAGGCCGCAAGGCGCCGAGCCGCGGCTGCCGGCGGGCTTTTCGGCGGAACTGATCGCTTCGGGCATCGACAATCCGCGCGTCGTGCGCGTCGCGCCCAATGGCGACCTGTTCGTCGCCGACAGCGAGGCCAACCAGATCCGCGTCTACCGTCTCGGCGAGGGCAGCGCGAAACCTGTCAGGGACGGCATCTTCGCCCGCAATCTCAACCAGCCCTACGGCATCGCCTTCTACCCGCCTGGGGACAACCCGCAATGGGTCTATGTCGCCAACAGCGACAGCATCGTGCGCTTTCCCTACCGCGATGGCGACCTGGAGGCCTCCGGCGAGCCGGAAACCATCGTCCGCGATATTCCGGCCACTCATCACTGGACCCGCGACATCGCCTTCTCGCCGGACGGCAAGACGCTGTATCTCTCGGTCGGCTCCGGCTCGAACGCCGCCCAGGACATGGCAAGGAAACCGCGGGGCGGGCTCGACGCCTGGGCCAGGTCGAAGCCGCTCGGCGCCACCTGGGGCGCGGAGGAAGGCCGCGCCGACGTCAGGGCTTTCGACCCGGACGGTAGGAATGGGCGCATCGTCGCCACCGGCCTGCGCAACTGTTCGGGCATGGCCATCCAGCCGGCGGCGGGCGCGCTGTGGTGCGTGGTCAACGAGCGCGACGCGCTCGGCGACAACGTGCCGTTCGAATATGCGACCGAAGTGAAGGAAGGCGCCTTCTACGGCTGGCCCTGGTACTATATCGGCGACAATGAGGATCCGCGCCACAAGGGCGCGCGTCCCGACCTTGCCGGCAAGGTCACCGTCCCCGACATTCTGATGCAGGCGCATTCGGCGCCGCTCAACATCGCCTTCTACGACGGCAGGAATGTCCGCGCAGGATCCGGTTTTCCGGCCGAATACAGGGGCGACGCCTTCGTCGCCCTGCACGGTTCGTGGAATCGCGGCAACAGGACTGGCTACAAGGTGGTGCGGCTCAAGTTCAAGGACGGCAAGCCGACCGGCGAATATGAGGATTTCATGACCGGCTTCGTCACCTCCGGCGGCGAGGTCTGGGGCCGGCCGGTCGGCGTGGCGGTGGCGAGCGACGGCGCGCTGATCGTCACCGAGGACGGCAACGGCACCATCTGGCGCGTGACCTACGGCGACGGCCGGTCCTGATCCGCTGGGAGGCCTCGAGCACGGGGCATGCCTGGTGCAACCAAATCCGGCTCCAGGCAATTCCCGCCCGCGAAACTCTGTGCGACAAGGCGCCGTCCCAGCAGTTTCGCGGACGCAAGGCTCGATCCATGACCCTCACCGGCTTTCTCGCCTACAGCGCCGCCCTCGGCTTGGCCGCGGCCATTCCCGGCCCCGGCATCACCGCGCTTGTGGCGCGCGCGCTCGGTTCCGGCTTCCGCTCGTCGCTGGCCATGTCCTTCGGCCTGATGCTCGGCGACCTCCTTTATCTCACCGCCGTGGTGCTTGGGCTTGCCTTTGTCGCGCAGACCTTCGGCCTGGTGTTCCTCGCCGTCAAATGGGCCGGCGTCGCCTATCTCGCCTTCCTCGGCTGGCGCTTCTGGACCGCCGGCATCACGCCCGAGACGGTCGAGGCCAGGAAAGGCAAGGGCGGGCTAGCGTCGAGCTTCCTCGCCGGCCTGACGGTGACGCTCGGCAATCCGAAGACGATGATCTTCTATCTCGCCATCACGCCGACCATCGTCGACCTCAAGACCATCACGCTGGCCGATTACGGCATCCTCGCCGCACTCACCGTCCTCGTCCTGTTCGTGGTGCTGGTGCCTTATCTGGCGCTGGCGGCCAAGGCGCGCTGGTTCCTGCGCTCGCCGCGCGCCCTGAAGGCGCTGAACCGCACCGCGGCCGGTTTCATGGTCGGCGCGGCGGCGGCGATCGCCGCCCGCCAATAGGGCCATTTTTGCCAAGGCATTCCGCCGGACTGGCTTTTGCGGGAACGCTTTTCCGAGGCCGAGGCGTTTTAGACACGGGCCCCACTCGGATATTTTCGGGCGACGGTCTATCTTGCGTCCGTGGAAGGCCTATCTTGGCGGCCATCCGTCTGAGATCAGTTCCATCCGCCTGACATTCTGGGAGCCAAACCAATGAACAAGTTCGCCGCCTCCGCTCGTGTTCCCGGCCGTGGCCGCATCTACAATTCCATCACCGATACGATCGGCGACACGCCACTGGTGCGGCTCGACAAATTCGCCAAGGAGAAGGGCATCGCTGCCCATCTCCTTGCCAAGCTCGAATTCTTCAACCCGATCGCCTCGGTCAAGGACCGTATCGGCGTGGCGATGATCGAGGCGCTCGAGGCATCGGGCAAGATCGCTCCCGGCAAGACGACGCTGATCGAGCCGACTTCGGGCAATACCGGCATAGCGCTTGCCTTCGCTGCCGCCGCCAAGGGCTACAAGCTGATCCTCACCATGCCCGAGACCATGTCGGTCGAGCGCCGCAAGATGCTGGCGCTGCTCGGCGCCGAACTGGTGCTGACCGAAGGGCCGAAAGGCATGAAGGGCGCCATCGCCAAGGCCGACGAACTGGCGGCCACCATCCCCAACGCCATCATCCCGCAGCAGTTCGAGAACCCGGCCAATCCCGAGATCCATCGCACGACGACTGCCGAGGAGATCTGGAACGACACCCATGGCGAGGTCGACATCATCGTCTCCGGCATCGGCACCGGCGGCACCATCACCGGCGTCGGCCAGGTGCTGAAGAAGCGCAAGCCTTCGCTGCATGTCGTCGCGGTCGAACCGGAAACCTCGCCGGTGCTGTCGGGCGGCCAGCCTGGCCCGCACAAGATCCAGGGCATCGGCGCCGGCTTCGCGCCAAAAATCCTCGACACCACCATCTATGACGAAATCGTCACGGTCTCGAACGAGGATTCGGTCGCCAATGCCCGCCTCGTCGCCCGGCTGGAAGGCGTGCCGGTCGGCATCTCCTCGGGCGCCGCTTTGCAGGCGGCGATCGTCGTCGGCTCGCGGCCGGAGAACAAGGGCAAGAACCTGGTGGTGATCATCCCGTCCTTCGCCGAACGCTACTTGTCGACCATCCTGTTCGAGGGCTTGGGGGCGTAGGGTCTTCGTTGGGCGAAGCGATACGGCGCGTCGCCTGTCGAGTTCCGACACGCTCTCTTCTGCCCTGCCGGGCGCTTAACACAAAAGGCGCTTAACCTGGCCCGCTGAAAAAACCCGCGGTGGCGGCTGCCACGGGCTTGAGCAGCGCCCTGCTTCCGGTTCATATCGCCCCCGGCCCCCGCAGGGCCGGCGGAGGACCTCATGTACAAGCTCTACACCCGTCCCGGCAGCGGCGGCTTCGTTGTCGAGGCGGCCCTGGCGCTGGCCAAGGCGCCGTTCGAGCAGATCGACGTACCGAAATCCGATCGGCCCGATCCCGCTTTCCTCCACATCAGCCCGCTGAACCAGGTGCCGGTGCTGACCTTGCCGGACGGCCGCTCGCTGACCGAATCGGCGGCCATCTGCATCCTGCTCGCCGAACGCCATCCGCGGGCCGGGCTGGCGCCGGCGGCCGATGAACCGGCCCGCGCCGACTTCCTGCGCTGGATGGCGTTCATGTCGTCCGCCCTCTATCCGGCGGTGCTGCGTTTCTACTACGCGCCGCGCTACACGGCCGACGCCGACGGCGCCAAGGCCGTCAAGCAGGCGGCCGTGGCCGAGATGGACCGCGGCTTTGCCGTCGTCGATGCCGCCTTGCGCGGCCGCGACTGGCTGGCAGGCGAGGCGATGTCGGTGGCCGATATCTATTTGGCCATGCTGGTGGCCTGGCATCCCGACAGCGGCAAGGCACGCACTGCCTGGCCCGACATCGAACGCCTGTGGGCCAGGCTTCGCGAGCACCCGCTGATGAAGACGCTCAACGCATCGCACGAAATGTGGCCGGGCTGAACAATTCATCGGCAAAGCACCGCGCTCAGGCATTTCAATGCCTGAGCGTCGCGCGTTTTCCCTGCAGGAAGCGGCGTACCGCCGGATCGCTTTCAAGGCCGATCGCACGGTCATAGGCTTCGACCGCCTGCGGCACCTGGCCGAGCCTGGCCAGAAGGCCGGCGCGCGCTGCCCAATAGGGCTGGTAATCATTGAGCCGCTTGTCGTCGCCAAGCACGTACAGCGCCGCCAGCCCCGCCACGGCGCCCTCGGCTTCGGCGATCGCCACCGCGCGGTTGATCGCCACCACGGGCGATCGTGCGATCGAAAGCAACGCGTCGTAGAATTCGCGGATCGCCACCCAGTCGGTCTCGCCGCTCAGCCGCCGCGCCGCGTGAACGGACTGCACGGCCGCCTCGAGCTGGTAGCGGCCGATCACGCCCATGGAGGCGGCGCGGCCGAGCAGGGTTTCCGCCTCGTCGATCAAGGCATGATCCCAAAGCGCATGATCCTGCTCGGCGAGCGGCACATAATCTCCGGACCCATCGCGGCGCGCGGTACGGCGCGCCTCGGCGAACAGCATCAGCGCAAGCAGGCCCAGCGCCTCCGGTTCGTCCGGCAGCAGCGAGGCCACCAGCCTGCCGAGCCAGATCCCTTCGGTGGCCAGGTTCCGGCGCCGCGTCTCTGTGCCCGCCGGGTCGGACCAGCCCTCGGCGAAGGTCGCGTATATGGCCTCCAGCACGGTATCCAGGCGCTCGCCGAGTTCGGCCCGCTCCGGTACGCGGAACGGAATGCCGGCTTCACGGATGCGGGCCTTGGCCCGCACCAGGCGCTGGCCCATTGTCGCCGGCGGAACCAGGAAGGCGGAGGCGATCGTCGCGGCGTCGAAACCAAGCACGGCCTGCAGGATCAGCGGCGCGCGCACGCCAGGTTCGATCGCCGGATGCGCGCAGGCGAACATCAGCCGCAGCCGTTCGTCGGGCAGGTCCTGGTCGGTCATGCACGCCTCCGCCTCCTCGGCAATCAGCTTGAGATGGTCGCGGCCGGCTTCGCTGGTGAGCCGCCGCCGCACCGCGTCGACACGCCGCCGCCTTGCCACGGCAAGCAGCCAGGCCTCCGGCTTTTCGGGCACGCCGGTTCGTGGCCAGCGTTCGAGCGCCGCTGCAAAGGCGTCGGCCAGCGCGTCCTCGGCGGCGGCCACGTCGCGCGTGGGCGCCGCGAGCCAGGCGACCAGCTTGCCGTAGCTTTGCCGGGCGGCGGCCTCGGCGGCTGCCCGGGCAATCTGCGAGCTGCTGTCCATCACATCGTCATTTCTTGGGCATGTATTCGGCCATTTCCCAAATCGGCCGCAACTCGACCGTGCCTGTGCTGGCCGCCGGGCAGCGCGCCGCCCATTCGATGGCGGTATCGATGTCGGCCGCTTCGATCATGTAGAAGCCGGCAAGCTGCTCCTTGGTGTCGGCATAGGGGCCGTCGATCACGTTGGTCTTGCCGTCGGTGATCCGCACCGAGGTGGTTGCCTGAGTCGGGCGCAGCCTTTCTCCGGCCAGCCACGCGCCGGATTTCTTCAACGCTTCGGTATAGGCGCCATAGGCCGCGCTCATCTGTTGAGCCTTCTCGATCGGCGTGTTCGCCAGTGCGGCTTCGTCGTTGTTGATCAAAAGCATGTATCGCATGGGTCTTCTCCCGTGGTTTCGTAGGCCGCGTCCTTGCGAGCCGGACAGATGTCGCGCGGCAAGGGCCGATTTCGACAGGTGCCGGAAAAAATCTTTCGGCCACGGTCGCGTCCCGCGCAAGCCGGGAGCTGTTTCCGCATCCATTCAACCGTTCGTCTAATGAATGCAATTGCGGGTTGGCATTTGCGGCCCGCCGTCTAAACTTGGCCGGTTCGCATCGAGGAGGTGGTGCGGCAGCCAATATTTCAGGGAGGAAACCGGATGTTCCATTTCAGAACGAAGTTCGTTGCGGCCGGCGCAATGGCGCTATCGCTTGGGCTCGGCATTGCCTCGGCCAGGGCACAGGAATTCATCAACGTGCTGACCGGCGGCACGTCGGGCGTCTACTACCCGCTCGGCGTGGCGCTGTCGGAAATCTACAGCAAGGGCATCGCAGGCGCCCGCACCCAGGTGCAGGCCACCAAGGCTTCGGTCGAGAACCTCAACCTGCTGCAGCAGGGCAAGGGCGAGATCGCCTTCGCGCTCGGCGATTCCGTCAAGATGGCCGCCGAAGGCAATGCCGAGGCCGGCTTCCCCGGCAAGCTCGACAAATTGCGCGGCATCGCCGCCATCTACCCCAACTATATCCAGATCGTCGCCAGCCAGGAATCCGGCATCAAGACGCTGGCCGACCTCAAGGGCAAGAGCCTGTCGGTCGGCGCGCCGGCCTCCGGCACCGAGCTCAACGCGCGTGCCATCTTTGCCGCCGCCGGCCTGAAATACGAGGATCTCGGCCGGGTCGAATACCTGCCCTTCGCCGAATCGGTCGAGCTGATCAAGAACCGCCAGCTCGATGCCACGCTGCAGTCGGCCGGCCTCGGGGTCGCCTCGATCCGCGATCTCGCCACCTCGGTGCCGATCAACGTCGTCGCGGTGCCGGCCGAGGATGTCGCCAAGATCGGCGCCCCCTATCTGTCGGTGGTTATCCCCAAGGGCACCTATGAGGGCCAGGCCGAGGACGTCGCGACCGCGGCCGTCGGCAATTTCCTCGTCACCCGCGCCGATGTTTCCGACGAGACGGCCTATCAGATGACCAAGCTGATGTTCGAGCATCTCGACCAACTAGCCGCCGCCCACGCCGCCGCCAAGGCGATCGACCCTGCCAAGGCGCTCGACGGCATGCCGGTGCCGCTGCATCCGGGCGCGGAACGCTATTACAAGGAGAAGGGGCTGCTGAAGTAGGCGAGGACTATCTGAGATGTCTTCGCACTGTCATTCGCTCATTTTGGAGTGCATCGGATGAGCGAAACAACGCATGGAACGACAGCCGACGGCAAATCCTCCACCTTCCATCTCCCCGTCGCCGAAGAGCAGGTCGAAGGCTTGCCGCCGGGCTTTGGCGAGGGCATCGCCGGCAAGGCTGCCTTCCTCATCGCCGTCGCCTTTTCCGTGTTCCAGATCTACGTCGCCGCCTATGGCAGCATCCCGAGCCAGGTGGTGCGGGCCATGCATGTCGGTTTCCTGCTGCTGCTCGGCTTTGGCCTGATCGCCAACCTGCGCGCCCGAAGCCTGCCGGCCAAGGCCGTGTTCTGGGCGTTCGGCGTGCTCGGCTTCGGCACCGGCCTCTACAATTGGGTGTTCTACACCGACCTCATCCGCCGCTCCGGTTTCCTCACCACGCCGGATCTTGTCGTCGGCGCGGTGCTGGTGGTGCTGGTCTTCGAGGCGGCCCGGCGGCTGATGGGACTGCCGCTGGCGATCATCGCTTTCATCTTTCTCGCCTATTGTTTCGTCGGCAACCATCTGCCGCCGCCCTTCATCCATCGCGGCTACGATTTCGCCCAGCTCGTCGACACTTTCGCCTACGGCACCGAAGGCATATACGGCACGCCGGTCTATGTCTCGGCCGCCTATATCTTCATCTTCGTCGTCTTCGCCGCCTTCCTCGAACGCGCCGGCATGATCGCGCTGTTCAACGATTTCGCGCTCGGCCTGGTCGGCTCGTGGCGCGGCGGCCCGGCGCAGGTCTGCGTTTTGTCCTCGGCGCTGATGGGCACCATCTCCGGCTCCGGCGTTGCCAATGTCGTGGCCAGCGGCCAGTTCACCATCCCGCTGATGAAGCGCTTCGGCTTCCGCTCGGCCTTCGCCGGCGCCGTCGAGGCGACCTCCTCGATGGGCGGCCAGATCATGCCGCCGGTGATGGGCGCGGTCGCCTTCATCATGGCCGAGACGCTGAACATCCCCTATGCCGAAGTGGTCAAGGCGGCGATCATCCCGGCGCTGCTCTATTTCGGCGCCTGTTTCTGGCAGGTGCATCTGGAAGCCGGCAAGGCCGGCCTGCACGGCATGGCCAAGGCCGAACTGCCCAATCCCTGGGATGCCGTGCGCCAGCACTGGCCGCTGGTGCTGCCGCTGGCGGCCCTCATCTATCTCCTGTTTGCCGGCTACACACCGATCTTCGCCGGCACGATGGGGCTGGCGCTGACCATCGTGCTCATCCTCGGCACCCCACTGGCGGCCCTGATCGGACCGCTCGCCTTCCGCGTCGTCTTCTGGCTGGCGCTCGGGCTTGCCGCCGCCTCGTTCATGCGCTTCGGCGTCAACATACTCGGCCTCGTCATCGCCGCTCTCGTCGTCGCCTGCTTCGCCTTCAAGGGCGGGCGCGAAACGCTGCGGATCTGCGTGGATTCACTTGCCGAAGGGGCTAAGAACGCGCTGCCGGTCGGCATCGCCTGCGCCATCGTCGGCATCGTCATCGGCACGCTGACGCTCACCGGCATCGCCTCCACTTTCATCGGCTGGATCATCTCCATCGGCCAGGACAATCTGTTCCTGTCCCTGGTGCTGACCATGCTCACCTGCCTGGTGCTTGGCATGGGCATCCCGACCATTCCCAACTACATCATCACCTCCTCGCTGGCCGGCCCGGCGCTGCTGTCGCTCGGCGTGCCGCTGGTGGTCAGCCACATGTTCGTCTTCTACTTCGGCATCATGGCCGATCTCACGCCGCCGGTGGCGCTGGCCGCCTTCGCGGCCGCCCCGATGGCCAGGGAAAGCGGCCTCAAGATCGGCATCCAGGCGACCAAGCTTGCCATTGCCGGCTTCGTCGTGCCGTTCATGGCGGTCTACACGCCGGCGCTCATGCTGCAGGATCCAGGCCCGATCGCCGCCCAGTTCGGCTACCCCGTCGAGGTCGCCTACATCGTCGTCAAGGCGTGCATGGGCATCGTGCTGTGGGGCGCCGCCGCCGTCGGCTTCCTTGCCAGGCGCATGGCGTGGTGGGAACGGCTCATCGCCTTCTGTGCCGGCGTGCTGCTGGTCGCGGCGATCCCGCTCACCGATGAGACAGGCTGGGCATTGTCGTTTGCCTGGATCGGCTGGCATTTCTGGCGTGCGCGGCGGGCGACGGCCCAAGCATGAGCCTGTGTATCCTTGCCGCCGGCAAGACGGTGACGCTGGCGGCCGCCGCCTTCACCCTCTCCTGGACGCATTCGGTGGAGCGCACGCGCTGGGAGGAACACTGGAAGGTGATGCCTTCCGGCCTGCAAGTCACCGAGGCGCGCATAAAGGGCTCGGGCGCCGGCATGGAACCACCGGAGGGCGCGGTGCTGCGAGACGGCTGGTGGGTCTATGCTCCGAAGGTCGGGCCGCAGCGAAGCCTTATGCTCGCCGCCTCCGGCGCGACCGGTGATGGTTGGACACTGTGCGCAGATCAGGGTTGCCGAGAACTCGGCAAGGTGGCCGGCGGCACGATCGTGCTGGAGCCGTGTGCTCCGGACGGCACGAGCCTGCCGCGGTAGCGCACTATCATCCCGGCTGGAGCCAGCGCCGTCGAAGACGGTCAGCGGATGGCTTGCATCGAAGGGTATTCAGAAGGACGGCTTGGACTGGGCCCGACTGGACTGGGGCCGACTGGGCTGGAGAAGGTCGCTTACGCGGGCCTCGGCGGCTCGTGTCCTGAGACATTAAGCCGGCGAAGGCGGTCTCAAAGCCGCGGCGATGTCGCACGCCGCCGATCGGCGAAGGTCGGGCGCTCGGCGCGATAGGTGGTGGCGCGCGACTCGACGTCAGGCCTGCAGATGCGGCTGTTGTGTCGGCTCTCGAAAGTCATGGTCAGTGCGCGCCCAGCGAGGTGCCGCGACGAGCGCAGGCCGGGCCCGGCCCGCGCATGTAGTAGCGCTCGGGCCGATAGGTCGGCGCGACGAATTCGCGGATGGCTGCGGCATAGCCGATGAGGTGCGTGAGGAAGTTCATTTTACCTGTCCCTGTCCCGACTTTCGGGTGTCCCTTCCGAATTGCGGAAATCATAGCGTCGAGGCGTGAATAGTCGGTGAACGCGATGTTAATTTCTGGTCGAAAACCCGTCGCTTCATGGCCGGAATGCGGCTGATTCGGGGTCTTTCCACGCCTTTTGTCGCCATTTCGGCGTGTGTGACTTTTGCATCACATATGTTTCGTTTGGATGTCGCCTGGGTGCGGTTGCGTTTCAGCTTTCGCCCTGGCGGGAGAATTTTCCTTGCTCGCCGCCGCAAGTCCGGAACCCGGCCTGGGACGAGACGTTGATTCTTCGAGCCGGCATGGCCGGCCCATGGGGCCGCCGACCTGCGGCCCCACGCTAACCCGCAACCGCAAGAGCAAAGGAAGGGCCGCAATCATGGGCTTCTTTTCGAAGGACATCAAAACCCTGGACGACCTCTTCGTGCACACGCTGCGCGACATCTATTATGCCGAAAAGCAGATCGAGAAGGCATTGCCGAAGATGATCGACAAGGCGACGGATCCGCAGCTGAAGGCCGGCTTCGAGAAACATCTCGAGCAGACCAGGGGCCATGTCGAGCGCGTCGAGCAGGTGTTCGAACTGCACGGCGTCAAGGCCAAGGAGGTCAACTGCCCGGCCATAGACGGCATCCTCGAGGAAGCCGACGACGTCAGCGGCGACGTCGACGACAAGGAGGTGCTGGATGCGGCGCTGATCGCCTCGGCGCAAGCGGTCGAGCACTATGAGATGACCCGCTATGGCACCTTGATCGCCTGGGCCAAGCAGCTTGGCCGCAGCGACTGCGCCAACGTGCTGGCCAAGAACCTCAAGGAAGAGCAGGCGACGGATCGCAAGCTGACCGAAATAGCGGAAAGCAAGATCAACCTGCAGGCCGCCGAATAGGGGCTGAAAGAGCCGGGGCCGGTGGCAATCGCGCCGGCCTTGGCTCGACCGGATTGGAACCGTTGGGGTCGTCGTCCGTTCCAGCCAGGTCTTTCTCTACAGGAAATCATCATGGCGCCGCGTCCCGCCTGGAGAGGCTATCTGAAGCTTTCGCTGGTCACCTGCGCCATCGAACTGACCAATGTCGTCACTCATGCCGAGAAGGTCTCTTTTCGCATCCTCAACCGCGAGACCGGCAACACGGTGAAGCGCGTCTATGTCGACGCCGAAACCGGCAAGCCGCTTGAGGATGGCGACGAGATAAAGGGCTACGAGGACGACGATGGCAAGTTCATCCACATCGAAGAGGACGAGATCGAGGCCATCCAGATCGAGTCCTCGCACACGATGAGCCTCGACGGCTTCGTCGACAAATCCTCCATCGAGCAGATCTATCTCGATACGCCCTATTACGTCGCGCCGGCCGACAAGGTCTCGCAGGACGCTTTCGCCGTCATCCGCGACGCGATGGCCGGCAAGAAGATGGCGGGCCTGGCGCGCATCGTGCTCTATCGGCGCGAACGTCCCGTGGTCATCGAACCGCTCGGCAAGGGCATGGTGCTGACGACGTTGCGATACGACAACACGGTGCGCCAGCCGGACACCGTCTTCGGCGACATCGAATCGGTAAAGACGGATCAGGAGATGACCGATCTGGCCGAGCTCATCATCGACAAGAAGAAGGCGAAGTTCGATCCCTCGAAATTCGAGGACAAGTATGAGGATGCGCTGCTCGAACTGATCCGCGCCAAGAAGGCGGGCCGCAAGGCGCCAAAGGCCAAGGCGGCGCCCAAGCCGTCCAACGTCGTCAATCTTTTCGACGCTCTGAAGAAGAGCCTTTCGTCGGACGGCGGATCGGGCGAACGCCGCGGCAAGGCCTCCGCGAAAGCCAAACCGGCGGTCAAACGCGGCAAGCCGAGAGAAGCCGCGCCCAAGCGCAAATCGGCGTGAGGACATCAAGGGATGGCCAGCCTCGAACAATATCACGCCAAGCGCGATTTCAGGAAAACCGCCGAACCCCCCGGCAAGGTCGCCCGCGGCAAGAAGAGCGAGGCCGGCGGCATCTTCGTCATCCACAAGCACGCCGCGACCAGGCTGCATTACGACCTGCGCCTCGAACATGCCGGTGTGCTGTGGAGCTGGGCGGTGACGCGCGGGCCCAGCCTCGATCCGCACGAGAAACGGCTCGCCGTGCATGTCGAGGACCATCCGATCGACTATGCGCCGTTCGAGGGCACCATTCCCAAGGGCGAATATGGCGCCGGCTCGGTCATCGTCTGGGACGAGGGCACATGGGTGCCCGAGGGCGATCCGGCCAAGGCGATGAAGAAGGGCCATATCAACTTCGAGCTCAACGGCCACAAGCTGCACGGCCGCTGGCACCTGGTGCGGCTGAGACCGCGCCCCGGCGAGAAGCGCGACAACTGGCTGCTGATCAAGTCGGACGATGGCGCGGCCCGGCCAGGCGAGGATATTCTGGAGGAAGCGCCGAAATCGGTGAAGTCGGGCCTGACGATCGAGGAGGTCGGGGCGGGCAAGGCCGCGAAAGGGGAGAAGGCGAAAGTCTGGCACTCCAACAAACCGGCCGCCGAAAAGGCGAAGGCCGGACACGCAAAGCGCCTCGACTTCATCGAGCCGCAACTGGCCACGCTCGAGCGGGAAGCGCCGCCGGGCGAGGACTGGCTGCATGAGGTCAAGTTCGACGGCTATCGCATGCAGGCGCAGATCGCCGGCACGGACGTGCGGCTGCTCACCCGCACCGGCCTCGACTGGACGAAGAAATTCGGCGACGCGATCGTCGCCGAGCTCGCCGGATTGAAATGCAGCGACGCCATCATCGACGGCGAGATCGTGGTGCTGGCCGACAGCGGCGTCTCTTCCTTCGCGCTTTTGCAGGCCGACCTGTCGGCGAAGCGCACGGATCGCTTCATCTACTACGTCTTCGACCTGATGCGGCTGAATGGGCGGGACCTGCGCCGCGAGCCGCTGGTCGAGCGCAAGCAGGCCTTGCAGGAATTGCTGGCCAGCCAGCCGGAGGATTCGGCGGTCCGCTTCAGCGACCATTTCGCCGAGCCCGGCAAGGTGATGCTCGAGCATGCCTGCCGCATGGGACTGGAAGGCGTCGTCTCCAAGCGCGCCGACGCGGTCTACCGAAGCGGGCGCGGGCCGTCCTGGGTGAAGTCGAAATGCACGCTGCGACAGGAGTTCGTCATCGCCGGCTACCTGCCGTCAGACAAGACCGGGCGCGGGCTGCGTTCGCTGCTGCTTGGCTATTTCGAGGCCGGCAAGCTGCACTATGCCGGCCGCGTCGGCACCGGCTTCTCGACCGGCGGCGCCAATGCCCTGAAGAAGAAGCTCGATGCGCTGCAAACGAAGTCGTCGCCCTTCGACAAGGCCGTGCCGAGGGGCAAGGGCCTGGTCTGGGTGAAGCCGGAGCTTGTCGGCGAAGTGGAGTTCCGCAGTTGGACCTCCGACCGTATAGTACGCCACGCCTCGTTCCAGGGGCTGCGCGAGGACAAGCCGGCGGAGGAAGTCGTGCAGGAAAAGCCGAAGGCACCGACAGGCAAAAGCACGGCCCGGGCCAAGCCGGCGTCAAGCGGCGCAACGCCGGCAAGGGCGGCAACCACCACGGTGAAGCTGTCCCACCCAGAAAAGCTGCTGTGGCCCGACGAAAAAATATCCAAGCAGGGGCTGCTCGATCATTACGCGCTGGTGTGGCCGCGCATGAAACAATTCGTGGTCAACCGCCCGCTCAGCCTGGTCAGGGCCCCTGATGGTGTCGGCGGCCAGCGCTTCTTCCAGAAGCATGCCTCGCCCGGCATGCATGACAAGATCGAGAAGACGAGGGATCCCACGGATGGCGAGGAAATCCTGTTCATCCGTGACTTCGACGGCATCGCGGCACTTGTCCAGCTCGGCGTGGTCGAGATCCACATCTGGGGTTGCACCATCGACGAGCTCGAACGTCCCGACCAGATCGTCTTCGATCTCGACCCCGATGAAGGCGTCGACGTGAAGGCGGTGCGGGCGGCGGCACTCGACATAAGAGGCAAGCTTGACGAGCTGTCGCTGCCCAATTTCGTCAAGACGTCGGGTGGCAAGGGCTTTCATGTCGTCGTGCCGCTGAAGCCGTCGGCCAACTGGGAGGAGGTGAAAGGCTTCGCCCATGATTTCGCGCGCGCGCTGGAACAGGGCGCGCCCGACCGCTACACCGCGACGCTGTCCAAGAAGGCGCGCACCGGCAAGATATTCGTCGACTATCTGCGCAATGGCAGCGGCGCGACCACGGTCGCGCCCTACTCGTCGCGGGCCAAGAAGGGTGCCACGGTGTCGATGCCGGTGACCTGGGCCGAGATCGAAGCCGGCCTGCCGCCGAACGCATTCCCCATCGGCGACAAGACGACGCTGAAGCAACTCGCGGAAGCCGATCCGTGGAAGGATTTCTTCAAGAAGGGGAAGGTGTTGAAGCGGGGGTAATCCTGCCCGCATTTGCAGCGCGGCGATCCTTCGCGCCTGTCCCGCCGACGAATCGATGCTGGCAACAGCGCCGATAGCTCAAGCCAAAAACACCTTCTCGAACGCCTGTTTGCCGGGCGGCGAAAAAATCACGGCGCGGCTGTCCTTCTCCCGGCGCGCCCATTTCTCGGTGAGGATCTTGTCGAGGATGGCGGCGCCCAGCGTGCCGGCGAGATGCGAGCGCCGTACGCTCCAGTCGAGGCAGGCGCGGCACACCGGCCGCCGGGCCTTTGCCTCCACATCGATGCCCATCGTCGCGAAATGCGAGGCGGCCGAAGGCGCCAAGCGGATTTCGCCGTGGTCTCGCAGCAGCAGTCTCCGGTCGATGAGGCGGTCGAGCATCGCCACCGCCTGCTCGCCGGCAAGATGATCGTAGCAGACGCGCGCCACGCGCATGGCCCCGTCGCGCGGGCCCGGCCGCACGCGCCTGGGGCCGATGGTTTCGGCGACGCCGGCGATGGCTTCGATCATTTCAGCCACCTGCGGCCCGGCGAGCCCGTAATAGCGATGCCGGCCCTGGCTTGCCACGGTCAGCAGCCCGCCTTCCATCAGTTTCGACAGATGCGAGGAGGCGGTCGGCATCGATACGCCGGCCTCGAGCGCCAGTTCGCTTGCCGTCAGCGCCGTGCCGCCCATCAGTGCGTTGAGCATGTTGGCGCGGGCCGGGTCGCCGATCAGGCTGGCGATGCGGGCAATGTCGGGTCCTTCGCGCATAGTTTCATCCCTATCGAAGCATTCTCGCCAGATAATCACTATCCTTCGCTGAGCTCAAGGAGCGCTGACGATGCTCCTGACAGGAAACTGCTTAGCACAACGGCGTAGGCGACGTTTCGACAGAGATCGAATTATCTGTGCGTCAACTCAGGGAGACCGAAATGACCATCACCTGCTTCATCCGCTACGAGATCGATCCGTTCGGCAAGGCCGCGTTCGAGGAATATGCCCGCAACTGGGGCCAGGCCATTCCGCGCTGCGGCGCCGACCTGATCGGCTACTACGCGCCGCATGAAGGCTCGGCCACGACCGCCTATGCGGCCTACAACATAGAAAGCCTGGCTGCCTATGAAGCCTATAGGGCCCGGCTTGCCGCCGACCCGGCCGGCAAGGCAAACTACGAATTCGCCCGCCGTGAAAAATTCATCCTCAAGGAGGACCGCATGTTCCTGAAACTGGCGTCCGGCCCGCACGCGAAGCTGGTGCTGCCGTGATCGCCGTCATCTTCGAGGTCGAGCCGGCCGCGGGCAGGCGCGATGCCTATCTGGACATCGCCGCGCAGTTGCGGCCGCTGCTTGAAGGCATCGATGGCTTCATCTCGGTCGAGCGCTTCCAGAGCCTCGCCAATCCGGACCGCATCCTGTCACTATCGTTCTGGCGCGACGAGGAAGCGGTGAAGGCCTGGCGCAACACGCAAGAACACCGGCAGGCCCAGCAGGCCGGGCGCGGCGGCATCTTTGCCGGCTACCGCCTGCGCATCGCGCACGTCGTGCGCGATTATGGCTTGAGTGAAAGGCAACAGGCGCCGGTGGATAGCCGGGCGGTGCACGGGTAATCGGCAGGTCCTTCCCCCTATGCGTTCCCGATCAGCACGCCCGCCGCGAACACCAGCGCGCCGCCGAGCACCACCTGGAAGGCCGCGCGCAGGAAGGGTGTCTGCATGTAGCGGTTCTGGACGAAGGCGATGGCCCAGAGTTCGAAGAACACCACCACGGCGGCAACCGCTGTCGCCGTCCAGAAATGCGGGATCAGGTAGGGCAGCGCATGGCCGAGGCCGCCGAGCGTCGTCATGATGCCCACGGTCAGGCCGCGCTTGACCGGCGAACCCCGACCCGACAGCTTGCCGTCGTCGGAGGCGACCTCGGTGAAGCCCATCGAGATGCCGGCGCCGATCGAGGCGGCGAGGCCGACGAGAAGCGTCTGCCACGTGTCATGCGTGGCAAAGGCGGCGGCGAAGATCGGCGCCAGCGTCGATACCGAGCCGTCCATCAGTCCGGCCAGTCCCGGCTGCACATAGGTGAGGATGAACTGGCGCTGCTCGGCCGTGGCCTCCTCGACCTTCACGGTGCCCGGCACGTGCTGCTGCTCCAGCCGCTGCGCCATGCTCTCATGGCTCTGTTCCGCCGCCGCCAGTTCGTCGAGCAGCTTTCTGGTCGAGGCATCGGTGGTGCGCCTGGCCGCCTCGACATAGAACAGGTAGGCCTGCCGCTCCATCGCCTCGGCCTGGCGGCGTACCTGCTCGATGCCGAGCGGCTTGACCAGCCAGTCGGGCTTGCGCTCGTAATAGCCCTTCACATGCTCGCGCCGGATCAGCGGAATGCGCTCGCCGAAACGCCTGCGGAAAAGCTCGATCAGCGCGTCGCGATGACCGTCCTCCTCCTCGGCCATGTCCTCGAACATCTTGGCCGATTGCGGAAAATCCTCCGCCAGCCCATCCGCATAGGCGCGATAGATGCGCCCGTCGTCTTCTTCCGACGAGATGGCAAGCGCCA
This sequence comes from Mesorhizobium sp. B2-5-3, assembly GCF_006441005.1. Lineage (NCBI taxonomy): Bacteria > Pseudomonadati > Pseudomonadota > Alphaproteobacteria > Hyphomicrobiales > Phyllobacteriaceae > Mesorhizobium > Mesorhizobium sp. B2-5-3. The sequence goes on from NZ_VFUS01000001.1 coordinate 626,341, forward strand.
GGATCTCCTGTTCGGAGAGCGAATCGAAGGAGCGGCGGCCGAAGCTGAAAACACGGGAAAGCATGAGGAAATCACCCTAGTTTAGAATTGTTCTAAACTAAAGTTTGCTGCCGCATCGGTCAATCGTGCGTCTGGGCGGCAGTCAAGATTTGTTGAAGCAGCCATCCGGCGCCGGCCCTTCATTATCGGCAAATGTTCACTTATATGACGGAACTCAAGCCAACAACCGAGGAAGCCGCCGATGACTGCAAAGCCGCACGCCCATCACTTCGACCCGAAACCCGTCCTCGACCTCATAGCCAGCATCGAGGCCGATCTGCAGCGCCTGAAAGGTCTGGTCGAGCAGCAGATCGAGAAGTTCGATCCCGCCAACCCGCACAACAAGACCCTCGACGGCAAGCTGACCGAGGAAGGCGTCGAGTGCTGCTACCGCATGTTCGACGAAGGCAAGTCGCGCTATTCGGTCTCCCAGCAGATGAAGATTTCCTTTGCCGCCGCCACCCATCGCTTCAATGCCTGGCGCAAGGCCGGCGGCAACAAGCGGCAGCGGACGTTGTTGGGGTGAGGGTTGAACTGGACGGACCGGCAGGCAGGTGACTGCCAGCACTGCCGGCCGTCGTGATCCCAAACCTTGTGACGGTTACATTTTTTTGTTGGCCTCGCGCGGCCCTTTGCGTGCACCATGGCCGGACCACATCTTACAGGACCCGCCATGACCACGCCTCCCGGCATCGCCGATATCCACGCCGCCGCCGCCCGGCTCTCCGGCCTTATCGTCGAGACGCCGCTGATCGAATCGCCCGAGCTCAACAGCCGCTTCGGCGGCCGCATCCTGTTCAAGCCGGAAACGCTGCAGCGTACCGGCTCGTTCAAGTTCCGCGGCGCCTACAACAAGCTGTCCTCGCTATCGGCCGAGGAGCGTGGCCGCGGCGTGGTCGCCTTTTCCTCGGGCAATCATGCGCAAGGCGTTGCCGCTTCCGCCGCCATGTTCGGGGTCAGGGCGGTCATCGCCATGCCGTCGGACGCACCGGCCATGAAGATCGGCAATGTCCGCAAGATGGGCGCCGAAGTGGTCGCCTTCGATCGCGTCCGCGAAGACCGCGTGGCCGTGGTTCGGCCTTACGTGGAGAAGGGCATGGTCCTGGTGCCGCCCTATGACGATCCCGCCATCATCGCCGGCCAGGGCACGATCGGCCTCGAACTGCTGCGTCAGGCCAAGGCGCTTGGCGTGAGCCTCGACGCCGTCATCGTTCCCTGTGGCGGCGGCGGGCTGAGCAGCGGGATTTCGATCGCGGTCAAGGACGGTTCGCCCGCCACCGCCGTCTGGGCGGCAGAGCCGGAATTTTTCGACGACACCAGCCGGTCGCTGGCCAAGGGCACCAGGGTAGCGAATGAGCCCGGCCACACCTCGATCTGCGATTCACTTCTCGTCGCCGAGCCGGGCGCGCTCACCTTCGAGATCAATCGCAGGACGCTGGCCGGCGGCATTGCCGTCTCGGAGGAGGCGACGAAGCAGGCCATGCGCGACGCCATGGCCCATCTCAAGCTGGTCGTGGAGCCCGGCGGCTGCGTCGGGCTGGCGGCGCTCTCGTCGGGCAGGATCGACTTGGCAGGCAAATGTGTGGCCGTGGTGCTCTCTGGCGGCAATGTCGATTTCGACGCCTATGCCAAGATCATGGCTGCTGCCGCCTGACGCCCGCCCCGCGTGGCAGGGCGGGCAGCCTTTGTTGTTTCGCAATTCCGGATGGAAACCGCTGCGCACTTTTCCTGGAATTTGCCCCAGTGCCGTCAGTCGATAACCTTCACGATGCGACGGGTTCCGGGATCGACGAGGACGGTCTGACCGTTGACGACGACATAGCGGTACTGCACATCAGGAACATCGATCGCATGCAGCTCCACAGTGTCCGGCAAGGTCGAGCCGATGGCCAGCTGGACGCCCAGCAGGTCGACCGAGGCGATCGGCTTCTTGTGCACATATTCGCGGATGACGGTCTCCTGCTGCGGCTCGATGATCACGTCCTGAGCGGCGGCGGCACCGATTCCGGCCGCAAGCAGAAGCCCGGCCGCGGTGGCGGAAAGATACAGTCTCATCATTGCCTCCATTGCTGGTCGATAGAGCGCAATACAGTTGCAAGTCTGCGCTCTATCTCGTTGTTTTGACGGCATTCCGCCTCCCGCCAGATGATCCGGCCGGACTTCGGGGTGCCAAAGGCTTCGCTTGCACTGAGGGGGCCGTCTTGGCCCGCAAGTGGCAGCGGCGAGGCTGATCGACAACGCCGGGGCAGAAGCATGGTTCCAACGGGAGGGTCCAGGTTCGATGGAACCCTGGACCGCCCCAGCGGCTGTTTTCAGTCCAGCGTGCGGCGGAAGCGGACAAGGGCGACGCCGGCAAACAGCGCCACGAACACCACCAGCCAGCCGATCTCCACGGCCACCGCCGGCAGCTGCGCGCCCTTCAGCATGACGGCACGGGTAATGCGCAGGAAATGCGTGAGTGGAAAGATCTCGCCAAAGATCTGTGCCCAGCCCGGCATGCCGCGATAGGGAAACATGAAACCCGAAAGCATGATCGACGGCAGGAAGAAGAAGAAGGTGAGCTGCAAGGCCTGCATCTGCGTGCGCGCAACGGTCGAGATCGTGTAGCCGAGCAGCACCAGGGACAGCACGAACACCAGCACCGCCGACAAGAGCAGCGTCATCGACCCCGTAAAGGGGATGGCGAACAGAAGCTTCGACGCCGCCAGCACCACCACGACCTGAACCGCGCCGACCGCCAGATAGGGCAGCACCTTGCCCAGCATGATCTCGAGCGGGCTCGACGGCATGGCGAGCAGGTTCTCCATCGTGCCGCGCTCTGTCTCGCGCGTCAGCGCGATCGAGGTCATCATCACCATCGTCATCTGCAGGATGACGCCGAGCAGGCCGGGGACGATGTTGTATTGCGAGATGCCCTCCGGATTGTAGCGCCGGTGCACGACCACATCGAGCTGGCCCCGGGCGGCCTCGGCGGCGGCCTCCTGCATGCCTTGCGCTCTGAGCAGCGCCTGGCCGGCGACGGTGCTGAGCGTCGAGATGGCGCCGCTGGCAACCGCCGGGTCGGTGGCGTCGGCCTCGATCAGGATCTGCGGATTGTCGCCGCGCTCCACCCGCCGCGCGAAATCGGCCGGAATGGTGACGACGAAGGCGACGTCGCCGCGCGCCATCAGGAATTCGGCCTCCTCGGCACTTTGCGCCACATGGTCGAAACGGTAGTAGCCGGTGGTCTGCAGCGCCGAGACCATGGCGCGCGTATAGGGATCGCTGCTCGTCGCCACGAGTGCCGCCGGCAGGCTCTTCGGGTCGTTGTTGATGGCGTAGCCGAACAGCACCAGCTGTATCAGCGGCACGCCCAGCATCATGGCGAAGGTGATGCGGTCGCGGCGCATCTGGATGAACTCCTTGATCAGCAGCGCGCCGAGCCGGGCGAAGGAGAAGACCGCGTTCATGCCATGTTGTCCTTCGAGCCGGACATGAACTGGATGAAGACGTCCTCGAGGCTGGTTTCGCCCGGCGCAACCGTCACGCCCTTGTGTTCCTGCTCGACATCGGCCAGCGCCGTCTCCAGCTTCTTCCTGTCGGCTCCCACGACATGCAGCGTCGCGCCGAACGGCGCCACCTGGTCGACGCCCGGCCGGCCTTCGAGCGCTTGCGCCACCTGGTCGAGGCGCGGGCCCTGCAGGACGAAAGTGGTCAGGCCGGCATTCCTGACCACCTCGGCGACGGTGCCCGTCGCCAGCATCTTGCCGTAGGAGATATAGCTGATGCGATGGCACCGCTCGGCCTCGTCCATGTAGTGGGTGGAGACCAGCACGGTCAGCCCGCCGCTCGCCAGCCGGTGGATCTCGTCCCAGAACTCGCGCCGCGCCTTGGGGTCGACGCCGGCCGTCGGCTCGTCGAGCAGAAGCAGCTTGGGCTTGTGCATGATGCAAGCGGCTAGCGCCAGCCGCTGCTTCCAGCCGCCCGACAGCGTCCCGGCGAGCTGGTTGCGGCGTGTCGTCAGACCGAGTTCCTCCAAGGTCCTGGCGACATGCTCCTCGACCGGCTTCAACCGGTAGAGCCGCGCCACGAATTCGAGGTTCTCGCCGATCGTCAGATCCTCGTAGAACGAGAATTTCTGCGTCATGTAGCCGACCTCGCGCTTGATGCGCAGGCTGTCGGTGAGGATGTCGAAACCCAGCACCGTGCCTTCGCCCTCGTCCGGGGTCAGCAGGCCGCACATGATGCGGATGGTGGTGGTCTTGCCCGAGCCGTTGGGGCCGAGGAAGCCGACGATCTCGCCTTCCGCCACCGTCATCGTGACATTGTCGACGACGGTCTTGTCGCCGAAGCGCTTGACCAGTCCGTGCACGTCGATGACGTTCATTTCCCTGAAACCGCCAGCTCGACGTCGACGATCTGGCCCGGCTGCAAGGCGCCGGCGCTGCCCTCCGGCCGCGCCTCGACGAGGTAGACCAGCTTCTGCCGGTTCTCCAGCGAATAGATCACCGGCGGGGTGAATTCCGGATCGGGCGAGACATAGCTGACGCGCGCCTTCACATCCGGGCCGCAGCCGTCGCAATGGACGCGGAGCAAGGTGCCGACCTTGACCGAGGAGAAGGCGGCTTCCGGTATATAGACGCTGAGCTTCACCGCGCCGTCGGGCAGCACGGAGATGACGGGCGCGGTCGGACCTGCCGTGTCGCCCGGATTGCGAATGACGTCGCTGACGCGGCCCGGAGAAGGGGCCGCCAGGGTGCGCTTGGATAGCCGCCACGCCGCTTGGTCGAGCGCGGCCTGTGCCTGCTTGACCTGACTTTCGGCGGCCTTGATCGTCTCGGGACGCGCCGGCAGGCCGCCCGCGGCGAGATTGGCCTGCGCCTGTCCGACCTGCGCGTTGGCCGTCTCCAGCGTGGCCGAGGCGGTGTCGTAGTCGGCCTGCGTGCCGGTGCCGCGCTTGAAGAGGTCGGCAGCGCGGTCGTATTTGCGTCTGGCATCGTCAGCCTGCGCCTTGGCCATGTCGACCTGGGCCTTGAGGGCGGCGATTTCTTCCGGCCGCTTGCCTACCTGCAGATCGGCAAGCTGCGCCTGCGCCTGGGCGAGACTTGCCGTGGCCTGTGCGACCGCGATTTTCGCGTCGGCGTTTTCCAGCGTCACGATCGTGGTGCCCGATGTGACGCGATCGCCGCGCTTGACCGCGACGGTCTCGACCTGCGCCACCTCGATCGGCGCCAGCAGCACATAGTCGCCTTCGACATAGCCGACGGCCAGCGGAGAAGCCGGTGCGCAGGCGCCGAAGAGTTGAGCGGCAAGCGGCAGCGAACAAAGAAAGCTCATCGTCTCGATCCCTTCCGGGCGGCCAGTATGGCGCTGAGGTTGTCCGATGTGACGGCCGCCACCTTGGCGGCCTCGGCGGCGCCGATCTCGCGCCAGCCCATGCGGCGCATGACCGCCTCGCGGCCGATGCGGAAATAGATGACCTGTCCGATCAGCGTGAACACGGTGAGCCGGGTCGCCTCGCTCTCGGCCGCCTCGCCGGTCGCCTGTTCCCAAAGCAGGCACAGGCGCCGATGCGTCGGCTCGAACACGCCGTCATAGATGCGGTCGAGCGCCGCGGTCGGGTGCGAGAGCTCGCGCAGCACGAACTGCACGATCTCACCGGCCTGCGGCTGCGCCACGACGAAGCCCACCATCCGCTCCAGCGCCGCGAACAGCTGCGCGCGCGCCGTCTCGGGGTTCGCGATTGCCGACGCCCCCGCCTCGCCGAGTGCCTGGCCGGCGACCGATTGTATGGTGTCCACGATATGGTCGGCGGCGGCGAGGCGCAGCCCCTCCTTGCTGCCGAAGTGATAGGCAATGGAACCGATATTGGCCTTGGCCTCCGCCGCGATCTCGCGCGTGGAGGTGCCGTCGAAGCCTTGTCGTCCGAACAGCTTGAGCGCCGCGCGGACCAGCGCTTCACGCGTCATCTCCGCGGCGGGCGGCTCGCGGCGAGGAGTTCGGGCTTCGGGCGGTTTGATCATGCGGCAGACTTTAATCAATCGATTGATTAAAGTCAAATCCGATCCCGGACATGGCTTGCCATGCCGGCCCGCGCGGGCTTTAGTGCGCGGCCATGGGCAAGGAAGTCGAGCGCAAGTTCCTGGTCTCCGGCACGGCATGGCGGGATCTGGTCGAGGCGGACATCCGCATCCTCCAGTTCTATCTCGCCGCCGCGCCGGGACGCACGGTGCGCGTGCGCATCAGTGACGGCGCCTCGGCCAGGTTGACGCTCAAATTCGGCAGCAAGGCGCGCGAGCGCGACGAATTCGAATATCCCATTCCGCTGGCCGACGCCGTGGAGATGCTCGGCTTCGCCATCGGGCGTGTCATCGAGAAGACACGTCATCATGTTAGGCATGGCGGCTATCTCTATGAAGTCGATGTCTTTGGCGGCGCGCTGGCGGGGCTTGTGATGGCCGAACTCGAGACACCGGACGATGTCCCGGACGAAATGCTGCCAGACTGGCTCGGCCGCGAAGTGACTGGCGAACAGAAATTCTACAACGCGTCGCTCGCCCTCGGGGGGATTCCGGAGATCGCCGCATGAGCTTTCGCATCGATCCGCGCCTGCCGCTGACCGGCGAGGTCAGGCGTATCCTGGCCGAGGAAATCGGCAAGGCGCTTGCTCATCTCGACATGGCGCGTGACAGGCCGGAACAGGGACTGCACAAATCCCGCAAACGACTGAAGAGCGTGCGTGCCTTGTTACGTCTGGTTCGTTCCGGCGGCGAAACATTCTGCCGCACGGAGAATGAATGTTACAGGCAGGTCTCGGCGTTGCTCGCCGGACCGCGCGAGGTGACCGCCTTGATCGAGACGATCGACCGCCTGGCCGACGCCTTTCCGGGGCAAAGCGCCGGTCACGGCCTCGGCCCCGCCCGCGATCGCCTGGTGATGCGCCAGCACGCGCTTCATGCCGGCGCCGGTCTCGATGCGGCCATAAAAGCTGCCATCGCCGCCTGCCAGGAGGGCCTCGAACGCGTCGGCAGGCTGTCCTTGCCGGACCAGCCGGAGCAGGCCGCCGACATTCTGGCGGAGGGCGCCCGCGCCATATTGCGGCGCGCGCGCAAAGCGCTGGACAAGGCGGCCTCGAGCGGCGGGGCCGAGGATTTCCACGACTTGCGCAAGGCGGCCAAGACCCACAGCATGCATCTGTCGCTGCTCGGCCGCCTGTGGCCGACGCCAATCAAGGCTCGTCGCAAGGCGGTCGACAAGCTCGCGGAGCAACTCGGCGAACTGCACGACGTCTTCGTCATGCGCGCGATGCTGGAGGCCGGCGGCGAGCCGCTTGGGCCGCCCGGGGATACGAAACTCCTTGGCAAACTCCTGAAGCGTTCCGAAAAGAGCCTGAGGAAGTCCTGCCTTGCCGAGGCGGCCGAACTGTTCGGCGACAGTCCCAGGCGCTCGACGAAGAAGCTGGCCCGCAAGGCGCGCGACGATCTTGCCGGCGCCCCGCCCGCGGAGGAATTGGCGGCGAGGTGACGTGACGGCATTAATCGCCGGTCATGCGGGCATTCGCCGTGTTTGGCTCGCGGGGAGGGAGCTGGCCCTCCATTCGCGCACCGGCATCCGCACCGACGGCAAGTCGATCCTCTATGCCCCGCTGATGAACGAGGGCGAAGTCGCGGCGCTGAAGCTCGATTGAGAAGCCAGATATTCCGAGCGGACTCACGAGAGTCTTTGCCACATGGGCCGGGCGGATCTAAAACCAGCCGCCATGAGAATGGTCGTCCGCCGCCCGCTCGCCCGCTCGGACCTGCCGCACGATACGGCCGCTCTCGCGCGCTATCTCATCGGCAAGATCGTGGTCCGGGAATTGCCCGAAGGCATTGCCAGCGGTCGCATCGTCGAGACCGAGGCGTATGTCGCCGGCGATGCTGCCGGGCACGGCTTCAGGGGAATGACCCCGCGCAATCGCTCGCTGTTCCTCGAGCGCGGGCATGCCTATGTCTATCTCGCCTACGGCATCTCATACATGCTGAATGTCTCGAGCGAGATGCCCGGCATCGGAACCGGCGTCCTGATCAGGGCACTCGAGCCGCTCGACGGCATTTCGATCATGCGGCTCAATCGCGGCATCGAGCGCCTGCGTGACCTGGCGCGAGGACCGGGAAGGCTCGCCATGGCGTTGCGGATCGACCGTTCGCTCGACGGGCTCGATCTTTGCCGGGAAGGCCCTCTATGGCTTGCAAGCGATGGCCGCGACCCCGGCGAAATCGGGCAGGGCGTTCGGATCGGCATTTCGAAGGATGCCGACCGCCTGCTGCGATTTTACGTCCGGGGAAGTCCGTTTGTCAGCGGTTCACGATCGCTCAACCCATGAGAGGTGCTTCCCGGCGCGTTGAAAGGAAGAAGAATGCAAGCTACTGCGCTGCCCTTTTTCCCTCCAACTGCGCCTGCGCTGCCCGGATCGAGGCGGCGTAGGTCACCAGCGGGCGCTTGAGGCCGTGGTTGATCAGCGTGCGTCTTGTCTGCGGCGAAGCGCCAGATATGACAAAGCGCACGCCGGCGCGTCTGGCCTTGTGCGCCGCACCCTCGATGACATTGGCCGCGGTCGAATCGAAGAACGGCACCGCCGAGCAGTCGAGGATGAAGTTCTTGCGCTGGTCGGCGATGCGGTCGAGCACCGCGCCGACGGTCGAAGCGGCGCCGAAGAAGAATGCGCCGGAGATGCGGTAGACGACGGTGTCGGCGTCGGTCGCGTCCCTGGAATCATAGACGCTCTCGCGGTCGGCGACGTCCTCAGGCACCAGCGTCTGGTCGGCCTCGACGGCGATGGATTTCGCCATGCGGTCGATGAACAGGATCGAGCCCAGCGCGAAGCCGACAACGATGCCTTCGGTCAAGTCACGGAAGACCACGATCAGGAAGGTGGCCATCAGCACCAGCGCATCGCCGCGCGAGGCGCGCAGCAGCGTGGCGAAAGCCTGCTTCTCGAACATGTTCCAGCACACCACCGCCAGCACGCCGGCGAGGGCGGAGAGCGGGATGTAGCTGGCCAGCGGTGCTGCCGCCAGCATCAGGAAGAGCAGGATCATGGAGTGGACCATGCCCGAAACCGGCCCGTGCGCGCCGGCCCGCACATTGGTGGCGGTACGGGCAATGGTGCCGGTGGTGCAGATGCCGCCGAACAGGGCCGAGGCGATGTTGGCGAAGCCTTGCGCCACCAGTTCGCAGTTGGAACGGTGCCGGCGGCCGGTCATGCCGTCGGCGACGACGGCCGACAGCAAGGATTCGATGGCGCCCAGCAACGCGAAGGCGATGGCGTCCGGCAGCACGTCGATCATCCTGTCGAGGCTGACGGGGGGAAGCGCCGGCCATTGCAGGCTGCGCGGGATCCCGCCAAAGCGCGTGCCGATCGTCTCGGCCGGCAGCGCAAACAGCGCCACCGCGAGCGACGCCAGACCGATGGCGATCAACATCGCCGGCCATTTCGGCCGCCAGCGCTTCAGGAAAGCGATGGTTGCGATTGTCAGCACCGCCACGAAGGTCGCCGCGAGATTGATCGTGCCGGCCGCCTCGCCGATCGCCGTCAGCTTTGACACCAGCGGGCCTGGCTCCTTGCCGGCGAGCTTCAGCCCGAACAGTTCGACGATCTGGCCCGAGAAGATGATGACGGCGATACCGGCGGTAAAGCCGACCGTCACCGGATAGGGAATGAACTTTATGTAGGTGCCGAGCCGCAGATAGCCGATGGCGATGAGGAAGATGCCGGCCATCATCGTCGCCAGCAACAGCCCGTCCACGCCGACCCGCGCGACCGTCGCCGCCACCAGCACGATGAAGGCGCCCGCGGGGCCGCCGATCTGGAAACGGCTGCCGCCGAACGCCGAGATGATGAAGCCGCCGATGATCGATGTGTAGAGCCCGCGCTCCGGCGTCACCCCGGATGCGATGGCGATTGCCATCGACAGCGGCAAGGCGACGATGGCGACGGTCAGCCCGGCGATGGCATCGGCCCTGAGATGTTCGAGCCTGTAGCCTTCGCGCCAGACCGTCACCAGTTTCGGTGTGAACAGTTCGGAAAAAGTCGGCTTTGCCGGCCCATGGGTCGGTTTGCGCGCGGTTTCGTTGAGTGTCTGCCCGATCTCGTCCATGGACTGCTTCCGCACCTGAAAGGCGGCGGGATCGTCGGCAGGACTGTCGGCGGTCGCCGTCGCGACTTATGCCGGCTCAGCTTTCGGATTGGGCGGCACGGCAGGCTTGAGGCGCACGCCCCGGCCGCCGCGCTCACTGGGTTGATTCTCGCCGATCAGCTCCACCCCGGCCTCGTCGAGGGCCTGGATGACCTTCATCAGCGTATCGACCACGCCCCTGACCACGCCGTCGCTCGCTTCCATGCGCTGGATGGTGGGAAGCGAAACGCCGGCGCGCTCGGCGAGCGCCTTCTGATCGATGCCGGCCAGCGCCCTCGCGGCGCGCATCTGCGCGGCAGTGATCATCGGCCGGGATCCCCGTCTGAGTCTGCGGATATGATGTATAATACGATCATTATGATGTTTCAAGCATCAGGATGTACGCTTGAGCCTTGATCATCATCGCTATCGAGCATTTTTCGGATACTTCCCGAGCATTGAGAGCTATGGTGTTCCATCTGGGGCAGGGGATAACGTGGTTGACCATTTTCAAGACATTGACGACATCGGCATGCCTGGTATCGGTGGTCCTTCTGCTAACCGGCTGCGGACACTTGATCAACCGGCTGATCTGACCGCTTCCCGGTCGAGCGTCGTCAGACGTCGTCACGCACCACCCTGCGCCGTTGCAGGACCCTTGCCGCCAACCAGCACAGCATGGCCCAGGCAAAGCCCGCGCACCAGCCGGCCAGCACGTCCGACGGCCAGTGGACGCCGAGATAGATGCGGCTGATGCCGACCAGCACCGTCGTCATCACGGCGAGCGCCAGAACATAAATCTTCGTCGTCCGGCCCTGCAGGAAGCGCGCCGCAAGCGAGCCCAATGTGAGATAGGTCACCGCCGAAAGCATCGCGTGGCCGCTCGGGAAGGAAAGCGAGGTCTCGTTGACCAGATGCGAGACGAGCTCGGGCCGCGGCCGGTCGACGCCGAGCTTCAGCAGGCTCGACAGCATCTGGCCGCCCGCCACGGCGACGAAGATGAGAAGCGCGGTCCCGGGCCTGCGGATCAACAGCAGATAGATGATCGTCGCCGCCGTGATCAGCACCAGCACGCTGGTGCTGCCGAGGCTGGTGATGTCGCGCATCGCCCCTTCCATCCATGACGGGCCGATCGGGATACCGGGTTGGCCGGCCTGGCGGAAGGCAAGCATGATTTCAGCGTCGAAGGCGTGCGGCGTGGTGGCCCGTGCCACCTCCATCAACTCCACGAAGCCCCACAGGCCGGCGGCGACGACAAGGCCGGCCAGCAGCACCGGGAATTCGACCCGGCTCAGCAGAGCCTTTGCCGCAGTCTTCATCGAACCTCGTTTCGCAACCATGGTTTGCCGGTCATCGCCCTTGCACATAGGGCCCGAGCGTGATCAGCGCCACGGCGGCAATCGCCAGCACGATGCCGGCCGCCTGCAGCGTATTGATGCGCTCGCCGAAGAATATCAGCGCCACCAGATTGACCGATACCAGCTGGATGACCGCCGACAGGCTGAACGACACCGACATGCCGAACTCGCGAATCAGCCGCAGCATGATCAGGTTGCCCAGCGAATAGAGCGCAAGCGTCAGCACGATCTTGCCCAGGCTGGGCGCCATCCCCCATTGCTTGGCGGCCGCCGCCGCCAGCAGAAAGATCACGGTCGAAAGACCGAGCTGAAGTAACCCCGAAAAACTCACGCTGCCCTCGATATTGATGCCGGTCGTCCGTGCCTTGTTTCGCAAGCGCGTCGCGACGTCAAGCAACTGCCGTGGGACCAGGCTCTTGTGTCGGCAGGACCGAAGCGCCAAAGTCGCGGCCACTACCCTGCCCCTGCGGGTGGGGGCGAGGAGCGTGGCGTGCGATTTCTCGAAACCTTGTCGCGGCGCTGGAACGGGCTTACGCTGGCGCTGCAGTTCATCATTGCCGGCGGCTTCGGGCTGCTTGCGGTGATGCTGGTGGTCGGCTTCTGGGTCACCGCGCAAATCCGCGAAAGCGTGCTCCACAATTCGGCGGCCACGACTGCCCTTTATGTCGACAGCGTGATCGCTCCGCTGCTCCCCGATCTGCGCACGAACCATCAGCTCGATGACGCCGTCAAACGGGCGCTTGACGAGACCCTCGGCCAAGGCGCGCTCGGCAAACGGCTGTTTTCCTTCAAGTTGTGGCGTCGGGACGGCACGGTGCTGTATTCGAAGGACACGGCCTTGATCGGCCGGCAGTTCGGCCCGAGCGCCAACCTGCGTGCCGCCTTCGCCGGTAATGTCGTCGCCGAGTTCAACGAGCTAGGCGACGAGGACGACAAGGAGGAGAGGGCCGCGGGCGTGCCGCTGCTGGAAATCTACAATCCAGTCCGCGAACCCTGGTCGGGCGAGGTGGTCGCCGTCACCGAATTCTACGAGATCGCCGACGATTTCCAGGCGGCTCTGGCTTCCGCCTTGCTGTCGAGCTGGCTGATCGTGGCCGGCGCCACGCTGACGGCGCTGCTGCTGTTGTCGGGGATCGTCATACGTGGCAGCCGCACCATCGACAAGCAGCGCGGCGTTCTGCAGGGTCAGGTCTCCGAGCTGCAGGCGCTGGTTTCGCAAAACCGGGCGCTGCGCCTGCGCGTCCAGCAGGCGTCGCGCCGTGCCACGGCGCTCAATGAACGATACTTGCGTCGCATCGGCGCCGACCTTCACGACGGGCCGGCTCAGCTCGTCGCGCTGGCGGCGCTGCGTGTGGACAGCCCCGCCATTTCCGGCGAGGGTGCCTCCAGCGACAGCCGCAACGCCGAGATCGCCATGATCCGCATGGCGCTGGACGACGCGATGCGTGAAATCCGCGGCATCTGCAACGGCCTCGTCCTGCCGCAGATAGAAACGGCCGCGACCGGCGACATTCTGCGTCTTGCCGTCGACGAGCATCAACGCAGGACCCGCAGTTCCGTGGCGCTGACCCTATCCAGGCAGTTGCCCGAACTGGGCGCTTCGGAGAAGATCAGCATCTATCGCTTCGTCCAGGAGGGGCTGAACAACGCTTATCGTCATGGGCAGGGCAAGGATCAGGAGGTGAAGGCCGGGATGACAGGCGGCAAGTTCTTCGTTGAAGTGTCGGATGGCGGGCCCGGATTCGACCCGAGGCGAGCCGAGGGCCTGGGGCTCGCCGGCATCAGGGAACGTATCGAAAGCATTGGTGGCCAGTTCGAGACCACGACCGGGCCACAGGGAACACGATTGATGATTACGCTAGCCGTCGAGGATCAACCATGATCGGTACCATCCGTGTCGCCATTGTCGACGACCACCCGCTGTTTCGCGAAGGCGTTACCCGCAGCCTGTCGGAGATCGGCGGCTTCGAAATGGTGGCCCAGGGCGCCACTGCGCAGGATGCCGAACGCATCGCCTCGACTTTGCAGCCCGACATATTGCTGCTCGACATCAGCATGCCGGGTGACGGCCTTGCGTCGGTGGCCGGCATACTGGGTGCCAATCCCGGACAGAAGATCGTCATGCTGACGGTCTCGGAGGCCAATGCCGACGTGGCGCGGGCGCTGAACGCCGGTGTGCGCGGCTATGTGCTGAAGGGGGTCGGCTCGCGCATGCTGGCCGAAATCCTGAATGGTGTAGCGGCCGGCGAGACCTATGTGTCGCCGACCCTGTCGGCCCGCCTGCTTTCGGACCTGCAATCGCTGCAGCCGGCCAACGGCAGGACGGATCGTCTGCGTCAGCTCACCGGACGCGAGGCCGAGATCCTGCAGCTGGTGGCGGAAGGGCTGAGCAACAAGGAAGTGGCGCTGCGGCTGGCACTGCAGGAAAAAACGGTCAAGCATCACATGACCGGTGTGCTGTCCAAGCTCAACGTCCGCAATCGCACCGAGGCGGCGCTGCTGATGCGCGAAGCGCGGGATCGGGCCGGCAGCTAATCCTGGTCGGCCGCAAGGGATCCCCGGTTTGGGATAACGACACGCATAAATGAAAACCTGAAGCGCGGTGCAGCAGCGGAACGCTCCAGGGCAAAAAAGACGGCCCCTATACGGGGCCGGAGCGACAAGGTCACCTCCGCCGGGGGGCGGCGGAGGTGACACGTAAAGCGGGCGATGCCTATTGCCCGCTCTACAACCCCTTGAGGCGGCTTATATCCGCCGCCGTCGCAGGGCGCTCGACGATCGTGCGGCCCAGAGCGTCGGTCATTTTGAAGCGACCCTTCTCGATCTCTTCCCCGAAGCCGTTAGGGTGCTGCACCACGATCTTGTTGTCGTCTATTTCGACACGATCGCCGGTTGTTGCGTTCACATGCTTGCCGGAGCTGTTGGCACCCTTCCCCTTGCCGTTGTTGCCGCCGCCATTGTTCCCGTTGCCGCCAGCGTTGCCATTGTTGCCTCCGGCGTTGCCATTGTTGCCGCCGCCGTTATTTCCATTGCCGCCATTGCCGCCATTGCCGTTACCGCCACCACCGCCATTGCCGCTGTTCCCGCCAGGCTTGGCTTGGGCGCTGGACGCGACAATGCCTGCGGCGGAACCGTGAAAATCGAGGTGATAGGGGGCTATGGTCAGCGCCAGTGCCGGCACTGCTCTCAGGGCCAGCCAGCAACAATGAGCCATGATCGAGCTGCGCATCAGTCCCTCACTTGATCGGACCGGCAAAATTCAGAGGCCATCTCGTGCAGGTACGCGACCATCGGCGACATGGCGTGTTCGTGTAAGTGGCCCACGACCGATGCCGCGGCAATCCGGACCTTCGCCCCGATCGGTTTAGGACCTTGGTCCGAGTTTCAAACCGGATGTGGCGCGAGGTTCGCGGTCAAGCTGGCGGGTGCACGAATGTCACGAAAGTGTGACCGATCGTCTATAAGGGGTCGAAACGCGTGACACGCTCCAGCCATCCAGCCAGAGGCAGACCATGACCGACCATCGCTCGCCCGACGCCCGATTCCGCACCAGCCTGCTTGAGGAAAACGACGGTCCGGCGACCAACCCCACCGAAAACCGCACCATGGGCGAAATCATTGCCGAACGGTTTTCCCGCCGCGCCTTCCTCAAGGGCTCGCTGGCCGTCTCTGCCATTGCCGCCACCGTCAGCCCGCTGGCGCTCGTGGCCGCCGACGATGCGCGTGCCGCCGAGGGCTCCGCCTTCTCGTTCGAGGAACTCGAAGCCGGTATCGACGACAAGCACCATGTCGCGCCGGGCTACGATGCTGACGTGCTGTTGCGCTGGGGCGATCCGCTGTTTGCCGATTCGCCGGAGTTCGACCCGGCCAGGCAGTCGGCTGAGGCCCAGGCAAGACAATTCGGCTACAACAATGACTATGTCGGCTATATCGGGATCGATGGCTCCGCCGAGCACGGGCTGCTGGTCGTCAACCACGAATACACCAATCCGCATCTGATGTTCCCGGGCATCGCCAAGATCGTCGAGAAGGACGGCAAGAAGGCGGCCGAACTCGCGCCGCTCTCGAAGGAGCAGGTCGATGTCGAGATGGCGGCACATGGCGGCACCATCGTCGAGATCCGCAAGGAAGGCGGCAAGTGGCAGGTGGTGCGCGACGGCAAGTTGAACCGCCGCATCACCTCCAACACCGAAATGGCGCTGTCGGGCCCGGTCGCCGGTCATGACCGCGTCAAGACCAATGCCGACCCATCCGGCACCAAGGTCATCGGCACATTCAACAACTGCGCCGGCGGCGTCACGCCTTGGGGCACCTATGTCATGGCCGAGGAGAACATCCACGGCTATTTCTCCGGTGAACTGCCGGAAGGCCATAAGGAAGCCGCCAATTACAAGCGCCTCGGCATTCCGGAAGGCGCCTATGAATGGGGCGCGCATTACGATCGTTTCGACCTCGCCAAGGAGCCGAACGAGCCCAACCGTTTCGGCTGGATCGTCGAGGTCGACGTCAACGATCCGACATCCACGCCGAGGAAGCGCACCGCAATGGGCCGCTTCAAGCATGAAGGCGCCGAATCGATCATCGCCAAGGATGGCCGCGTCGTCTTCTATCTCGGCGACGACGAGCGCTTCGAGTACGTCTACAAATTCGTCACCGCGGGCCGTTTCGATCCGGACGACCGCGCCGCCAACATGAACCTGCTCGATGACGGCACGCTGCATGTCGCCAAATTCGCCGCGGACGGTACGGTGGAATGGCTGCCGATCGTCTTCGGCCAGGGCCCGCTGACGGCCGAGAACGGCTTTGCCGGCCAGGCCGACGTGTTGATCGAGACGCGGCGTGCCGCCGACCTGCTCGGCGCCACCAAGATGGACCGCCCCGAGGACATCCAGCCCAATCGTGTCAACGGCAAGGTCTATGTCATGCTGACCAACAATTCCAAGCGCAAGGCCGACCAGGTCGACGCCGCCAACCCGCGCGCCGACAACGCCTTCGGCCATATCATCGAGATATCGGAGGACGGCGGCGATTTCGCCGGCACCAGGGGCAGATGGGAGGTGCTCCTGAAATGCGGCGATCCGGCGGTTGCCGATGTCGGCGCCACCTTCTCCACCGCCACCACGGCCAATGGCTGGTTCGGCATGCCCGACAATTGCGCGGTCGATTCAGCCGGGCGCCTGTGGGTCGCCACCGACGGCCAAGGGCCGAAGGCTACCGGCCGCACTGACGGCCTGTGGGCGGTCGACACCGAAGGGCCCGCGCGCGCGACGTCAAAACTGTTTTTCCGCGTGCCGATCGGCGCTGAAATGTGCGGGCCGCTGTTTGCGCCCGACGATCAGACCGCCTTCGTCGCCGTCCAGCATCCAGGCGACGGCGGCGAGGATTGGGAGGCGTTCGGCCGCCCGTCCTATTATGAGGATCCGTCGACGCGCTGGCCCGATTTCAAGCCGGACATGCCGGTGCGGCCGGCGGTCGTCGCCATTACCAGGCAAGGCGGCGGCAAGATCGCGATTTAGAGGGCAATTCCAGGAAAGTGGGGTTCCGTCCGACGCGTAAAACGAACCTCCAGCCCGGTTCAGCGGCCCGAATTGGCGATCCGCCGGGCAATCCGCTCGGCGATCGCCTTGGCCTGGATGGCGGCATTGGCGAAGCAGCCGCGGATGCTCGGCCGCATGCCGGTGAACCAGAGGCCAGGCAGTTTCGGATCCGCATCGCCGCCGTTGAAGACCGGAACGCCCTTGCCGTCGAGCACGCCGAGATTGCCGACCATCTGCTCAAGCCCGGTGCGGTAGCCCGTCGCGGCAATGACGATGTCGGGATCGATCAGGCTGCCATTGGCCAGGATGACGCCGTCGCGGGTGAATTCTCGCACCCCCGGCACGACGGTGATCCTGCCCGCGCGGATGGCGTCGATCGCGCCCTCGTCGGCGGCGATCGCTGTGTAGTCGGTGGTCAGGCGGCTGGCGCCGCCCACCGGTGCCGGCGGCACGCCGAATTTCGTCAGGTCGCCGAAAACCAGGCGCTGCGTCAAGGCGATCACCGCATCGGCGACCCGCAAAGGCAACCGCGCCATCAGCGGCGACAGCCGGTGCACGGCAATCTTGCCGATGCGCTTGGGCAGGACCGACGGACCGTTGCGGGCCGACAGCCACAGCGAGGCGGTGCTTGCCTGCGCCAGGTGGTTGAGCGCGTCTATACCCGAGTTGCCGGCGCCGACGACCAGCACCTTCTTGCCGGCATAGTCCTTCGCGTCGCCGAAATCCGCCGAATGGATGATGCGGCCGGCGAAATCCCGCATTCCTTTCCAGTCGGGGATGAACGGCTGTCTGTCGCGGCCGGTGGCGATCACGACGTGGCGCGCCAGGCGCATCCCGGCGCTGGTCTCTATCGCCCAGTGGTCGCCCCTGAACAGGACCGCCTCGACGGCGACGCCGAGCTCCACCGGCAGCCGGTTCGCCTCGCTGAAATCGTTCAGATAGCGGATGACGGCGGTTCTGTGGGGGAAGGCGAGCGTGCCCTTCGGATAGGCAAGGCCGGGAAGTGCCGAAAGGTCGCGGTGAGTATTGAGGCGCAGCTGCTGGTGACGCCGATGCCATGGCTCGGCCAACCGGCTCTCCTTTTCCAGGATCGCCGTCGCCACGCCGGCCTTGACCAGCGCCTGCGCTGCCGCGAGACCGGCGGCGCCGGCGCCGATGACGATCGCCGGTTCGATAGTTACCGTCTGGTGCGCTGCCGGTCTGATTGTCGTATCTGCCATTCGCTCACGAACCCCATTCCACCCTTGTGGCGCTTCCGCCGACACCGGCAGAACGCCCTCCCGCGCATGATCCATACAGCAGATCGGCCCCGGATTTCGAGGCCATGCGCCGCACCGCGGTTGCGTCCTATATGGCATATACGCGAGATCGGCGATAATCAGGTCGCGGCAATGTGATTGATTCGAGATCCGGGGGCTGGCGGATCTCTGTTACCGGTACAGGAATCCGAAGTCCTCGAAACGCTTTTTTCGGCTTCCTGTGCAAAATCAAGGCGCCACGGCGTATAGCGTACCCGGGTGCGCGCCGCAGATGCACGCGGAATCTCGACCCATGCCCTCCTTGCGGATCTATCTCGACAAAATCCTCGAGCGTGCCTCGCCAAAGGTCGAGCGCCAGGCGTTCACCCATGCCGAACGGCTGGCGCTGGTGCGCCGCCACGGCGACTTCTCACTCGCCTACTCCTCCGCCGTGCAAGGCAGGCTCTCCTATTTCGGCGACGCCGACGGTTACATCGCCTTCGGCACCAAGATGAAGCATCATTTCGCGCTCGGCGACCCGGTCGCCGATCCGGCCCATCGGGCCGACTATATCAGGCGCTTCGTCGAGACCGCCGGCAGCCCCTGGTTCGTGCAGATCGGCGAACAGTCGGCGCGGGTGCTGGCCGGGCTCGGCTACAAGGTCAACCGGCTGGGCATCGACACCCGTCTGCCGCTGCCCGCACACGATTTTTCCGGCAAGCGCAACGAAACCGTGCGCTACTCCGAGCGCTGGCTGTTGAAGAAGGGCTTTTCGTTCGCCGAGGACAAGCGGACCATCTTTCTCGACGAGATCTCCCGGCTTTCGGCGAACTGGCGCGGCGACCGCATCGTCAAGCGCTGGGAAATGGGCTTCCTCAACCGGCACTTCGCCGATCATGTGGGCGTCGACATGCGCCGCTTCGTGCTGCACGGCCCTGATGGCGAACTGGTCGCCCTGCTCGACTTCGATCCGCTGTTTCGCGGCGGCAAGGTCATCGGCTACACCACCGCCTTCAAGCGCAAGCACATCGACGCCTCGCCGCATGCCGAGGTCGGCCTGACCAAATTCGCCGTCGACCGCTTTCGCGAGGAAGGCATTTCGGTCGTCACGCTCGGGCTCTCGCCGCTGGTCGACGTCGGCCCCAGCGGATTCGCCGAAAGCGATTTCTGGCGCAACGCCTTCCAGCGCGCCTATGATTCGCCCTGGGTCAACCGCCGCCGCTTCAACCTGCAGGGGCAGGCGGCGTTCAAGCGCCGTTTCCACGGCATCGAGGAGCCGGTCTACGTCGCCTTCCGCAAGGGAACCTATGTCGAGATGCTGGGCCTGCTGCGGCTGGTGAAGGCGATCTAGCTCTGACCGCGGCTCAGCGTGGCTTCGCCCCTCAATTCCTCAGCCGGTAGCCGGTCCTGAATATCCAGGCGACGGTCGCCACGCAGATCAGCAGAAAAACCACGGTCATGCCGAGGCTGATGCCGACCGAAACGTCCGATTTTCCGAAAAAGCTCCAGCGGAAGCCGCTGATCAGATAGACGACCGGATTGAACAGCGTCACCGTGCGCCAGGCGCCCGGCAGCATGTTGATGGAATAGAAGCTGCCACCCAGGAAGGTCAGCGGCGTGATGATCAGCAGCGGCACCAGTTGCAACTGCTCGAAGCTCCTGGCCCAGATTCCGATGATGAAGCCGAACAGGCTGAAGGTCACCGCCGTCAGCACCAGGAAGGCCAGCATCCAGAACGGATGCTGGATCGAGAGCGGCACGAACAGCGAGGCCGTCGCCAGAATGATCAGGCCGAGGATGATCGACTTGGTGGCGGCGCCCCCGACATAGGCGAGGACGATCTCGAGATAGGAGACCGGAGCCGACAACAGCTCGTAGATCGAGCCGACGAATTTCGGGAAGTAGATGGCGAAGGAGGCGTTGGAGATCGACTGCGTCAAAAGCGACAGCATGATCAGCCCGGGCACGATGAAGGCGCCGTAGCTGATGCCGTCGATCTCGGTGATGCGCGAGCCGATGGCCGAGCCGAAGACGACGAAATACAGCGACGTCGACAGCACGGGTGAGACGATGCTCTGCAAGACGGTGCGCAGCGCGCGCGCCATCTCCACCCGGTAGATCGCCCATACCGCGCGCAGGTTCATGGCTCTTGCCTCAGAAGATTGACGAAGATCTCCTCCAGCGAACTGTTCTGCGTGTCCAAGTCGCGGAACTGGATGTCGGCGGCCTCGAGATCGCGGATCAGCGACGCCACACCGGGCCGGTCGCTCTGGTTGTCATAGGTGTAGGTGATCTGCCCGCCATCCGGCGACAATTCCAGGGCGTAGTGCGAGAAGGCGTCCGGAATGGCGCCGAGCGGGCTGCGCAGTTCCATCACCAGGCGCTTGCGGCCGAGCTTGCGCATCAGTTCGGCCTTGCCCTCGACCAGGATGATCTCGCCGCGGTTGATGACGCCGACGCGGTCGGCCATCGCCTCGGCTTCCTCGATATAGTGGGTGGTGAGAATGATGGTGACGCCGTCCTCGCGCAGCCGCCGCACCATCGCCCACATGTCCTGGCGCAGTTCGACGTCGACGCCGGCCGTCGGCTCGTCGAGGAACAGCACGCGCGGTTCGTGCGACAGCGCCTTGGCGATCATCAGCCGCCGCTTCATGCCGCCCGAAAGCGTGATCGCCTTGGCGTCCTTCTTGTCCCACAGCGACAGGTCGCGCAGCACCTTCTCGACAAAGGCATGGTTTGCCGGCTTGCCGAACAGGCCGCGGCTGTAGTTGACCGTCGCCCAGACGCTCTCGAAGGCATCGATGGTCAGTTCCTGCGGCACCAGCCCGATCAGGCCGCGCGCGGCGCGATAGTCTCTGGTGATGTCGTGGCCATCCACCGTGACGCTGCCAGACGAACGGTTGACGATGCCGCAGACGATGGAGATCAGCGTCGTCTTGCCGGCGCCGTTGGGGCCAAGCAGCGCGAAAATCTCGCCGCGCTCGATATCGAGATTGATTTCCTTCAGCGCCTTGAAGCCGGTGGCGTAGGTCTTGGTGACCCCGGAAATGGAGATGACAGGCTGCATGGCTGAAAACGGCTGCTTGAAAGAGGACCCCAGATATAGGACGAATGTCGCCGCATGCAACCGCAAGTCAATGCCGCTGCTGACAGTTCTCGACATTGCCGCCGCATGGCGCTGCGGCGTTCCGCCTCGCGGCGGGACGCCGCTTTGACCGGCTGGCCCTACAAGCCTATTCTCCGCTTATTAGAAGCAGCCGGAGCCCGCCATGGACCCGCTCATCCTTTCGCGCATCCAGTTCGGTGCGAATATTTCGTTTCATATTCTGTTTCCAGCCATCACCATCGCACTCGGCTGGGTGCTGCTTTTCTTCAAGCTCCGCTACAACGCGACCAATGATTCGGCCTGGATGCGCGCCTATTTCACCTGGGTGAAGGTGTTCGCATTGTCCTTCGCCATGGGCGTGGTTTCCGGCGTCACCATGAGCTTTCAGTTCGGCACCAACTGGCCGGGCTACATGGAAACGGTCGGCAACATCGCCGGGCCCCTGCTGGCCTACGAAATCCTCACCGCCTTTTTCCTCGAAGCGGCCTTCCTCGGCATCATGCTGTTCGGCTTCCGCCGCGTTTCCAACCGCATCCACACGCTGGCGACCGTGCTGGTGGCCGGCGGCACCACCGTGTCGGCCTTCTGGATCATCGCGCTGAACTCGTGGATGCAGACGCCGGTCGGCTTCGAGATGCGCGACGGCGTCGCCCACGCCGTCGACTGGTGGGCGATCCTCTTCAATCCCTCCATGCCCTACCGTCTCGTCCATATGCTGCTCGCCTCCGGGCTTACGGTATCGTTCCTCATAGCCGGCCTGTCGGCGCTGCGCTATCTCAAGGGCGACCGCTCGGAATCGATGTGGAAGGCGCTGCGCACCGGCGTCTTCACCGCCGCCATCCTCATCCCCATCCAGATCCTTGCCGGCGACCAGCACGGCCTGAACACGCTCGAGCACCAGCCGCAGAAGATCGCCGCCATGGAGGCCAACTGGAACACCGGCCCCAACGTGCCGCTGGTGCTGTTTGCCATTCCGGATGAAGCGGCCAGGGAAAACAGGTTCGAGGTGACCATTCCCGACGGGGCGAGCTGGATCCTGCGGCACAGCGCCGGCGGTGTGGTGCCGGGGCTCAACGACTATCCCGGCAACCATCCGCCCGTCTTCCCGGTGTTCTGGGGTTTTCGCGTCATGGTCGGCACGGGCCTGTTGATGCTCGCCGTCTCCTGGTCGGCCGCCTTCTTCCTCAAGCGCCGTCATAGCTTGCCGAGGCCGCTGGCGCTGCTCATGGTGCCGATGACCATCTCCGGTTGGGTGGCGACGCTCGCCGGCTGGTATACGACGGAGATCGGCCGCCAGCCCTGGCTGGTGACGGGCGTGCTGAGGACCGCCGACGCCGTCGGCCCGGTGGCCGGCAGCCATGTGGCGCTGACGCTGGCCGTCTATCTCGCTCTCTACGTGCTGTTGCTGATCGCCTATCTCGGCGTTCTGGTCCACCTAGCGCTGAAGGCGGCCAAGGACGGCGACACCTCGCCGCTGCCGGGCGTGCTCAACAAGCCGATGTCGCAGCCCGCGGCTGGCGAGTAGGAGAGAGAGAAATGACCTATGACTGGCCGACCCTGCTCCCCCTCATCTTCGCCGGCCTGATGGGCCTCGCCATCCTGATCTACGTCATTCTCGACGGCTTCGATCTCGGCATCGGCATCCTGTTCGCGGCGGCCGAGGACGCCGAGCAGGACACCATGATCGCCGCCATTGGCCCGTTCTGGGATGCCAACGAGACCTGGCTGGTGCTGGCCGTCGGCCTTCTGCTGGTCGCCTTTCCGATGGCGCATGGCGTCATCCTCAGCGCGCTCTATATCCCGGTGTTCGTGCTTCTGGTCGGCCTCATCCTGCGCGGCGTCGCCTTCGACTTCCGCGCCAAGGTGGCGACGGAGCGCAAGCATCGCTGGAACCGCATCTTCTTCCTCGGCTCGCTCATCGCCTCGCTGGCGCAAGGCTATATGCTGGGCGTCTATGTGCTTGGCCTCGACTTCGGCCTGGGCGGCATGGCGTTCGGCGTGCTGGTGGCGTTCTGCCTGGCGGCGGCCTACGCCGCGATGGGGGCGGCCTGGGTCATCTACAAGGCCGAAGGCGACTTGCAGAAAAAGGCGGTGCGCTGGCTGCGCACCACATTGGTGCTGACCGCGCTCGGCATGGCTGCCGTGTCGCTGGCCACGCCCTTCGCCAGCCCGCGCATCTTCGCCAAATGGTTCGTGCTGCCCGAAATGCTCTATCTGTCGCCGCTGCCGATCCTGTCGGCGCTGCTGTTCCTGTGGCTGTGGCGGCAGACCTCTCATCTGCCCAGGCCCGACGACCGCCATTCGCTGACGCCGTTCCTGACGCTGGCCGCCATCTTCGCGCTGGGCTTTGCCGGGCTCGCCTGGTCGTTCTATCCGTTCGTGGTGCCCGACAGGCTGACCATCTGGCAGGCGGCTTCCGCACCCGAAAGCCTGGCCATCATCCTGGCCGGCACCGTGGTCGTGCTGCCGATCATCATCTTCTATTCCTTCTATGCCTACCGCGTGTTCGGCGGCAAGGCGAGGGACCTGACCTACGATTGAAGGGCCAGGCGACGGCGCGAAATCATCGCCTCCGCCTGCCGCCTGTCGCCTGCCGGAAAGACAATATTCATCTTCACGCGGAATAACCTTCCGCGACATGCTGCGGCCTGATGGCAGCGGTCCGAGAAGAAGGGCAATGCAATGCGCGGTGTCCCGGTTGCCTCGATAGAACACGATCCGCAGGCGCGGCAGCGCTACGCAGTTTTCCCGGGAAAATCGCTACGCCGCTTTCCTGGAATTGCTCTGGTCCTGATCCGCCTGGTCACGCTGATCGCCGCGCTTGCGCTGGCCGGCCTGCTGCCTGTCATTCAGCCCGCTTATGCCCAGCAGACGGCCAACTGGGCCGGTGTCTGGGACACCAAATGGCGCGGCGGCGGCGCCCAGATCACCTTCGAGCAGGACGGCGCCGAGGTGAAGGGCGTCTATCCCCTGTATGACGGCCGCATCGAAGCCAAGGCCGAAGGCGAAAAGCTGTTCGGCCGCTGGTTCGAGGGCAGTCGCCAGGGCGAGTTCAGCTTCGTCATGGCGCCGGACGGCGCGAGCTTCATGGGCCGTTTCGAATCCGCCACCGCCGAATGGTGGACGGGCGTGCGCGTCGACGCCGCCGAGACCCTCAAGGTCGACCAGACCAGCCCGATGACGACGATGCGCTCATTCCTGCAGACCATGAACGAGAGCGGCGCCGACAATGTGCCGCGCGCCACCGGCGGCGGCATGGGCCTTGCCGCGCTGGCGGCCGGCCTCGTCGACGTCACGGAGGCCGATCGCGGCGGCCTCAACATGCCCGATTACACCAAGCTCCTGTTTTCGGTGATCGACAACGCCACCTTGCGCCTGTGGAACCTGCCGCATGATGCGATCCCCGGCGACGAGGTGACAGCCAGGCTGCAGCAATATGGCAGCAAGGTTTTCTTCGACGTCACCTTCCGCCGCAAGGCCGGCGAATGGTTCATCGTCGGGCCGCAGCTCGCCGTGCTGCAGGCCAAGCTCGCCGAGTTCCAGGCGGCGCGTGGCGAAGCCCCCGACATGGTCGACGATCCGGCCAAGCTCGCCTCGCCGCGCGACACGTTCAAGATGCTGCTCGGCGGCATCGCCGACCAGAATGGCGGTTCGACGCAAACGGCGCTCGACATGCGCGGTTACAATCCGGCGGTGCGGTCCGACGAGGCGGTTCTGCTCGAGAGCTATCTCAAGAAAGTCATCGACCGCATCGGCTACGTCTACTGGCAGGAAATTCCCGACGATCCCCAAAGCAACACGCCCTATGTGTATTTCGAGCACCCGGCCGGCAACATCGTCGTCGCTCCGGTGGGGACTGAGAAAGGCGGCAAGCTGTGGAAATTCACGCCGGAAACGCTGGCCAACATCCGCACGCTCTATGCCGATATCGAGGATGCGCCGGTGGCGCCGGAATTCACCGCCTTCGCCAGCAACGATCCCTTCTTCGCCACGAGGGGCCTTGCCCGTGAGATCAGCCCTGCCCTTTTGACCCGCGCCGGGCCGATCGAACGCTGGCAATGGCTGGGGCTCGGCATTGCCGTGCTTGCCGGCATCGCCTTCGGCTTCCTTGCCAACGCCGTCATCGTGTTCTTCGCCCGCCGCGGCAGGAGTTCGGGGCGGGCCGGCTTCTTCCGCGTCGTCGAATGGGCGGTGCGCTCGATCTTCCTCGGCCTGTTCCTGCTGTTTGCGCTGCGGCCGCTCGGCTTGCCGCAGGTGATCGCGGCATCCGCCAAGGCGGCGGCCTGGAGCCTGATCCTGATCGGCGCGGTTCCCGTCGTCTGGCACCTGATCGGCAAGATCGCCGAGCGCTACCGCGCCACCTTCAACGTGCCCGGCTACCACGAGACGCTGATCTCGCTGCTGACCGGCGTGGCGCGCATCGCCGCCCTGGTGGTCGCCTTCCTGCTCCTGGCTGAGGTGCTGGCGATCCCCTATCAGGGCGTGCTGGCCGGCCTCGGCATTGGCGGCCTGGCGGTGGCGCTGGCGGCGCAGCCGACGCTGCAGAATTTTCTTTCCGGCCTGACGCTCTATGCCGACCGGCCGGTCAGCGTCGGCGACTTCTGCAAATTCGGCAACCAGTCCGGCACCATCGAGCATATCGGCATGCGCTCGACCCGCATCCGCTCGGTCGACCGCACGGTGATCTCGGTGCCCAATTCCGACTTCGCCGGCATGCAGATCGAGAACTACGCCCATCGCGACCGCACCCGCTTCGCCACCACGCTGCAGCTGCGCTACGAGACGACGCCCGACCAGCTGCGCTACACGCTGGCGGCGCTGCGCAAGCTCCTGATCGCTCATCCGCGCGTCATCGACGACCCGTGCCGCGTGCGCTTCGTCGGCTTCGGCCCCTATTCACTCGACATCGAGGTCTTCACCTACATCACGACCGCGGATGGCTCGGAGTTTCTCGCCATCCGCGAGGACATATTGCTGTCGATGATCGCGGTGATGGACGAGGCCGGCGCCCAGTTCGCCTTCCCGGCGCAGTTGGAATACAGCGCCGCCGACCTGCCGCTCGACCAGGAAAAGCGCATCGCCGCGGAAAAGCGGGTCAGCGCCTGGCGTGAGGAGGAAAAACTGCCTTTCCCCGATTTCAGCCAGCTCGACAGGCTGGAGCTCAACGACAGCCTGCCCTATCCGCCGCCGGGCTCGGTGCAGTACCGCGAAGCCCAGGCCGCCCCGGCCACGGTCGAAGCCAAGGCCTCGCTGGAGAAGGCGCGGTGGAGCCTGCCGTGGCGGAAGAGGGTGTAGCCTTCTTCGCAGGAGAGGCCGCGATCCCTCGCGCCCCCCTCTGGCCTGCCGGCCATCTCCCCCACGAGGGGGGAGATTGGATGTCGCGACGGCTTTCGCCAATTTCTAACGTTGACAGCGGGGCGGGACGGCGAGGCCGCCGATCTCCCCCCTCGTGGGGGAGATGCCCGGCAGGGCAGAGGGGGGCGCCGTCCCGCCGACCTGTCGTTCTTCTCACCCTGCGAAGACTCAATTGCTGGCCGACAGCACCAGCACCGGCTTGTCGCTGTAAAGCTTCGGGAACAGCGTCTTCAAATTCGCCACCTTGGGCAGGTCGTTGTAGACGATGTAGGGATAGGTCGGGTTGAGCGTCAGGAAATCCTGGTGGTACTCCTCGGCCGGATAGAAGGTCTTGCCGGTTTCGATCGTGGTGACGATGGGTTTGCCGAACAGCTTGGCCTGGTCGAGCTGGGCGATGTAGCTCTGCGCGATCTTCTTCTGCGTGTCGTTTTCGGCGAAGATCGTCGAGCGGTACTGCGTGCCCTGGTCCGGACCCTGGTAGTTGAGCTGGGTCGGATTGTGGGCGACCGAGAAATACACCTGCAGCAGCTGGCCATAGGTGACTTTGGAGGGATCGTAGGTGATCTCGACGGATTCGGCATGGCCGGTGCGGCCGGTGCCCACGGTCTCATAGACGGCGTCGTCCTTGGTGCCGCCGGTGTAGCCCGAGACAGCCTTGGTGACGCCCTTGACGTGCTGGAACACGCCCTGCACGCCCCAGAAGCAGCCGCCGGCGAACACTGCCGTCTCGCTGCCGCCCGCGGCCTTTTCATCCAGCGCCGGTGGTGGGATCACCACGGCGTCTTCCGCCGAAACCGCTGGGGTGAGCCAGAAGGCGGCGCCCGCGACGGCGAGCGCGAAAGCTGCGAGCGCGCCGCGGACGAAGCCGCTCGAACGGTTCTTGATGTCGGTCACGGTTGCACTCCTCATGGCTTGCATAGGGTCCAGTCTATTGAATTAGCGGAGCCGGCGCGATGCGCGAGTTGCGGCGGAGGCTCACATTCTCGTGCGGCCCCAGCGGGTGCGTAACTCTCCGCCGCGGCTTGACCTAGTTGGCAGGCTTCATCGCATCCGTCGCCGGCTTCATCGCGTCAGTCGCCGGTTTCATGGCGTCCGCCGGTTTCATCGCATCGGCGGCGGGCTTCATGGCATTTGTGGCCATCGGGTCGGCCGGCTTCATCGCATCGGTTGCCGGTTTCATCGCGTCCGCGGCGGGTTTCATGGCGTTGGTGGCCTCGTCGGCCCGGGCGATGCCGCCGGCCAGCAATGCCGTCGAGCACAAAGCGAGCGCAAGCGCCGGCAGCGTCAGGCGGGAAAGAACGGTCATGATGGTCTCCTTGGTTGGGTGGCGCGCCCTCGCGGCGGCCGGCTGTTGCGGCGCCGCAGGCGCGGCGTTGCGCAATTTCTGATGGTCTCTCCCCGCAAACGGGAAGTTCCCGGAGGTAAGCTAATCGGCGGCGGCGGCCAGGATCGGCCCGCCGCCGGGCGACTGCACCAGCACGGCGGTGCTGAGGCCATCGGCGGCCGCCGGCACGTCGAGCGTCGTCGCCTCTCCGGTCCAGCTGCCGAGCTTCTTCAGCGCATGCACGACATTGCCGTGCGGCAAGGTGCGGCCGGTGTTCTCGCCGCGCGCCACGGGCACCTCGACGACGCCCCTGGCATAGCGCACCAGCCAGATGTCGGCTTTGCCGCCCGGCACGCTCCCCGCGCCGATGCTGGCCTTGCCGCCATCGAGCGACAGCGACGGTCCCTTGACGCGGCCGCTCGCCGCAATCAGCCGTTCGATCTCGCCGGGCGCGGCGCCGACCGCATCGGCATGGCCGTTGACCACCACCTGCGGCGTGAACGGCCCGTCACGGCCGAGCGGCGGCTCGTAGCTCACCTGGCGCTGCGTGAACTCCTGCCGGCCGAAAATGTCCTTCCAGCCGAGATAGTCCCAGTAGGTGACGTTGAAGGACAGCGCCAGCACGCCGGGCTGGTCCTTGACCTTGATCAAATTGGCATTGGCCGGCGGGCAGGACGAACAGCCCTGGCTGGTGAACAGCTCGACAACGGTAAGCGGCTGCGCCGCGGCCGCACCGAGCGACGCCGCGAGCGCAAGCGCGCCCAGGCTGGACACTGCGAGAAACCTGCTGCGTTTGGCTTGCGACATGGAATTGCTCCGTGGTGACGGCGCCGCGATGCGCCGCTCATATCCCCACTTCGTCGCCAATTGTCGCTTCGTTACAGCGCTCACCGGTTTGTGATGAAGGTTGGTCGGGCTCCAAGAGGCCGGAGATTGGCAAAGGCCATCGCGACAGCCGATCTCCCCCCTCGTGGGGGAGATGTCCGGCAGGACAGAGGGGGGCGTCGTAGAGCACCTACCTGGACGCGGTTCGACAGCCGTTGTCGCGACGGCAGAGAGTAGGCGGCAGATCGGGAAAGTGGAGGACGAGTTCCGTGGACCCAGGCAAGGCCGGCGGGGCAGCGCCCCCCTCTGGCCTGCCGGCCATCTCCCCCCACGAGGGGGGAGATCGGCAGCTTCGCCTCTATTGCGTCAGCACCGTTTGCGAGGGGCGCTGGTTGAAGTCGCATTTGCCCATCACGGTGTAGAAGAAGTCGGCGTTGACGACGGGCGCCGGCACGGCGGAGCCGCCGTCTTCCCAGGCCTGGTAGCCTGTCTGGCCGCACGGCACGGCGGTGAAGATATCGACGGTCTGGCCCGTGGCGATTTCGGGCATGTCGGTCGGGCTGGTGCCGATATAGAGCCGGTTCGAGGTGTTCGGGTCGTTCGACCTGAGCGTGGTCGGCTGGGCCGGTTTGGCCGTCGCGGCGGAGGGCACGTCCATCTCCAGATAGAGCTGGTCCATCTGACTGACGTCGATGACCGCGCCGGCGCTGTTGGCCGGCGTGGTGGTGCAGACGGTCTGCCGCATGACGCCGTTGCCGTCGGTGCTGGTGATGGCGCCGGAGGGCGTGTTGTCGAAATTGGCGACCGTCGTGGTGTTGCACACCTGCTGCTGCACCTGGGTAAGCGTGGTGCCGCTCACGGTGGAGACGGTGGTGGTGCCATAGCCCTTGGGATCGCCGCCCTTGTTGTAGACATAGCTGATCTGCATCAGCTTCTGCTTCGTGGTCGAGCCGAATTGCGTGCCGTAGAGATACATCGTCTTGTCCCACCAGCCCGATGCCTTCTCGATCTTGAAGGTGGTCTGCACCAGGGCCGCCGCCTTGTTGACCGCCGAGGTGACGCCGACCGGCACGGTGTTGATCCTGGCGATCTGCATGAAGTCGGTCGGCATGGCGAAGCTCGCCGAGGCCTGCGCCGTGGCGGTGCCGTTGGACGCGATGGTGAAGCTCACCAGCGTGGCGGTGCCTTGCCCGCCATTGGCCGCAAAGGTGTCCCGAAGCATCTGTTGGCGGGTCGCCAGCGTCGTCGTCTTCGGCAGCGTGGTGATGGCCAGCGTCGCCGCGTCGAGCGCCTGCTGCATGTTGGACCGGGTCTGGACCGCCGATGTATAGTCGACCGAGAAGCCGACCACGGTGACCAGCGGCACCAGGCTGATGAAGAACAGCGGCATCATCGAGCCGCCGCGAGAGCGGGCGAACCTTCCTGCAAGCCCCGGCATTTTTTCTTACCCCAAAAAACGGTTACCTGCGGGGGAACTAACATGCGCCGGCAAACCGGGGTCTAAGAGGATCGTTCAAAGTTTAAGCATCCGGCCGTGCCCGCCGGCCGTTTCGGGCTTTTCCGCCCGGCTCACCGCTTTGTGATGACCGGGGGGCGCCTTGCGCCGCAAGCCTTGCCGCAGCAAGCCGCCCCTGCTAAAGCGCGCGGCATGAGCACGCCCCTCGACCACATCAGGAATTTCTCCATCGTCGCCCATATCGACCATGGCAAATCCACCCTTGCCGACCGCCTGATCCAGCTGACCGGCGGCCTGGAGCTGCGCGACATGAAGGAGCAGGTGCTGGACTCGATGGACATCGAGCGCGAGCGCGGCATCACCATCAAGGCGCAGACGGTGCGATTGAAGTACCGCGCCAACAATGGCGAGGACTATATCCTCAACCTCATCGACACGCCCGGCCATGTCGACTTCGCCTATGAAGTGTCGCGCTCGCTCGCCGCCTGCGAGGGCTCGCTGCTGGTGGTCGACGCCTCGCAAGGCGTCGAGGCGCAGACGCTCGCCAATGTCTACCAGGCCATCGACAACAACCACGAGATCGTCGTGGTGCTGAACAAGGTCGACCTGCCGGCCGCCGAGCCCGAGCGCATCCGTGAGCAGGTCGAGGAGGTGATCGGCATCGACGCCTCCAACGCCGTGCTGATCTCGGCCAAGACCGGGCTCGGCATTCCCGATGTGCTGGAGGCCATCGTCCACCAATTGCCGCCGCCGCGCGAAGGCGACGCGAGCGCGCCCTTGAAGGCGATGCTGGTCGACAGCTGGTACGACGCCTATCTCGGCGTCATCGTTCTGGTGCGTGTCATCGACGGCGTGCTGAAGAAGGGCCAGACCATCCGCATGATGGGCACCGGCGCCAAATACCTGGTCGAGCGCACCGGCGTGTTCACGCCCGCCCGCATCAATGTCGAGGAGCTCGGCCCCGGCGAGTTCGGCTTCTTCACCGGCTCGATCAAGGAAGTGGCCGACACACGCGTCGGCGACACCATCACCGAGGACAAGCGCCAGACCGCGCACGCCCTGCCCGGCTTCAAGCCGGCGCAGCCGGTGGTGTTCTGCGGCCTGTTCCCGGTCGACGCCGCCGATTTCGAAGACCTGCGCGCCGCGGTCGGCAAGCTGCGCCTCAACGACGCCTCCTTCTCCTACGAAATGGAAACCAGCGCCGCGCTCGGCTTCGGCTACCGCTGCGGCTTCCTTGGCTTGCTGCATCTGGAAATCATCCAGGAGCGGCTGGAGCGCGAGTTCAACCTCGACCTGATCGCCACCGCGCCGAGCGTCGTTTACCGGCTGCTCCTCAACGACGGCTCGGTGAAGGAGCTGCACAACCCGGCCGACATGCCCGACGTGGTCAAGATCTCGGCCATCGAGGAGCCGTGGATCCGCGCCACGATTCTCACCCCCGACGATTATCTCGGCGGCATATTGAAACTCTGCCAGGACCGGCGCGGCATCCAGGCCGACCTCTCCTATGTCGGCAAGCGCGCCATGCTGACCTACGACCTGCCGCTCAACGAAGTCGTCTTCGACTTCTACGATCGCCTGAAATCGATCTCCAAGGGCTACGCCTCGTTCGACTATCACCTCACCGACTACCGCGAGGGCGATCTGGTGAAGATGTCGATCCTGGTCAATGAGGAGCCGGTCGACGCGCTCTCCATGCTGGTCCACCGCACCGCGGCGGAAAAGCGCGGCCGCCAGATGTGCGAGAAGCTGAAGGAACTGATCCCGCACCATTTGTTCAAGATCCCGATCCAGGCCGCGATCGGCGGCAAGGTCATCGCCCGCGAAACCATCTCCGCCCTGCGCAAGGACGTGACGGCGAAGTGCTACGGCGGCGACGTGAGCCGCAAGCGCAAGCTCTTGGACAAGCAGAAAGAAGGCAAGAAGCGGATGCGCCAGTTCGGGAAGGTGGATATCCCGCAGGAGGCGTTTATCCAGGCGCTGAAGATGGGGGATTGAGGGGGCCTTATCTCGCTTCCTGCCTAATGCGCAACGTCTCTAACGGAAGCTAGACTGGGGAAATCTATGTGCAGCGGTATACCTCATCCCGAGGAGTTCAGGCGCCAGCACTTCTAATCGCGGTCAACGCAGATTTCGCTTTCTGAGTAAGGTGCCGCTGTTCATCGGGATCGATCGACTTCAAGACCCCGAAAATGCCAGCAATTGCCGGGTGATGCTGCACAAACTCGACAGGGTTCCTGATCGCTCGCTGAAGGTATCCGCGAGCCCAATTACGCCACTCGACGGGAAGATTAAGACCCTCATTGATCACTACCCCTGTGACATCCATTCTGTCGCCTTTGCCCAAGAATCGCGTTTTCTTAGGGTTCAGATCAAAACCGCTGCTCTCGACAAATGCAGTTACCTCTTTAAGAAATTCATTATCAATACGGGTCCGAGCCGAAAAAGTAAGGTCGTCCGCATATCTAGTGTATGTGATGTTCCTCGCCGCGGAGAGTTCTGAGACAGTTTGGTCGAAATTATCAAGAATGAGATTTCCGATCAGTGGACTCGTGGGCGCGCCGGTCGGAGCTTCGTCGTCCAGAGACGTTAGCCTCGCAAGAAAGTCTGAGCCAGCGGCGCTGTAACCAAGATTGCGGAAAACACCTACTATCATCTGCGCCGTAATACTGGGAAAGAATCTCGATATGTCGAGGTTCAGCAAATGCTTAGCTCCGGCATGCGCCGCCGCGTTGGTAATGTAGCTTCGGCCTTTGCGAAAGCCGTGAACTGCTTCCGCCATTTCTTTTGTTATTAGGATATTGTCATTAATCCACCACTGCATGACCTTGAGATATGTCTTTGGCGTTCGTATAATTCGGTTGGTTCCATCGGCTTTCTTTAAAATAAACGTTCGGTAATGAAATCGAGGCCTATGCAGTATTTGCCGTATTATGGAAGGGGAAATTCCGAGATAAGACGCTAGATGAATTTCGTTCTCCAGGTATGGTCTACCAGTCCGGTTCGCGAACGCGCCTGCGGCCTCACTTTCCTCAGGGAAAGAGGCTCGCGCAAACGCTAGGTAGTCGTCAATTCGTGGGGAATTATAGTAAGAACGGGGCGGCATTCGACAACACCAATCCTGAGATTGCTTAGTGCGTGCTTTGTAAGAGGCGCTCGAGAACTCCGCTCGTGGCTGCAATGCAGCCATTCTCGAGCGGCTCTTACAAAGCACGCCTTTTTACACGCAAGACCTGAAAGCCAGGACACTGATTCAGTGTCCTATCTAGTGCCGCCCCGCGAATCGATGATATTGTTTGCGTTGCGTCTTCATCAAGAACAATCTCGCGTTGTCCAAAGTTCTTTCGTTTACAAGTCGCGCAACTATTCCCATACCTTTCGCATCCAGCACGAAAGTGCCCTTCCTGACGTCAACAAGGAGGCCATCTCTCCTCATTTTTTCATGGACTGTGGCAACGATAGTTCGGACGCTATCCGTCACCTCAATACCCCAGATTTCCGTATACGCTTTCAAAATGTCCTGCACTCGCGCAGGTTGAATAATTCGCAGCGCCACCAAATATAGTTCGGAGGTAGAAAGTTCACGCTCGGCCATAGAGCTTCTCTATTCGAATCTTTGCGGCTATCGTCTCCATAAATGTGTCACAAATTTCTAGGACGCCGTCTTTATCCACATAGGGATGATAGTGCACCGTTGCGTGATTTGTTCGTGCAAACTTAATGACGCCGTCATTGATGTAATTAAGCTCTCCCTCATATTTTTTATCCACGACTATGAGCATATCTTCACATAGGTCTCTCTGTGAAACCCAATCGCCAATTTCACAGAAAGATCCGGGGCTTGATGGTAGCGCGATTAGTGCATCCGAATGATTTAAGATGTAATGACGCTCGTATAACACCGCGTTATTCAACGGCCCATACTCGGCTTTCCCAGTTTCCCGCAGCTCATTATCTTCGCCTAAATAAATTGTATGCCCCCTCGCTACGAGCGAGTGAAAGAGAAAATATCTCAGCCGACTTGCATCGGTTGCATCGTTAATTGCAGTATCGGCCGCATCAACGGTAACGATATATGGTCCTGCGAGGAAAACGTCGAATTCTTCTGCCGCTCGTGCCGCTTTATCAATCGCCTGTGCAGCTGCGACTTTTCGTAATTTGTTAAATACCGACACGTGCACACAGCCTCAGTTTTGCCGACGCTATTTGTATCGCGATGGGCAAGTCAAGCGATTACCGAGCAATTGATGTGGAAGGCGGGTTGCATGACATTCATTCACGTGTCTTCTGTAAATTGCTGTTTGGCGGTCGATCGCAACTGCAAAGCCAGAACGGTGGCTGGCCATTTCAGAACGTCTCGCCATGGAGTATCGTCTCCCCACCTGGGGAGACGTCAAATGCGGCCCACTTCGGACACCGTCGCCGCGATCGGCCTTACGATCGGCGGCGCTTTCGGTATCGTCGGTACCTTCGTCGCCAGCAACCCGCTGCGCGAAAACGCTTTGGCTGATCGACGGGGCTAGGCTCCTGATGGCGGCTCACTGCTGGCGATAAATTATACGCGGCTGACAATGATTGAGTGGTGGCTGGGTTTCTAACCTTCTGCCGGTGAGACCTACTCATGGCCGGCGATGCGGCGAGGCTGAGGGCCTGCGTGCCCTCCTGTCTCGGCGGCATCTCGCTTGGGCAGCGGAGCTCGTCATGGTCAGCGAGCCCAGCACTTCGCGCTCTGGATGCGGCTCATCGCGCTTTGAGCGCGCTTTAATTTCAGGCGTCGGCGCCGCCCCTCATCTGGCTGCCGCCATCTTCTCCCCGTAAAACGGGGAGAAGGACGCGGTTGTCACCGCTTTCGCCAATCGCCAGCGTTGCAGGGATGAAGCCGGCGTTGCGGTCAGCTTGCCTTCTCCCCTTGTGGGAGAAGGTGGATCGGCGCGCAGCGCCGAGACGGTTGAGGGGTGCGTGACGGAGTGAGGCGTTGGGATTTTCTGGTTTGGTTCAGTGGTTGTTGACGTGGCCCCAAGCTGGAACACCCCTCATCCGACCTCGCTTCGGGGCGAGCCACGGGTCTCGCCCCGTCCTTCGGACCCCACAAGGGGAGAAGGAAGAACCAGCGTTGGCGCCGCCTTACCTGACGGTCGAGCGGCTAGCACTGGAGATGCTGATGGGGCGGCAGGATGGCGCTGGTTCCTCGCCCCACGCAGTGGGGGCGAGGAAATCAGGTCGGCGCTGGCCTCACACCTCCAGCCACACCTTCTCGAAATGCTGCTCCAGGGCCTGGTGCTGTTCGCAGCCTTCGACGCCTTTGCGATACGTCCGATAGACCGAGCGCCAGTAGGGTTGGATGATGATGCCGCTGTCTCGCAAATTCTTCTCGATGCCGGCCATGATCTCCTTGCGCTGGGCGGCGTCGGGGGTGGCGAGCGCCTTGTCGAGCAGTTCGTCGAACTCCTTGTTGGCGTAGGCGCTTTCGTTCCAGGCGGCGCCGGATTTGTAGGCCAGCGCCAGCACCTGGACGCCGAGCGGGCGGCCGAGCCACTCGGTGCAGGAGAAGGGATATTTGCTCCAGTCGTTCCAGAAGGTGGCGGCGGGCAGCACGGTGCGCTTGATCTTGAGGCCGGCCTCGCGCATCTGCGCGGCTATGGCGTCGCCGGTGCTCTTTTGCCATTCGACGTCGACCGAGATGAGCTCGTATTCATGGTCCGCCTTGCCGGACTCGGCGAGCAGCTTCTTGGCCGCCTCGACGTCGCGCTTGGCCGGGCCGATATCGGCATATTCGGGGTGCATGGGGCCGACATGGTGGTTGTCGGCGGGCTTGCCGCGGCCGCCGAGGCCGAGCGCCAGCACGGCGGAGTTGTCGACGGCGAGCTGGGCGGCGCGGCGCACCTTGACGTCGTCATAGGGCGCGTTGGCGACGTTGAAGCGGGCGACGATGGTGGAGCCGGTGGCGATCTCGGAATTCTTCAGGCCCATCTGCTCGGTCTGCGAGACGGCATCGGAGGCGGTTTCGTGGTCGGTGTCGATCTCGCCGGATTCGAACGCCGACAGCATGGCGTTGGGGTCGGAGCCGTAGTCGATCCACTGGATCCCATCCAGGTAGAAGTCGCCCTTCCACCAGGGCTTGTCCTTGCGCTTCACCTCGGCGCCCGTCTCGGCGTCCCACTTCACCAGCTCGCAAGGGCCGGTGGTGATCGAAAGCGCCTTCAGCGGATCGCCGTCGCCCTCATAGGAGCGGTGCATGATCAGCGCGGGATAATCGGCCATGCCGGCGATCAGGGAAATGTCGGGCTTGGGCAGGTTGAGCTTGATGGTGAAGTCGTCGACCTTCTCGATGCCGCCATCGACCACCTTCTTGGTGTCGGCATTGACCAGCGCGCCCATGCGCGCGGCGACCGAATTGCCGGCAACACCGGCTTCGCACCAGCGGGTGAGGTTGTGGACGACGTCGTCGGCGTTGAAGGCGTCGCCGTTCGACCAGGTGATGCCCTTGCGCACGTGCAGCGTGAGCGTCTTGGCGTCGTCGCTCATCTCCCATTTTTCGAGCAGCCAGGGCTCGAAGGAGAAATCGGTGTTCCAGCGCACGAGATATTCGTTGCAGTGGCGCGCGACGTTGGACATTTCGACGCCGTCGAAGGTGCGCGGATCCTTGAAACCCTTGACGTTCATGGCGACACGCAGTACGCCGCCCTTCTTGGGCTCCGCCGCGCGGGCGGGCGTGGGCGCCAGCCCGCCCAGGGCAAAAGCGCCGGCGGCGCTGACGCCGAGCCCGGCCATCAGCGCCAGATATTCGCGCCGGTTGATGGCGCCGCTCCTGAAATCCTCGGCGACGGGTTTGGCTTTCGGGTGCAGTTTCCTGCCGGTCAGCATGAATTTCATCGTCGTTCCCTCTTGTTGGGCGCCCGGCCGACCGCGTGCGCGGGGGCGAATGCGGCTCGCCGGACGCCATTGCCTGAGGGATGATAGGGCGAGCTTACGCAGCGGAGTGTTCTGGAATCCGCAGGACTTGTGCGCTGCTCCGCAGGAGGTTCGCATGAAGGGGGCGCGCGAAGGCCTTCACCTTCGTCATCCACGGGCCTGCGCGGCGTCGCTGCGCTCCTTGCTTCGCCCGTGGATGACGAGGTCACCCCCAGATCATCAGCGCGGCCAGCCCGACGATGCCGACCACCAGCCGCCACCAGCCGAACAGCGCATAGCCCTTGCGCGAGACGTAATCGAGCAGCAGGCGTACCACCAGCAGCGCGGTGACGAAGGCGGCGACGAAGCCGACGGCGATGATCGGCAGGTCGGCCGACGTCAGCACGTTGCGGTTCTTGAACAGGTCGAAGGCGAAGGCGCCGACCATGGTGGGGATGGCGAGGAAGAAGGAAAATTCCGCCGCCGCCCGCTTGTCGACGCCAAGCAGCAGCGCGCCGACGATGGTCGAGCCCGAGCGCGAGGTGCCGGGGATCAACGACAGGCACTGGAACAGACCGATCTGCAGGTAAAGCCGGGTCGGGAAGCGTTCGACGTCGCGGTACATAGGCTTGAGCTTCATGCGGTCGACGGCGAGCAACACCACGCCGCCGATGATCAGCATGATGCAGATCAGCCGCGGCGATTCGAACAGGATGGTCTTGATGAAATCATGCGCCAGCGCGCCGATGATGGCCGCCGGCAGGAAGGCGATGAGGATGCCGATGACGAAATGCCGCGTCAGCCGGTCATGCGGAAGGTCGAGCAGCATCTGCCACAAGCGCCGGAAATAGACGCTCAGAATGGCCAGGATGGCGCCGAGCTGGATCAGGATCTCGAAGGCCTTGCCGGTCGAGTGGAAGCCGAGAAAGTGGCCGGCGAGCAGGATATGGCCGGTCGAGGACACCGGAATGAACTCGGTCAATCCCTCCAGCAGACCGAGCAGCAGGGCTTCGACGATTGTCTGGCTTTCCATTGGCTACCTCGGCATTCGCTGGATGGGCTGACAGGGCTTGCTTGTCATGGCGCCGAACTCCCCCTATAGGTCGCAACACCCTGACGGCCCGCTTACCGGGCGGCCAAGACTTACCGGTGCGCCCGGCGATTCGCCAGTGTGGCAATCCGGAATTCGCCATACCCGGGAGGAGCGCGATGCGCGAATTCCGGATTCTGAGCCACACTGCCAACTTCAAGTTCTGGTGTGGTTTGAATTTGAAGTTCCTGAACGCGGATGCCGTTGAGGGGCCAGGAACTTCAAATCCAAACCACCAGTGCGCTTTATCATCGCGGAACCATGCTGACGCTTTTCCATCATCCCATGTTCGCCTCCTGCCGGTTCGTGCGCCTCGCTTTCGGCGAGTATGGCGAGGAGCTGGCGCTGATCGAGGAGAAGCCGTGGACGCGGCGCAAGGAGTTCTTGGCGCTGAACCCGGCCGGCACGCTGCCGATCCTTTTGGCCGAGGGCGACGTGCCGATCGTCGGCGCCACGGTCATCTCGGAATATCTCGACGAGACGCGCGGCGTCCTGAAGCGCGACAAGCGCCTGTTCGCCGAGGACCCGATGCAGCGCGCCGAGATCCGCCGGCTGACCGACTGGTATCTCCACAAGGCCGAGAGCGAGGTCACCCGGCATCTGGTGCGCGAGCGCGTACTGAAGCCGGTCATGCCGGAAACCGCCGGCGGCGGCTCGCCCGATTCGGCCGCCATCCGCGCGGCGCGGGCCAACATCCGCCAGCACATGAAATACACCAACTGGCTCGCCGGCACCCGCCACTGGCTGGCCGGCTCGAGGGTCACCTATGCCGACCTCGCCGCCGCCGCCACCCTGTCTGTGCTCGACTATCTCGGCGAGATCGACTGGCGCGAGCACACCGCCGCACGCGAATGGTACACGCGGGTCAAGTCGCGGCCTTCGTTCCGGCCGCTCTTGACCGACCGCGTGCGCGGCCTGTCGCCGGTGTCGCATTATGCGGACCTCGACTTCTGACGCCGCAAAACTGCGCGCGCTGATCGACGCGCAGGCGCGGCGCGCCGGTTTCGAGGCGGTCGCCGTCACCACCCCCGATGCGATCCCGCTCGCGCCGGCCCGGCTCGCCGCCTTTGTCGCGGACGGGTTCCACGGCTCCATGGGCTGGATCGCCGAGACGCTGCAACGCCGCAGCGAGCCGTCAAGCCTGTGGCCGCAGGTGCGTTCGATCGTCGTGCTGGCGATGAACTACGGGCCGGACCACGATCCGCGTGACCTGTTGGCCAGGCGCGACCGGGGCGCGATCTCGGTCTATGCGCAAAACCGCGACTATCACGATGTGATGAAGGGCCGGCTGAAGGAAATCGCCGGCAAGATCGTGGCGCGGGCGGGAGGCGACGTCAAAGTCTTCGTCGATACCGCGCCCGTCATGGAAAAGCCGCTGGCCGAGGCCGCCGGGCTCGGCTGGCAAGGCAAGCACACCAACCTGGTCAGCCGGCAGCACGGTTCCTGGCTGTTCCTCGGCACCATTTTCACAACCGCCGAACTGGTCCCCGACATGCCGGAGGAGGACCATTGCGGCTCCTGCCGCGCCTGCCTCGACGCCTGCCCGACCGATGCCTTCCCGGCGCCCTACCGGCTCGATGCGCGGCGCTGCATCTCCTATCTCACCATCGAGAACAAGGAGCCGATCCCGCATGAATTCCGCGAGGCGATCGGCAACCGCATCTATGGCTGCGACGACTGTCTCGCCGCCTGCCCATGGAACAAGTTCGCCAAGGTGGCGTCCGAGGCCAAGCTCGCCGCGCGCGACGATCTACGCGAGCCGGCGCTGGCCGATCTCCTGCGGCTGGACGACACGGCGTTTCGCGCCTTCTTTTCCGGTTCGCCGGTCAAGCGCATCGGCCGCGACCGCTTTGTCCGCAACGTGCTGATCGCCGCCGGCAATTCCCGCGATGCCGGGCTTGCCGGCGCCGTGCGCGCCTTGCTCGCCGACGCCTCGCCGCTGGTGCGGGGCGCGGCAATATGGGCGCTGGCGCGGCTGGTGCCGGAGGCCGAATATTGCGAACGCGCCGCAGCCGGCCTGAAAACCGAGAGCGACGCGGCCGTGCGCGAGGAATGGGCGCGGCCGGTTCCAGCCAGGGCGCCTGCATGAGTGAAAAGCGGATATTCATCTTCGGCGCCGGCTATTCGGGCAAGGCTTTTGCGCGCGCCAACCGGGATTCCGCCAGGACGGTCCGCGGCACGACGCGCTCCGCCGAGAAATTCGAGGCGCTCCGCCAGGCCGGCATCGCGCCGCTGCTGTTCGATGGCGCGCTGACCGGCGAACTCACCAACGCGCTGGCGACAACAACCCATCTGGTGATCTCGATCGCGCCCGAGGAGGCCGGCGATCCCGTGCTGAATGCCGCCCGCGAGGCGATCGTCCGGATGCCTGCGCTCGAATGGATCGGCTATCTCTCCACCGTCGGTGTCTATGGCGACCATGGCGGCGCCTGGGTCGACGAGACGGCGCAATGCCGGCCGGTGTCGAAACGCTCGGCGATGCGGGTGGCGGCCGAGCAGGATTGGCTGCGGCTTGGCCGCGAGATCGGCCGGCCGGTGGCGGTGCTGCGGCTCTCCGGCATCTACGGCCCCGGCCGCAACGCCCTGGTCAACCTGGAAAACGGCACCGCGCGGCGGCTGGTCAAGCCCGGTCAGGTGTTCAACCGCATCCACTGCGACGATATAGCCGGCGCGCTGTGGCATCTCATCGGGGATAATACGGGCGGCATCTTCAACGTCACCGACGATGAGCCCGCGCCGCCGCAGGACGTCGTGGCCTATGCCGCCGCGCTGATGGGCATCACGCCGCCGCCCGAAATTCCCTTCGAGGC
Source organism: Mesorhizobium sp. B2-5-3 (assembly GCF_006441005.1). Lineage (NCBI taxonomy): Bacteria > Pseudomonadati > Pseudomonadota > Alphaproteobacteria > Hyphomicrobiales > Phyllobacteriaceae > Mesorhizobium > Mesorhizobium sp. B2-5-3. The sequence goes on from NZ_VFUS01000001.1 coordinate 667,506, forward strand.
CGCCCAACTTTCGCCCATGGCGCGGTCCTTCTATGGCGAGAACAAGCGCGTCGCCAACGCGGCGCTCAAGGCGGCGGGCTACCGGTTCCGCTTCCCGGATTACCGCGCCGCCTTCGACCATATGTGGGCAAGCGGCGACTGGCGCGACGGCGCGCCGCGCAGCCCGATGAAACGCTGACGCATTCCGTGACACGGTTTCGGGCCGGAATGCGTCGGAAAAGAAAACAGGGCGGTTGACCGGTTTGTGAAAAACGGAACCGCTCCGGCGATCGAAGCAACGTCCATTGCGTGCTATGATTCGGGCTTGGGTTTGCGGCGGGGGTTCATGGAGACAGCGATGCGGCTCGGCAAGCGTTCACAGCTGGCGGCGGCTTTTGGCCTGCTCGCCCTCACAAGTCTCGCCGCGCGGCCGGCAATGGCCGAGGAACGCGCAAAGGACCTGTTCGGCGCCGAGAGACTGCCGGCGGCGACCGCGCCGCAATCCTTCGGCTTCTACTCCAAGGGCTGCTTTGCCGGCGGCGTCGCCATCCCCATGGACGGCCCGACCTGGCAGGTGATGCGGCCGTCGCGCAATCGCCGCTGGGGCCATCCGGCGATGATCGCGCTGGTCGAGAACCTGTCGCGCGATGCCGTCGCCGACGGCTGGCCGGGCCTTTTGATCGGCGACATCGCGCAGCCGCGCGGCGGCCCGATGCTGACCGGCCATGCCTCGCACCAGATCGGGCTCGATGCCGACATCTGGCTGACGCCGATGCCCAGCCGGCCGTTGTCGATGGCGCGGCGCGAGACGATGAGCGCCACCTTGATGGTCGACGAAAAGACGCATCTGGTGAAGGACGCGCTGTGGACGTCGGCGCATACGCGGCTTTTGAAGCGCGCGGCGAGCTATCCCGAGGTCGAGCGCATCCTGGTCAATCCCGGCATCAAGAAGAAACTCTGCGACACCGTCAGGGGCGACCGCTCCTGGTTGCGCAAGATCAGGCCGTTCTGGGGCCACGACTATCACTTCCACATGCGCATCGGCTGCCAGCCGGGCTCGCCCAACTGCAAGGCGCAGGAAGCGACCCCGGCCGACGATGGCTGCGGCAAGCCGCTGGCCTGGTGGTTCACGCAGGAACCGTGGCGGCCCAACAAGAACCCGGACGCGCCCAAGGCGCGCGACCTGATGACCATGGCGAACCTGCCGAGAGAATGCCGCGCCGTGCTCGACGCGCCCGGGCCGGCTTCGGTCGAGGCCGCCACCTACCACGGCGGCGCCGTGCCGGTCGCGGTCGCCGCGCCCGAACCCGAGGCGCCGTCGCTGCCCGCCACCGCGGCCAGCGGCACGGCCGGCCTGCCAGGCATGGTGAACGCCTTCACCGCGACGCCCGAGATCGGCGTGCCGGTGCCGCGGCCACGGCCGGGAAACTGACCGCGTCAGTTGACGCCCCGGCGCTTCGCCGCCGTTCATCGTTATCCCGCGAGCAGGAGGGCCGGCATTGCAAACGCAGGATATAGGCCTTCGCCGCGTCGTCCGGTGGGTGGCCCTTCTGAACCTGGGCTACTTCATCGTCGAGTTCGCCGTGGCATCTGCGATCGGCTCCGTGTCGCTGTTCGCGGACAGCGTCGATTTCCTGGAAGATGCCTCGCTCAATTTGCTTATTCTCGTTGCCCTGGGCTGGGGCGCACGCAGCCGCGCAAGGGTCGGCATGGCTCTGGCGGCGATTCTTCTGGTGCCTGCCTTGGCAACGCTCTGGACGGCTTGGGTCAAGTTCAACCTGCCGGTCGCGCCGTCGCCGCTGCCGCTGTCGCTTGCGGGCGCCGGGGCTTTGGCCGTGAACCTGTCTTGCGCGTTCATGCTGGCGCGCTTCCGCCATCACGGCGGCAGCCTGACAAAGGCCGCGTTCCTCTCCGCGCGGAACGACGCCTTTGCCAACGTCGCTATAATCGCCGCGGGCCTTCTCACCGCCGTGATCTGGCATTCTGCGTGGCCCGACCTGATTGTCGGCCTGGGAATTGCCGCCATGAACGCCGATGCGGCCCGCGAGGTCTGGTCCGCTGCCCGCGAGGAGCACAAGGCGGCAGCCTAGTCGCGGCCGTTCACCTCATAAATTGGTCGTGCGCACCATCGGTTTCGAAAACCGTTTCCCTTTTCAAACTCATGCGCTAGTCAACGGGAGAACGGCAATGGGCCGTCGGGCGCCGGGGACGGACGAGAAAGCATGCCAAACACAGGCGACGACGACACGGCGCTGCGGTTCCCGATCCTGATCGGCGACATCGGCGGCACCAATGCGCGCTTCTCGGTCGTGCTCGACGCCAATTCGGAAGCCGGCGAGCCGGCGATCGTCCAGACCGCCAGCTACAACACAATCGACGAGGCGATCCAGGCGGCGGTGCTCGACCGCTCCTCGGTCCGCCCCAATTCAGCGGTGCTGGCGGTGGCCGGCCCGGTCGATGGCGACGAGATCGAGCTCACCAATTGCCCGTGGATCGTCAAGCCCCGGCAGATGTTCGCCAGCCTTGGGCTCAGCGACATTGTCGTGCTCAACGATTTCGAGGCGCAGGCGCTGGCCGTCGTGGCGCTCGGCGAAGAGCACATGGAAAAGATCGGCGGCGGCGCGCCGGAGCCCAATGCAGGCCGCGTGGTGCTCGGTCCCGGAACCGGGCTCGGCGTCGCCGGGCTGGTGCACGCGCTGCGCCACTGGATCCCGGTGCCCGGCGAGGGCGGCCACATGGACATCGGCCCGCGTTCTAGCAGGGATTTCGAGGTCTTCCCGCATATCGAGAAGATCGAGGGCCGCATTTCGGGCGAGCAGATCCTGTGCGGACGCGGCCTGGTCAACGTCTACCGGGCGGTGGCCAAGGCGGACGGCAAACCGTCGCCCTTCACCACGCCGGCCGAAATAACCGCAGCGGCACTTGCCAGGACCGATCCGGTCGCGCAGGAAGCGCTGGAGATCTTCGTCACCTGTCTTGGGCGCACCGCCGGCGATCTCGCCTTGGTGTTCATGAGCCGCGGCGGCGTCTTTCTCACCGGCGGCATCGCGCAGAAGATCGTGCCGGCGCTGAAACAGGGCAATTTCCGCGCCGCCTTCGAGGACAAGGCGCCGCACAGCGAATTGATGCGCACCATGCCCGTCTATGTCATCACCCATCCGCTGGCGGCCCTTCTGGGCCTCGCCGCCTATGCCAGGAACCCTTCGCTGTTCGGCGTGCAGACCGCGGGCCGCCGCTGGCAGGCCTAGGCTGGGTCGCATGACGGACCAGGCGTCCGTCCGGTCCCGCGACGAAGTTAATCAGCCGCGGGCATAGGCAAGCCGGCCGCTTGGCGCTAAGAGGGGCGCCAGAAGGGATGCTGTGTGCAGCCCGGTCTTGCCAAGCGGAAACCACGAAGCGCTCCCGATTTGACACTCCAAGCTCCACATAAGCAGAAAGCCACTCCCGGCGAGGTCTGGGCGGTGCTGCGCCGTATCATCGCCGAGAACGGCCGCGACTACCTTTGGTCCTACATCTTTGCCGGCGCCTGCCTGCTGGCGGTATCCGCCACGACCGCCTTCACCGCCTGGATCATGAGCCCTGTCGTCAACCAGATCTTCTACGAGCGGCGCGGCGATCTGATCGTGTGGATTTGCGCCGGCGTCATGGGCGCCTTTCTCGTGCGCGGTTTCGCCGGCTACGGCCAGGCGGTGACGCTGGCGACCGTCGGCAACAATCTGGTTGCGCGCTACCAGCGCCGCATCTTCGATCACCTGATGAAGCTCGGCGTCGGGTTCTTCAACGACACGAGATCGGGCCGGCTGGCGGCGCAGGTCAACGAGAACGTCAACGGCATTCGCGACCTGCTGTCGATGACGCTGACGTCGATCGCGCGCGACGGGGTGACGCTGTTCGGGCTGCTCGGCGTCATGATCTACCAGGATCCGGTCCTGTCGCTCAGCTCGCTGGTGATCGGGCCGCCGCTCATCTACACCGTTGTCTACCTGATGCGCCGGGTGCGCCGCATCACCCGCGAATCGGTGCAGATCAACTCGCGGCTGATCGGCGCCATGCAGGAAGCCACGCAAGGCATCGCCATCGTCAAGGCCTTCACCATGGAGGACGAGCTGTCGCGGCGCATCAGCCAGCTCGCCAACAGCGCCGAGCACCGCGGCAACAAGATCGCCCGCGTTTCGGAACGGCTGTCGCCGATTTCCGACATGCTGGCCGGTCTCGCCGTCACCGGCGTCATCGCCTACTCCGGCTATCGTGCGCTCGTCCTCGGGCAGCCGCCGGGCGCCGTCTTCTCCTTCATCACCGCGCTGATGCTGGCCTACGACCCGGCAAGGCGGCTGGCGCGCATGCAGGTCGGCATGGAGCGCGCGTTGGTCAATGCGCGCATGATCTACGAAATCCTCGATCTCGAGCCGCAGCAGGGCGATGCGCCGGGAGCCGCCGAGGCCAATTTCACCACGGGCGAAGTGCGGTTCAACAATGTGAGCTTCCGCTATGTCGAGGAGGCACCGGTCCTGCAGGACCTTAGCTTCGTCGCCGCCGCCGGCAAGATGACCGCCATCGTCGGCGCCTCCGGCGCCGGCAAGACGACGCTGGTGGCGCTGCTGCAGCGCTTCTACGACGTCGAGTCGGGTACGATCGAGATCGACGGCCAGGACATTTCGAAGATCACCAAGCAGTCGCTGCGCAGCTCCATCGCCTATGTTTCGCAGCAGCCCTATCTGTTCGAAGGCACCATACGCGACAACATCCGCTATGGCCGGCTCTCCGCCACAGACGCCGAGATCGAGCAGGCCGCGCGGCTGGCCCAGGCCGACGGCTTCATCCGCCAGCAGCCGCTGGGCTACGACACGCCCGTCGGCGAAAACGGCGCGTCGCTGTCGGGCGGCCAGCGCCAGCGTGTGTCGATCGCCCGCGCCATCGTCCGCCAGGCGCCGATCCTGCTGCTCGACGAGGCGACCTCGGCGCTTGACAATGAGGCGGAAGCCAAGGTCCAGGAAGCGCTGACCCACGTCATGGAGGGGCGCACCACCATCGTCATCGCCCACCGGCTGTCGACGGTGGTCAATGCCGACCACATCATCGTGCTGGAACAGGGTCATCTGGTCGAACAGGGCACCCATGCCTCGCTGATGGCCGACCCGCACAGCGTCTATTCCCGCTTCCACCGGGTGCAGGGCAGGAAGGGCCTGGGGCTTGTCGATGACGGCGCGCCACCCCAAACTCCGGCGCCAGGGCCGACGCAACCTATCGAGACGCACGGCATCGCCGGGAGCGCGAGATGAGTGAAACGCCGACAGCCGACAGACCCGCGGGCGATATGGGCCTGGTGGTGGTGGGCGCCGCCGGCCGCATGGGCCAGACGCTGATCCGCGCCATCCACACAATGCCGGGCGCACGCGTCGCCGGCGCGATCGAGCGGCAGGGATCGCCCTATCTCGGCAAGGATGCAGGCGAGCTTGCCGGCATCGGCATCATCAATGTGCCGATATCGGACGATCCGCTGCCGGCCTTCGCCGGGGCGGACGGCGTGCTCGATTTCACCGCGCCGGCTGCAACCGTCGAATTCGCCGGCTATGCGGCGCAGGCGCGCATCGTCCATGTCATCGGCACGACCGGCTGCTCGGCCGACGACGATGCCAGAATCGCCGCCGCGGCGCGCCATGCGACGATCGTCAAGTCGGGCAATATGAGCCTCGGCGTCAATCTCCTGGCGGTGCTGGTCGAACAGGCCGCGCGCGCCCTCGACGCCGGGGATTTCGACATCGAGATCCTCGAAATGCATCACAGGCACAAGGTCGACGCGCCGTCCGGCACCGCTCTGCTGCTGGGCGAAGCCGCCGCCGCGGGGCGTGGCGTGCCGCTTGCCGGCAACGATGTGCGCGTCCGCGACGGCCACACCGGCGTGCGCAAGCCGGGCTCGATCGGCTTCGCAACCCTGCGCGGCGGCTCGGTGGTCGGCGACCACAGCGTCATCCTGGCCGGCACCGGCGAACGCATCACGCTCGCCCATCATGCCGAGGACCGCACCATCTTCGCCCGCGGCGCCGTCAAGGCAGCCCTGTGGGCGCATGGCAGGAAGCCCGGCCTTTACTCGATGCGGGACGTGCTCGGGCTTGCCTGAAACGATCCTGGACCGTTTTCATCCCCATGCAATTCCGGACAGAAAACCGCTTCCCACTTCTGCTGGAATTGCTCAGATCCCAGAGGAGCAAAAATGTCGAGAACCCTCGTGCTCGTGCGCCACGGCCAGAGCGAATGGAATTTGAAGAACCTGTTCACCGGCTGGCGTGACGTCGACCTGACCGAACAGGGCCACGCCGAGGCCAAGGCAGCCGGCCGGAAGCTCAAGGCACGCGGCCTGAAGTTCGACATCGCCTTCACCTCGGCGCTGGTCCGGGCGCAAAAAACCTGCCAGCACATTCTTGACGCCGTCGGCCAGAGCGACCTGAAAACCGTCCGCGACCAGGCGCTGAACGAGCGCGACTATGGCGACCTCTCCGGCCTCAACAAGGACGACGCGCGCAAGAAATGGGGCGAGGAACAGGTGCATGTCTGGCGCCGCTCCTACGACGTGCCGCCCCCCGGTGGCGAAAGCCTGAAGGACACCGGCGCCCGCGTCTGGCCTTATTACCTGCACGACCTCCAGCCGCATGTGCTGCGCGGCGGCACGGTGCTGGTCGCCGCCCACGGAAATTCGCTGCGCGCGCTGATCATGGCGCTGGACGGCAAGTCGGGCGAGGAGATCGTCAAGCTGGAGCTCGGCACCGGCGTGCCGGTCATCTACACGCTCAACGCCGATTCCACCGTGGCGTCGAAGGAAGTGCTGGAGGGCTGACCGGTCCGGAGCCGGCAGTCGGAGGCTGCGGCTCTTGCCGGGCATGGCCTTTTGTGAAAGCCGATTCCACCTTTCGGGATCATGTTCCAAAAACCGCGTTGACACACACCGCTTGCCCGCTTATTGAGCCCGCACCAGCCCAGATGGCGGAATTGGTAGACGCGCACGGTTCAGGTCCGTGTTCCGCAAGGAGTGGAGGTTCGAGTCCTCTTCTGGGCACCATTTTTTCCCGACTACCAACGGGATCAATTAGACAAGCCTTTTCAATTCATTGCGCTCGCCCTTGTGTGTTAAAAAGGTGTGCATCAATGCATTTCCGGTTGGTTCGACCCGTGAAGCGAAACGGCACCATCAATCAGCAATTCAACCAGCGCATTCCGGCTGATGTGCGGGACCATGCGGTAGGCATGACGCTCCACATTCCGGTAGGTCCGCAGATCGTAAGGAAAACGATCACCCACGAGAATCACGCTATCCGCGTGTCGCTGCGGGCCTCTACGCCAAGCGAGGTGAAGAGCCGGCAGGCGCAGGTGGTCGGTTATCTGGAAACCGTTTGGCAAGGGCTTCGCGATGCTCCCATGGTTTTGTCGCACAGGTAGGCCGTGGCGCTCTCCCGCGACGTTTACGGATGGAATTCTCTGGCGGAGATAGACCCGGAGCTGTCTGACGCGGAGAGCGCCTTCACGGGAGAGATCGGTGGCGGAGTCTACAAGAATGCAATGGCTAGACTAGAGGGGCGTTGCGGACAACAGCGCCGGGCAGGGGGCGCAAAAGCGAGGCACTTTTAGACAATCCAATAAGGGCGGAGCGAAGGCAGAGAGCACGGGGGGAACCCCGCCGTCCTCTACGGTTTTGGCAACTCAGGCATGTGCCCCCTGAAATTTCATTCCGGTACCCTCTATTGCCCGCGAAGGTAGGCCGAGCATTCATCCCGCCTTAAGATCGAAGCCTCCAGCTTCCCGAACGAGACCATGAGCGGTCATGGTGACAAATGTGTTCGTCACGTTGATACTGCCGGTGGGTTTGAAGGGGAGGTTTCCTTGCGCGTGCTACGACGTCATCCGCCTACACCGGAGCAAATCAATATAGTCAGGAGGATTCAACAAGGTGTCTCGTTAATACGTGGATCAGCCGGCAGCGGGAAGACCTCGACTGCGCTCACCGCACTCCGTGCGACAACCGGCACCACTGTAAATCAGCTGAGGAACGAAGGGGCGCTCCCTGCGAATGTTCTAGTCCTCACTTACTACAACTCCCTCCGTGGCTACATAACCGCCGTCGCAGAGGTTGAGCTGGCGGATTACGCGGATGACGCGCAGCTAGTTATAATGACATTCGACAAATGGGCGTTTGCAACGTTGGGGTGGCGCGGGCACCTCGATATCGTAGCGTGCGAGAACCAGCTTCTGGCACTCTGCTTCCCGTTTCCGAGGGACACGAATTTCGCTATCGACGAGGCGCAGTACGTTCTCGGTCGATTTAGACCCAACGCTCTGGATGAGTACTTGGTCCGGCCACGAACTGGGCGAGGTAACGCACCTAGCATGGATCGCCCTATGCGCCAGCGGTTCCTCGACGAGGTTGTGCGACCTTACCTGGAATGGAAACGGGCGCGCGGCGCTCGGGACTTTCATGATCTATCGTTCGCGATGGCGGATGCAGTCCCCTCGGTGACATACGATGTGATCGTGATCGATGAGGCTCAAGATCTTTCCGCGAACCAAATCAGAGCCGTTATGGCTCACGCTGCACCTGGCGCAACGATAACAATCGTGACAGATACGGCTCAGAGAATTTATCCGAGAGGTTCTCCTTGGGCCGAGGCGGGGGTCCTCCTGCACCCAAACCGCAGCTTTCGGTTGACAAGGAATTACCGAAATACCCGCCAAACCGCTTCATTAGCCGCAGCCCTGGCCAGCGGCTTGGTGTTGGATGAAGACGGTAGCCTACCCGATCCGGCTTTGTGCACTCGTGACGGCCGGCTCCCGGTGTTTCTACTCGGCAGGTTTCGAGAGCAACTGAGATGGGTCGTAGACTGGCTGTCGACTGTCGACTTGGAGCGTGAAACCGTCGGTTTCCTTCACCTAAAGGGTGGAGGCTGGTTCGATGACATAAGGGAAGGCCTTTCGGACGGCGGCTTTGAGTACTGCGAACTACAAGGTGTGAATGAGTGGCCTGAGCACGGCCCCAACATCGGACTATGTACGTTTCACAGTGCCAAGGGTCTTGAATTTGATCACGTGGTGATGATCGGGCTTGCGCAGGAGAATGCATCTCACGGCGCCGAGATTGAGGACGACCGCTATGCTGCCCTAAGGAGGCTTCTGGCGATGGGTGTGGGAAGAGCCCGCGAGACGGTCATTTTGGGTGCAAAGCCGGGTGCCGAGTTAAGTGCGTTGCATTTCATCGCAGCGGACACGGTGGAGGTTATTCGCTTATGACAATTCCCGAACGGGTAGCTGAGCGGGGAGTGCAGGAAATAGTACACTTCACCACCAACCATGGGTGCCTCGGTAGTCTGTACACCAAGTTACTCCAATCCCGTCAGCAGCTGAGAGGCGACCCGCTGGTGGAGTACCTTTTCGAGCCTAACGTTGCGTTTCGAAAGGATACCGCGTTTGTTGACTACGTGAGCCTTTCCGTTTCGCACATCAACACCGACTTTTATCGCACATGCGCTGATTCCTGGCATCGGGATGAGCCCATTTTTTGGTGTATCATGTCGTTCGACCCAGCCGTCCTGGGGCATCCCGGCGTGATATTCGCCACCACAAACAACATTTACACCGGGGTCACCCGAGGGCAGGGGCTAGCCGGCTTCGACGGTATGTTCGCAAAAACAATCACACGATGGCACGGCAATGTTGTACACCGGGCTAACCACTTACCTGCAAATCTTCCGACATGCACTCAAGCAGAGGCACTCGTCCCCACTGCCGTGTCGACCGATTATCTTCAACGAATTTACGTCCAATCTGCCAACGATCAGTCCGAAGTAGTTGGATTCACGAAGGCGACCTTTCACCGCGACATCGACGTCGTAGTTGATCCAGCCAAATTCGGTTCACGCATATGACGACAGACACCCAACGAAAAGTTACCCAGTCGGCGCTTTGGGCAGCATATGGTGATGCTCTGGGTTTCATAACTGAACTCGCAGATGCGGATCGTATTTTGTTTCGTTCTGGCCATCGGGAAATCGAACGAACGGTTAGCTGGCGAAGGAAAGTGGGAAGCCGGCCGGGGGTCACAGTCGAATTTCCAGCCGGCACTTACTCAGACGACACCCAACTAAGGCTAGCTACTTCGCGAGCAATACGGGCCGATGGCTCATTTGACGTCGCCGCCTTTGCGAAAGTCGAACTTCCAGCTTGGTCGAACTACGCTTTGGGAGCCGGGCTTTCTTCCCGCGAGGCAGCAGCTAATCTAGCCCGCACGTCCGCCACTTGGTACTCGAACTTTTTCTCAAGTCGCCGCTCGGATTATCTCAATGCTGGAGGTAACGGTGCGGCCATGCGGATACAACCTCATGTCTGGAGCATGCCTTTAAAAACGGGCTCTGAGCAGCTCACGTTGAATGTAATCAAGAACACCATATGCACTCATGGCCATGCTCGCGCTATTGTCGGCGCTTGCTATCACGCTCACGTGCTTCACTTTGCGCTGGCAAACGCACGCCCTCCAAAAGCCCAGGAATGCTTCCAGATCGTCGAGCGGTTTTCGAACCTGACCGATATCGTCACCAGCGACCAAGACCTTAGGTTACTTTGGCTTGGGCAATGGGAAAGTAAGGTGGGTAAGCGGTTTGCGGACTGCGTAAACGTTGCCTTGTCGGAAATGCAAGACGATCTAGAGCGCGTCGCTTCTATAGAACTTGGCGAGCCGGAGCAAATGTATCACACGGCTTTGGCACAGCTGGGCGCCTTTGACGACGCGACGCGAGGGTCGGCTACCAAGACGTCCATTGCGGCTTCATTCTTATCTGAAGTGTATGAAGCTGGCTCTCCGGAGCACGCTTTGACAACCGCAGCCAATTCTCTTGGCTCTGACACAGATTCGATTGCGACGATGGCCGGCGCGATCCTGGGTGCTTGTACCCGCGAAGCACTAAAGCATCCTCTTCAAGACAGGAGGCATATTGAAGCTGACGCACAACGGCTAGCTGCAACTGCGGAAGGTATCTCTGTCCCAACATTTGGTTACCCCGACCTTCGGGGCTGGAAACCAGAAAGAGCCGCCGTGGACGCAATACTCGCGACAAAAGACGGCCTTGTCTTGAACGGCATAGGCCGGCTCACGGTGCTCAGTTCCGAAAGCTACCAAGAAAGTGACGGGATTTCGCTGCGCTGGTTTCTGCTGAACGGCGGGCAAACCATCCTTGGGAGGACCCGTGACGTCCCCACCTATTCGGAAGATGCATCCGATAACGTGGTTTCCGCCAGAAGCTCAGTTGAGGCAGGAAAGAAGCGGAAGATTCTATCACCAAAGCTCAAGAACCTTTTTGCAGACAGGACTTCGGAACGTCCCCGGAGTACCGCGAACCCGGACCAGCAAGGAACTCCAGAACCTACCTTGAACGAAACTCTTCAGATGGTCATCGCTAGCAAATTTGATGCTCGCCTTATCGGCGAGGCGCTGCTGGAACAAGCTGATGCCGGCCACCCGGACTTCGTTGAGAGGGGGATTGCGATGGTCGCAAATATTTTGACCGCCTACGAGGCTCGTGGGAGAAAGCGCGGGTGACGCAGCTTCAAAGTTGTGGAGCAGCGCTGTGTTGCATCTTCTCGACGCAGTTCGATTTTTTGTGAAGAATCAAGGAGGAGGAGGCTTGAGAGCGCAATCCTCTTCGGGGCACCAAATTCCCGTCTCTGAACCGTTCGACGGTTCAGAGACCCAACAAAAAAAACCCGGTTCGTCCGGGCTTTTTTTGTTGCCCGTGCGACCGATCGCATCGTCATTCCTGCCAACAGAAAGCCGCAGGGATTTGCCCGACATCATGCGCACGCCCGCCGGGAAACGTGCGCTGTCGATGGCCGTGCCCTTATCGCACGGAGCCTGTCACCGTCCGGTCGACGGCGGGAACGGATTTGCGGTCGTTGCCGGCAAGTGCGGCGATGATCAGCAGGCTGGCGACGACCGGGACGAACAGGACCGCCACGCGGGCTTGCACGTAAAGAATGGCGCGCCATTCATTGCGCTTGTCAGGGCTGTCGCTCATCATACACTCTCTGTCATGCCCCTCCCGGGCGCTGACATAGCGACGAACGGTTAAACAACCCCTTCCGAAATCGTTAATCGGCGGGAATTGCGCGGGTTCAGTTCAATCCGATCCGCTTTGCGCCTTGCCTGAACAATGCCTCCGCGTCCGCCTCGAAACGGAACGTGCCGATGAAATCGTCGGCGCGGTAGTCCGGCAGCGCCTTGCGGAGGGCGGCGGCGAAATTGCGTGCCTCGTCGAGCCGCCCGGCCAGCGCCAGGCAGTGTGCTGCTATCGCCAGGATGATGGCGTGGGCATTGGGCCGCGCCGCCGCCTTCAGCGCCCATTCTGCCGCTTCCTCGAACTGGCCGAGCCGCACATGCGACATGGCGCGCGCGCCCAGCATGCCGAACAGCAGCGGGTCGAAAGGGCTGAGATGGCGCGAATGGTCGGAGGAGCCGATCGCCGACTGCGGATCGCCTGACTGCGAGTGGACGAAGGACAGCGCATAGTGGCCGAGCGCGAAATTGGGGCTGAGCTCCACTGCCCGTTCCAATTCGAAGAGCGATCCGTCCTGTTCGCCGCGCAGCCACAGCGCCCGGCCCATCGCCCAGTGCGCGGCAGGGTTCTGTTCGTCAACCAGGAGACTGTGCCCCGCTGTCTCGTAGGCCAGCGCGCTTTCGTGGTCGCGGTCGCCCCAGCGCTGGAAAGCGCTTTGCCAATGGGTGAAGGACAGGCCGGCATGGGCGCGGGCGAAGGTCGGGTCGAGCGCCGTCGCCACGCTGAAGAAATGCTGCGCCAACTCGTTTTCCGGCTGGGTGAAGCGATACATGTGCCAGAGGCCGCGGTGATAGGCCTCCCAGGCGTTGAGCGAGTTGGGTGCCTTCAGCATGGCGCGGTTGCGCTCGACCGTCTCGATCTCGGCCGAGATAGACGAGACGATCGCGTTGCCGATATCGTCGAGCACGCCGAAGAGGTCGTCGGCCCGGCGCTCGAAGCTCTCGGCCCAGACGATCCTGGCCGTGCGAACCTCGATGAGCTCGACGGCGATGATGACGCGGCCGGCCACGGTGCCCACCGTGCCGGTGGCGACATAGTCCACATTCAGCTGCCGCCCCGCTTCCTGCGGCGCGATGTTTTTCTCGGCGAGCGCGAAGACCGAGCCGCGCGCGATGACGAAGAAATCCCTGAGCTTGGCCAGACGCGTGATGATGTCATGGGTCAGGCCGTCGGCGATCCCGCCGCGCGTGCCGCAAGGGCCGGCAGTCTCGACGAACGGCATCACCGCCAGCGAGGCGTGGCTGGGCTCCACGCCCGCCGGAGCGGGCGACGGCGGCGATGCCGCGATGCCGGCGGGCTGCGCCGAAAGCCGATCTACCGCCGGCCGATCTATCGACGGCCGATCTTCCGCTGGCCGATCTTCCGCTGGCTTGTCGCGCAGCGCCTGCCAGGCCGCGCGCACCGGTCCGAAGTCCAACCCTTCCGATTGGAACAATTGCGCCGTCGCCGTCAGGTGCTGCTCGGCCGCGCCGATGGCGCCGCGCCCGGCCAGATGCGTGAGCAGCGCCAGATGCGCGCGGCCGTCGAACGGCGCCAGCTCCACCCACCGGTCAAGACCGGCTGCTGCCGCCTCCGAACCGGGCGGAACCGCCGCGACCAGGTGCTCCAGCACGGCGGCGTGAGACGACTGGAAGCGGCGGCGCTGCGCGATCAGCCAACTCTCGAAAAACGGACTGCGGTCGAGCTCCAGACCGTCGAGAAAGTCGCCGGCGAACAGCTCCGACAGCGATCGCAGGCGCTCCGCGTCGAGCGAGGCGATCCCTTGCGCGGCGGCGGCGCTAACCTCCAGCGCGTCGACGAAACAGCCGTCGAGGCGCAATGCGACCGTGTCGTCCTGTGTCTCGACCCGACGGTGCCCCGGCTCGTCGAGGACGGCGCGAAGCTTGCTGAGGCACCAACGCAACTCGCCCCTGGGGTCGTTCGGAACATCCCACAAGAGCTCGCACAGCCGAGCGCGTCCGACCGGATGCGGCGCCAGCGCCAGATAGGCAAGCAGCGCGCGCAGCTTGCGCGATGCCGGCAATTCGGCCCGCACGCCATCGCGCACGACCGCGAACGGCCCGAGCAGGCGCACGGCAAGAGCGGGCTTGCCGCGATCCAGGCTCGGTCGAGCGGATTCCACGTGCATTTCCACGCTTGCTCCCACGCTTCCTCCCACGTTGGCCGGTCGGCCCTCGTTTATCACCGAACACGGCATGAACGCACCCGGTTGCGAGTTGCGCGCCGGGATGCGGGCAGCCGCATTGCCGGCACGTCGAGCGACCCTAGCGCGGCAAGGTCTCGAAACCTCGCCGCCCAAGCCGCCGGTTTGTAACCGGCCCGTGACCGCAAGGTACCAACACAGACGAGGAGACCAGATATGTTGCAGCAAGCAAGAATCAGAACCACGGCCGGCCGCGGCCGCCTGTTCGACAGCATTTTGGACACGGTCGGCGACACGCCGGTCATCCGCATCAACAATCTCGGCCCGGCCCACGCGACGATCTACGTCAAGGCCGAGTTCTTCAACCCGGCTGCCTCGGTGAAGGACCGGCTGGCGCTCAACATCATCGAGGAGGGCGAGCGCAGCGGCGCGTTGAAGCCGGGCCAGACCATCGTCGAGGCCACCAGCGGCAACACCGGCATCGGGCTCGCCATGGTCTGCGCGCAGAAAGCCTATCCGCTGGTCGTCACCATGGCCGACAGCTTTTCCGTCGAGCGCCGCAAGCTGATGCGCATGCTGGGTGCCAAGGTGGTGCTGACGCCGCGCGCCGAAAAGGGGTTCGGCATGTACAAGAAGGCCGTGGAGCTGGCCGAGGCCAATGGCTGGTTCCTGGCGCGACAGTTCGAAACCAGGGCCAACGCCGCCATCCACGAGGCGACGACGGCGCGCGAGATCATCAATGATTTCGCCGGCTCGCGGCTCGATTGCTTCGTCACCGGCTACGGCACAGGCGGCACAGTCGTCGGCGTGGCGCGCGTGCTGCGCCGTGAGCGGCCGGATGTGCGCATCATCCTGTCCGAGCCGGCCAACGCCCAGCTCATCGGCAGTGGCAAGGTGCAGCAGCGCGGTGCCGACGGGGCGCCCGCCGCCAGCCACCCGGCCTTCGAGCCGCATCCGATCCAGGGCTGGACGCCTGATTTCATCCCCAACGTGCTGCAGGAAGCGGTCGATGCCGGCCTCTATGACGAGGTGATGCCGATCGCCGGGCCCGAGGGCATCAAATGGGCCAAGGCGCTGGCGCAGAAGGAAGGCATCTTCACCGGCATTTCCGGCGGCGCCACCTTCGCCGTGGCGCGGCAGGTCGCCGAGAAGGCGCCGGCCGGATCGGTGATCCTGTGCATGCTGCCCGACACCGGCGAACGCTACATGACGACGCCGCTGTTCGACGACATCGATGCCGAGATGGACGCCGACGAGATGGCGCTGTCGCGCTCGACGCCCGGCTGCCAGTTCCCGGCGGCTTGACGGGAGGCTGTCATGGACGTCGCGCAGGAAACCCCTGGCACTGTGGCCGAGGAGACGCTTGACCCCCTGGACTGGGCCGATGTGCAGGCCCTGTCGCACCGGGTCATCGACGATGCCGTCGACTATCTGCGCGACGTGCGCGACCGTCCGGTCTGGCGGGAGGTGCCGGCTGACGTGAGGGAGGTCTTCGCCGCGCCCCTGCCGCGAACGCCGGCGCGGCTGGCCGCCGTCTATGGCGAGGTCTCCCGCACCGTGATGTCATACCCGATGGGCAACATCCATCCTCGCTTCTGGGCCTGGTACATGGGCTCGAGCAACTTCACCGGCGCGCTCGGCGATTTCCTGGCGGCGATCCAGGGTTCCAACCTCGGCGGCGGTAACCATGCCGCCGGGCTGATGGACTGCCAGGTCGTCAACTGGTGCAAGCAAATGCTGGGGTTTCCCATCTCGGCCAGCGGCACGCTGGTCAGCGGCGGTTCGATGGCCAACATGATCGGGCTGACGGTGGCGCGCAACGTTAAGGCCGGCATCGACGTGCGCGAGCACGGCGTCGCCGCCATCGAGAAGCCCCTGCGCTATTATGGCTCGGATCAGCTCCATTCCTGTCACCGCAAGGCCATGGAGGCGCTCGGCCTTGGCAACCGGGCCTTGCGGCGAATACCGACCGATTCCGGGCTGCGCATCGACATCGCCGCCTTGCGGGCGGCAATTGCCGAGGATCGTCAGGCGGGCTTCAAACCGGCCTGCGTCATCGGCAATGCGGGCACCGTCAACACCGGAGCGATCGACGACCTGCGGGCGCTTGCCAAGCTGGCGCATGAGGAAGACCTCTGGTTGCATGTCGATGGCTGCATCGGCGCCCTGGTCGCCATCGCTCCGCAGAACGCCCATCGCGTCGCCGGCATCGAATGGGCCGATTCGATCGCGCTCGATCCGCACAAATGGCTGCACGCGCCGTTCGAGGCCGGCTGCGCCCTGGTCAGGGACGCCCTCGCGCATCGCCGTACCTTCGCCGTGACGCCCGAATATCTGGAATCGACGCCGCGTGGTCTCGCCTCCGGCGAATGGCTGCACGACTATGGTTTGCAGACGTCGCGCGGCTTTCGCGCGCTCAAAGTATGGATGGCGCTGAAGGAGCATGGCATCGACAAATTCGGCCGCCTGATCGACCAGAACATCGCGCAAGCGGCCTATCTCGCCGGACTGATCGAGGACGAGCCGTCGCTGGTGCTGATGGCGCCGACCACGATCAACATCGTCTGCTTCCGGCATCGGCTTGCCGGGGCGTCCGGCGAGGAGCTTAAGCGGTTCAACACGGAGATCATGCTGCGTTTGCAGGAACAAGGCATTGCGGCACTGTCGGACACGACGGTGCAAGGCCAGCATTGCCTGCGCGTGGCGATCACCAACCACCGGACCCGGCGCGACGATCTTCACCTGCTGGTGCGGGAAACGCTGCGGCTGGGACGCCAGATCGCGGCGGAGGCGGCTTCCTAGTTCGCGGCGGCCATGCGAGTCTGCCGGCATGATTCGAAAGGTCCAATCGTGACGCTCTTTCGCGCGGCCACACTCGCGGCATTGGTTTTCACCACCTCGGCTGGGGCTGCCGACATGGCTTTCTTCGTCAAGAACCAGCGCGGGCAGGCCGTTGCGGTCGAACTGTTCAGCCGCGACCGCGAAACGGTCTGGCCGGGCGACGACAAGGTGTTCCTGATCGATCCCGGCTCACGCAAATCGGTGCCGATTTCGTGCAATGAGGGCGAACGCATCTGCTACGGCGCGTGGGTCAACGGCAATGACGCCATCTCGGCCGGCGTCGGCCCGGACAACGACCGGCCCTGCGACGATTGCTGTTTCATCTGCGTGGACCATTCGACCGAGACCGTCGACCTGGTGGAGTAGCGCCAATCTCCCCAAAATTAGTCCGGGATTGTCGCGGTCGCCCCCTTTAGCGATCGCCCGCCCCGTGCAATGCCCGCAAGGCGGCCGGGTGGGCCGTTTATTTTTGGGGGATATCATGTTCTACGCCTATGCGCGCCGCTCGCTGGCCGCGCTGTCTCTTGCCATGCTGCTGGTGCCGTCGGCCCATGCCGGCGACGTCACCTTCGCCATCAAGAACAGCCATCCCAATGCCATGCGCCTCGAGCTCTACAGCCAGGACCGCGACTATGTGTGGCCGGGCAACGGCAAGGATTTCTACCTCGATGACGGCGAGACCAGGCAACTGCCGGTCTCTTGCGACGAGGGCGAATCGATCTGCTACGGCGCCTGGGTCGACGGCGACGAAGGCACCTATTGGGGCGTCGGCCCCGGCGACAAGGAAAAATGCGACGATTGCTGCTATACCTGCAGCGGCGGCGAGACCGAGGAGATCGAACTGGTTCCCTGACCGGCTTGCCAGCTTGACGCTTTTCCTGCCTGGGGCATAGCCTGCAAGAACAGCACCCAAAGCACGCCGCATCCAGGCGGCGTGCGTCAGGCAACAGGAGCAAGGCGATGGCAGGTCCGGTCGAGGGCGAGAAGATAGACGTCGGCTTTGCCGGCCGGCGCTGCATCCATTCGCGCAATTGCGTGCTGGGCGATCCGCATGTCTTCGTGCCGAACGCGCCGGGAGAGTGGATCCATCCCGACGCGGCCAGCGTCGAGAAGATCGTCGCCATTGCCGAAAGCTGCCCGTCAGGCGCCATTACCTATGTCAGGAAGGATGGCGGGCCGCAGGAAAGGCCGCCGGTGGTCAACACCGTGCGCATCAGGGAAAACGGCCCGCTGGCCGTCCACGCCGAGATTATGCTCGACGGCGAGACGTTACACCGCGCCACGCTCTGCCGCTGCGGCGCGTCGCAGAACAAGCCGTTCTGCGACGGCAGCCACAACAAATCAGGGTTTGCCGCCACCGGCGAGCCGGCGCTGAAGGACACGCCGGCGCTGGACGCGCGCGACGGGCCACTCAAGGTTACGCCGACGAAAGACGGGCCGCTCAAGCTCGAAGGCAATGTCGAAATCGTCACCGGCACCGGCCACACGGTCGACCGCACGCAACGCGCCTTCCTATGCCGCTGCGGCCATTCGGCGAACAAGCCGTATTGCGATGGGTCGCATAAAAAGGTTGGGTTCGTGGGGTAGGTTGACCCTGCCATTGAAGCTGCCAATCTCCCCCCTCGTGGGGGAGATCGAACCCCTCCCGTGGCCCAGCGCTCTCAGCTTTATCGTCCGGCCGCTATAGGTTAAGGGCGAGAAGCATTTTCCTATCTGCTCGGGCCATCATCAGACATGACCAAGACCAAGCCAAAACCTCTTTTCCTCGGCATCGACACCGGCGGCACCTACACCGATGCCGTGCTGTGGTCCGAAACCGAAGGCCCGCAGAGCGGGCCGAACAAGGGAAAGGTGCTGGCCAAGGCCAAGGCTCTGACCACCAGGCACGATCTCGCCGTTGGCATTTCCGGCGCCGTCGACGCGGTTCTGGAAAAAGCGGTCACCGATCCGGCGGCCATCAAGCTTGTCTCCATGTCGACGACGCTTGCCACCAACGCGCTGGTCGAGGGCCAGGGTGGCCGCGTCGCGCTGGTGATGATCGGCTTTTCCGAGGCGGACCTTGCCCGCGATGGGCTGAAGGCGGCATTGGGCACCGATCCGGTCGTGTTCTGCCCCGGAGGCCACGATGTGCACGGCAATACCGCCAAGCTCGATCTGTCCGGCCTCGAGGCGGCGCTGCCCGGACTCGGCGGCTCGGTCTCGGGCTTTGCCGTCTGCGCCTATTTCGCCACCCGCAACCCGGCGCACGAGATCGCCGCCCGCGAGCTGATCCGGGAGAAAACCGGCCTGCCGGTCACCGCGAGCCATGAATTGTCGGCCAAGCTAGGCGGTCCGCGCCGGGCGCTGACGACGCTGCTCAACGCCCGGCTGATCTCGATGATCGACCGGCTGGTGGCGGCGACCGAGGGCTTTCTCGAGGCGCGCGGCATCGCGGCGCCCCTGATGGTGGTGCGCGGCGACGGTGCGCTGGTGTCGGCGGCGTTCGCCCGCCAGCGGCCGATCGAGACCATTCTGTCCGGCCCGGCCGCCAGCCTGGTCGGGGCGCACCACATGACCGGATTGGAAAACGCGGTGGTTTCCGACATCGGCGGCACCACCACCGACGTTGCCGTGCTCGACAAGGGCCGGCCGCGGCTCGATCCGGAAGGCGCCACCGTCGGCGGCTTTCGCACCATGGTCGAAGCGGTCGCCATGCGCACCTTCGGCCTCGGCGGCGATTCCGAAGTGGCGTTGGAAGACGGCGCTCTCAACCCCAGGCTCCTGCTTGGACCGCGCCGGCTGGTGCCGCTGGCGCTGGCCGGCATGGTGCATCGCGAGGCGGTTCTGGCGGAACTCGAGCGCCAGCTGCGCGCGCCGAACACCGGCCGCATGGACGGCCGTTTCGCGGTGCGCACCGGCGTGCCCGACCGTCTTGCCGCCGGGCTGACCGCTCCGGAAGCAAGGCTCTATGAAGCGATCGGCGCAATGCCTTTGCCTCTCGACAGGCTTTTGACCTCGAATGCCCAGAACGCCACCCTGAACCGCCTGGTGTCGCGCGGGCTGGTGCACATTTCAGGGTTCACGCCGTCGGATGCGGCGCATGTGCTTGGCAAGCAGGCGAACTGGGATGCCGCGGCCGCCCGCCTCGGCGCAGAGCTGTTTGCGCGCAAGCGCGACGGCCGCGGCCAGGCGATCGCGGCCTCTCCCGAGGCGATTTCGGAGCGCGTGCTGGCGGCGCTGACGCGCTGGTCGGCCGAATATATCCTCCAAACCGCCTTCGCCGAGGACGGGCTCGACGGTGCGTCCACCGTGGCGCATGCGCTGGTGCAGCGCGCCGTCGACGCGCATCCCGGCATTGCGCGCCTGAGCGTCGCGCTCGACCGGCCGGTGGTCGGCCTCGGTGCCTCCGCGCCGCTGCACTATGCCGGACTGCCGCCATTGGTCGGCAATGACTGCGTGGTGCCTGATGACACCGATGTCGCCAACGCGCTCGGCGCCGTTGTCGGCCAGGTCCGGGTATCGGCGGAGGCGCGCGTCAGCCAGCCCAAGGAAGGTCTGTTCCGTCTTGCCTCGGGCGAGACCGTGCGCGATTTCCTCGACGAGGCGGCGGCGATCGCGGCGGCCGAGGCCGATGTGCGCGCCATCGTCGCGGAGCGCGCCAGGGACGCCGGCACCGACAGCGCCGAGATCGATGTCGCGACCGAATTCCGCGTCTCCACCGTCGAAGCCCAGCGTATGTTCATCGAGGCGCATGTGGTGGCGGTGGCTTCGGGCAGGCCACGGATCGCGGTGTGATGGAGGGTGTAATCTCCCCCCTTGTGGGGGAGATGGCCGGCAGGCCAGAGGGGGCGCTGTCCCGCCAGCGTCTCGGAGCAGCGCCCGCTCATACTCGACGTCGACCGACTGCACGAAATACCGAAACTTGCCGAGGTCGGCATTCCTTCGCGCCCCCTCTGCCCTGCCGGGCATCTCCCCCACTTGGGGGGAGATTGGCAGCGTCGCCGCCGGCACCAAGCCTAAAAACCGCGCCTACCTGCCTTGCCTTCACCCTAAGCTGAATTGACCCTGCACTCCCAACATGCCAAAGGCCCGCGAAAGCCTTTCATCTGGAGCAGCCTGATGACCGATCGCGTCGAAATCGCCGGATTGCGGATCGCCCGCGAACTTCATGACTTCGTTGTCAACGAGGCCGCTCCGGGCACCGGCATCGATCCGGACAAATTCTGGAACGGCTTTTCGGCCATCGTCCACGACCTCGCTCCGAAGAACCGGGCACTGCTGGCAAAGCGCGACGCTATCCAGGAAAAGCTCGATGACTGGTATCGCGCCAATGGCGCGCCGGTCGACATGGAAGCCTACAAGGCCTTCCTGAAGGAGATCGGCTATCTCGTCCCCGAGGGCCCGACCTTCTCGGTGACGACCGAAAAGGTCGATCCCGAGATCGCCGTCGTCGCCGGGCCGCAGCTTGTGGTGCCGGTGATGAATGCGCGCTATGCGCTCAACGCCGCCAATGCGCGCTGGGGCTCGCTCTATGATGCGCTTTACGGCACCGACGCGATTCCCGAGACAGACGGCGCCGGGAAGGGCAACGGCTTCAACCCCGCGCGTGGTGCGAAAGTCGTCGCCTGGGCCAAGGACTTTCTCGACCAGTCGGTGCCGCTCACATCGGGCAAATGGGCCGGCGTCAACGGCCTTTCGCTGGCCAATGGCGCGCTGCGGCTCAGCGCCGGCGCCGGCTCGACCACCCTTGCCGATGTCAGGCAGTTCGTCGCCTATCGCGGCGATGCCGCCAACCCGCAAGCCGTGCTGCTGGTCAGCAACGGCCTGCATATCGAGATATTGATCGACCGCGACAACCAGATCGGCCGCACCGATCCGGCCGGCATCGCCGACATCATCCTGGAATCGGCGCTGACCACCATCCAGGACTGCGAGGATTCGGTCGCGGCGGTGGATGCGCAGGACAAGGTCGTCGTGTACCGCAACTGGCTCGGCCTGATGAAGGGCGACCTGGCCGAAGAGATCACCAAGGGCGGCCGGACCTTTGTCCGCAAGCTCAACCCCGATCGGTCCTATACCTCGCCCAATGGTGGCACGGTGACGCTGCCCGGCCGCTCGCTGATGCTGGTCAGGAATGTCGGCCACCTCATGACCAATCCGGCGATAACGGACCGAGACGGCAACGAGGTGCCGGAAGGCATCATGGACACCGCGCTGACCGCGCTGATCGCGCTGCACGATATCGGGCCGAACGGCCGCCGCGCCAATTCCCGCGCGGGCTCGATGTATGTCGTGAAGCCCAAGATGCATGGACCCGAGGAAGTCGCCTTCGCCGTCGAGATATTCGATCGCGTCGAGGCCTTGCTCGGCATGGCCGAAAATACCATCAAGATGGGCATCATGGACGAGGAGCGGCGCACCACCGTCAATCTCAAGGAGGCGATCCGCGCCGCCAGGGAGCGCGTCGTGTTCATCAACACCGGCTTCCTCGACCGCACCGGCGACGAGATCCACACCTCGATGGAAGCCGGCCCGATGATCCGCAAGGGCGACATGAAGCAGGCCGCCTGGATTTCCGCCTATGAGGCCTGGAATGTCGACACCGGGCTGGAATGCGGGCTTGCCGGCCATGCCCAGATCGGTAAGGGCATGTGGGCGATGCCCGATTTGATGGCGGCGATGCTCACCGAGAAGATCGCCCACCCCAAGGCCGGCGCCAACACCGCCTGGGTGCCTTCGCCGACCGCGGCGACGCTGCACGCCACCCATTATCACAAGGTCGATGTCCACGCCGTCCAGGCGGCGCTGAAGAGCCGGCCGAAGGCCAAGCTCGACGACATCCTGTCGGTGCCGGTCGCGGTGCGGCCCAACTGGTCGCCGGCCGATATCCAGGCGGAGCTCGACAACAATGCGCAAGGCATTCTGGGCTATGTCGTGCGCTGGATCGACCAGGGCGTCGGCTGCTCGAAAGTGCCAGATATCAACGATGTCGGCCTGATGGAGGACCGCGCCACGCTGCGCATCTCCTCCCAACACATCGCCAACTGGCTGCATCATGGCGTCTGCACGGCCGACCAGGTGATGGAAACGATGAAGCGCATGGCTGATATCGTCGACCAGCAGAACCAAGGCGACCCGCTCTACCGGCCGATGGCAGCCGATTTCGACGGCTCCGTCGCCTTCCAGGCCGCCTGCGACCTCGTCTTCAAGGGCCGCATCCAGCCCAACGGCTACACCGAGCCGGTGCTGCACGCGCGGAGATTGGAACTGAAGGCGAAGGGAGCGGCCTGAACCGGAGATTTGGAGCCGCCGGCGTTCCGTTCCCCTCCTCTCGAGCGAGAGCGCGCTACGCCGCCTGCGCCACCCGCTCCGAACTCATCCGGTAGGAGATCGCTTCGGCGAGATGAATGCGGCCGACGGTCTCGCTGGCGTCGAGATCGGCAAGTGTTCTCGCGACCTTCAGCACGCGGTGATAGGCCCGCGCCGAGAAGCCGAGCTTTTCGCTGGCGTCCTTGAGCAGCGACAGGCCCGATGCGTCGGGCATGGCGATCTCTTCGATGACCGCCGGCGCGCAATGCGCGTTTGTGGTGGCGCTGGTGACGCCGAGCCGTTCGAAGCGCTCGCGCTGGAGGGTGCGGGCACGCGCCACGCGCAGCGCCACGTCGGCGCTCTTCTCCGCCCGGTCGGGCCGGATCAGGTCGCTGGCCGAGACCGCCGGCACCTCGATCCTGAGATCGATGCGGTCGAGCAGCGGTCCCGAGATGCGCGCCTGGTAATCGGTGCGGCAGCGTTCGCCGCGCAGGCAGCGATAGCCGGGCTCGCCGGCCATGCCGCAGCGGCACGGGTTCATCGCCGCCACAAGCTGGATGCGCGCCGGATAGGTGACGCGGTGGTTGGCGCGCGCGATCATGCAGTCGCCGGTCTCGAGCGGCTGGCGCAACGCGTCGAGCGTCTGCGGCGTGAATTCGGGAAATTCGTCGAGGAACAGCACGCCGTGGTGCGCGAGCGACACCTCGCCCGGCCGCGCCCGGATGCCGCCGCCGACCATCGCCGCCATCGAGGCCGAATGGTGTGGCGCGCGGAACGGCCGCCGGTCGGTCAGCTTGCCCTCGCCGAGCTCGCCGGCGACGGAGGCGATCATCGATACTTCGAGCAATTCCTTCGGCGCCAGCGGCGGCAGGATCGACGGCAGCCGCTGCGCCAGCATGGACTTTCCCGATCCGGGCGGGCCGACCATGAGCAGGTTGTGCCCGCCGGCCGCCGCCACCTCCAGTGCCCGCTTGGCGGTTTCCTGGCCCTTGATATCGGCAAGATCGGGCAGGTCGCGCGCCGCGGCATGGATGCCGGCCTCCGGCCGGGACAGCACCTGCGTGCCGCGGAAATGATTGGCGATGGCAATCAGGCTGCGCGGCGCGAGTATGTCAAAGTCCTTGCCGGCCCAGGCGGCTTCCGGGCCGCAGGCGAAGGGGCAGATCAGGCCCTTGCCTTCAGAATTGGCCCCAATCGCGGCCGGCAAGGCGCCGGCGACGGCGGCGATAGTGCCGTCGAGCGATAGTTCGCCAAGCACGACATAGCCGGCCAGCATGTCGCCCGGAATGGCGCCAAGCGCCGCCATCAGGCCGAGCGCGATCGGCAAATCGTAGTGGCTGCCCTCCTTGGGCAGGTCGGCGGGCGCTAGGTTGACAGTGACCTTCTTGGACGGCATCGACAGGCCGGAAGCATGCAGTGCCGCCTGCACCCGTTCGCGGCTTTCGGCCACCGCTTTGTCGGCCAGGCCAACGATGTGCATGTTGACCTTGCCGGGCGCGATCATCACCTGCACGTCGACCGGCACGGCCTCGATGCCCTGGAAAGCAACCGTGCGAACCCGCGCCACCATGTCTTGCCCCCGGATCTGGGCTTGCCCCAAGCCTTTTGCAATCAGGCCGCGAAGGGCCTGGGCCGGAGACAATCACAGTTCCTCGGCTAAATCAAGAACATTACAGGAACACGCAATCGCTTGAGTTGCGGCGCGATTGTCTCCGGTTGCAAAAACGGAACATGGTTAATACAAAATGAAAACGGCTATTTCCGCTTGGCCTCCACCGCGTCCCAGAACAGGCTGGCGATGTCGGCGCCGCCGAAGCGTTTGACTTCGCGCACGCCGGTCGGCGAGGTCACGTTGATCTCGGTCATGTAGTCGCCGATGACGTCGATGCCGACGAGGATGAAGCCGCGTTCCCTCAGTGCCGGCCCGATGCGGGCGCAGATCTCGCGCTCGCGCTCGGTCAGCTCGGTCTTCTCGGCGCGGCCGCCGACATGCATGTTGGAGCGGGAATCGTGCTCGGCCGGCACCCGGTTGATGGCCCCGACCGGTTCGCCGTCGATCAGGATGATGCGCTTGTCGCCCTTGCGCACGTCCTTCAGGTAGCGCTGCACGATGTAGGGCTCACGGAACAACTGGCCGAACATTTCGAGCAGCGAGGCGAGGTTGCGGTCGGCCTCCAGCAGGTGGAAGATGCCCGCGCCGCCATTGCCGTAGAGCGGCTTGACGATGATGTCGCCGAATTCCTTGCGGAAGGCGGCGACCTCCTGGGGATCCTTGGTGATCAGCGTTTCCGGCATCAGGTCGGAAAACTCGGTGACGAAGATCTTTTCCGGGCTGTTGCGCACCCAGGCCGGGTCGTTGACCACCAGCGTCCTGGGGTGGATGCGCTCCAGTATGTGCGTGGTGGTGATGTAGTTCATGTCGAAGGGCGGATCCTGTCTCAGCAGGATCACGTCCATCTCCGACAGGTCGGTTCGCACCTTCTCCCCCAGCGAATAGTGGCTGCCCTTCTCGTCGCGTACCTGCATCTCCTCGATGCGGGCGAACACCTTGCCGTCGCGCAGCGACAGCCGGTCGGGCGTGTAGTGGTAGAGCTGATGGCCGCGCCGCTGCGCCTCCAGCGACAGCGCGAACGAAGTGTCTCCGGCGATCGACACGGTGGAGATGTGGTCCATCTGGACGGCGATTTTCAGCTTCATGGCAGGTCCCCAGCACGGTCGATGAGAGAGCGATATAAGGGTCCCGGCGCCTTCTGCCAATCGGGCCACGCCTCTAGCGGTCGAAGACCAGCCTGGAATAGCCGAGAAAGGACAGCGCCATGGCGGCCAGCGAAGCGAAAGCAAGGGCGGCCAATGGCGGGGTTGTCGGCAGGACGACAAGGATGGCGCAGTAGACCAGATAGTTGGCGATGCTGGTGGCTATGCCGATGCTGCCATAGCGGGCACCTTCCCGCACCAAGCCGCGGCTCGACGGCGAGAAGGTCAGATGCCGGTTTATCTGCCAGGTGACGCAGAGTGCAAAGCCGATGGACAGCATGCGGGCGCTGAAAGGGCCGAGCGGCGTGACGGCAAGCAGCAGCCAGAGGGCGGCCGCGTCGGCGACGAAGCCGATGCCGCCGGCAAAGAGGAAGCGGATAAGACGGCTCACCGCTTCATGCGGCGCGAGGCGTCTTGCCTGGGCCGGCCTTCGCGGCAGTCGGCTCGCTGGCGCGCTCGCGCCGCTCTATGCGGCCCGAAGGCATCGACAGGTAGAAGATGCGCTTCTGTTCGGCGCGGCCGCGCGACACCGAATCGAGGATCACCCCGGTCACACCGGCCAGCATAGAAAGCAAGAGCAGGCCTACCGACAGCACCCATGTCGGCATGCGCGGCACCAGCCCGGTCTCGGCGAATTCGACCAGCACCGGCGCCATCAGGAACAGGCTCGACGCCAGGAAGACCAGGGCGAAGGCGCCGAAGAAGCGCAGCGGCTGCGTTTCCTTCATCAGCATGGCGAACATCCAAAGGATCCTGGCGCCGTCGCGAAAGGTCGAAAGCTTCGACGACGAGCCGTCCGGCCGCTTGCCGTAATCGAGCGCGATCTCGCTGACGGGCAATTTGAGCTGCGAGGCATGAACAGACATTTCGGTCTCGATCTCGAAGCCGCCGGAGACGGCCGGGAAGCTTTTGACGAAGCGCCGGGTGAAGACCCGGTAGCCCGAGAATATGTCGGTGAAATCGCTGCCGAACAGCCCTTTATAGAGGCTGTTGAAGACGCGGTTGCCGAAGGCATGGCCGGTCCTGCCGGCATCGTTGGTGACGCCGCGCCGGGTGCCCACCACCATGTCGGAGCGCTCGGTCAGAAGCGTGTTGATCAATTGCGGCGCGTCTTCCGGCGCATAGGTGCCGTCGCCGTCGGCCATCAGGTAAATGTCGGCGTCGATGTCGGCGAACATGCGCCGCACCACATTGCCCTTGCCCTGGCGCGGTTCGCGCACCACGATGGCGCCGGCCGCGCGGGCCCTGAGCGCGGTCAGGTCGCGCGAATTGTTGTCGTAGACATAGACCGTCGCCAAAGGCAGCGTCTCGCGGAAGCGCCGCACCACCTCGGCGATCGTCAATTCCTCATTGTAGCAAGGCAGCAGCACGGCGATAGAGGGTTCGTAGCGAAGCTCTTGCGGCATTTTCCTCTCCGGGTGCCTCGCCGCCACGCGCGGTTCGCGCCGAAAGTCAGGCGCATTCAGGCGGTTTTACTATTTATTGAAGCCGTTAAGGCTAGGTTTAAGGCCGGACCGTACGAGTGTCGATTGGCCGGAAAGGCCCGGCATTCCTGCCAGAGGCGATGGGGATGAGCACAGCCAGCAACGGCGCTTCCACCTGGAAGTCCGACATAGCGTTTGCGTTGCTTGCCGCCTTGCTGCTGCTGGCGCTTGATCTTTATGCCGGATTCCCGCAACTGGCCAACCCGGCCGGCGACAATGACAGCCTGCTGCAACTGGTGGAGGTTCGCGACCTCCTGGCCGGCCAGGGCTGGTTCGACCTGCACCAGTACAGGATGGGGCTGGAGGGTGGCTTCGTCATGCACTGGTCGCGGCTGCTCGACGCCCCGCTGGCGCTCGGCATGCTTGCCCTGTCGGCCCTGACGGGCAGTGCCGCTTTGGGCGAGCAGGTCGTGCTGGTGCTTTGGCCCCTCCTGCAATTCTGGCTCGCGCTGTTCTCCATCATGCGCGCCGCGCGCGCTTTCGCCGGCGAGCACGCGGTCCTGCCCGCCGCGGTGGTCGGCGGAGCGGCCTTGTATTATCTCGGAATCTTCTCGCCCGGCGCGCTCGATCACCACAATGTCCAGCTGATGCTGACCCTGGCCGGCCTGGCTTTGCTGCTTGAAGCCCCTCGCCACCGGACCGCCGCCCTGTTTGCCGGCGCGTGCGCCACCCTGGCATTGGCGATCGGCATGGAAAGCGCCCCCTATGCTGGAACCCTGGGCGCCATCGTCGCCCTGCTGTTCCTCGTCAGCGGTGGCGGCGAAAGGCTGATCGCCAGGGATTTTGGCTTGGGCGTCACCGCCGTCTCGGCCCTTGTTTTCATCACTACCATACCGGCGTCGGCATGGGGGCAGACGCAGTGCGACACCTTCTCGACCGTGCACTTCGTGGTTGCCGCGCTTGCCGGCGCCGGCCTTGCGGTCATCGCCTCATGGGGCGCCGCCAATGCGACGTACGGCCGTCGCCTGGTCTCGCTCGGCCTGCTGGCGTTCGTGCTTATCCTTGTCGTGATGTTTCTGTTCCCGCAATGCCTGGCTGCCCCCTATGCCGGCCTCGACCCGCGCCTCCAGCAGATGTGGCTCGGTCATATCGACGAAGCGCAGTCGATATTCCAGCTCGTCGCGGCCGATCCGGCCAGAGCGGTGGCGCGCTTCGCGACGCCGCTGGTGGCGATCGTCCTGATGGCGCTGCGTCTCGGCAAGGGCGGCTGGCGGCGGCAGGACAGTCTCGTCGGCGCGCTGCTGGTGGTGGCTTTCCTGGTCAGCGCCTGGGAGGTCCGAGGCTCGACCTTCTCCATCGCCTTCGCGGTGATCCCGCTTTGCGCCTGGATCGCCAAATGGCGGCAGCGCGCCGAAAACAGTCCGTCCGGTGGCTCCGTGCTCCGTATGGCCGCAGCCTGGCTGATCTCGGTCAATGCGGTTTGGTCCAGCGCTGCCGAGGCGGCATCGAGCGCCTTCCAGACCGGTGCGGCCGTCACCAATGCCGGCATCGATGCACCTTGCAACAGCAAGGCCTCGTTCGCCGCGCTCGCCCGCATGCCTGACACCACGGTGCTGGCCATCTCCAATCTCGGCTCGCCGATCCTGGCCTTTACCGGTCATCGCGCGCTCGCTGGGCCCTACCACCGCAACGTCGCCGGAAACCTGCTCGTATTCGATGCCTTGCTGGGCTCGGCCACTGACGCGAAAGCCGTCGTGGCAAACCATCGCGTCGGGATTGTCGCGCTCTGCCGCGGCAATCCCGAAACCAGGCTTCTCGCAACCAAGGCGCCTGACGGCTTTCTGGCCGGGCTGATGCATGGCAGCGTGCCGGATTGGCTGGAACCGGTGGCGGAGACCCAGGGCGCGCCGCTGGAGCTCTATCGCGTTCGCACCGCCGGTTGAGAATCCGCCTGAGCGACGGCGCCCTTGAGCCCGGGCGGCTTTGCGGAGGGCAACGCGCTCCAGCGGCGAAAAATCGATTTTCCCGATACGTTTCCTAAAGGGTTTGCTGCCAGTCTCGGAAATAAATTCCGACTTCGAGAAACAGGGACACCGATGCAAACTTCGTTTGGCACCGGTCAGGCAAACAGGGAGAGCACGGATCTGGCATTCACCGATCCGTTGACCGGGCTTGGCAACCATCGCCGCTTCTTCGACAAGGTCGATCGCCTAATCAGCGACCGTGCCGACGATCCCGCGCCCTTCACCGTCGGCATTCTCGACCTTGATGGATTCAAGCCGATCAACGATCTGTTCGGCCACAAGGCCGGCGACGACATCCTGATCCAGGTGGCGATGCGCCTGCGCGCCTCGATGGACGGCCATTCCACCGTCTGCCGCATCGGCGCCGACGAATTCGCCTTCCTCTATCCGCTGGTGTTCAGCGAGGAGGCGGCCGCCGAAAAGTCGCGCATGCTGATCGAAATCCTGTCGGCCCCGTATGATGTCGGCGAACGCACGGCGAGGCTGTCGGCCTCCGTCGGCTGTTCGCTGTTCTATTCCGGCGACGAGACCACCGAGATCCTCATCAACAAGGCCGAAACGGCGCTTTACCATGCCAAGCGATCCGGCCGCGGCCGGGTCGTCGTCTATACCCGCGAAATGGAAGAGGCGGCCAAGCGCGTCACCCGCATCGAGCAGGCGCTGCGCCGCGCCGTCTCGGCCGGCGAGGTGGAGCCGCATTTCCAGCCGATCGTCGACCTCACCACGCGCCGCACCATCGGCTTCGAGACGCTGGCGCGCTGGACCGACCGCGATCTCGGCTCGGTGCCGCCGACCGTCTTCATTCCGATCGCCGAGGAGCGCGGCATCATCGGGCCGCTGTCGCAGCTAGTGCTGCGCAAGGCGACCGAGGCGGCGAGGAGTTGGCCGAAGGACCTGTTCCTGTCCTTCAACCTGTCGCCCTCGCAACTCGTCGACCAGAACACCGGCCTGCACATATTGGCGATCCTCGACCGTACGGGCTTCGATCCGCGCCGGCTGGAGATCGAGATTACCGAGACCGGCCTGATGAACGATCCGGCCTCGGCCGCGCAGATCGTCGAGGACCTGCGCCGCGTCGGCATCCGCGTCTCGCTCGACGATTTCGGCACCGGCCAGTCCTCGCTCGGGCGGCTGCGCGAATTCCATTTCGACAAGTTGAAGATCGACCGCGCCTTCGTCTCCTCCATTCTCGATGACCGCCCGTCGGAGCACATCATCCGCGCCATTCTCGCAATGTGCGAAGGGCTCGGCATGGATGTCGTCGCCGAAGGCATCGAGGAAGAGGCGCAGGCCGACCGCCTCGTCCAGTTCGGCTGCGCCGGTGGGCAGGGCTATCTGTTCGGCAAGCCGGCCGATGCCGACGCCACGCTCGGCTATCTCCGCGATTCCTTCCGCGGCGCCTTGCGCGCCAAGGCAATCTGACCGGGCGATTGACCGGTCCTCGATCGAGGACCGGCCGTGCCTGTGCGTGGTCTCCAGGCTTTTTGTCAGACATAAGCCTCAAAATCCGTCTTTTCGCCCTTGCCCGCCGGATCGGTCTGGCTAGGATGCGCGCCGGTCAACCCGGGAGACGAAAACCATGATGCCATCGGCACGTTTTGCCGACCTCGAAGGCGCTTCGGTGCTGATCACCGGCGGCGGCTCCGGCATTGGCGCGGCATTGACCGAGGGTTTCATGCGCCAGGGCGCCAAGGTCGCCTTCATCGACATCGCCGACAAGCCCAGCACCGCGCTTGCCGACCGCATCGAGAAAGAGCTCGGCCGCCGGCCGCTCTACCTCAAGTCCGATCTGCGCGACATCGAAGCGCTCCGGGCGTCTGCCGCGAAGGCGGCCGAAGCGCATGGCGACGTCACCGTGCTGGTCAACAATGCCGCCTGGGACGAACGCCACGCCGTCGAAGACGTGACGGTGGAGTTTTGGGACAACAACCAGGCGATCAACCTCAGACCGCATTTCTTCACCGCGCAGGCGGTGGCGCCGGGCATGAAGCGGGCCGGCGGCGGCTCGATCATCAATTTCACCTCGACCTCCTACCTGATCAACCACCCCGACATGCCGGCCTACACCGCCGCCAAGGCGGGCATACTCGGCCTCACCAAGGGTTTGGCCGGCAAGCTCGGGCCCGACCGTATCCGCGTCAACGCCGTCGCGCCCGGCTGGGTCATCACGGAACGGCAGCAGGAACGCTGGGTGACGGAGCAGGCGCTTGCCTCTCATGTCGCCAAGCAGTGCATCAAGGACGTCATGCGGCCGGACGATTTGGTCGGCACCGTGCTGTTCCTGGCCTCGGACGCCTCGCGCATGCTGACCGCGCAAATGCTGATCGTCGACGGAGGTTTCCTGTGAGCCCCGGGTTTGCCGGCCCCCGATTTGTCGGCAATGTGCCGGCGGTCGCGGCGCTCGATTGGGGCACGACCCGGCTTCGTGCCTGGCTGATCGACGGCGGCGGCAAGGTGCTTGCCGAGCGTCGCGGCGACGACGGACTGATCACCGCGCGCGAGAAGGGCTTTTCCCGGGTTCTCGAGGGTCATCTCGCCGCCATGGGCGCGCCGGAAACGCTGCCCGTCATCATCTGCGGCATGGCAGGCTCGCGCCAGGGCTGGCTCGAAGCGCCCTATGTCACGCTGCCGGCGCCGATCGGCGCCATCCTGGCCGGCGCGGCCCGCATCCCGGGGGAGAGCCGCGACATTCGTATCGTGCCCGGCCTTGCCCAACGCCTGGCCGATGCGCCAGACGTCATGCGCGGCGAGGAGACACAGCTTGCCGGCGCCGGTTTGCCGGCAAAGGGGCGTGAAATCGTCTGCATGCCGGGCACCCATTCGAAATGGGTTCTGGTTGAGGACGGCGCCGTTGCCGGCTTCGGCACATGGCCGACCGGCGAGCTGTTCTCGGTGCTGGCCGCGCATTCGATCCTGCGCCATTCGCTCGGCGAGCATCCCAAGCCGGTCGACCCGCAGAACCCTTTCTTCCGCCGCTGGTGTGGTGCGGCGTTGACCGAAGGTGGCGACGTCACCGCAAAACTGTTCTCGATCCGCGCCGCCGGTCTGCTCCAGGACATGAAGGCCGACGATGCCGCGGCCTGCCTGTCGGGCCTGCTGATCGGCGGCGAGATCGCCTCGGCGAGGCGCCGCCAGGCCGCGGGCGCCACATCGGTGGTGCTGATTGCCTCCGGCGCGCTTGCGGCGCTTTATCGGCAGGCGCTCGGCCTTGCCGGGCTTGGCGTGCGGACCGTCGACGCGGATGAGGCGGTGCGTGCCGGCCTGGTCGAGGCGGCGCGCGAAAACGGCATGATCGCCAGAACCGGAGTTGCCTGATGAACCAGACCGCTGCGTTCCCGAAGCTCAAGCGCGGGCTGGTCGCCATCCTGCGCGGCCTCAAGCCTGCCGAGGCGGTGGCGATCGGCCAGGCGGTCTTCGATGCCGGCATCGAGGCGATCGAGGTGCCGCTCAATTCACCCGATCCGTTCGCGTCCATCGCCGCCATCGTCAAGGCGCTGCCGCCGGCCGCGCTGGTCGGCGCCGGCACGGTGCTGACGCCGGCCGATGTCGATGGCTTGCACGAAGCCGGCGGCCGGCTGCTGGTCAGTCCCAACATCGATGCCGAGGTGATGGAACGCGCGCTGCAATACGGCATGGTCACCATGCCCGGCGTGTTCACGCCCACGGAGGCCTTCCTGGCGATCCGGCTCGGCGCCTCGGCGCTGAAATTCTTCCCGGCAAGCGTGCTCGGCGCGTCGGGCATTTCCGCCATCCGCGCGGTGCTGCCGGCTTCGACATTGGTCGGCGCGGTCGGCGGCGTCTCAGAGAAGGACTTTGCCGGCTACAAGGCGGCCGGCGTCACGGTTTTCGGGCTTGGTTCCAGCCTGTTCAAGCCGGGCATGAGCGTCGAAGACGTGGCCGCGCGGGCCCAGGCGGCGGTGACGGCCTGGGACGCGGTGTTCGGCGGAGACGCAGGATGAGCGAAGCGATCGTTTCGGTTTTTTCCGACCATGTCTGCCAGCTCGGCGAGGGGCCGAGCTACGACCCCGCCACAGACACGCTCTACTGGTTCGACATAGTCAAGGGCCATCTCCTGGAAAAGCGCCTGTCCGGCGGCGCGGCCCAGGTGCACGAGCTTGGCCGGATGGCCAGCGCTATCGCCATCATCGACGACAAGCGCCAGCTGATCGCCACCGAAACCGGGCTTTTTGTCCGCGACGTCGCCACCGGCAGGATGACGCTGCACACACCTGTCGAGGCCGACAATCCGGTCACCCGTTCCAACGATTCCCGCGTCCATCCCTGCGGCGCCCTTTGGACCGGCACGATGGGCAAGGGCGAGGAGAAGGGCGCCGGCGCGATCTACTGGTTCTTCAAGGGCGAATTGCGCAAGCTGTTCTCCGACATCACCGTGTCGAACTCGATCTGTTTTTCCGCGGACGGCGCGCTCGCTTATTACACCGACACCTCGACCGGCCTGTTGATGCGCGTCGCTTGCGATCCGGCGACCGGCCTGCCGGCGGGCGAGCCGAAAGTGTTCGTTGATCACCGGTCGGCCAAGGGCTTCGTCGACGGCTCCGTGCTCGACCGCGACGGCATCCTGTGGAATGCCGTCTGGGGCGGCAAGGTGGTTAAGGGCTACGCCCCGGACGGCAAGCTGGTGCGCACGATCGCCATGCCGGTGACGCAGCCTTCCTGCCCGGCCTTTGTCGGCAAGAACGCCAGCCGGCTGGCGGTTACATCGGCCTGGCACGGCAAGGACGACAAGCAGCGTCAGCTCGACCCTCAGGCCGGCATGACCTTCCTCCTCGACATCGAGGTCAATGGCCGGTTCGAGCCCCGCGTGCTGATCGCCTAGGGCACCTCAGGTGATGCCGGCCTTTTCGGCTCGGCCTGACGCGAGTCTCGGTACCCCGATGCACCGCGTCTGACGGGATCATTCGGCCGGCTGTCACGCAGGCGTCCGGCCCGCGTCGGTTTCGCGAAAGCCTGGCGTCTTCGCCATGCGATGGTGTGGAATTGCACCATTGGGAATCATGTCATGTCCAGCCCCAGGCTGATCCTCGTCCATGAGCCGGAAAAGGCCTGCCTCGAGCGGCTCCTCGCCGAAGGCCACGCGCCGGAGCGTGCCGCCGAAATCGCTTCTTACCTGGCGCAATCGACCGATCTCGCGCATGAGTTCGACGCGCTCGCTTCTGCCTTCAAACGGCGCGATCTCGGCTTCGCAGCGGTGGAGCTGGACGATGCCGCCGATATGCTCGCCAAGGCCGATCCGGCGGCCACGCTGGTCTGGACGCTGACCGACGGCATCGCCTATTTCCGGGGCGGCACGGCGCCCGCGCTTGCCAGGCTGAACGGCCTGAAGACGATCGGCGCCGAGGACTCGCTGTTCGCGCTCTGCCAGGACAAGTTTCGCTCCGGCGCCGTGCTCGGCGCGCTCGGCCTGCCTGTGCCGCAGGCCGGCCTGGCGCGCAACGGACAATGGCTGGTCGAGCCGCCGGTTTCCGCCGCCGGCTGGTTCGTCAAGCCGAACCGGCTCGGCGCCAAGATCGGCATCTGGCAGGATTCGCGCTGCGGCGATCTCGGCCACGCGCTGGAGCTTAGCCGGCGTGTTTTCGCCGCCTATCGCGACGACGCCGTCGTCCAGCCCTATGTCGGCGGCCGCAATGCGCGCGCCAGTTTCCTCGGCCTGAGGCCGGACACCGGCGTCGAAGCGCTCGGCGTCGCCTTCGTCGAGTCCGGCGGCGATTTCCAGACCATGGAAGACAGCCTGGCGCTTTACGGCGAGACCGGCGAGGCGGCGAAGGCGGCGGGCAAATACGCCGAGCCGCTTCTGCTTCCGGTCGCCGAAAGCCAGCCGGTCGCCGATGCAAAAGTCCGCGCGATCGCCGAACGGCTGATGAGCGGGCTCGGCCTGCGCGACGTGTTCTCCATCGATCTCCGGATCGAGCCCGACGACACCGTTCACCTCATAGAATTCGAAGTCTGCCCCGGCCTGCCCTGCTTCGATTTCCGCGCCTATTGCCGGTCGCAATGGAACCTGGAGCTCGCCGACGCCATGGCCGAAACCGCCGCGAACCGAATGACCCGTTAAAGCGCGGCAAGATTGCCTGCCGTACGCTATCCCAAAGGCATTCGCTCGAATGTCTGCAAGGAAGGATCTATCCTGTCCCAGGCACGGCCGCGGATGGCATATGTGACCACCTGCGGATTGAATTGGCCGGGATCGTCAAGGCTGGTCGCGTGGACCGCTATTAATTCCGGCATTGCGACCTGCGTCAGGTAGACCGGTGTTCCACAGGTCGGGCAGAAGGCATGGATCTTCTCGTTGCCGCTGTCGCCCGCCACCCGCCAGGTGCTCGCTTCGCCCGTGATGATCACATCGGCTCGCCGGGGGAAAGTCAGGTAGGAGCTGTGGCCCGTGCCGCTTCGCTTCTGGCATTCGTGGCATTGGCAGTGGTTTTCGAAGATGGGCTCGCTGCTCGTTTCATAGCGGATCGCACCGCATGCGCATCCGCCGCTATAGCGTTTGGTCATTGTCGTTTTCCCGCAGTCGGATTTGCTGGTCAGGCCGATTTCGGCTTGGCGAAAATATCGATGCCGCTGCCGGTTTCCAGGAAGGATTTCATGCTGGACAGCACCGCCGGCCATCCCTGGCTGACGCCCTTCGCCATGCCGCTGCCGGCTTCGAGTTCGTCATGGCTGACGGTCAGCCGCACCATCGTGTCGTATTCCTCGATGGCGAACGTCACCCGGCTGTATTTCGACGGATCGTCGGCCTGCGAAGCGTTTGCCCAGGTCATCACGAGACGGGTCGGCGGCGAGATCTCGACGACCTTGCCGACCAGTTCGACGGTGCGCTCGTCATTGGCGCGGATATGTTCCCATTTCGATCCCGCCTTCCAGTCCGAGACGTTCTCATGGCCCCAGTAACGCCGTGCGATGTCGGGCCTGGTTATGGCCTCGAACACTTTTTGCGGCGTCGAGCGGATGTAGGTCACGTAGACAAAGCTGGTCGTCTCTGCGGTCATTTGTCTTCTCCTTCGAGTTCCTGTTTCAGGTCGTGCAGCAGGCTGAGCCGCTGGCGTTCGAATTTGCGCACCCAGCGCTCGTAGACCTCGTGCAGCGGCACGGGATTGATAAAATGCAGCTTCTCGCGGCCGCGTTTGACCGTGCTCACCAGATTGGCCGCCTCCAGCAGGTCGATGTGCTGGGTGGCGGATTGCCTGGCCATATCGAGATGTTCGCAAAGCTGGCCCAGCGTCTGCCCGTTCTTCTCGCACAGAAGATCAAGCAGCTTTCTGCGTGTCGGGTCGCCCAGCGCCTTGAAAACCTTGTCCGCGTCCATCGGGTTCACTCTGATGTGAAGCCATAATATGCAGGTAAATACCTGCATGTCAACCCGCGATCGGCCGGCATCAAAATTACCCCCGTGTAAGGGCTGTTCGGACGCGATTGCTAAAGGGATTATGCGTCAGCCATGTCGTGGCCGTTGTCGAACGACTGTGCCGGTTGTCGCTCAAAGACAACCGGTCGGGGCGCCGCCTGCTGGGCCAGGCTGCGGGATGTGAACCTCAGGACTCGTGCAAAGGCCGCGGCCGGCACTGATGCCGGCCGGGATAGCCTCAGACGCCCTCGACCAGCACGATCTCGCCGTCGGCGACCTTCTGGCGAATGGCGGCGGCGCGCTGGTATTCAGGTGAATGGTAGCAGTCATGCGCGGCGGCAAGCGTCTCGAACTCGATGACGACGTTGCGCGCGCGGCCGGCCCCTTCTGCCTTCTCATGCTCGCCGCCGCGCGCCAGGAATTTCGCGCCGAAGCGCTCGAAGGCCGGCTTGGCGGCGGCGACATAATCCTTGTAGCCTTCCGCGTCGCGCACATCGACGCGGGCGATCCAGTATCCCTTGGGCATCCTTCTTCTCCGAAGCCGTTCGTTGGAAATTATGCCGAGCGCATTTCGTCGAGGATGGCTTCAGCCGCCGCGCGTCTGTCCGCCGCGGCGACGATCGGGCGCCCGACGACCAGATGGCTGGAGCCGCTGCGGATGGCATCCGCCGGCGTCATCACGCGCTTCTGGTCGCCATGGTCGCTGCCGGCGGGGCGTATGCCTGGCGTTACCACCGCCATGTCGGGCCCGACGATGCGGCGCACCGCCTCTGTTTCCGCGGCCGAGCAGACGATGCCGCCCATGCCGGCATGCAGCGCCTGTTCCGCGCGCCGCAGCACCAGCGTGTGCGGGTCGTATTCGTAGCCCGCGTCGATCACGTCCTGTTCGTCCATCGAGGTCAGCACGGTGACGGCAAGCAGGCAAAGCTCGCTGCCTCTCGCCGCCTCGACCGCCGCCCGCATGGTCTTCGGGTAGGCATGCAGCGTCAGCATGGTCATGCCCATCTTGACGATGTTCTCGACCCCCTTGGCCACAGTGTTGTCGATGTCGAGCAGCTTCATGTCGAGGAAGATCTTCTTGCCCCCGCTGGCGAGCTCCCTGGCGAAATCGAGACCGCCGGCGAAGGCGAGCTGGTAGCCGATCTTGTAGAAGGAGACGACGCCGTCGAGTTCGCGTACCGCCTTCTCGGCCTCTTTCAAGCTCGGCACGTCGAGGCCGACGATCAGCCTTTCGCGCATTGTGTCGGTCTGCATGGCGTTGGCGATCACGGCTCGACCCGGGTCGACAGCATGCGCGAGGTTTCGATCAGCGTGCGGCATAGGTGCTCCATGGTTCGGTGCAGTCGTTCGTCCTTGAAACGCCCGTCCTCGTCGAAGGCGTTGCCGCCTTCCGGCACCGAGCATTCCGGCGTCACCACCTCCATCTGGCAACGCACCAGCACGGCGCGCAGATGGTTGATGCAGCGTATCCCGGCGAAGTGTCCGCTGGAAGACGAACTGAGGCCGGCGACCTTGCCGGCAAACGGCCTCACCGCACGGCCGCCATCCTTGCGCACCCGGCTCACCCAGTCGATCGTGTTCTTGAGCAGCGGCGGAATGGAGCCGTTATATTCGGGCGTGGCGATCAGCAGCCCGTCATGGGCAATGATCATCCGGGCAAGTTTCAGGGCGTTTTCGGGGACGCCTTTTTCCTTCTCCAGATCCTCATCCATGATCGGCAAGGGATAGTCGCCAAGCGAGATGCGAGTGACCTCGGCGCCTTGCACCGCAAGTTCCTTCTGCGCCACGTCGGCGGTCCTGCCACTGAAGGCCCCGGCCCGGACCGAGCCGGCAAAGACGAGGATTTTTGGGATCACTGCCATTGGCCAACCTTGTTCCCGGACAGGTACAGCCAGAGCCCGCTCAAATCAATGCAGATCAGGCAAAGCGTCATCCTCGGGCTTGCCCCGAGGATCTGCCAACGCATCCAAGTCAGACATTTTCGTCCCCATGCCCACCGCATCTGATACCGCTATGCGGCAGATCCTCGGGACAAGCCGCAGGATGACGACTTTCGAAGACATTCACGGTCGGCTTCGCAATCCCTAATGCGCCTCGCGCCGGTAGATCCACAGCTGCGTCGGCGGGATGTTGCGGATGATGAAGTCGAAATGCTTGACCGTATAGTCGCCGCGGCCGGGCGGGATCGGCGACATCGGGCCGTAGGTCAGCTGCACGATCGGCCGGCCGGCCGGAATGCGGTCAAGCAGGCTTTCGATATAGGCGATGCGCTGGGCGACCGGGAAGTTGAGCAGCGGCACGCCCGAGACCACCGAATCGAACATCATCCCGCTCTTGTCGCCAAGCGTGGCGTTGAGATTGAAGGCGTCGCCCTCGATGACGTTGACGCCGGGATAGAGCCGGCGCAGATGGCGCACGAAATCGGTGGAATATTCGACCGCGTAGAGGTTTTCAGGCTTCACGCCCTGGGCCAGTATGGCGCGGGTGATGACGCCGGTGCCGGGGCCGACCTCGAGCACGGGCAGGCCGGACTTCGGGTCGACGATCGAAGCCATCTTGCGAGCGGTGATGGAGCTGGTCGGCACGATCGAGCCGACCGTCTTCGGCTTGTCGATCCAGCCCTTGAAGAACTTCAGCTCGTCGTCGAACTTTTCGGCAAGCGCCTTCCGCAGTCCCGGACCACGTGTCATGCAAGCTCTCCTCAGCGCTCCCCTGAGAGCTACTTAACACCTAAGCCGCCCAAGGCAAGGCAGGGTCATGCCTATGTCGTGGATAAGATAGTTTTCGTCGCGTCTAAAAATGCGCGCCTACTGCGGTTTTCACGGCGCGTGTTGGCCGCCCGGCAGGTGAGGCGCAGCGCCGACACCGGCAAGGCAAGCCACACGCGCACAGGCCGTCGATCAACGCTCGCCGAACGACTCGAAAAAGTCCTTCATGCGGGCGAAAAAGCCGCTCGACTGGGGGGAATTGTCCTGTGAGGAGAGCTGTTCGAATTCCTCCAGCAGCTCGCGTTGGCGGCGCGACAGGTTCTGCGGCGTCTCGACCGCCGTCTGGATGTAGAGGTCGCCGACATTGGGCTGGCGCAGCACCGGCATGCCCTTGCCCTTGAGGCGGAACTGGCGGCCGTTCTGGGTGCCCTCCGGCACCTTCACCTTGGTCTGCGTTCCGTCCAGCGTCGTCACCTCGAACGAGCCGCCAAGGGCGGCAGTCGTCATCGAGATCGGCACCTTGCAGTAGAGGTCGGCGCCGTCGCGCTGGAAGAATTCGTGCGGCTTGACCGCGAGGAAGATGTAGAGGTCGCCCGACGGCCCGCCGCGCAAGCCGGCTTCGCCCTCATTGGCAAGCCGGATGCGGGTGCCGTCCTCGATGCCGGCTGGGATGTTGACCGACAGCGACCGCTCCTCGGTGACGCGGCCCTGGCCGGCGCATTTCGGGCACGGATCCTTGATCGTCTGGCCGCGGCCCTGGCATTGCGGGCAGGTGCGCTCGATGGAGAAGAAGCCTTGCGTGGC
Organism: Mesorhizobium sp. B2-5-3; assembly: GCF_006441005.1. NCBI lineage: Bacteria > Pseudomonadati > Pseudomonadota > Alphaproteobacteria > Hyphomicrobiales > Phyllobacteriaceae > Mesorhizobium > Mesorhizobium sp. B2-5-3. The sequence continues at coordinate 707,926 of NZ_VFUS01000001.1, forward strand.
GCGCACCTTGCCGTGGCCGTTGCACATCGAGCACGTGACCGGCTGGGTTCCGGGCTTGGCGCCGGTTCCCGAGCATTCCGAACAGGAGATCGAGGCCGGCACGCGGATCTGCGCGGTCTTGCCGGCAAAGGCCTCTTCCAGTGAGATTTCCATGTTGTAGCGCAGGTCGGCGCCGCGCTCGCGGCCGCCGGAAGAGCGGCGCTGGCGGCCACCCATCATGTCGCCGAAAATGTCCTCGAAAATGTCGGCGAAGCCGCCGGCGCCGAAGCCGTGTGCGCCGCCGTTCATGCCGCCCTGCTCGAAGGCCGCGTGACCGAAACGGTCATAGGCCGCGCGCTTCTGCGGATCCTTCAGCGTCTCGTAGGCTTCGTTGATTTCCTTGAACTTGTGCTCGCAGGCATGGTCGCCCGGATTGCGGTCGGGGTGGAACTGCATGGCGAGCTTGCGGAAAGCGCTCTTCAGTTCCTTGTCGTCGGCACCCTTGTGCACGCCCAGCGTTTCGTAGAAATCAGCTTTCATTTTTTCCCGCTGTCCGGATGCTCAACGTCTTCATGCAGTGTTGCGTCGTTTGCCGGCACGTTGCCACGATTTAGGATCGGCGCAGCCCGGATGCTAGGGCCGGTGCGGAGCTGTTCGTGTTTTTCGACGATTTTTTCCGCACTTTTTCTGCCAGGGTTGCAAAAAAGCCCGGCTTTGCGCCGGGCTTTCCGCTTTATCTTGCCGTCAGCCGGTTCAGGCCGACTTCTTCTTGTCGTCGTCCTCGTCGATTTCCTCGAAATCGGCATCGACCACATCCGAGTCCTTGGCGGCGTCCGCCTTGGCATCGGCTTCCGCCGCTTCCTTCTGCGAGGCCTCGTACATGGCCTGGCCGAGCTTCATCGAAGCCTCCGCGAGCGCTTGGCTCTTGGCTTCGATTTCCGCTGCGTCGTCACCCTCGGTAGCGGTCTTCAGCGCCGCGATCGCGTCCGATATCGCCGTGCGGTCGGCTTCCGAGACCTTGTCGCCATATTCCTTCAGCGACTTCTCCGAGGAATGCACCAGCGCCTCGGCCTGGTTGCGGGCCTCGACCAGCGCGCGCCGCTTCTTGTCGGCGTCGGCATTGGCTTCGGCATCCTTCACCATCTTCTCGATGTCGGCGTCCGAAAGGCCACCCGAGGCCTGGATGCGGATTTGGTGCTCCTTGCCGGTGCCCTTGTCCTTGGCCGAAACGTTGACGATGCCGTTGGCGTCGATGTCGAAGGTGACCTCGATCTGCGGCACGCCGCGCGGGGCCGGCGGAATGCCGACCAGGTCGAACTGGCCGAGCGCCTTGTTGTCGGCGGCCATTTCGCGCTCGCCCTGGAAGACCCGGATGGTCACGGCCGACTGCGAATCCTCAGCCGTCGAGAACACCTGGCTCTTCTTCGTCGGGATCGTCGTGTTGCGCTCGATAAGCCGGGTGAACACGCCGCCCAGGGTCTCGATGCCGAGCGACAGCGGGGTCACGTCGAGCAGCAGCACGTCCTTGACATCGCCCTGCAGCACGCCGGCCTGAATGGCGGCGCCGAGTGCGACGACCTCATCGGGGTTGACGCCCTTGTGCGGCTCCTTGCCGAAGAACTGCTTCACGATTTCCTGGATCTTGGGCATGCGGGTCATGCCGCCGACCAGCACCACTTCGTCGATCTCGCCCGCCTTCAGGCCGGCATCCTTGAGCGCCGCCTTGCACGGATCGATGGTGCGCTGGACGAGGTCTTCGACCAGGCTTTCGAACTTGGCGCGCGTCAGCTTCAGCGTCAGGTGCTTGGGCCCGGTGGCGTCGGCGGTGATGAACGGCAGGTTGATCTCGGTCTGCGTCGTCGACGACAGCTCGATCTTGGCCTTCTCGGCAGCCTCCTTGAGGCGCTGCAAGGCAAGCTTGTCGTTCTTCAGGTCGATGCCCTGTTCCTTCTTGAACTCGGCCGCCAGATACTCGACGAGGCGCATGTCGAAATCCTCGCCGCCGAGGAAGGTGTCGCCATTGGTCGACTTCACCTCGAACACGCCGTCACCGATCTCGAGCACCGAAATGTCGAACGTGCCGCCGCCAAGGTCATAGACGGCGATGGTCTTGCCGTCCTTCTTGTCGAGGCCGTAGGCGAGGGCAGCCGCGGTCGGCTCGTTGATGATGCGCAGCACTTCGAGGCCGGCGATCTTGCCGGCGTCCTTGGTCGCCTGGCGCTGGGCGTCATTGAAATAGGCGGGAACGGTGATGACCGCCTTCTCGACCTTCTCGCCGAGATAGGCTTCCGCCGTTTCCTTCATCTTCTGCAGGATCATGGCCGAGATCTGGCTGGGCGACTGCTTCTTGCCGCCGGCCTCGACCCAGGCATCGCCATTGTCGCCCTTGACGATCTTGTAGGGGACAAGCTTCTTGTCCTTTTCCGTCACCGGATCGTCATAGCGGCGGCCGATCAGGCGCTTGACCGCGAAGATGGTGTTTTCAGGATTGGTGACCGCCTGGCGCTTGGCCGGCTGGCCGACGAGACGTTCGCCGTCGCCCGAGATGGCGACGATGGAAGGCGTCGTGCGCGCGCCTTCCGCATTCTCGATCACCTTCGGCTCCTTGCCGTCCATGATGGCGATGCAGGAGTTGGTGGTGCCGAGATCGATACCGATTACTTTTGCCATTTTTCTAGTCTCTCCGCTAAGCAGGCTCTCAGGACCCGTAAGGCGTTCCGACGAAAGCCCCTGTTCACAAGAAATCCCGTTCGGCAACCGCTGTTGCGGCGCTGGACGGCTTGGCGCGTATATAAGAACAGGCGGCATCGGGCGCAAGCATTCTGCGCAAGGCTTCCACCATCCTCGACAGCGGATGGCGAAACGGCCCGATTACGCCTGCGCCCGAGGCATCGCGTCCGCCCGCTTCGCGGCGTCTGAAAGAATAGCCGGGCCCCACAGTGAACCTTTCCGCCTCCGCGTGCGACTGACGCTCAGGCGCCGCATGATGCGGCCACGGGAAAGGGAGCCACCATGACCAGCACCCCAGGGACGCCATGGCCTCCCCGACCAACAGGAGCTCGGCGCGACCATCGTCTTCGCGACAGGGTCGATGCGCTTGGCTTTCCGCTGGTTCCGTTGACCCTGCACAGGAGCAGGCGTATCGTAATTATGAGGAAAGCAGACAATTCGATCGGGGACGAACGTGCTGGAACGCCGCGCCTTGCGCTGGTTTGCGCGGCAGGATCGGTTGGTTCTCCGTTAGACTTCGGGGGGAGTTCCATGTCTCGCGATCACCGCCGGTTCGCGCCCTCTCGTGCCGGCCGTTTGGGCGGCGTGGCGAAGGCCGCCAGCGCCTTTCTTGTCCTGGCGCTGACCGCCGGCCTATGGCTTGGCGGCCCCGCGCGGGCGCAGGAAACCCGGATCATCTATCCCGGCTCGATGGCGGTCACCGGATTTTCCGGCACCGTCATTCCCGATTTCGACTCTTCAGATTCCGAAAAGGGGGGCCTGCCGCCCGGCGTCGATCCGATTGACGAGACCTTCATCGACACGGCGCGCGCCACCTTGCGCGTTTTCGACGTTTCAAGCCTGGGCGGGCCGGCCTCCGGCCAGCTCGTCTACACGCCACCGCCTTTCGAGGTGACATCAGGCCAGATCGGCCAGGTGTTCGGCCTCACTTATGATGACGGCATGCGCGATGGCGCCCCGTCAGGCGTTCCCAATCTCTATGCCGGCGCCACCTCGCTGCACGGCATCCGCATCGTCACGCCTGACGCCGACGATGACGGCCGTCCGGAGCGGCAGCACCGCGGCATGGCAGGCGCTGCCTTCATGGAGGGCCAGTTCGGCACCGAGAACGGCGGCCGGCCGGGCACCATCTGGAAGGTCGACGGCATCACCGGCCAGGTCGCCAAATTCGCCGACATCGACACCAACAGCGGGCCCGGCATCGGCAATCTCACCTTCGACCCCATCCACCGCCAAGTCTTCGCCTCCGACCTCGATACCGGTCTGATCCATCGCATCGACGCCAATGGCGCGCTGGTCGACACGTTCGACCATGGCGTCGCCGGGCGCCCGGCGCATGGCCTGGCTCCGGTCACCGACGATGGCGCCGTCATGGACATACAGGGCGCGGCCTTCGACACGGAAGACCCCGAGACCTGGGGCTACACCCAGGACGAGCGCCGTGTCTGGGCCGTCGCCTATCATGGCGGCCGGCTCTATTATTCCGTCGGCGAGAAGGCCGAGATCTGGTCGGTGGGCATTGCCCGCGACGGCCGCTTCGCCGGCGATCCCCGTTGGGAGCTGACGGTCAAGGCCGACAAGGACTACGCCGTCACCGACATCGCCTTCGACGATAGCGGCTTCATGTACCTGGCCCAGCGCGGCCCGGTCGAGAACCGCTACGACTACAGCCAGCTCGCCGATTCCGGCAAGGGCGAGGTCATCCGCTACTTCAGCGAAAACCCGGACGATCCGGCAACGGAATCGGTCTGGGTGGAAGCGCCGCAGGAATATGCCGTCGGCTTCCCGCAAGGTTTCAGGCAGTCGGCCGGCGGGCTGGACCTGCAATATGGCTACGACGCCGAGGGCGATCTCGACACGTCGGCCTGCACCCGGACGCTGGTCAACACCGGCGATAAATTGCGCGACAATCCGGCTCTTGCCGAGCGGCTCGCCGCTGGCGGGCCGCTCGCCGTGCATGGCGTGCAGATCACGCCCAGGGAGCTGGTCAAGCCGGCCAATGTGCCGCCTTTCGGCTCCCGGTTCGTCGACTTCGACGGCTATTTCGAGGACCCGGAAGTGGAAGGCCATGTCGGCGACGTCGCCGTCTGGCATCCCTGCGAGGGCCGCGCCGGCTATTATGAGGAAATCCCGGGCGGCTATCTGCCACCGTTCTATCCGCCGGACTTCCAACCGCCCGGCAACCTGCCCCCTTGTCTCGATGTCGACGATGTCAGGTATTTCTGCACACCGCGCGGGCTCGAGGCGGACCTTTATCTCCATGACCATGCCGGCCTCGGGGGCGATTCGATCAAAGCCCAATCCAGGACGCCAGGCGTCGGGGTGACCTCGCCCATGTCGCATGTGCCTGGCAAGCCATACACGATCGGCATCACCGGCCACGATCCGGGCGACACGGTCGATGTCGGACTCTGCTTCTACAGGAAGTCCGAGGACAAGGGCGGCTACTACCCTTGCTGCAAGATGACCTTGCCGCTCAGAACGCCAGCCGTCAGCTGCGAACGCTGAGGAGGGGACGATGAACAATCTCGCACTCTCCCCGCTGGGCGTCGCCGACAAATCAACCGTCATGAACACGAGGCGCCTGTCTTTTGCCAGGCGCGCTGCGCGCTGGCTGGTGGCGGCCGGTATCGCGGTCGCCATGCTGCCGGCGCTGCCGGCACTTGCCGAAGACACGGCTCCGGCCAAGACCGTCCAGGCCGCCAGCCCGGATAAGGAATTCAAGCTCGACAATCCGCGCATCATCAATCCGGAGCCCGGACGAGCCGTGCCGTTCTTCACCAAGACCGGCGGCCAGCGAAGCTGCGACTATGTCTTCTACACTTTGAGCTTCGGCCTGCGCGGCGCACCGCAAGGCTTCGCCAGCCCGGGGTTTGCGGCTTCGCTGCAGACGGTCCGGCTCGACTTCAAGGACCAGCTCCCGCATGGCTTGCAGATCGTCAACATGCAGGTCTCCGGTGACGGCACCGATGCGTCGGGCGGACCTCTGCCTGGCGCCGTCATCAGCAATTCGGCCGGCCCCAACGACACGGCAACGGTTTCGGATTTCCGGATTTCCGCTTCCGACCTCGACGGCTTGGGCGCACTGGGCGAACGCGTCATCACGTTCCGCATCACCGCCAGGATCGACCACGCGGCGTTCCCCGCGCCGGCGACGGTCGACAATCAGGGCCTGATCAAAGTCACCGTCGGCACCGGCACGGGAACCATTATTCCCTCACAGGATCCGGGCAAGCCGGACGACGGCAATTTTCTCACCGGCGAAAAAACCTCGATCCGGGTCGACCTGACCAAGTGCAATCCGCCACCGCCACCTCCCGGCAAGGAATGCTTCAAGGTGGAGCGCGGCACGGTCGACTGCGTGCCCGGCGGCGGCGCGTTCATCTACCATATGCCTGTCGGTCCCGAGATGGGCGGCAGGTGGGTGCAGCTTTCGACCGCCACGCCAGGCATCACCATCGTCCCCGACACACAGAAGGTGCCGGCCGGCGGCGGTGTGCTGAACTGGAAGATCGTCGGCGCCTCGCCCGGCGACGTCATCCACCTCGTCGTCACCGGCATCGAGACCTATGCCGGGCCGAAAGAGGGTTGGGGGCTCTGCTGCACGCAGACCATCGACATCGTCATCCCGCGCGACCAGAGATGTCCGCCCAAGGACAGGGAACCGGACCTGAAGGTCGAGAAACGCGCCGATGTCACGCGCTGCACGATGGGCGGCGGCTGCGACTTCAGCATCCGGGTCACCAATGTCGGCGACGCGCCCTACAACGGCAAGATCGTGCTCGACGAGGTGACGCTGCCGGCGGGCTCGACGCTCGATTCGGGACCCAATCCGCCCTGGACCTGTGTGCCCGGCGCCACCCCGATGATGTGCACCCATCCGGTGACCACGCTCAATCCGGGGGCTTTCATCGACCTGGAGTTCGGCTTCAAGCCGGCTGGCGGCTGGCAAGGCAGCAGCTTGCGCAACTGTGCCACCTATAACTATGCCGCCAGCGGCAAGCCGCTGTTCGGCAGCCAGGCCAACGACCGTGGCTGCGCCTCGATCCCGATCTGCCGGCGTGGCGATCGCGATCGCGACTGCCGGCCGCCGGTCGAGAAGAAGGCCGACCTGATCCTGAAAAAGCGTGCCCGCGCGGAAGCCTGCACCGCCGATGGCGTGTGCAGCTTCGTCATCGACATCATCAACAACGGCACCTCGACCTATAACGGGCCGCTGACCGTGGTCGACACCTATCCCGGGGGCGCGCCGGCCTCCTCGACCTTTGGCCCGAGCCCACCCTGGACATGCGGTCCGAACGGCCCCGGCCAGTTCCGTTGCGACAATGCCGGCATCTCGCTGCCGCCGGGAGCTTTGACGGCGATCGTCGTCAAGGCGGTGGTGCCGGCCGGCTACCGGTCGGACACGGTCGAGAATTGCGCCGAGGTGAAACCGATCCCCGGCGAAACCGACCTCACCAACAACCGGGCCTGCGCCAAGCAACGCATCCCTCGTCCCAATGGCGGCCAGCCTGTCCTGCGTATCACCAAGACATGCGGCGGTTCGCTGGCGGGTGCCGCTTTCGTCTCCTGCCGCATCACCGTCAGCAATGCCGGCACGGCTGCCCCCACCGGTCCGGTGCGGGTCAACGATGCCGCCACTTTGGTGTCGGGCGGCGCGCCCGTCCAGATCCAGACCGTCACATCAGACGGCGCGGAATGGGCATGCGGGCCGGTTCCGGCCGACACGCTGGCGTGCCAGATTCCAGGCGCCGTCATGACACCCGGAACCAGCAGGCACTTCGACGTGACGGTTTCGGCCAACGGCGAGTTCGAGAATTGCGCGCGAGGCTCCTACGGCCCGGCGCAGGGCGAGGACGTCGTCCATCCGGTCGGCCGGGCCTGCGCCAAGGGCGGCGGGGTCTCGTCCATCCGCGTCGAGAAGACCGGCGACCGCGAGTGCCGGCCCGGAGAACCCTGCTCGTTCGAGATCACCATCACCAACGACGGCCCGGCGGAATTTTCCGGCCCGGTCCGCATCGGCGATGCGATCGGCGTCGAAGGCCTCGGCCGGCTGGAAGGCGTCGCGATCACCTCGATCGAGCCGCCCTTCGGCTGCTCGCCGGAACCGGCGGCCTTGCCTGCATCCTGCATCGCCGACCTGACGCTTGGCGCCGGCGAAAGCCGTGTCCACAAGGTTACCGTGGTCATCCCCGACGACAGCCGCCTGGCCAATCTGCAAGGCAGCGTCAACGGCCAGAACTGCGTCGGCGTGCTTTCTCGCCATACGCGGGTGCAGGGCGGGGGCGATGTGCTTTCCCGCGACCAGGCCAACACCCAAGCCGATCGCGGCAAGGCCTATGCCTGCCATCCCTTCGCCATCAGCCATGAGACGAAGAAGGAATGCTCGGCAGGCTTCGTCATGAACGACGCCGGCCGGTGCGTCTGCCCGCAAGGCACCACCTATCGCAACGGCCAGTGCTCGTCCGGCGGCGTCATCATCCCGCCGAAGGAGCCAAAGCGTTGCGTGCTGCTCGAGGGCCAGGTCCGCACAGAGGATGGACGCTGCGTCTGTCCGCGCGGGACCGAGCTGGAGAATGGCGCCTGCGTCAAGACATCCAGGCCGGGCTGCGCGATACCGGGATCGGTGCCGACATCGAACGGCCATGGCTGCACCTGCCCCAAGGGCACGCATCTCGATCGGGATGCCAACGCCTGCGTACGCGACAGGCCGAAGCCCGAGCAGTGCACCATCCGTGGCCAGGTCCACGGCGCGGACGGCGACTGCGTCTGCCCGAGGGGGACCGAGCTGCGCAATGGAGTGTGCCGGCGCAAGCAGCCCGATGTGGAGCAGTGCGACATTCGCGGCCAGATCCACAACAAGCGCGGCGAGTGTGTCTGTCCGCGTGGAACCCGGGTGATCGACGGCGCATGCCGCCGGTCCAGGCAAGAGAGCGAATGCGCGCCGGGCTCGCAAATGGTCAACGGCCAGTGCCAGCCGATCTTCAGGCGGCGTTGCCCGGAAGGCATGATCGGCCGTTATCCAAACTGCAGGCCGGTGCGCGGGCAGCCCTCGCTGGAACTCAACCCGGGCATGCTGCTGCAGCAGGTTCTGCCACGGCGCAGGCCGCAGTCCGAACAGCAGCAGGATACGGCTCCAAACAGAATCCTGAATCTCCAGCAGCAGTAACCATCGCCTGAAGGCACATCGGAAGCCCCGCCGGAGCAATCCGGCGGGGTTCTTCGTGGCCGGGCAGGCTGAAGCTGCAACACGAAGAGGACGCCGCACTACCCCAGCTGTGGAACCGCCAAGCTCGCACCCTCGACAAGTCAGCGGCTGCGCTTTAGGCAGTGATCAGATGAAAAAGGCGCTCGGAAAGGCCCCGTCATCATGACGAAAAAAACCTTGATCGCACCTTCGGTGCTGGCTTCGGACTTTTCGAAGCTGGGCGACGAGGTCGAAGCCGTTACGGCAGCCGGCGCCGACTGGATCCATCTCGATGTGATGGACGGCCATTTCGTCCCCAACATCACCTTCGGCCCGCCGGTGATCAAGGCGATCCGCGATCGCACCAAGACTTTCTTCGACTGCCATTTGATGATTGCGCCGGCCGATCCCTATCTGGCCGCCTTCGCCGAGGCCGGTTGCGACGGCATGACGGTGCATGCCGAGGCCGGGCCGCATCTCGACCGCTCGTTGCAGACGATCAGGAATCTCGGCAAGAAGGCCGGCGTTTCGCTCAATCCGGCAACGCCGGAAAGTGCGATCGAATACGTGCTCGACAGGCTCGACCTGATCCTGATCATGACCGTCAACCCGGGTTTCGGGGGCCAGGCCTTCATTCCGGCAACCGTCGACAAGGTGAGGCGGGTCAAGGCGCTGATCGGCGGCCGGCCGATCCGCATCGAGATCGACGGCGGCGTCTCGCCCGAAACCGCGCCGCTGGTGACCGCCGCCGGCGCCGATGTGCTGGTGGCCGGCGCCGCCATCTTCAAGGGCGGCAGCGTGGAAGCGTACCGGGCAAATATAGAGGCGATCAGGACGGCGGCCGACAAGGCAGCCGGCTAAAAGCACCGCACAAGAACCGATGGAGGCCAGGATCTCCCCACGTGGTCAATCCTGGGGACCTGCACTGCGCGCTTCGCTGCGGCTGGCCCCGCGACAAAAGCGATGGGCAGGATAAAAGGCCTGATTCGGTCCCACTGTTCGGTGTCTTTTGCGCGCGACGGAAAAGAGGTTCGCGCGGAGGCACGGAAGAACAGGTGATCCTGCATATAAACACGTTAAATTTCCGCCGGTTGTAGCCGAACACGATTTCGTTCGACCAGATATAGGATCGTGCATATTTCTTTGTTCTAAAGTACAATGACGCGATCTCCCGCTTGAGCGCGTCGAGGCGCGCGCGGTAGGGTACGTGTACGGAAAGGGAACTGTTTCTCGGACTCGAATTGCCCAGGACCAGATTTGGGGACAAGGAGCCGATTTTGACATACGCAGCTGCCAATCTGAATGACGACGGCACAGGCTCGAAGAGTACGCTCGCCAGCACTGTCTATCATCAACTCCGTGCCGATCTTCTGCGGGGCGCCTTTGAAACCGAGAGCAAGCTGCGGGTTGAGTGGGTTGTTTCCAAATATGGCGCCGGCGCTTCCCCGGTTCGTGAGGCTCTCAATCGCCTGGCCTCGGAAGGGCTTCTCGGTCGGCATGACCAGCGAGGCTTCTTCATCATGCCGGTCAGCGCGGCAGAGCTCGAGGAATTGACGCGTACCCGTTGCTGGCTCGAGGAACGGGCGCTTCGCGAATCCATCGCCCACCGCACCGCCGAATGGGAAGAACAGCTGGTTCTGGCGTTGCATCGGTTGGGGCGCACCTCACGTCTCATGCCAACGGATCTGTCCTCGCTCAATCCGGACTGGGAGAGACTGCACCGCACTTTCCACCGTGCGCTGATCTCGGCCTGCCGGTCGCGATGGCTGGTGGGGTTTTGCGACCAGCTTTCCGATCACGCCTACCGCTACCGCCGAATGGCCAGTAACGGCGAAGGCATCCAGCGCGACGATTTTGCAGAGCACCGCCTGATCGCGGAAAATGCGCTGGACGGTAATGCCGACGCCGCGGTCGAAGCCCTGCTCAATCACTATCGCCTGACGGCAGCGATGTGCATGGAGCGCTTCAAGCAGGTCGAAGCATCAGAGCCGGCCAGCGCCAGGGCCGAGCGCACGCCACGTTAGCGCCGCATCGCGCCCCAAGCCTTTGCCGCCCCAGCCTTTTACCGCCAAAGCCTTCCGCTTTCGCCCGGCGACATGATCATGGCCGCCGCGTGGAGCCGCCCTTGCGGGCTTGACGGGTCGGCAAGAACCACCAACAGTCTGGCGCCGTGCAAAGCGGCCGAACCGGAAGACAGGCCCGGCTCCGTCCGATGCATGCCTTTCGCCGCCAGACGCAGGAAGACCTCATGAGCAATCATCTGTTCGACATTTTCCGGTCCCGGATGCCGAAGCCCGGACGCCTGTTGATGCGGACGGATGACGGCCGCGTGCTGACCTATGGCGACATGCTGGCGCGCTCGGCGCAACTGGCGCACGCGCTTTTGCAACTTGGCGTCGAGCCCGGCGACCGGGTCGCGGTGCAGGTCGAGAAGAGCCCGGAAGCTATGCTGCTGTACCTCGCCTGCCTGCGTGCCGGCGCCGTCTTCCTGCCGCTCAACACCGCCTATACGCTGGCCGAACTCGCCTATTTCTTCGGCGACGCCGAGCCCCGGCTGGTCGTCTGCGATCCGGCACGGGCAGCCGACATCGAAGCCCTGGCGCAAAAATGCGGAGCCCTTGCCATCACCCTCGACGGCAAGGGGCAAGGATCGCTGGCGGACCAGGCGTCGCGGCAATCGCCCGACTTTCACGACGTCGCGCGCGGTCCCCACGATCTTGCGGCGATCCTCTACACGTCGGGAACGACCGGCCGCTCGAAAGGGGCCATGCTCAGCCACGAGAACCTCGCCTCGAATGCGCGCGTGCTGGTCGACTATTGGCGCTTCACATCGGACGATGTGCTGATCCACGCACTGCCCATCTTCCACACCCATGGGCTGTTCGTCGCCACCAACGTCATCCTGATGGCCGGCGCCTCGATGCTGTTCGAGCAGAAATTCGACGCAGGGCGCATCGTCTCGCTCTTGCCGGACGCCACGGCGCTGATGGGCGTGCCGACCTTCTATGTCCGGCTCTTGCAGCAGGACGGGTTGACCCGCGAGGCGGCAAGAAACATCCGCCTGTTCGTTTCCGGCTCCGCGCCGCTGCTGGCCGAGACGCACAGGGCCTGGCGCGAGCGCACAGGCCACGCCATTCTCGAGCGCTACGGCATGACCGAGACCAATATGAACACCTCGAACCCCTATGATGGCGAGCGCCGCGCCGGCACCGTCGGCTTTCCCTTGCCCGGCGTGTCGTTGCGCATCGCCGACCCCGACACTGGCAGGCCGCTTGCCCAAAGCGAGGTCGGCATGATCGAGGTCAAGGGGCCGAATGTCTTCTCCGGCTACTGGCGCATGCCGGAAAAGACCAAAGCGGAATTCCGCGACGACGGCTTCTTCATCACAGGCGATCTCGGCATGATCGACCCCGACGGTTATGTCCACATCGTCGGCCGCGGCAAGGACCTGATCATCTCGGGCGGCTACAACATCTATCCCAAGGAGCTCGAGAGCGAGATCGACGCGCTTGACGGCGTCCTGGAAAGTGCCGTCATCGGCGTTGCCCATCCCGATTTCGGCGAAGGCGTGACGGCCGTCGTGGTTCGCTTGCCGGCTTCGACCGTCACCGCTGCCGAGATACTCAATGCCATTGCCGCGCGCGTGGCGAAATACAAGCATCCCAAGCGCGTGGTCTTCGTCGACGAATTGCCGCGCAATACCATGGGCAAGGTGCAGAAGAATCTGCTGCGCGATACCTACAAGGACCTTTTTTCCATAAGCAGTCCCGCCAGCTAAGTCGATCCAGGCAAGGATACCTCATCCCGCTTGTTTGGACGGGGAGCATCGCGACAGTTTCGTGCGGTCGCCTGGGCACTATCGGGGGAACAAGAGACCGACGACATGCTCGGCCAGCGCCAGGCTTGCCGTCAGGCCCGGGCTCTCTATGCCGAACAGGTTGACGATCCGGCCCGCGCCGTGGTCGGCCGGCCCCTGCACCATGAAGTCGGCCGCCGGCTGGTTCGGGCCCGACAGTTTCGGCCTGATCCCGGCATAGGCCGGCAGCAGGGCGCCGTCCCTCAGATCCGGCCAATAGCGCCGGATCTCGTCATAGAAGACCGTGCTGCGGCCGGGATCGACCGTATAGTCCGCCTGGCCGATCCATTCGACGTCGGGGCCGAAGCGGGCGCTGCCGCCGAGGTCGAGTGTCAGGTGCACGCCCAGGCCGCCATTGACCGGCACTGGATAGATCAGCCGCGAGAATGGCGACCGGTCCGAAAGCGAAAAGTAGTTGCCGCGCGCCAGCCAGAGCGGCGGCACGAGCTCTGGCGGGAACCCTTCGATGCTACCGGCCAGCGCCTGCGCGTCGAGCCCTGCGGCATTTACGAAAGCGCCGGCTTTCAACGCGAACGTCTCGCCGTCGCCATCGCGCGTGGTGATACGAATCCCGTCGGCCTCGACCGTCGCCGCTGCGACGGCGGTCAGGAAGGCGAACGACGCACCGGCCGCCTCCGCGTCGCCGCGCAGCGACAGCATCAGCCCCTGGCTGTCGACGATGCCCGTCGACGGCGACAGCAGCGCCCCGGCGCAGCTCAGCGCCGGTTCGAGGCTTTCTGCCTGCGCGGCGGTCAGCAAATCGAGGTCGTCGACGCCGCATTGTTCCGCATTGGCCCGGATTGCATTGAGCCGAGGCAGCTGGCCCGGTCCGACGGCGACGATCAGCTTGCCGGTGCGTCGATGGCCGATGCCACGCTCGCGGCAATAGGCATAGAGCCGTTCGCGTCCTTCGACGCAGAAACGCGTCTTCAGGCTTCCGGGCGCGTAATAGAGCCCGGCATGAACGACTTCCGAATTGCGCGAACTGGTAACGGTGCCGATCGAAGCGGCCTTTTCGACCACCAGCACTTCGCGGCCCGACAAGGCGAGCGCCCTGGCAATGGCGAGCCCGACGACGCCGGCCCCGGCGACGACGCAATCGACGTCAGCCATGGCCGGCTTTCACCGTTGCCCGCCGGCGCTGGTCGAAAAAACCCTGTCGCCGCCGATCCAGACGGTTTTGATGTCGAGATCGTTCGAAAGCGAAACGATGTCGGCGGCGGTGCCCTTGGCGAAGCGGCCGAGCCGGTGCGATTGGCCGATCGCCTGCGCCGGATAAAGAGAGGCCATGCGCAAGGCCTCGGAAAGCTCCACGCCCACACTGCGGTGAGTGAAGCGCACAGCCGAGATCATGTCGAGATCCGCGCCGGCCAGCGTTCCATCGGCAAGCCGCAGGCTGCCGTTCTTGCGGTAGATGGTGCGGCCGTTGAGCGTGAAGGAGGTCATGTCGGTGCCGATCGTCGCCATGGCGTCGGTGACCAGCACGATCCTGCCCGGCCCCTCTTTGGCCCGCAGCGCTATTGCGATGGTGGCGGGATCGACATGGATGCCGTCGGCGATCAGTCCCGCGGACAGGCCGCCGATGTCGATGGCGGCGCCCGCCAGTCCCGGCTCCCGGTTGCCGATCTGGCTCATGGCATTGAACAGATGCGTGACCACGCTGGCGCCGGCCTCGGCGAAGGCTTTGGCCGTGGCGTAGCCGGTGTCGGAATGGCCGAGGCTGACGATGATGCCAGCCTTGGCCAAGGCGGCCACACGGGCCGCCTCGACGGATTCGGGTGCGATCGTGGTGAGCAGCACCGGGAGCTTGCCTCGCGCCGCGATCAGCATCGCCTCGTCCTTGTCCGTCATCGGCCGGATCAGCGCCGGGTCATGCGCACCCTTGCGGGCGATCGACAGATGCGGACCTTCCAGATGCAGCCCGAGAAACCCCGGCACTTTCCGCAGTGCCGACGCCTCGCCGGCGGCGATCGCCGCGGCGGTGATATCAGCCGTATCGGTGATCAGCGTCGGCAGCAGTGCGGTGGTGCCGAACGGCGCATGCGCCCGGCAGATGGTCTCGATCGAGGCGACATCGGGATGATCGTTGAGCATGACGCCGCCGCCGCCATTGACCTGGATGTCGACGAAGCCCGGCGCCAGCATGCCGCCGCCGGTGTCGACGCGGCGCATATCCGCGGCAAGCGCGCCGGTGGGCAGGATGGCCTCGATCAGACCGTCGCGCACGACGAGGGCATGACCGTCATGCCAGTCGTCGCCGTCGAAGATACGGGCGCCAGTCAGGGCGAAACGGTCGCTCATACGGTCTCCGTCACCTTGCGAAGGTTGCGCGGCGTATCCGGGTCGAGGCCGCGGTGGCGCGCAAGGGCCTCGACGAACACGTAGAAGGACACGATCAGCGTCAGCGGATCGGTCAGTGGATGGCCGGTGGCGACATGCGGCAGGCGTGTGGCCTTGTTCGCCAGCATCGAGGTGACGAAGACCGGCGCCCCCTTGGCCGCCAGGCTGTCGGCGGCTTCGGCCACGGACGGTTCGGATGCGTCGCGCGCGGCCAGGGCCAGCACCGGAAAATCGGGGCCGATCAGCGCCAGCGGGCCATGCATGACTTCGGCAGCACTGTAGGCCTCGGCATGCATGCCGCAGGTTTCCTTGAATTTCAGCGCCGCTTCGTTAGCCATCGCCGCGGATGGGCCGCGGCCGAGGATGAACAGCGACTTCTGCTT
The DNA here is from genome assembly GCF_006441005.1 of Mesorhizobium sp. B2-5-3. NCBI lineage: Bacteria > Pseudomonadati > Pseudomonadota > Alphaproteobacteria > Hyphomicrobiales > Phyllobacteriaceae > Mesorhizobium > Mesorhizobium sp. B2-5-3. The sequence continues at coordinate 723,401 of NZ_VFUS01000001.1, forward strand.
TTCGATCGTTTCGACGAGCACGCTCATCCAGTCGCAAGCGATCGCCTTGCCGAAATGCTCGGGCAAGCGGGCAAGCGCCTTGAGAAGCGCTTCGTCGCCGGTGGAATGCGCCATCAGAGCAAGGCCGGCGACGGCGGAATTGACGAAGGTCTTGGTCGCCGCGACGCTGCGCTCGGGCCCGGCCAGGATGTCGATCGCATGGTCCGAGGCGCGCGCCAGCGGTGAATCGGCGGTGTTGGTGACGGCGATGGTCAGCGCGCCACCTGCCCGTGCGGTTTCGGCCATGGCGACGATGTCGGGGCTCTTGCCCGACTGCGAGATGGCCAGGCACGCGGAGCCGCCGAGCCTGAGCTTGCGGCCATAGATCGAAGCGATGGAAGGGCCGACCGAAGCCACCGCAAGACCGGCGGTGAGTTCGACCGCGTATTTCATGAAAGTAGCGGCATGGTCGGACGAGCCGCGCGCCACAGTGACGACGAAATGCGGGTCGCGCTCGCGAATGCCGCGGCCGGCTTCGGAAAGTACGGCACCGGAACCGTCGAGCAGGCGGGCGACGGCTTGCGGGATCTCCTCGATCTCGCGCCGCATATGGGTCGGCTCCGTCGATTTGTTCGGCTCGGTCGTCATGGGCGGCCCTCTTCGCTCGGCCCTGTCAGCCGCAGTTCGGCGACGAAATCATAAGCGTCGCCCCTGTAGATGGAGCGGGTGAACTCGATCACCTTGCCGCTCGCCAGATAGGAAATACGCTCGATGTGCAGGCCGGCAATGCCCGGCGGCACTTCGAGCAGGCGCGCGTCGCCGTCGCCGAGATTGGCGGCCGAGATGCGCTGCACCGCGCGCACCGGCCTGTTGCCGGTCAATTCCAGGGCTGCGTAGAGCGAGGAGCCAATTCCAGCGGGGTCCGGCAGCACGCTGGCCGACAGCGAGGCGCGCTCGATCGCCAGCGGCGTGTCGTTGGCGATGCGCAGGCGCGCCACGCGCGCCACCAGTTCGTTCGACGAAAGGCCGAGCACCATCATCTCGTCGGGCGAGGGCGCGTAAAGGCCGCGGTCGAGCCAGGCCGAGCGCACAACCATGCCACGCCGCGCCATGTCCTCGGTGAAGGAGGTCAGCCGCGACAGCGACTGCTCGACCCGCTCCATGCGCGGCGCCACGAAGGTGCCGGAGCCGTGGCGCTGGACCAGGATGCCGCCCTTGACGAGGTCCTGCACCGCCTTACGCACGGTGACGCGCGAAATATCGGCCTTGATGGCGATGTCGCGCTCGGAAGGCAGCGCGTCGCCGGGCCCGATCAGGCCGCGATTGACGGCATCCTCAATGCTTTTGCGCAGTTGTAGGTAGAGCGGCGCACCGCTTTGCGAGGACTGTTTCAGCGCGGCGAAGATCTGGTCGGCGGCGTCGCTCATCGAGCCGCTCCCCTCGGCGCGAACAGGCGGACCGCCATCTGCACGGCGCCGCCGAGCGCATCGTCGAGCGGCTCCCGAAGCAGCGCCCGATAGCGTGCAGACAAGCGCGGCGCGTAGAGCGGCGCCAGCCCGCCGAGCAGGCAGAGCGGCGCGTCTGCCGCCAACTCCAGCGCGCCAAGCGAGGCCTCGACATCGGCGACCGCCTTGTCGAGGATCCAGTTGGCGACCGCGTCGCCTTTTTCGGCATGTTCGAACACTTTGGGGGCGAAGCCGCCGAAATCGCCGGGCTTGGCATTGGTGGTGAACTCGACCACATCCTCCGGATTGTCGCGGAACACGGCCATCATGCTATCGGTCAGCGGCGTGCGCGCTCGCACGCCATCATGGGCAAGCAGGGTCTGTTCGAGCAGGTCGCGGCCGATGCGGGCGCCGCTGCCCTGGTCGCCGACCTGGAAGCCCCAGCCGCCGATGGCACGCGACTTGCCGTTCTTGCGCGCCATGTAGGCGGTGCCGGTGCCGAGGATCGCCATGGCGCCGTCGCCGGAACCGACCGCGCCTTCCAGCGCGATTTCGGCATCGGTTTCGACGCGGCTGGTGCTGAACGGCAGGATCGCCTCGAGCTGCTGCCGGTAGGTGCCGACATTGGCGCCGGCGAGGCCGAGAATGGCCGGTGTTTGCGGGATCAGGTCCGGATCCTGGCCAGCCGCGACAAAGGCTTGCCGCGCCGCCTCGACGATGTTCGACCGGGCGCCGGTCAGGTCGGTGCGGATGTTGGCGGCGCCGCTTTTGGCGCGGCCGAGCACCGTGCCGTCCGCCATTGCCAAGGCCGCCCTGCAGCTGGTGCCGCCGCCATCGATGCCAAGCACGAATTTCACGTGATTTCTCCTCCAGGCCGATAATACCAATAAAATACCAATAGCCAAGGGTTAATTTCCGCTGCAAAAAGATTAGAGCGTATTTCACTGAAAAACTTGGCCATTTACCTGCGCCAGCGATTTCGGTGCGGCGAATTCGTTAATGCGTGTGGACAAGTGGTATTTTTTTGGTATTGTTTTCCGAATTGGAGGAATTGGGATGGCCGAAACGCGCACCGAAGCGCTGCACAGGAATGCCGAGGGGCTGGATATCCAGGCTCCCGAAGCGATCCTTGCTTCGCTGGCCGATGCGCAGGTCGAGGCGGCGAAGACCGTGCGCAACGCCATTCCCTCCATCGCCGAAGCGGCCGAGATCATCACCGGTAGCCTGAAGGGCGGCGGCAAGCTCGCCTATGCCGCGGCCGGCAGCTCCGGCCTGATGGCGCTTGCCGATGCGCTGGAACTGCCTGGCACCTTCGGCATCCGTCGCGACCGCATCGCCATCCTGATCGCCGGCGGCGATGAGGCCTTCAGAACGCTGGCCGGCGGCCCCGAAGACGATAAAGAGGAGGCCGCGACAGCGGTCGCCAACGCCGGCATTGGCAAGGGCGACTGCCTGATCGCAATCTCGGCCAGTGGTACGACGCCCTATGCACTGCGGGCGATCGAGGAAGCCGCCCGTCGCGGTGCGGCCACCATCGGCATCGCCAACAACCGGGACTCGGCTCTGCTGCGTCTGTCTGGAACCGCCATCCTGCTCGAAACGCCGCCGGAAGTGATCGCCGGCTCGACGCGCATGGGCGCCGGCACGGCCCAGAAGATCGCCCTCAATATGCTGTCGACGCTCGCCGCCATCCATCTCGGCCATGTCCATGACGGCTACATGGTCAATCTCATGGCCGACAACAGCAAGCTGCGCGACCGCGCGGCGCGGATCGTCGCGGCCATCAGCGGCGGCAGCCGCGACGACGCGGCCCGCCTGCTCGAAAAGAGCGGCGGTGCGGTCAAGACCGCCATTCTGCTTGCCGCCGGCGCCGACAGCGCCGACACGGCGCAGAAGATACTGGAAGAGGCCGGCCAGAAGCTGCGGCCGGCCCTTTCCGCGCTGGGGCATGATCCCGAAAAGTGGAGACCGCTTTTCGGAAAAGATCATGCTCGAACAAAGAAATAGAGCCTGTTTCATCCCGGTGTCCATCGGGGTGAAACAGGCTTGCGAGGGGAGCAAGGGGCGCAACGCCTCTGTTCTCATCAAAACCGAACCTGAAAAAGGTCAACAGGGAGACTGAGCATGACAACGAAACTACTGACGGCACTGCTTCTGGGCACCAGCATTCTCGGCTCCGCCGGGGTGGCTTACGCCGAGGACGTAACGCTCAACATCGAAAGCTGGCGCGGCGACGACCTTGCCATCTGGAAGGACAAGCTGATCCCGGCTTTCGAAGCCAAGAACCCCGGCATCAAGGTGGTGTTCGCGCCCTCGGCGCCGACCGAATATGACGCGGCTCTCGGCGCCAAGCTCGCCGCCGGTTCGGCGGGCGACCTCATCACCTGCCGCCCGTTCGACAAGTCGCTCGAGCTGTTCAAGAAGGGCAATCTCGCGGACCTCTCCTCGCTGCCGGGCATGGACAACTTCTCGCCGGTGGCCAAGTCCGCCTGGCAGACCGACGACGGCAAGGCGACCTTCTGCGTGCCGATGGCGTCGGTCATCCATGGCTTCATCTACAACAAGGACGCCTTCGACAAGCTCGGCATCAAGGTGCCGGAGACCCGTGACGAGTTCTTCGCCGCGCTCGACAAGATCAAGGCCGACGGCACTTACATCCCGATGGCGATGGGCACCAAGGATCTCTGGGAAGCCGCGACCATGGGCTACCAGAACATCGGCCCCAACTACTGGAAGGGCGAGGAAGGCCGCGCGGCCCTCATCAAGGGCGAGCAGAAGCTGACCGACAAGGACTGGGTCGCGCCCTATGAGGAACTGGCCAAGTGGAAGCCCTATCTCGGCGACGGCTTCGAGGCGCAGACCTATCCGGACAGCCAGAACCTGTTCACGCTCGGCCGCGCCGCCATCTACCCGGCCGGCTCGTGGGAAATCGGCCTGTTCAACACTCAGGCCCAGTTCAAGATGGGTGCCTTCCCGCCGCCGGTCGAGAAGGCCGGCGATACCTGCTACATCTCCGACCATACCGATATCGGCATGGGCCTGAATGCGGGCTCCAAGCATGCGGATGCGGCCAAGACCTTCTTGTCCTGGGTGGCCTCGCCGGATTTCGCCACCATCTACGCCAACGCGCTGCCGGGCTTCTTCAGCCTGAACTCCTCGCCGGTGAAGATGGAAGACCCGCTGGCGCAGGAATTCGTCTCCTGGCGCGGCAAGTGCAAGTCGACGATCCGCTCGACCTACCAGATCCTGTCGCGCGGCACGCCGAACCTCGAGAACGAGACCTGGGTCGAATCGGCCAATGTCATCAACGGCACCGATACGCCGGAAGCCGCTGCCAAGAAGCTGCAGGACGGCCTCGACAGCTGGTACAAGCCCGCCAAGTAAGGCTCTGGCAATGAGCTGGGCCGTTCCAGTGGACGGCCCAGCGTTTTTCGATAGCATCGACTGCGAAGGACGGCGCCGCCCCTTATCCGCCTGCCGGCAGCTTCTCCCCGTACAGTGACGGTGAGAAAGGGAGTTGCCGCAACGCTGGCGACCCCTCTCTCCGTTCTTCACCGGGAGAGGGTCGGGATGAGGGGCAGCGCTGTGGTCGAAAGCATTTCCCAGACCTGATCGGCGGGGACCGAACTCATGGCCGCACAAGCACGACCGAAAAGACCGATCCGCTGGCATATCGCCGTCTTCCTGGCGCCGGCGGTGCTCGTCTATACGGCGATCATGATCCTGCCGCTCGCCGGCACTTTGCAGCTGTCGCTGTTCCGCAACATCGAGCAATCCCAGGTCTTCGTCGGGCTGGCAAACTTCCGCACCCTGTTCGGCGATCCAAACTGGTCGGTGAATTTCTGGAACGCGCTGCGCAACAATGTCTGGTTCTTCATCATCCACATGCTGGTGCAGAACCCGATCGGCGTACTGCTGGCCGCACTTCTGTCCAGCCCCAGGCTGCGCTTTTCGGCCTTCTACCGCACGGCGATCTTCGTGCCGACCATCCTGTCCTTCGTCATCGTCGGCTTCGCCTGGAAGCTCATCCTGTCGCCGCTATGGGGCGTGGCACCGCACATGATGGACCTGGTCGGCCTTAAAAGCCTGTTCACGCCATGGCTCGGCAAGGAGCAGTATGCGCTGACCGCGCTTAGCCTGGTCTCGGTGTGGCAGTTCGTCGGCATCCCCATGATGCTGATCTACGCCGCGCTGCTGTCGATCCCCAATGAGGTCATAGAGGCGGCGGAATGCGATGGCATCACCGGCCTGTCGCAGTTCTGGAAGATCAAGCTGCCGCTGATCCTGCCCTCGATCGGCATCATCTCGATCCTGACCTTCGTCGGCAATTTCAACGCCTTCGACCTGATCTACACCGCGCAGGGCGCGCTCGCCGGGCCGAATTATTCGACCGACATTCTCGGCACCTTCCTCTACCGCGCATTCTTCGGCTTCCAGCTGCAGGTCGGCGACCCCAACATGGGCGCGACCATCGCCACGATCATGTTCCTGATCATCCTCGGCGGTGTCTGCGTCTACCTCTTCCTCATCCAGACGCGCCTGCGTCGATATCAGTTTTAGGGGGCGATATGTCGAGCTTGAGCACCCCCCTCTGTCCTGCCGGACATCTCCCCCGCAAGGGGGGAGATCAGCTGTTGTCACGGCCTTCGCCAGCCACCAGCGATGCAGGAGATGTGTCGGCGCCAAAGCTGCCAATCTCCCCCCTTGCGGGGGAGATGGCCGGCAGGCCAGAGGGGGGTGGCTGGGTGCTGTTCCTCGGCAAAGTAGCTCCTCAGGAGACCATCCAATGAGCACCGCCACCCGTTCGCTGCCCCGCACGATCGGCGCCCATGCGGTCCTGTTGACCTACACGGCGATCGCGCTGTTCCCGGTGATCCTGGTCATCATGAATTCGTTTAAATCCCGCGCCGGCATATTCGGCGCGCCGCTGACACCGCCGACGCCAAAGACCTTCGACCTGATCGGCTATACCACGGTGATCGGCCAGGGCGATTTCATCCACTACTTCCAGAACAGCCTCGTCGTCACGGTCGCCTCGCTGTTCTTCGTGCTGCTGTTCGGCGCCATGGCTGCCTTTGCGCTGTCGGAATACCGCTTTCGCGGCAATACGCTGATGGGCCTCTATCTGGCGCTGGGCATCATGATCCCGATCCGGCTGGCCACCGTCGCCATCCTGCAATTGATGGTGGCGAGCGGGCTGGTCAACACGCTGACGGCGCTGATCCTGGTCTACACCGCGCAAGGCCTGCCGCTGGCTGTCTTCATCCTTTCGGAATTCATGAAGCAGGTGTCCGACGACCTGAAGAACGCCGGCCGCATCGACGGCCTGTCGGAATACACCATCTTCTTCCGGCTGGTGCTGCCGCTGGTGCGGCCATCGATGGCGACAGTCGCAGTGTTCACCATGATCCCGATCTGGAACGATCTGTGGTTCCCGCTGATCCTGGCGCCGTCGGAAGAGACCAAGACTGTGACCCTCGGCGCGCAGCTCTTCCTCGGCCAGTTCGTCACCAACTGGAACGCCATCCTGGCCGCGCTCTCGCTGGCGATCATGCCGGTGCTGATCCTCTACGTCATCTTCTCGCGGCAGTTGATCCGCGGCATCACGTCAGGAGCCGTCAAGTGAATTCGCAATCGCCCCTTCGCGTCGTCGCCGCCGGCCTCGGCAATATGGGCCGCAGCCATGCGCTCGCCTATCACACCAATCCGGGCTTCGAGATCGCCGCGTTGATCAACCGCTCCGACGTGCCGCTGCCGGATGGGCTGTCGGGCTACGGCATCAGGCGCTCCTTCGACGATGCGCTGCGCGACGAAAAGCCCGATGTCGCCTGCATAGCCACTTATTCCGACAGCCACGCCGACTATGCGGTGAGGGCGTTCGAGGCCGGCTGCCATGTCTTCGTCGAAAAGCCCCTGGCGACGACGGTGGCCGACGCCAGGCGCGTCGTCGCGGCCGCCAAGGCCAATGGCAGGAAACTGGTGATCGGCTACATACTGCGCCACCACCCGTCCTGGATCAGGCTGATCGCCGAGGCGCGCAAGCTCGGCGGCCCTTATGTCTTCCGCATGAACCTCAACCAGCAGTCCTCTGGCCATACCTGGGAGACGCACAAGCAATTGATGCGCACGACCTCGCCGATCGTGGACTGCGGCGTGCATTATCTCGACGTCATGCTGCAGATCACCGACGCCAGGCCGGTCGAGGTGCGCGGCATGGGCGTGCGGCTGACCGAGGAGGTGGCGCCCACGATGTACAATTACGGCCACCTCCAGGTGCTGTTCGATGACGGCTCGGTCGGCTGGTACGAGGCCGGCTGGGGACCGATGATTTCGGAGACCGCGTTCTTCGTCAAAGATGTCATCTCGCCGACGGGCTGCGTGTCGATCGTCATGAAGGAAGGCGTTAAGTCCGACGACATCGACACTCACACCAAGACGTCGACTATCCGCCTGCACAGTGCGAAAACCGGCGCGGACGGCAAGTTCGCCAAGCCAGACGAGATGCTGTCGATGGAGGGCGAACCCGGCCACCAGGATCTCTGCGATCTCGAACAGGCTTTTGTCCTCAAGGCGATCCGCGAGGATATCGATCTCACCCGCCATATGGACGACGCCGTGAAATCGCTCGCCGTCTGCCTTGCCGCCGACGAGAGCGTGCGCAGCGGGAAGGCGGTGCGATTGTGAAAAGGGAGCTAGCGGCAGGGGTTGCGGTCTACGGCGCCCCCCTCTGGCCTGCCGGCCATCTCCCCCTCAAGGAGGGAGATCAGCTGTCGGCATGGCCTTCGCCAATCACAAACGTCAAAAAGAGTGTTTCAGCGTCAAAGCTGCCAATCTCCCCCCTTGAGGGGGAGATGTCCGGCAGGACAGAGGGAGGTGCCCTGGCGCCCACTCATCAATTTGGAGGACTGCCGTGGGCTCGCTGAACATCGAGAATGTGAAGAAGGCCTTCGGCCCGGTCGAGGTGCTGAAGGGCATCGACCTCGAAGTGACGGATGGCGAATTCGTCGTCTTCGTCGGCCCCTCGGGCTGCGGCAAGTCGACTTTGCTGAGGGTGATCGCCGGGCTGGAGGATTCGACCTCGGGCCGGGTGGTCATCGATGGCGCGGATGTCTCGGCCACGCCGCCGGCCAAGCGCGGCATCGCCATGGTGTTCCAGACCTATGCGCTCTATCCGCATCTGACGGTCAAGAACAATATGGGCCTTGGCCTCAAGCAGGCCGGCACGCCGGCGTCCGAGATCGACCGCCGCATCGGCATCGCCTCGTCCATGCTGTCGCTTGAGCCCTATCTGGAAAGGCGTCCCGCGGAACTCTCCGGCGGCCAGCGCCAGCGCGTCGCCATCGGCCGCGCCGTGGTGCGCGAGCCAAAGCTGTTCCTGTTCGACGAGCCTTTGTCCAATCTCGACGCGGCACTGCGCGTCAACACGCGGTTGGAAATCGCGCAGCTGCATCGCCGCCTCAAGGCGACGATGATCTACGTCACCCACGACCAGGTCGAGGCGATGACGCTGGCAGACAAGATCGTGGTGCTCAATGCCGGGAAAATCGAGCAGATCGGCGGACCGATGGAACTCTACAATTCGCCGGCGAACGAATTTGTCGCGGGCTTCATCGGCTCGCCGAAGATGAACTTCATCGACGGCGCCAGGCTTGGGGAAACCGCCAAGAGCATCGGCGTGCGGCCGGAGCATCTGACTGTCGACCCGAAATCCGGCGCCTGGAAAGGCACGGTCGTGCATGCCGAGCACCTCGGCGCCGACACCAATCTCTATCTCGACTGCGAGAAGGCCGGGCTGATCACCGTGCGCATTTTCGGTGTTTATGACGCCGAGCCGGGGGCGACACTTTATGCAACGCCGGATCCAGCGAAGACCTATCGGTTTGGCGCGGATGGGAAGGTGCTGAAGTAGTATCGCAACATAGGTTGGCGCTGCCCCTCATCCGCCTGCCGGCACCTTCTCCCCGTATAGTGACGGGGAGAAGGAAGATAGCTCCAGCGCCGGCGATTGGCGAAAGCAGCAACGACAGCGTCCTTCTCCCCGTTCTACGGGGAGAAGATGGCGGCAGCCAGATGAGGGGCGGCGCGACTCGTGAAAGTTATGCGTCAGCCCTGAACGTCTGCTTCTGCTGGCCCAACCCTTCGATGCCCAGCTCCACCACGTCGCCGGCCTTCAAGAACACCGGCGGCTTCATGCCCAGGCCGACACCGGGCGGCGTGCCTGTCGAAATGATGTCGCCAGGATGCAGCGACATGAACTGGCTGAGATAGGACACAAGATAGGCGACGCCGTAGACCATGGTCTTCGTCGAGCCGTTCTGCATGGTCTTGCCGTTGACGGTCAGCCACATCTTCAGGTTCTGCGGATCCGAGACCTCGTCCTTGGTCACCAGCCATGGGCCGGTCGGGCCGAACGTGTCGCAGCTCTTGCCCTTGGTCCATTGGCCCTGGCGCTCGGCCTGGAAGGCGCGCTCGGAGACATCGTGCGCGACGCAGTAGCCGGCGACATAATCGAGCGCATCGGCCTGGCTGACATATTTTGCCGTTTTGCCGATGACCACGCCCAGCTCGACCTCCCAGTCGGTCTTCTCCGAGCCGCGCGGGATCAGCACGTCATCGTCCGGTCCGACGATGGCCGAGCTGGCCTTCATGAAGATGATCGGCTCCGGCGGCACGGTGGCGCCGGTCTCGGCGGCGTGGTCGGAATAGTTGAGGCCGATGCAGATGAACTTGCCGGTGCCGGCAACGCAGGCGCCGAGCCGCGGCTTGCCGGAAACCGCCGGCAGCGACTTTGCGTCGAGCTTGGACAGCATCTCCAGCGAGGCCGGGTGAAGCGTGGTGCCGGCAATGTCGGCGACATGGGCGGAGAGGTCGCGGATCGTCCCATCCGCATCGAGCAGGCCGGGACGTTCGCTCCCCACCTCGCCATAGCGCAGCAGTTTCATTTAGACCCTTCTCCTGGTTGCGGCCTCGCGGCCTTTTGCAAACTCTTCACCGAAACGAATGGCTCCCGTTTGGGAAGCCGGCGGACCGTACCACCGGCCTGATCCAGGGCAAGCGCGGACACCATATAGTGATCGCCGGTGAGCGGGATTTTCAGACTCCTCGATCCGGTCAGATCGACCAGCCACCATCGATATTGTAGGCCTGCCCGGATGTGTAGGTGGCGCCGGCCAGATAGACGGCCAGATCGGCGATTTCCTCCGGCGTGCCGAGCCGGCCCATCGGCTGGCGCGCGATGAAGGCGGCGCGCGCGGCTTCATAATCGCCCTGCGCGTGCATGCGATCCTGCAGCGACGGGCTTTCCACCGTACCGGGGCAGATGGCGTTGCAGCGTATGCCCTTGCCGACATAGTCGGCCGCGACTGCCTTGGTCAGGCCGATCACCGCAGCCTTGGTGACACCATAGGCGAAACGGTTCGGCACGCCCTTCTGCGAACTCGCCAGCGAGGCCATGTTGATGATCGACCCGTCTGCGCGCTCCAGCATGCCGGGCAGCACGGCGCGGATGGTGCGGATCATGGCGCGAACGTTGAGGTTGAGAGCGAAATCGAGATCGCTGTCCTTCATCTCCAGGATCGAGCCGGAGTGGACGAAACCGGCGCAGTTGAACAGCACGTCGACGCGGCCGATCCCGGCGAAGGCGGTGTTGACCGCCTCGTCATTGAGCACGTCGACCTTGCGTGTCTTGATCCCGGCAGTCTTGGCGAGTTCCGCCAGCAGCGTTTCGTTGATGTCGGTGGCATGGACGGTAGCTCCTGCCTTGGCGAAGGCGAGCGCGCTTGCCTTGCCGATGCCTTGCGCCGCTGCCGTGATGACGACGACCTTGCCTGCCAGATCCGCCATGCTGTTCTCCTCCTGGGTTAACTGCCTTTATCGGCGGCCTGCGAAGGCGTCATGTGACAGTCACAGGCCATGATGTGGCCTGCTCTGTCAGTTCACAGATAAAGATGTTTTTTCTCGTTAAAGAACATAAGCCCGAGCGTCAAGCCCGAACCCGATCTCCATCGTGACAGCATGGAACGTCAGTCGCCGTAGGGCACCCAGACGTTCTTCACCTCGACGGCGCGGCGCAGCAAAACATCGCCAGCGGCTTCTTCCGAGGCCCAGTCGAGGCTACGGCCATTGCCGCTCCAGATACGTTTGAGGTTGCCGACGGACTCGACCTCCGCCTTGGCGCAGGTGTCGGCATCGGCGAACAGCCAGAGCCCATCGACATCGTCATGCTTGGCCAGCACGCCGGCAAGTTCGGCCGTGCGTCCGGTGACGATGTTGATGGCGCCGGCAGGCACGTCGGAATATTCGATGACCTGATACAAGTCGGTGGCGAGCAGCGGATAGCGCTCCGAAGGCACCGCGACCACCGTGTTGCCCATCGCCAGCGCCGGCGCGACCAGCGAGATAAACCCGAGTAGCGGCTGACTGTCGGGCGCGACGATGCCGACGACGCCAACCGGCTCATGCAAGGCCAGCGTCACCGCCCGTGCCGGCGGCTGGTGCACGCGCCCCTCGAACTTGTCGGCAAGTCCGGCATAGAGAAACAACCGCTCGATCGACTGGTCGACCTCGTCGCGTGCCGCCTTGGCGGTCGCGCCCGTGAGCTGGACGAGACGGGCGGCGAACTCCTCCGCCCGGCCGGAGAGGTTTTCCGCCAGATAGTAGAGCACCTGTGAGCGGTTGTAGGCGGTCGCCTCCGGCCAGCTCTTGCAGGCCCGCGCCGCGGAGACGGCATCGCGTATATCCTTGCGGTTGCCCAAGCCGACTTCGCCGGCAAGCTTGCCCTTGGCGGTGACAACCGCCAGCGAGTAGTTGCCATCGGGCCGAACCTGTTTGCCGCCGATGAACAGTTTTGCCGTCCGGTCGATTGCTGCGCCATCGGCCTGTTCAACGGGTTGTGCCGAGACTGTCGCCGGCTTGATGACCAGGCCGAGCGGCAGCTTTGCCGTGAGATATTCGAACATGCCTTCGCGCCCGCCCTCGCGGCCGAAACCGCTCTCGCGATAGCCGCCGAAGCCGCAGGCGGCGTCGAACATATTGGTGCCGTTGACCCAGATCACGCCGGCCTTCAATTGCGGTGCGACGTGCAAAGCGAGGTTGACGTTTTCGCTCCACACCGAAGCGGCAAGGCCATAGCGGGTGTTGTTGGCGAGCTCGATTGCTTCCTCGGTGTTGCGGAACGTCATGGCCGCTAGAACGGGGCCGAACACTTCTTCCTGGGCGAGAACATTAGCCGGCGAAACGCCGGTAGCGAGGGTCGGCAGATGGTAATAGCCGGATGAGGGCAGCGCCGCATCCGGCTGCCAGCAGACCGCCCCCTGTTTTGCGCCCTCGGCGACCAGGCCCTTGACGCGATCGAGCTGCGTCAGATCGACCAGCGGGCCGATATCGGTGTTCTTGTCGAGCGGGCTGCCGACGCGCAACCGGCTCATTCGCATCTTGACCTTGGCAATCAGCGCCTCGGCGATGCCTTCCTGCACCAGCAGCCGCGAACCGGCGCAGCAGACCTGTCCCTGGTTGAACCAGATGCCGTCGACCAGACCTTCGACGGCGCTGTCGAGATCAGCGTCCTCGAACACGATGAAGGCCGACTTGCCGCCAAGCTCCAGCGACAGCTTCTTGCCCGAGCCGGCGGTAGCCTTGCGGATGATCTTGCCGACTTCGGAAGACCCGGTGAAGGCGATCTTCTGGATGCCGGGATGGTTGACGATGGCCGCACCCGCTTCCGGGCCGCCCTGCACGATGTTGACGACGCCTTTCGGCACGCCGGCGCGTTCGCAGATTTCGGCGAACAGGATGGCTGTCAGCGGCGTGAATTCGGCCGGCTTCAGCACCACCGTGCAGCCGGCGGCAAGTGCCGGCGCGATCTTCCAGGCCAGCATCAAGAGCGGAAAGTTCCACGGGATGATCTGGCCGACGACGCCGACGCCCTTCTGGCCGGGGAAATCCCTGTCCAGCGCCTGCGCCCAGCCGGCATGATGGATGAAGTGGCGGATCGCCAGCGGCACGTCGATGTCGCGGCTCTCGCGGATCGGCTTGCCATTGTCGATCGTCTCAAGCACCGCGAACAGGCGTTGGTGGCGCTGCATGGCGCGGCCGATGGCATAGAGCACTTTGGCCCTGGTATAGCCCGAGGATGCCGACCATTTCGGCAGCGCTTTCGCGGCCGCCGCGACCGCCGCGTCGATGTCGGCGGCTCCGGCATCCGAGACCTTGGCCAGCAGCTTGCCGGAAGAAGGCTCGCTGGTCTCGAAGGTCTTGCCGCTGCCAGCCGCCTTCCAGGTGCCGTCGATGAACAATGCCTTGGAAAAATCGCGCGCGGCAAGCCAGGCGTCGGCCTCGTTGCGGGCTTCCGGCGCCGGACCGTATTCCATAGCGTGATAGCGTTCGAGAATGTTCATGGGGCCCTCCAGATAATTGCCTCGGCAAGCGCTCTGTCGCGCCCCCCTCTGTCCTGCCGGACATCTCCCCCACAAGGGGGGAGATTGGCAGTTTCAGCGTGTCGCTGCCCTTGCGACGTTGAAAATGGACGAAAACAAGGAAGCGCGTGATCTCCCCCCGTGTGGGGGAGATGTCCGGTAGGACAGAGGGGGGCGCCGTAGGGCTCCACGTTCGAGCCCTGACTCAAGCCATCGCGTGGCGGTGATTGGCCGAATAGTGCCCGGTCAGGTGATGCTCGAGCTGCCGCTCGATGTCTGTCAGCAGGCTCGAGGCGCCGAAGCGGAACAGCTCCGGTTCCAGCCATGGCCGGCCGAGTTCTTCCTTCATCAGCACCAGCCAGTCGAGCGACACCTTGGCGGTAGAAATGCCGCCGGCCGGCTTGAAGCCGATGAGATAGCCGGTCTCCTCGAAATAGGCCCTGATGGCGCGCACCATGGCAAGGCCGACGGGCAGCGTGGCGTTGACGCTTTCCTTGCCGGTCGAGGTCTTGATGAAATCGGCGCCCGCCATCATTGCCACCATAGAGGCCAGCATCACATTGCGCAGCGTGGCGAGGTCGCCGGTGCCGAGAATGACCTTCAGATGCGCATCACCGCAGGCAGCGCGCATCGAGACGATCTCGTTGTAGAGCTCGCGCCATTTGGCCCCGAACACCAGGCCGCGCGGGATGACGACGTCGATCTCGTCGGCGCCGTCGCGCACCGAGGCCTCGATCTCCTGGAGGCGGGTCGACAGTGGCGCAAGACCATGCGGGAAGGCGGTGGAGACGGCGGCGACATGGATGCCGGTGCCGCGCACGGCGTCGACCGCGATGGCGACGAACGGATGATAGACGCAGACGGCGGCCGGGCGGATGGGTTCGCCCGCAATGCCCAGGCCCTCAGCGATGTCGCGGCGCAGCGGATTGATCGCTTTGGCGCAAAGCCGGCGCACGCGCTCTTCCGTGTCGTTCGAGTTGAGCGTCGTCAGGTCCATGCAGGCTATCGCCCGCAGCAGCCAGGCCGCCTGGTTGTCGGCCTTGATCGAGCGCCGCTTGGTCAGGCTGGCGACGCGCCGTTCCAGCGCCGAGCGGTTGACGCTGCGCACCGACTCCAGAAAGCCGAGGTCGAGCTTCATGCCGGGATTGCGCGCGATGCGATGATCCAGCGGGAGGGCGGTGTTGGCGGCGGCGCGCGCCGGCAGCGGCATCACCTTGGCCTCGGCCTCGCGGATTGTGCTGCTCATCTCCTGCCCTTTCACTCAGCTTGTGTCTTGGTGTGTATCGTCTTCCCAAACCGCTCGGCACTTTTGGGCGACACGCACGAAGATAGCCCGCGAAGCCGCGCTTCACGAGTCCTCAAGCGAGGATAGCTGAAAACGGCCGCGAAAGCAGCTAATTTTTGACCAGAAGGTCAAAAGCTCGATTGCCGGAGAAGAGCAGGCCTCAGCCGACGAAGGCGCGCTCGACGACAAAAGTCGAGGGATGGCTGAGCGAGCCTTCCTGGAAACCGAAGCTCTCGGCCATTTCCTTGACGTCCTTCAGCATATGCATCGAGCCGCAGATCATGATGCGGTCGGTCTCGGGATTGAGCTTCTCAATGCCGAGATCGCTGTAGAATTTGCCGGAGCCGATCAGCGCGGTGATGCGACCCATGCGCGCCGACTCCTCGCGGGTCGTGGAGTTGTAAAGCGTGACACGGCCGCCGGTCAGTTCGCCGATCAGCGGGTCGCTTTCGAGCGTCGCCACCAGTTCCTGGCCATAGGTCAGCTCGGCATTGTCACGGCAGGTGTGGGTCAGGACCAGCTGCTCGAATTTTTCATAAGTGTCAGGGTCACGCAGCAGGCTGGCGAAGGGCGCGATGCCGGTGCCGGTGGAGATCATGAACAGCCGCTTGGCCGGCGTCAGCGCGTCGACCACCAGCGTGCCGGTCGACTTCTGGCGCATGATGACGGTGTCGCCGACCTGGATCTTTTGCAACT
The DNA here is from genome assembly GCF_006441005.1 of Mesorhizobium sp. B2-5-3. Taxonomy (NCBI): domain Bacteria; kingdom Pseudomonadati; phylum Pseudomonadota; class Alphaproteobacteria; order Hyphomicrobiales; family Phyllobacteriaceae; genus Mesorhizobium; species Mesorhizobium sp. B2-5-3. The sequence continues at coordinate 739,219 of NZ_VFUS01000001.1, forward strand.
CCGAGGTCAGGGGGCCGTCCGGTACCTTGATGGAAAAGAATTCCAGCTCTTCGTCCCAGGCCGGGCTGGCCACCGAATAGGCGCGGAACACCGGCTTCTCGGCATTGGGCAGGCCGATCATGACGAATTCGCCGGAACGGAAGCGCAGCGACTGCGGACGGGTGATGCGGAACGAGAACAGCCGGTCGGTGTAGTGCTTCACCGAGACCACGGTTTCGGCATAGACATTGGCTGGAATCGGAAATTGCAGCGGGCGGGCGCCGGCGGTGTTGAACGCGGATGTGGTGTTCATCAAATCCAACCTTCTGGCCCAACTCACGAACGCGGGCGCCAAACCTTATTCCTGCGCGCCCGGACCGTTCAGGTTCCGGCGTGCTGCTCGCACACTCCAAAGCGGTAAGCTCTTGTGTCCGTAATTTATTAGTATACAAACGATATTTGCGTCAAGATGCCGCCGTAAAACACCTTTCCAAACTGTGACATATCCGTAGTCCCAGCATTTCGGGTTTCGACAATGAAAGAGAATTTTTCGGTGCAGCCGCCGGATTCCCTGGGCAGTGTTGTCGCCGGCATCGACGTCGGCGGAACCTTCACCGATCTGCTTCTGATTGATGGCAAGGATGGCGGGCGGGTACATATCGCCAAGACGCCCACGACCGTCGACAACCAAGCCTTCGGCGTCGTTTCGGCGCTCGATACCACCGGCTTTCCGATCGACGGCATCGATCTTATCGTGCATGGCACGACGACAACCACCAACGCGGTGCTCGAACGCCGGCTGGCGAAGACCGGCATGATCACCACGCGCGGCTTTCGCGACGTGATCGAGCTCGGCCGGCGCACGCGGCCGCAGCCCTATGGCATGACCGGCACCTTTGTTCCGGTCATCCCGCGCAACCTGCGGCTCGAAGTGTCCGAGCGCGTCGAGGCGTCGGGAGCGGTACGCATGCCACTCGACGAAGCCGAAATGCGCGAGGCGGTGAAGGCGCTGATCGATGCCGGCTGCGAATCCCTGGTCATCCACTTCCTGCATTCCTACGCTAACCCTTCGCACGAGCGGCGCGCCGCCGAGATCGCCGCCGAACTCTGGCCGAACGACTACATCACCGCGGGTCATGCGCTGCTGTCGGAAGCGCGCGAATTCGAGCGCGGCGTCACCGCCTCGGTCAACGCTTCGGTGCAGCCGATCCTCGAGCGCTATGTCGAGCGGCTGCGCAAGGAACTCGCCGACAAAGGCTACGCCCGCGACTTCCTGATCATGAACGGCAATGGCGGTATGATCTCGGCCCGCTTCGTCACACGTGAATCGGCCAAGACCGTGATGTCCGGCCCGGCCTCGGGCGTCATCGCCGCCGCCTACACGGGCAAGCGCGCCGGCTTCGAAAACCTCGTCACCTACGACATGGGCGGCACCTCGACCGACGTGGCGCTGATCCGCAACGCCGAACCGGCGGTTTCGAACGAGATCGAGATCGAATACGCCATGCCCATCCATGTGCCGATGGTGGCGGTGCACACGGTCGGCGCCGGCGGCGGCTCGATCGCGCGCGTCGACGCGGCAGGCCTGATCCAGATCGGCCCGGAAAGTGCCGGCGCCAATCCCGGCCCGATCTGCTACGGCCGCGGCGGCCTGGAGCCGACCATCACCGACGCCAATCTGGTGCTCGGCAGGCTGGCGCCGAAGAAGCTGCTTTCCGTCGACAATCCGGTCACATCAGAGCGTGTCACCGGCATTTTTGCCGACAGGATCGGCAGGGCGACGGGCTTGTCCGGCGTCGAAGCAGCCGGCGCGGTGCTCAGGCTCGGCAACATGAAGATGGCCGGCGCCATCCGCATGGTGTCGGTGTCGCGCGGTCACGATCCGCGCGATTTCGCGCTGTTCGCCTTCGGCGGCGCCGGCCCGCTGCACGCCACCGCTCTGGCGCGCGAACTTGGACTGCCCCGGGTGCTGGTGCCGGCACGGCCCGGCATCACCAATGCGCTCGGCTGCGTCGTCGCCGATCTGCGCCATGATTTCGTCAACACCATCAACCGGCCGGTAGGCGTTCTTGATGAAAGCCAGCTCCATCGGGTTTTGGAACGGCATCGAAACGAAGGCGAGGAGCTGATCGCCAAGGAGGCGGTGAAACCGCAGACCATCCGCGTCACCCATTCCGCCGACATGCAGTTCGTCGGCCAGACCCACATCATCAACGTGCCGCTGCCGTCCTCGTCGGTGACCCGGCAGGAGCTGCAGGCGCTGTTCGAAAAGGCCTATTTCGCGCGCTTCAAGGTCGAGCTGCCGGAAATCCGCGCCAATCTGGTCAACTTGAACACCTCGGTGACGGGTTCCAGGCCGGCGATCGATCTGTCGCGGCTGATCGACCCCGCCGGGCGGGCAAAGACGCTCGACGAGGCCCGGCGCGAGATCCGGCCGGTCTGGTACAGCGGGCGCTGGCATGACACGCCCGTATACGCACGCGAAGAACTGCCGCTCGATGCGGTCATCGAAGGGCCCGCGATCCTCGAACAGATGGACGCTACCACGGTGCTCGAACCCGGCGACCGTGCCCGCTCGGACGCCGACGGCAACATCATCATCGACATTGGCGAGGCCTGAGATGCAAAAGCTCGACGCCATCACGCTCTCGGTTCTTCAGGCAGCCCTGCAGCAGGTCTGCGATGAGATGGACCTGACCTTTTCCCGCGCCGCCTTCTCACCTGTCATTGCCGAGGCCAATGACCGCTCCGACGGCATCTATTCGGCCGTCGACGGCTCGCTGATCGCGCAAGGCAGCCAGGGCCTGCCGGTATTCGTCGGCGTCATGCAATATTCGACCAGGACGGTGATCGAGATGATCGCCGACGGCCGCTGCCTGGCTCCGGAGCCGGGCGATATCTACATCGTCAACGATCCCTATCTCGGCGGCACGCATCTGATGGACGTGCGCTTCGTCATGCCGGTCTACCGGGACGGCAAGATTTTCTGTTGGCTGTCCAACACCGGTCATTGGCCCGACATTGGCGGTTCGGTGCCCGGCGGCTTCTCGGCTTCGGCGACGGCGGTCGAGCAGGAAGGCTTGCGGCTGCCGCCGGTCAAACTGTTCAAGAAAGGCGTACTCGACCCGGAGATCTACGCCATCATCTGTTCGAACATCCGCGTCGCCGACCAGCGCATCGGCGACATCAGGGCGCAGGCTGCCGCACTGCTGATCGGCCAGGATCGGCTCAATGGAATTCTGGATCGTTACGGAGACGAAACTGTTGTCGAGGCGATCGCAGAACTGCGCCGCCGCGCCGCCGAGCAGATGCGCGCCAACATAGCGGCCATTCCCGACGGGACGTACCGCTCGAAGGCCTTCGTCGATTCCGACGGCGTGGTCAACGAGCCGCTGACCATCGCGCTCACCGTCGAGAAGAAGGACGACACCCTGACTTTCGATTTCGCCGGCTCGTCAAAGCCCTGCGCGGGGCCGATGAACAGCGTGCTGGCGACCACCTTGTCCTCGGTTTATCTCGCCATGCGCCATATCTTCCCCGATGTGCCGATCAGCGCCGGCGCCTTCGAGCCGCTCGAGGTCAAGCGGCCGGAGGGTACCTTCCTGGATGCCAGATATCCCCGCCCGGTCTCGGGCTGCGCCGCGGAAGTGTCGCAGCGCATCGCCGAGGCGGTGTTTGCGGCCATGGTGCAGGCGCTGCCCGACAAGGTAACGGCGGCGCCCGCCGGCTCCAGCGGCAATTTCGCGCTCGGCGGCAACGATCCGGCGCGCGGCCGCGACTATGTCATGTACCAGATCTCTGGTGGCGGCTATGGCGGCAATGCCGGCCATGACGGGCTGACCAATGGCTGCTCGACCATCGGCATCTCCAAGTCGCCGCCGGTCGAGATCATGGAGCAGGCCTTTCCGGTGCTTTACCGTCACTATGCGTTGCGCGAGGGCTCGGGCGGCGCCGGCAAACATCGCGGCGGCTTTGGCCTTGCCTACGAGGTCGAGATCCTGCGTGGAGAAGCCCGCGCCTCCTTTGTCATGGACCATGGCCGCTTCGGCCCGCAAGGCGCGCTCGGCGGCCGGGATGGCGAGCCCAACACGGTGGCCGTCATCCACGACGGGAAGGAACATGTGCCGCCGCACCTCTCCAAGGAGCAGGACATCGCGCTCAAGGCCGGTGACCGCGTCCGCGTCGGTACGCCGGGTGGTGGCGGCTACGGCGATCCGCGTGAGCGCGATCCGGAACTGGTGGCTCAGGACGTCAGGCTTGGTTATTATACGGCTGAACAGGCCAGGGATTTGTTCGGCGCCGCATGAACTCGCTGGCGCCTTGTTCGACCCGGAGGAGTAAGGCCGCGGCCTGGTCCGGCTTGCTCGGAAATCGTTTTGGCCTCTCCTGCGGGTCCATGATATGATTTGCGAATGAAGTATCTTAATTCAAGAACCGGCCGCTCAGCCAAGACGGGTCATTTCGTGCTGACGAGAGCGCATGGCGAGAAAATCAGCGCTGTCGAAGGTATGAAGTTGTCGTCCCGCATGGCGAAAATACTCAACCATGGTGTGCGGCAAGGGTTGTCCGGTGACGAGCGGCGCTCGCTGATCAAAGAAGAAATCCGCAAAAAGAAATAGGCCGTTGGTCTACGCTGCCGAGTTCGATCCACTCTGCTACCCCGGCACGACCGTGCTTATAAATCTGCTTGATATCCGCGAGCAGACAGAGCTCGATGAGGTCGAGCTCGCCTTGTTCCTGACTCGCGCGGACGAGCCCCTTCCGGCAGGCGAACTCGACTACCGTCACTATCTCCACCTGCATCGGCACCTGTTCCAAGACGTGTATGCTTAGGCCGGTCAGCCGCGCACCATCCGGATCGGCAAGGGTGGCAGCTGGTTTTGCTATCCCGAGCACATCGCCAGCGAGATGGTTCGGGTGTTCCGTGAACTTGGCGACCCCGACTCCTTGGCAGACCTAGACAGCCTCGGTTTTGCGAGGCACGTGGCCCACATCGTTGCGGAGGTCAATGCCGTTCATCCTTTTCGCGAAGGCAACGGCCGTACCCAACTCACCTTCCTTGCGATGCTTGCTGAACATGCGGGCTTCACATTCAACGCCGATATCCTGGAGCGACGCGTTATTCAGGCGATGATTGACAGCTTCGGTGGTTCCGAGGCGCCGCTTCAAACGCTTATCGAAGACATCATCGCGTAGCTCAGCCGCTCACCCCCTCCGGTCCAGCTTCGCCGCCAGCCGGTCGCCCACCCACTGGATGCCGCAGACCAGGATGATCAGCACGATCACCACGGCGATCATCACTGACGTCTCGAACCGCTGGTAGCCGTAGCGGATGGCGAGGTCTCCGAGGCCGCCGGCGCCGATCGCGCCGGCCATGGCGGAGGCGCCGACCAGCGTCACCAGCGTCACGGTGAAGCCCGCGACGATGCCTGGCAGCGCTTCCGGCACCAGCACCTCGCGGATGATCGTCCAGCGATTGCCGCCCATGGCGCGCGCCGCCTCGATCAGGCCATGGTCGACCTCGCGCAGCGACACTTCGGCGATGCGCGCGTAGTAGGGCGTGGCGGCGATCGACAGCGGCACGATCGCCGCCCAGGTGCCGATCGAGGTACCGACGATCAGCCGCGTCACCGGGATCAGCGCCACCAACAGGATGATGAACGGCACCGAGCGGAAGCCGTTGATGACCGCCCCCAGCACGCGATTGACCCAAGGACTTTCGGCGATGCCGCCGCGTTCGGTGGCGATCAAGGCGAGACCAAGCGGCAGGCCGAAAACCAGCGAGATGAGGCCGGAAGCGGCCGTCATCAGCACCGTCTCCCAGATCGACCGCAGCAGAAGCTCAAACAGGATCGGCGACATGGCCAAGCACCTCCACCCGCGCCTGGCGCGATTTCAGGAATGCGATCACTCGCGCGAGATGGCTTGCATCGCTGCCGGGGACAGACAGGAACAGTGTGCCCACCGGCTGCTGCTGGATATGGTCGATGCCGCCATGGACGAGGCGGAACGTGCCAGGCACGAGCGTCGCGAGATCGGACAAGAGCGGGCTTTGCGCGGCCTCCCCGGCCACATCCACGCGCAGGATCGTCTCCGCGCCGGTCGCGGGCAGCAGCCGGGCCAAGAGCTCGGCCGGCAGTTGCGGCCGGATGGCGCCAAGCAGGCTTTTCGTGATCGGCGACCGCGGCTCGGCAAACACCGACCAGACCGGGCCTTGCTCGACGAAGCGCCCGGCGTCGATCACCGCCACGCGGTCGCCGATCGAGCGGATCACCTCCATCTCATGGGTGATCAAAAGGATGGTCAGGCCAAGCTGCCGGTTGATGTCCCTCAGCAAGGCGAGGATGGACCGCGTCGTCTCCGGGTCAAGCGCGGAGGTGGCTTCATCCGACAACAGCAGCGCCGGCCGCGCGGCCAGCGCCCTGGCGATGCCGACGCGCTGCTTCTGCCCACCCGACAGCGATGCCGGATACGCCTTTGCCTTCTCCGACAGGCCGACCAGTTCAAGCAGTTCGGCGGCGCGGCGCAGCCGCTCCGCCTTCGGGCGGCCCTCGATCTTGAGCGGCAGCGCCACATTGTCCTCGACGGTCTTGGCCGACAAAAGGTTGAAATGCTGGAAGATCATGCCGATGCGCCGCCGCAGCGGCTGCAGGTCGCGCTCGCCGAGCCGGCTGATCTCGCGGCCTTCGATGAAAACCTCGCCGGAATCCGGCCGCTCCAGTCCGTTCAGGCAGCGGATCAGCGTCGATTTGCCGGCGCCGCTGCGTCCGATGATGCCGAGGATCTCCCCCTTGCGCGCGGTCAGCGAAATGCCGTCGAGCGCCGCCGTCGCGCCGAAGCGGCGCTTCAGGTCGACGAGCCGCACCACGTCTTGCGGCGGTGGGCCTGTGCCCTCCATGGCTTCTGCGGTTGCTGAGAAATGCTGGTTCATGCGCGGATCCCGAATACGATCGCGGCCCGCGCACCGCGCGGACCGCCTTCATGTCAAATGCACTAACAGCCTCAATAGGCGCTGAGGCCGGTGCCCTTGTAGACCTTGTCGAACTCGGCTTTCACCGCCTCGTTCTGGTAGGAGGCGACCAGCGTCTTCACCCAGGGCTCGTTCTCATTGCCAACCTTGACCGCGATGAAGTTGCGGTAGGGGTTGTCGGCGATAGGCTCCTGCGCGATACGGTTTTCCGGTGTCAGGCCGCTCTTCAGCGCCCAGTCGGTGTTGACCACGGCGGCATCGAGATCCTCGACGGAGCGGCCGACAATGCCGGCGTCAAGCTCCTTGATCTCGACCTTCTTCGGGTTTTCCGCGATGTCGGCGGTGGTGGCGAGAATGCCGGTGCCGTCCTTCAGTTTAATCACGCCCTCGTTCTGCAGCACGCGCAGCGCCCGGCCTTCATTGGAGGGATCGTTCGGCACGCCGATCACCGCGCCCTCGGGCAGGTCGGCGATCTTCGTATATTTCTTGGAGTAGAGGCCGATCGGCCAGACGCCGGTATAGCCGACGCGCACGATGTGGTAGCCCTGTGTCTTGATCTGGTTGTCGAGATAGGGCTGGTGCTGGAAGGCATTGGCGTCGATCTCGCCGCGTTCCAGCGCCTCATTGGGCTGGGTGTAATCGTTGAAGACCACGGTTTCGATGCTGAGGCCCTTTTGCGCCGCCTGGGCGACGACGACGCGCCAGACATCCTCGTCCTCGCCGCTGATGATGCCGACCTTGATCGCCTTCTTGTCCTCGGCGAACGAAGCGCTGGGCGCAATCAGCCCGGCGACCGCGACCGCCGAAGCGAAAAGCAAGCCAAGACCCGCGCGGCGGTTGAAATATGACGAGAGGGAAGACGACAAGGTGTTCCTGAAATCGGACATGATGGATCTCTGCGGTTGCGAAGTCACAAGCCGGGCGGAACGCCAAGCCTTGTCCAGATCATCAGAAACTCTAGGGATATTATCAAAGAACCGCGTTCCCGGTTCGCCCGGAAGCCCGGAATATTCTCTCAAAATTTTCTGAACGGCGAGCACGGTAGCCTAGCCGCCGCGCCAAACGGGCCGCAGCGCCGCGGTTGAGCTGACGAACGCACTTTCCCGTAGTGTCCCGGTTGCGATCTGGCCGGTCTGCTGGCGCATTCCGCTCTGAATCCCTATATGCCTAGAGGAAAGCACAGGAGATTTCATGATAGCCAAATACACAACCGCTGAAGAAATGGCTCAAACCGTAGGCGTTGAGCCGACAGCATTCCGTGAAGCGCTACGCAGTGCTAAGTTTCCCCGTAAACGCGGCACTGACTGGGAAGTGACAATCGGCGGCCCGGCATACTCAGGAATGCGTACCGTCCTAGCATCTCTCATACGGCGCAAGGCGGCCTGATTCCGACCGGTCCAAAAGGTCACATGTTCTTTTCAATCGCGCCGCTTTTCCATAGGAGTTTGGCTAGGATCGCGACAAGCGCGGCGTCTAATTTCAAACTGAGACACTACCCACTTTCCCGCTTGACTGCGTGGTGGCACGGAATAGTTTAGGCTGAAAATACCGGCCCTGATCGCCGGGCGGCAAGAATGCCTCGTATGCCTCGCCCTCCGGCGGTGGCTGCGGGGCATTGTTATTTTGGGGATCTGTTTGAAACGGCGTATCGAGATCGGCATCCTCTATTCCCGCTCGGGAAGCTACCAGCTCGTCTCCGATGCGTGCCGGACGGGCGCCATGCGCGCCATCGCCGACACCAATGCCGACCGCGGCTCGGGTATCGAACTGATGCCCGTCGAGCGTGACCCGCAAAGCAATGCCGATCGCTATGCGACGCTCTGCGAGGACATCTTCAAGACCAGCAGCGCCCGCCATGTCGTCGGCTGCGTCACTTCCTGGAGTCGCAAGGAGACCATTCCGGTGCTGGAAAAAGCCGGCGGCATGCTCTGGTACGCCTGCCCCTATGAAGGCTTCGAGGCCAACGAGCACGTCGTCTACATGCACGCTTGCCCAAACCAGCATCTGGTGCCGCTGATGGCCCATGTCGTGCCCCGCTTCGGCGCCAACGGCTTCCTGCTCGGCTCGAACTACATCTGGGGCTGGGAGATGAACCGCGTGGCGCGCGACCTGATCGCGGATGCCGGCGGCAAGGTTCTGGGCGAGCGCTATCTGCGCATAGGCGAGACCGACGTGTCGCGGCTGATCGCCGAGATCCGGGCGACGCGGCCGAACTTCGTCCTCAACAACCTGATCGGCACCTCCTCCTACGCCTTCCTGGCGGCCTACCGCGACCTGGGCGTTGAGGACCCGGCCTTCAGCCCCGAGGTGTGCCCGATCATCTCCTGCAACCTCACCGAGGGTGAGCTGCCGGCGATCGGCGAAACCGGCAAGGGGCATTTGTCGGTCGGGCCGTATTTCGCGCCTCGCCCGGCGGCCTTCGCCTCGTCTTTCGAGGCCTCCGCCTATGCCTCCGTGCAAGTGATGGCCGACGTGCTCTCGCGTGATCCCGACGCCGGTCCGGCGGAATTTTCCAAGGCCTTCGCCGAACGGCGCTTCTCCACCCGGCTCGGCCCGATTGCTATCGACGCTCATTCCCAGCACGCAACGCTGCCGGTAATCATCGGCCGGATCGCCGACGGCTTCTTCGAGGTCGTCAGCCGGCAGCACGAGGTCGCGCCCGATCCGTACCTGTCACGCTACGACCCCGCCACGACATTCGGCCGGCCGCGCCTGAGGGTGGTGTCGTGACCAGGCCATCGCGCATCCCGAATCTCGGCGGCGCCAGGGCATTCATCCTGCATCGCCCGCACCCGACCGTGCAGGCCATCACCAGGCAGTTGTCCGCCATCGGCCTGGTCACCGTCGACTGCTGGCCCGAACTGCCGCCTGAAGCGCTGGCCGCCGATTTCGTGTTCTTCGACGCCGATCTCGGTTTCGACGAGCAATTCCCGTGGAAGGCCGGCGAGGCGCCGATGCCGCTGGTGGCGCTGATCGGTTCGGAGGCGCCCGGCCGCATCGAATGGGCTCTCTCGCACAAGGCCGATGCGCAGCTCCTGAAGCCGGTCGGCACCGCCGGCGTCTACAGCGCGCTGCTGATCGCAAGGCAGAGTTTCGAGGCGCGAAAACATTTGGCCGGCGAGATCGCCTCGCTGCGTCAGCGTGTCGCCGAGCGCCAGACCATCGTGCGCGCCGTCGCGGCACTTTCGAAAGGCGCCGACGACGATCGCGCCTACGCGCAGCTGCGCTCGCTGGCGATGAGCTGGCAGATCAGTGTCGAGGATGCGGCGCGCCGCATCGTGGCAATGACCAATGAGGAAGTAACGGGTGAGGAAGGCGGCGATGACCACTCCTATCGCGCCTGACCTCCCGGCGGCCGCACGCATGCCGGTCAAGTCGCGCGCCGGCGTCTGGCGCCGGCTGGTCAAACGCCGCCTGGCGCTGCTCGGTCTGTTCATCGTCGCCATCGTCCTTGCCGGCGCGATCCTCGCGCCATGGCTGACCGGCTATGACCCGAATGAGCAGATGTTCGACGGGCTGACGCTGGAAGGCTCGCCCTTGCCGCCTGACGCAAAATTCTGGCTGGGCACCGATCTGCTCGGCCGCGACCTGTTGACCCGCATTCTCTACGGCGCCCGCACCTCGCTGATCATCGGCATCGCCGCCAATGGCGTGGCGCTGTTGATCGGCACGCTAGTCGGCGTCACGGCGGGTTATTTCCGCGGCTGGATCGGCAGCGCTCTCATGCGCTTCACCGATCTGATGATGGCGTTTCCGGCGCTGCTGCTCGCCATTTGCCTGGCGGCAGTGTTCGAGCCAAGTCTCTGGATCGTCGCTCTGGTCATCGCGCTGGTCAACTGGGTGCAGACCGCGCGCGTCATCTACACCGAAACCTCTTCGCTCGCCGAACGCGAGTTCATCGATGCCGAACGCACCATCGGGGCGAGCGCGCCGCGCATCCTGTTTCGCCACATCCTGCCGCATCTTCTGCCCACCATCATCGTCTGGGGCACGCTCGGCATCTCCACCACGGTGCTGCTGGAAGCGACGCTCTCCTTCCTCGGCATCGGCGTGCAGCCGCCGACGGCCTCCTGGGGCAACATCATCTTCGAGAACCAGACCTACTTCCAGGCGGCACCCTGGCTGGTGTTCTTCCCGGGTGCGGCGATCCTGGCGCTGGCGCTGGCCTTCAACCTGATCGGCGACGCGCTGCGCGACATCCTCGATCCGACGCAAAGGGGCCGGGCATGATCGCCTATCTCGGCCGCCGCCTGATCCAGTCGCTGCTCATCCTGCTCGGCGTCTCGCTGATCACCTTCGCGCTGCTTTATTTGCTGCCTGCCGACCCGGTGCGCCAGATCGCCGGCCGCAGCGCCACGCCGCAGACGGTCGAGAACATCCGCCAGCAGCTCGGCCTCGACCAGCCCTTCGTGGTCCAGTACTGGCACTATCTCACGAAGCTCGCCAGCGGCGATCTCGGCCGCTCCTACATCCAGCGCTCCGAGGTCACCGAGCTTATCGTCTCGCGGCTGCCGGCGAGCCTGCTCCTGATGGTCGGCGCCATCCTGTGCGAATTGCTGATCGGGCTCAGCATGGGCCTGATCGCCGCCGTCAAGCGCGGCACCGCCACCGACCAGACGCTGATGGTCGCCTCCTTCGTCGGCGTCTCGGCGCCGCAATTCGTCGTCGGCCTGCTTTTGCTCTACGTGTTCGCCGTGCGGCTGGGCTGGTTCCCGATCGGCGGCTACGGCACCTGGCGCCATCTGGTGCTGCCCTCGCTAACCATGGGCATTCTCGGCGCCGGCTGGTACGCGCGCATGATGCGCTCCTCGATGATCGACGTGCTGCGCCAGGATTATGTGCGCACCGCCCGCGCCAAGGGCCTGGCCCGCCGCGCCATCCTGTTCCGCCATGCGCTCCCCAACGCCATCCTGCCGGTCATCGCCATGATCGGCATCGATATCGGCATCTTCATGGGCGGCATCGTGGTGGTCGAAAGCGTGTTCGGCTGGCCAGGCATCGGCCAACTCGCCTGGCAGGCGATCCAGCGCGTCGACATTCCGATCATCATGGGCGTCACCCTGGTGTCGGCCTTCGCCATCGTGCTCGGCAATCTCTTGGCCGACATCATCGCCCCGTTCATCGATCCCCGCATCAAGCTCAGATGAAACCAGAAAACCAACAGAGAAAGGGAACATAACAATGAAAAAGCTTCTCGCATCCACCGTGGCCGTATCGGCGCTGGCGCTGATGCTCGGCATGACGAGCGTCCGCGCCGAGGACGCCGTCGATCCCAACGCCAAGCAGGGCGGCGCCATCACCATCACCTACAAGGACGATGTCGCGACCCTCGATCCGGCGATCGGCTATGACTGGCAGAACTGGTCGATGATCAAGAGCCTGTTCGACGGGCTGATGGACTACGAGCCGGGCACCACGAACCTCAAGCCCGATCTCGCCGAAAGCTACGAGATCTCGCCCGACGGCAAGACCTTCACCTTCAAGCTGCGCCATGGTGTGAAATTCCACAATGGCCGCGAAATGACCGCCGAGGACGTGAGATACTCGCTCGACCGCGTCACCAACCCGAAGACGCAGAGCCCCGGCGCCGGCTTCTTCGGCTCGATCAAGGGCTATGACGATGTCGCCGCCGGCAAGGCGGAGACACTATCGGGTGTCACCGTGGTCGACCCCTATACCGTCAAGTTCGAGCTGACCCGGCCCGACGCCACCTTCCTGCATGTCATGGCCATCAACTTCTCGCATGTCGTGCCGAAGGAAGAGGTCGAGAAATACGGCGCCGATTTCGGCAAGCATCCGGTCGGCACCGGCGCCTTCAAGCTCGCGGAGTGGACGCTCGGCCAGCGCATCGTCTTCGAGCGCAACGCGGACTACTGGCATAAGGGACTGCCGCATCTGGACAAGATCACCTTCGAAATCGGCCAGGAGCCGATCGTGGCGCTGCTGCGCCTTCAGAAGGGCGAGATCGACGTGCCCGGCGACGGCATTCCGCCGGCCAAGTTCCAGGAGGTGATGGCCGATCCCGAGCAGAAGGCGCGCGTCGTGGAGGGCGGGCAACTGCACACCGGCTACGTCACCATGAACACCACCATGGCGCCGTTCGACAATGTGAAGGTGCGCCAGGCGGTCAACATGGCGATCAACAAGGCGCGCGTCGTGCAGATCATCAACAACCGCGCCGTGCCGGCCAACCAGCCGCTGCCGCCGTCGATGCCGGGCTACGACAAGGCGTACAAGGGCTATCCCTATGACGTCGCCAAGGCCAAGGCGCTGCTGGCCGAAGCCGGCCATCCCGACGGCTTCGAGACGCAGCTTTTCGCCATGAACACCGATCCCAATCCGCGCATCGCGCAGGCGATCCAGCAGGATTTGGCGGCGATCGGCATCAAGGCCAGCATCCAGTCGCTCGCCCAGGCAAACGTCATCGCCGCCGGCGGCGACAAGGCCGGCGCGCCGATGATCTGGTCCGGCGGCATGGCCTGGATCGCCGACTTCCCGGACCCATCGAACTTCTACGGTCCGATCCTCGGCTGCGCCGGCGCGGTGCCTGGCGGCTGGAACTGGTCGTGGTATTGCAACAAGGACCTCGACGCCAAGGCGGCCGAGGCCGACTCGGTGGTCGACCCAGCCAAATCAGGCGAGCGCGACAAGATGTGGAGCGCCATCTACGACAAGGTGATGGAGGACGCGCCCTGGGCGCCGGTCTTCAACGAGCAGCGCTTCACCATGAAGTCCGCGCGCATGGGCGGCGCCGACAACCTCTATGTCGACCCGGTCCATATCCCGATCAACTACGACAATGTGTACGTAAAAGATGTGCAATAACTGCGACTACACCATCCACGGACGCCATCACCATTTCGGCTGGGACAATTCCTTTGCCCCGGCGCAGCGCGTGGCGCCCGGCTCGACCATCGAGTTTCAGTGCCTCGATTCCTCCGGTGGCCAGCTCAAGCCCGACAGCACCGTCGCCGACATCGCCAAGCTCGACTTCGCCGGGATCAACCCTGTCACCGGGCCGATTTTCGTCGAGGGCGCCGAGCCGGGCGACGCGCTGAAGGTGACGATCGAGATGTTCAAACCGTCCGGCTTCGGCTGGACGGCGAACATTCCAGGTTTCGGCCTGCTCGCCGACGACTTCAAGCAGCCGGCGCTGAACATCTGGAAATACGATGCCGCCTCGCTGGAGCCGGCCTTGTTCGGCAAGAACGGCCGCGTGCCGCTGAAACCCTTCGCCGGCACCATCGGCAACGCGCCGGGCGAGATGGGCCATCACTCGGTGGTGCCGCCCCGCCGCGTCGGCGGCAATCTGGACATTCGCGACCTCGCCGCCGGCACAACGCTCTATCTGCCGGTGGAGGTGGCCGGCGCACTGTTTTCGGTCGGCGACACGCATGCCGCGCAGGGCGACGGCGAGGTCTGCGGCACGGCGATCGAAAGCCCGATGGACGTCGTGCTCAAGCTCGACCTGGTCAAGGACGCCAGGCTGAAGATGCCGCGCTTCACCACGCCGGGCCCGGTGACGCGTCATCTCGACACCAAGGGCTACGAGGTGACCACCGGCATCGGCCCGGACCTGATGACCGGCGCGAAAGAGGCGGTCGCCCAGATGATCGACCTGCTCGCCGGCCGTTACCAGATCGATCCGGTCGAGGCCTATATGCTGGCCTCGGTCTGTGGCGATCTCAGGATCAGCGAGATCGTCGACATGCCGAACTGGGTGGTGTCGTTCTACTTCCCGCGCTGCGTGTTCGAATGATGTTCGGTCGGCGCTGCACCCCCACCCCGCTGCTTCGCAGCGACCCTCGCCACAAGGGGGAGAGTAAAAAACCGGCGCCCTACCTCCCCCTTGTGGGGAGGTCGGACCGAAGGTCCGGGTTGGGGGCGCCACAGAATAAATCCCTTGCAGGTTTGCGTCTGCAATGACCTCAGCCACCGAAACAATTCTCGACATCGCCAATCTCTCCGTCTCCGTGCGTGGCGAGGACGGCGAGCGCGACGTCGTCTCCAACCTCTCTCTGACGCTTTCACGCGGCGAGACGCTCTGCATCGCCGGCGAATCCGGCTCCGGCAAATCGATGACCGCGCTGGCGATCATGCAACTACTGCCGCGGCCCGCCGCGCGCATATCTTCGGGCACGATCCGCCTTCTTGGCGGGGATGCGGGCGACACCGATCTCACAGCGCTCGACGAGCGCCGGATGCGCCGCATCCGCGGCGACCGCATCGCCATGATCTTCCAGGAGCCGATGACCTCGCTGAACCCGGTGCTGTCGATCGGCCGCCAGCTCACCGAATCCATCGAGGCGCATACCAGCCTCTCGCCCGCCGAGGCCCGAAGCCGCGCCAGCGAGGCGTTGAAGGCAGTGCGCATTTCGGAAGCCGAAAGCCGGCTGAAACAGTTTCCGCATGAGCTGTCCGGCGGTATGCGCCAGCGGGTGATGATCGCCATGGCGCTGGCGCTGGAACCCGACGTGCTGATCGCCGACGAGCCGACGACTGCGCTCGACGTCACCGTGCAGGGCGAGGTTCTGGAACTGCTGCGCGACCTGCAGCGCCAGCACGGCACCAGCGTCATCCTCATCACCCACGACATGGGCGTGGTCGCCGAAATGGCCGACCGCGTCATCATCATGCGGCATGGCCGCATGGTCGAGGAAGGCAAGACATCGGACATTTTCGCCAGGCCGCAAGCCGAGTACACACGCGAGCTGCTCGCCGCCGTGCCGCGCATCGGCACTGGCGCCGGCCGCCAGAAATCGAAAGAGATTGCCGAGCCGGTTGCGCCGGCGAACGTCGCCGATGTCACCGATCTGCATGTCCGGTTCGACCTGCGTGGCGGCTTCTTCGGCCGGGTCAACCGGCGCGTCCATGCCGTCGAAGGCGTCAGCTTTTCGATCGCGCCCAACGAAACGCTGGCGCTGGTGGGCGAGTCCGGCTGCGGCAAGTCGACCACCGCCAAGGCGCTGGCCGGACTGGTGCCTTATACCGGCGACATCGTCATCGGCGAACGCAACCTGTCGGGCCTCGGCCGCGACGAGCGCAAGGCGGTGCGCCGCGACGTGCAGATGATCTTCCAGGACCCCTACGCTTCGCTCGACCCGCGCATGCGCGTCGGCGATCTCGTCGCCGAGCCGCTGGTCATCCATGGCGTCGCTTCGAAGGAAGAGCGCAGGGAGCGGGTGGCGGCATTATTCGAGCGTGTCGGCCTGTCGGCCGGCCAGATGGAGCTCTATCCCCACGAATTCTCCGGCGGCCAGCGCCAGCGCGTCTGCATCGCCCGTGCCCTGGCGCTCAGGCCGAAGCTGATCATCGCCGACGAAAGCGTTTCGGCCCTCGACGTTTCCGTGCAGGCGCGCGTGCTCGACCTGTTGAAGGAATTGCAGCGCGAATTCGGCGTCGCCTACCTCTTCATCTCCCATGATATGGCCGTAGTCGAAAACATCTCCGACCGCGTCGCCGTCATGTATCTCGGCCAGATCGTCGAAATGGGCACGCGCGACCAGGTTTTCTCCAACCCGCGCCACCCTTACACCAGGCGGCTGATCGAAGCTGTGCCGGTGCCCGATCCGGCGAAGCGCAGGAGCCGGTTCGCAAGGCTGGACCAGGAGATACCGAGTGCGACGCGGAGGCTGGGCGAGAGCCCGCAGAGGCTGGCGCTGAGCGATGTCGGAGGCGGTCACCTGGTGGCGGGGTGAGGGTATGCTGCTCATGTGGGGCGGCGCCGACGCTTGCTGCGGCAACTGCAGCCAAATCCGGGCCGCGACGGCTGTCCCGATCCCATCAATACCCAAGCGCCATTCCGTCCTTGCGTGGATCCGACGCCCCGGTCAGCGTTCCCTTTTCCCAGTCGATCAACACCGCCTGGCCGCCGCCGAGCGGATGGTGCGGCTGGGTGATGGCATGGCCGCGGCGGCGCAGGCCTTCGATCGCATCAGCGGGAACACCGCGCTCGGCCTCCACCATGCCGTCATTGTAGAACACTCGCGGCGCATCGAGCGCCTGCTGCGGATCCATGCCGAAGTCGAGCATGTTGGTCAAAAGATGGACGTGACCGAACGGCTGGTAGCCGCCGCCCATGACGCCGAACGGCATCACCACGCGGCCGTTTCGCGTCGCCATGCCGGGCATGATCGTGTGCATCGGCCGCTTGCCGGGCGCGATGGCGTTCGGATGCGCCGGGTCGAGGCGGAAGCTCGAGCCGCGGTTCTGCAGCACCACGCCGGTCTTCGGGCCGACGACGCCGCTGCCGAAGGAATAATAGGTCGAGTTGATGAAGGAGACCGCGTTGCGGTCGCGGTCGACGATGGAGATGTAGACCGTGTCGCTGCCGGGCAGCTGCACATCCGGCAGGTGCGTCATGGCACGCTGGCGGTCGATCTCGGCGCGCAGCCGCTCGGCATAGGCGGCCGACAGAAGCTCTTTTACCGGCACCGGCACATGGTCCTGGTCGCCGAGGAAACGGTCGCGGTCGCGGTAGGCCAACCGCCCCGCTTCGATCTCCAAGTGCAGGCGCTCGGCGCCGCCGGGGTCGAGCTCGCCGAGCCTGAGCCCCGACAGCACATTCAGCATCACGAGCGCCGTCAGCCCCTGATTGTTCGGCGGCATCTGGTGGATCTCGTGGCCGCCATAGGAGACGCTGACCGGCGCTACATAATCGCCCTTGGTCGAAGCGAAATCCTCAAGCGAATGCAGTCCGCCCAACGCCCTGAGCCGGCTCACAATGTCGTCGGCCACGGTGCCTTCATAGAACCCGGCGCGGCCATGCCTGGCAATGATGCGTAAGGTGGCGGCAAGCTCCGGCTGCCGGTGCACGTCGCCGGCCCTGGGCGCCTCGCCGCCCGGCAGGAAAATGCGCGCGGCGTGCTCGTCGGCCGACAGGTCGGTCTCCGGTTCGGCCCAGTCGAAGGCGACGCGGTCATGCACGACATAGCCGTTCTCGGCATAGTTGATCGCCGGCGCCAACACCTCTGCAAGGTCCTTGCTGCCATGGTCTTCCAGCAGCCTGCACCAGGCGTCGATCGCGCCGGGCACGGTCACGGCATGCGGTCCCTGTTTGGGAAGTTCGCTGAAGCCTTTGTCGCGATACCAGTCCACGGTCGCCTTGGCGGGCGCCCGGCCGGAGCCATTGAAAGCCAGCACGTGTCCCTGCCCCGCGGGGCAATAGAGGACAAAGCAGTCGCCGCCTATGCCGGTCGATTGCGGCTCGACCACGCCCTGCACGGCGGCGGCGCAGACAGCGGCGTCCATGGCATTGCCGCCGGCGCGCAGCATGTCAATGGCTGCAAGCGTCGAAAGCGGATGCGAGGTCGCGGCGATCGCTTCGGTGGCACGGACCGGCGAGCGGCCGGGAAACTGGAAATCACGCATTCTGTCCGAATATCTCCTGGTCACTTGAAGCCAATTGGTCCGGTGAAATCAATGCCGTCTGCCGAAGATCTGCGCCACCGACAAGAGCACGACCGACAGCACGATCAGGCAGGTCGAGATGGCAGCGATCGTCGGGTCTATCTGGTCGCGCAGGGCGTTGAACATGCGGCGCGTCAAGGTCGTCGTCTCGCCGCCCGAGATGAACAGCGAAACCACCACTTCGTCGAAGGAGGTGATGAAGGCAAACAGCGCGCCCGAGACGATCGAGAAGCGGATCTGCGGCATGGTAACTTGCCAGAAGGCGGCTACGCGTCCGGCGCCCAGGCTGCGCGCCACGCGCTCCTGGTTCATGTCGTAGGAGCGCAGGCCCGAAAGCACCGTCAGCACCACCAGCGGCAGCGCCTGCACCGTATGCGCGATGACCAGGCCGGTCAGCGTGTTGTTCAGCCCGATGCGCGCGTAGAGGAAGAAAGTGCCGATGCCGATCAGGATCACAGGTACGATCAGCGATGCCGTCATCAGTGCGTTGATGCTGCCGTTGAAGCGCAGCGTGCCGCGATTGATGGCGTAGGCGGCGGCCGTGCCGAGCGGCGTCGCCACCAGCGCTGTCATAACGGCCACCTTGACCGAGACGACCGTCGCGTCGCGCCACTCCGGCGACTGGAAGTAGGTCTGGTACCAGCGCAGCGACCATTGCTGGGGCGGAAACTGCAGCAGCGTCGAATCCGAAAACGACATGATGACGATGATGACCGACGGCGCGATCAGGAACAGCAGCACGAGGCCGCCCAGCGCATAGAGCCACAGACGTTGCCGGTGCGAGATCGGCAGGCCGACATCTCCACTCATCGCGAACTCCACACACCTGTGGCGCGCGCGCCGAGCAGCCACTGGAACAGGCCGAGCAGCGCCAGCGTGACCGCGAGCAGCACGACGCCGAGCGCCGCGCCGGCGCCCCAGTTGGAATAGAGACTGGTGGTCTGTTCCATGCGCATCGCCCACATGACAACCTTGCCGCCGCCCATCAGCGCCGGCGTGACGAAAAAACCGAGGCACAGCACGAAGACGATGACCACGCCCGAGGCGAGGCCGGGCAGCGACAGCGGAAAGAAGATCTGCCGGAAGGTGGCGACGGGGCCGGCGCCCAGGTTCATCCCGGCGCGCAGGCAGTCGGTGTCGATGGTCTTCATCGAGGCGTAGAGCGGCAGCACCAGGAACGGCAGCAATATATGCGTCATGCCGATGACGACGCCGGAAAAATTGTTGGCCAGCGGCAGCGGCTGGCTGATGACTCCGAGGTCGATCAGCCAGCTGTTGATCAGCCCCTTGCGCTGCAGGATCACCAGCCAGGCATAGGTGCGCACCAGCACCGATGTCCAGAACGGCAGGATGACGAAGATCAGGCAGATCGACGCCGCCCGGCGCGGCAATTGCGACAGCATATAAGCCAAGGGATAGCCCAGCAGCACGCAAGCGGCGGTGACGATGAAGGCGACCTTGAAGGTGGTGAGGAAGGTCTTGATGTAGGAGGTCTGCTCGAAAAAGCGCGCATAGTTGGCCGCGCTCAAGACGCCGGCCTCGTCGAACAGCGACAGCCAGAACAGCCAGCCGATCGGCACGATGATGATGGCAAAGACGAGGAACAGGCTTGGCGACAGCAGCGCCAACAGCCGAAACTGCTCGCGCCGCGCATCGGCGCGCAACGCATGCGCGTTCAGGTCCTGGGTCATGGCGCCAATTGCCTCGTCCATCGTGGCGGTTTGCACGCTCATCAGTCCGCCGCCACCAGGATCGTATCCTGCGCATCGAGGCCAAGCGCGATCGGCTGCCCGGAGGCCGGCAACCTGGCCAGCACGTCGCTGCGGCAATAGTCGCGCAATGTCAGCTGCCTGCCGTCGCGCAGCACGGCGTAGCAGACGAAGCTGTCGCCCTGATAAATCACGTCACTGAGCGTCGCGCTGAGCACGTTGACGCCCTTGGCCGGCTCTGCATTTGACAGCAGCCGCAGCTTTTCCGGCCGCACCACCATCAGCTGCTGGCCCGATGCCGGCGCCGGCGCCGCGGTGTGGATTTGCCTGTCCTCGTACCAGACCGAACCGCTGCGGCATTCGACGGGAATGAAATTCGATTCCCCGATGAAGCCGGCGACGAACCGGGTGCGCGGCGCGGCGTAGAGAATTTCGGGCTTGTCGAGCTGCTCGATGCGCCCGGCATTCATGACGGCGATACGATCCGACATGGTGATCGCCTCGCGCTGGTCGTGCGTGACATAGACAGTCGTCATGCCAAGCCGCCGATGCAGGGCGCGCAGTTCGATCTGCATGTGCTCGCGCAAGCCCTTGTCCAACGCCGACAGCGGCTCGTCCATCAGCACGATGCGCGGCTCGAACACGATGGCGCGCGCCAGCGCCACGCGCTGGCGCTGGCCACCGGAGAGCTGGTCGACGCGCCGTTCGCCGAGGCCCTGCAACTTCACCAACTCCAGCGCTTTCTCGACGCGTTCCACCGTCTCGGCGGCCGGAACGCGGCGCTGCTTCAGCGGAAAGGCGATGTTGTGGAAGACGTTCATATGCGGGAACAGGGCATAGTTCTGGAACACCATGCCGATATTGCGCCTGTGCGGCGGCGTGGTGATGATCTCCTCGTCGCCGACCTTGATTGAGCCGGCATTGGCCCTGACGAATCCCGCCAGGATCATCAGCAGCGTCGTCTTTCCGGAGCCGGAAGGGCCGAGCAACGTCAGGAATTCGCCGGCCGCGACGTCGAGATTGAGGTCGCGCAGCACCGATACGGAGCCAAAACGTTTCTCTATCGCGCGCATGCCGATCGGCAGCGCGGATGGCGCAATGGACAAGATTGTTTTCTCCTGGGCAGGACTCCAAGAAGCAGGGCCAGGCGGCCCCGCAATGTCAGGGTTTCCGGTCTATTGCTGGATCAGATTGTTGAACTTCTCCGTCGCCTCGACGAGGTTGTCGCGCCAGAACTCGGCGTCCTGCAGCACCTGCTTCTTGACGTTCTCAGGCGACGAGTTGATGTCCTTGATCCGCTCCGGCGGGATCTTCCCGGTCTCGAACGCCTTCTCGTTGACCGGTCCGTTGTCGACATAAAGCGGCAGATTGGCCTGTAATTGCGGACTGACGAACATCGCCAGCGCCTTCATCGCGACCTCCTTGTTCTTGGCGCCCTTGGGAATGACCATGCAGTCGGCGGTGAGTACGCCCTGGTCGAAGGAGAAGCTGACCGGCGCGCCTTCCTTCTTCAAGGTGCCGGCGCGGCCGTTCCAGATGCTTGCCATGTCGACCTCGCCGTCCTTCACCAGTTGCATGGCCTGCGCGCCGGAAGTCCACCAGGCATCGACATGGCCACGGATCTTGTCGACCGATTTCAGCGCGCCGTCGATGTCGACAGGATAGACCTTGTCGATCGGAATGCCGTCGGCGAGGGCTGCAACGCTAAGCGTCTCCGTCGCCTGACTGCTGCTCAGTGCGCGCCGTCCGGGAAACTTCTCCACATTCCAGAAATCGGCCCAGGTCTTGGGGCCTTTGTCACCGAACACGTCGGTCCGGTAGACGAGTACCACGGAGGTGTAGGAGATGCCGACCCAGTCGTCATGCACGAGCTTGGGATCGATGCCGCTCTTGTCGATGAGGTTGTAGTCGAGCTTTTCGAAAAGCCCTTCCTTCGAGCCGCGCGCGCATTCGTCGGCGCCGAGCTCGGTGATGTCCCACTTCACCGCGTTGCCTGTCACCTGCAGGCGCACGTCATCGAGACCGTTGGTGGTGTCTTCCTTGATGGTGATGCCGAGCGCATCGGCGGTCGGCTTGAAGAAGGCCTTGGCCTGCGCCTCCTGATAGGTGCCGCCCCATGAGGCGACGGTAATGGTGTCGCCTGCCGCGGCGGGCGCCGTGACCGTGGCCATGAGGCCCGCTATGGCAACGACGCTAATGCCTTTGGTGCTGTTCATTTCGGTTCTCCAACCGGTGTTCCCATTGTTTTTGATTTCGCATGCGATTTTGTATACAATTTTGAGTGTAGCTCGGGGATCAGCGAAGTCAACACCGCTCGGCGGGGCCTTGGGGCCACCGACCCGGGGCCGGGGAATGGCAAAACGCGCCGATTTTGAATACAGCTACGCGCGAAACACATCGATTTCCGGCACGGACCGGAGACTGGATACGGAACTTGGCCAAGGAAACAAAAAACACGCTGCGCGACTCGGTCTATTCCGCGCTCAAGGCAATGATCGTGACCGGCCAGATCCCGCCGGGCGCGCGCGTCACCGAGAGCGACATTGCGGCAAAGCTGAATGTCAGCCGCACGCCCGTGCGCGAGGCCTTCAACCGCCTCGAGCGCGACGGGTTGGTCACCGGCCGGCCGCGGCAGGGCTACGCCGTCACCGAGTTCGACATAAACATGTTCCGCGAGGCCTTCGACATCCGCGAACTGCTCGACGGCCACGCCACCGAACTGGCGGCGGCTGCGGCCACCGAGAAAGACAAGGCGCGGCTGCGCGCCATGCTGGCCGAATGCGAGAGGCTGGCCGCCATTGCGGATCGAACCACAAGGGAAAAATTCCAGGAGCTTGAAGTCGGCATCGATCTGCACCGCGTCATCGCCGAAATCAGCGGCAATGCCATGCTGCACGGCATGCTGTGCGGCATCCTCGACAGGTGCCAGCACTATGTCTGGACGGAACTGCTGTGGCTCGACGAATGGAAGATCGCCCGCGACGAGCATGCCGAGATCGTCGAGGCGATCTGCGCCGGCGACGCCAAGCGCGCCGGCGCCCTGGCGCGCGCCCATGTGCGCGGCTCGCGCGAGAACGTGCTGCGCCTGCTGCAGGCCAAATCGGATTACCAGAGCTTTCTGGCCAAGGCGTCGTGAGCGGGGTTGGACTTGGCGCGAAGCAACGCGTTAGCGATCTCGACTGGGCAGCCATGGATATTGCGGGTGGCGATGCTACCATAGGCCGGACGAACCTCGACAAGGACACTCCAGGTGCTTCCCTCGACAGGGCTTGAGCGATTGAGCGCATTTTCGGATGGCGTGTTCGCCGTCCTTATCACCGTGCTCGTGCTTGACCTGCGTCCACCGGAGGTGCCGACCTTCACCGCGTTGCTGGCCTTGTGGCCGACATGGCTGAGCTACGGCGTGAGCTATCTCTTCATCGCCATCGTCTGGGCGAATCACCATCATCTCCTGCGCCACGCCACGGCGGCGACGACCAGCCTGATGTGGTACAATTTCGCGCACCTGTTTTCGGTGTCGCTGCTGCCGTTGGCAACCGCGTGGATGGCGGTCAGCGAGCTGGCCCCGCAGCCGGTGGCGTTCTACGCGGTCGTCTTCTTCCTGGTGAACCTGACCTACATTCTCCTGATCCGGGAACTCATCGACCCGATGCCGGCCGACACCGTTCCGCTCAAGGTGCGCAAGGTCATGCGCATCCGCTCGATGGTGACGCTGTGCCTTTTCGGCTTGGCGGCGGTCGTCGCCCTGAAATACCCGATCGCCGGACTGGCGATCTGTTGCTGCTGCCTGACGGTCTATCTCCGGCCGGAAGCGCCGGGATCGCGCGCCGGCTGAGCACAATGTCAGGTCATGCCGCCCGCGTCGGCTTTCGGCCTCGATCCGCCAGACCGCCCTGAATTTGCGCTGGGCAGTCTCCAGATGCTCGCCGCATCGCCACTTGGCCGCGTCAGGCCGCGCGGCTCGAACGGCAGGGTCGTTACGGTCGAAAATGATCAGTCGGCGGAGCGCTTCTCGAATACGGAGCGTGCGACCGGGGCTGCCGAGAAAGCGTTTGGCCATCCCGCGTAATAGGCGAGATGACTGATCACCTCCGAGGCCTCGGCGCGCGTCAGTCCATTATCCATGGCCCTGTTGAGATGATAGGGAATCTGCTCCACCTGACCGGCGGCGACCAGCGCGCTGACCGTCACCAGGCTGCGGTCGCGCGGCGCGAGATCGGGACGCAGCCACAGGTCGCGAAACAGCACTTCCGTCGTGTCGCGCACCAGGCCCGGCGACGCCGGTCCCGTGCCTTGCTCGACCCGTGCGGCACGATCGGCCTCCGCCTTTTCGTCGAGCGGCAGCAAATCGACGACAGCCTTGGGGAGCTGGTCCGACCCGATGCCGCGTGCCTCGAACACCGCTTTGGCGATCGCCGTGGCTGCCATCGCGTTGCCCCACCCGGCATAGAAGGCAAGATGCGTGATCATCTCCGAGATCTCGGCCGGCTTCACGCCACTGTCGAGGGCGAGGCTCAACTGCTCCGGCAGGAGTATGCCCTGGTTGCGGGTGACCACCGCCGCGATGGTGACGATGCTGCGATCGCGCCGCGACAGGCCGGGGCGCTTCCAAACGTCATTGGCAAGCTTGTCCGTCGCATAGCGCGCAAGGGCGGGCGAGACGGCCTGCACATCCTCTGGAGGCAGGCTGCCGGTCTGCGATCCCGTCTGCGCCGCAGCGTCGGCAGCCCCCATCGACAAAGCGAGTGCGAGAATGGTTGAAGGTTTCATGATGATGCCTTTCGTTCCTGCGTACGGTCAGCGGTATTGCTCGTCGGAGACAGGCTCCAGCCAGTCGACATTCTTGCCGTCATGCATGTAGCTCAACGCGATATGGGCCATCGGGCTGGTGGCGGTCGCGCCATGCCAGTGCTTCACCCCGGCGGGAATCCAGACGACGTCGCCTGGATTGATGACGAGGGCCTCCTTGCCGTCTTCGCGAATCCAGCCTTGGCCTGATGTGACGATCAGCAACTGACCGGCAGGATGGGTGTGCCAGACGGTGCGCGCTCCGGGAGCAAAGTTCACCAGCCCTGTGCTTGCGCGCGTTATCTCGGTGGCGGGAAACAGCGCAGTGATGACCGCTTGCCCGGTAAAGTTTTCTGCCGCTCCGATCATCGCCGGCGTGCTGCCGTTTGTCCGGATTTCGATGCCCTGCGCTTGCACGGGCATACCTCCCGCCACACTCGCGGCCGTTGCTGTCAGGATTTTCTTCATTTTGGTCTCCTTAAGGTTCGCTCCCCTGCATTTGTGGGCTGAACGCAGTGCGGCGCTTACAGACGAAGCAGCGTCTTGATCGCCCGCCTCTCATCCATGGCGCGGTAGCCCTCGGCGACATCGGCCAGCGGCAGGGTCAGGTCGAAGACCTTGCCGGGATTGATCTTGCGCTCCAGCACCAGATCCATCAGATGCGGAAGAAAACGGCGCACGGGCGCGGGGCCGCCGAGCAGGCTCTTCTGGGCGAAGAAGAGGCCCTGGCCGTCGAGCTGGACGCCATGCGGCACGCCGACGAAGCCGATCGAGCCGCCGGGGCGGGCACAGTTGATCGCCTGCATCATGGATTCCTGCGTGCCGACGCATTCCAGCACGGATTCCGCGCCGACGCCGCGGGTCAGATCCTTGATCCGCGCCACGCCGTCATCGCCGCGCTCCGAAATGATATCGGTGGCGCCGAATTCGAGCGCGAGATCCTGGCGCGTCTTGTGACGGCTCATGGCGATGATGCGCTCCGCGCCCATCTGCTTGGCCGCGAGCACGCCCATCAGCCCGACCGCGCCGTCACCCACGACGACCGCCGTCGCGCCGGGCTCGACGCGCGCGGCGTCGGCGGCATACCAGCCGGTGCCAAGCACATCCGATGCCGCCAGCAGGCTCGGGATCAGATCGTCCTCGGGCATGCCGGGGGTGGCGACCAGCGTGCCGTCGGCAAGCGGCACGCGCAGCATCGGCGCCTGCGCCCGGCTCATGAACTCGCGCTGCTCGCAGGACGAGGGGAAGCCGAAGCGGCAATGCGGGCAGGTGTTGTCGGAGGTGCAGAACGAGCCGACGACGAACTGGCCGGGCTTCACCGTTCTCACCGCGCTGCCCACTTCCACCACCACGCCGCAATATTCGTGGCCCATATGCATCGGTTCGTTCAGCGGCTGGAGCCCGCGATAGGGCCACAGGTCGGAGCCGCAGATGCAGGTGGCCGAGAGCTTGAGGATGGCGTCGGTGGGATGAAGGATTTCGGGCTCCGCCACTTCCTCGCAGCGGATGTCGCCGGCACCGTAAAGAACTGTTCCGAGCATGGTTTTCTCCTTGAGCTATGTCAGGCGTTCTATGCGTATGTTGAAGCGTCCGCCGCGCAGCAGCGGCGCGATACCGCTGTCCAGCCGGCCGAGCCGGATCAGGCCGCGCGAATACCGGTAGGGGCCATAAAAGAAGATGAGATTGCCCCAGGGCGCGTAGTAGGCGATGTCGCCGATGGCCTCATTGTCGAACGGGCCGCTGCCCTCGAGCCGCAATTTGCGCGGCAGGTAGCCGATCTTCTCGACGGATGCGTAGTCTTCCAGTGTCAGATCGAGCGGTAGCATCGCGGCGAAATCCTGCGCGCTCGGATTGTCGAACAGGGATGCCGTCAGGCGCATTGCGTCCACTTCAATAGCAATCCTCATCAACGGTTTCTCCTGTCCGTCCGTTCCGCCGGCTTGGCCTGGCGCGGCGGAGGGTGCGAACGCGGCTGCCAGTGCGGCGGCAACCGCGGTGCGGCGCGTCATGTGGCTGCGTGTCATGGTGCGCCCTTGGAGTGGTCATGGGCGGCTGCCGCCGCGGCCAGCGCGGATCCCACAAGCAGCACCGCGCCGAGTGCGAAGGGGCTTCGCCAGCCGAGCGTGTCCAGCAGCAGGCCGCCGCCCGCCGCGCCGAGCGTGATGGCGAACTGGATGACGGCGACCTGCAAGCCGCCGCCGGCTTCGGCATCGTCGCGCAGCGCGCGGCTCAGCCAGGTGCCCCAGCCGACCGGCGCCGCGGTTCCGAAAAAGCCCCAGCCGACGAGCAACGCGGTGACGGCCACCGGCATCGATCCAAGCACGATCAATGCGACCGCCAACAGCGCCATGGCCAGCGGAATGATGATGACGATGCTGTAGAGCCGCGTCTTGAGCAGCCGGCCTATGGTCCAGGTGCCGGCGACGCCTGCTAGTCCCATCACGAGCAGGATCGCCGAGAGCGCCGAAACGCCGACACCGGTCACGGTTTCCAGGAAAGGCCTGAGATAGGTGAAGAGCGCGAACTGGCCCATGAAGAGCAACAGGATCGAGGTCATGCCGAGCGCGACCTGACGGCGCAGCAGCAACCGGAGGACATTGCCCGACGCCTTGCGGCCGCGTGGCGGCAGCGCAGGCAGGCTGAAGCTTTGCCAGACAAGGGCAAAGAGGGCCAGCGGCACCACGAGGAAGAACGCGCCGCGCCAGCCGACATAATCGCCGAGCAGGCTTCCGAGCGGCGCCGATATGGTTGCCGCGATGGCGTTGCCGGCGTTGATCATCGCCAAGCCCTCGGACACGGAGTCCTCCGGCACGAGGCGCATCACGATCGCGGTGGACATCGACCAGAAACCGCCGATGGCAATGCCGAGCAAGACGCGGCCGATCATCAGCACGGCATAGTTGGGCGCAAAGGTCACCACCAAGCCGGACACGGCGAGCAGCAGCGAGAACGACGTCAGCACCAGCTTGCGGTCGATATGCCGCGTCAGGCCGGCGATGAACAGGCTGGTGACGACCGCGAAGATGCCGGAGACCGAGATCGCCTGTCCCGCCCGGCCTTCGGTGATGCCGAGCCCGTCGGCGATCGGCGTCAGCAAGCTGACCGGCATGAACTCGGAAGCGATGAGGACGGCGACGCAAAGCGTCATCGAGAACACCGCACCCCATGCTGCCCGAGGCTTCACCAGCCTGTCGTCGTAAGTCGTTTCCATCAGCCGTCACCACGCACAAAAAGCCGGCCGCCGGAAAACGCATCGGCGGCCTGTTCGCGACAGGAGATAGCGCCGGACTATTGGAATGATTAGCGGCTGAAAGTCGCTTGAACTTATCGATGCAGGCCATAAATAACGTCGGGCCGTATTCAGCGGGGCAGAAGGCCATGCGCGAAAACTTCAACGATCTTCTGTGGTTCCTGATGGTGGCCGAGGAGCGCAGTTTCACCAAGGCCGCCGCCAAGATCGGTATTACTCAATCGACCCTCAGCCACACCATCAAGCGGCTCGAAACGCGCCTGGGCCTGCGGCTGCTGGCGCGAACGACGCGCAGTGTCTCGACGACCGAGGCGGGGGAGCGGTTGCGTCAATCCCTGGCACCGCGCATCGTCGATATCGAAACCGACATCGCGGCGCTGACGGCCTATCGCGACAAACCCTCGGGGACCGTGCGCATCACCGTCTCCGATCATGCGCTCGAGCAGCTGGTCTGGCCGAAACTGCGGCCTGTCCTTGCCGACTATCCCGACATCAAGCTCGAATTCAGCCGGGACAACGGATTGCGCAACATTGTCGAGGATGGTTTCGATGCTGGCGTGCGGCTTGGCGAAAGCGTGGAGAAGGACATGATCGCCGTGCGCATCGGGCCGGACTGGCGACTTGTTGCCGTAGGCTCGCCGGCCTACATCGCCGGACGTGGCGTGCCGAAGGCGCCGCAAGACCTGATCGGCCACAATTGCATCAACCTGCGCATGACCAGCGCCGGTGGCCTCTATGCCTGGGAATTCCAGAAGGCCGGCCAGGCTCTGCGCGTCCGCGTCGATGGCCAGCTCGTGTTCAACTCGACCCTGCCGATGGTCGACGCCGCGATTGCCGGCTACGGGCTTGCCTATGTGCCCGAGGATCTGGTCACGGCGCATGTTGCCGCCGGACGGTTGCAACTCGTGCTCGACGATTGGTCGCCGAAATTCGCCGGCTATTACCTATACTATCCAAGCAGTCGCCAGAACTCGCCGGCCTTCAAGGTCATTGTCGACGCGCTTCGAAAACACAGCCAATGATGGCCACCACACAGAAGCCGAGGACGGGGCTGAGCACAACCGGGAATGGGAGCGGCGGACCTCAGATGATGCCGTGCTTCTTCAGCAGCGCCTGCTCATCGCCCGACACCCATCCGAATATCTTCGGCTCGCCGTCGAGTTTCCGGACAAGGTAGTGAACGTCGAAATCTATCTCGACGTCCGCTTGACCCTTGCGGGCATAGGTCGCGGTCCACGCAACATGGGCAACGCAATGATGCTCGTCGATCGGCGAGATGCCGATGTCGCGTATCCGCATCTCTTTCGTTCCGATTGCCCGGTAGTGGGCATAGCCCTGAGCCATGACTTGCTTGAGTTGATCGTCGTTCTTTCCGGTCACGACGCCGGCAGGCGAGGCGGCTATGAACTCCGACGTGTAGAGCGACGCGGCCTCATCCATATCCATGCCGCCGCCAAGCGACTCCTTGAAAAACCGCTGATAGCGTTCAAAAAATCTCTTTACGCTCATCTCCATGATTTCCGCTCCGGTCGTGTCCTCGGATCAGCGCTGTTCCCGCACGCTCCGGAGGAAATGGATCATCGCGGCGTTGACCTCGTCCGGGCGTTCCTGCTGGGTCCAGTGCCCGCAGCCGGGCAGCATCAACTTGTCGCGGAGTTGCGGGACGAAATTTCCGAGATTGGCCAGCAGCTGATCCATTCCGGGGAAGGCGACAACCAGATCGCGGTCGCCTGCTATATAGAGGGCGGGGACCTTGATCCGCGCGCCCGCAAAGGGCGCCATCAGCTCCCAGTTCCGGTCGATGTTGCGGTACCAGTTGAGACCTCCGGCAAAACCGGTGCGCTGGAACTCGCCGGCGTAGAAATCGAGGTCGCCTTGGCTGAGCCAGGGCGGCAGGCCCGGCGGTGCCTCGACGGCTTGCAGGAAACCTCCATCATGTGGAACCATGCCGATTCCACCCGCGCTCGTGCCCGAGGCATCCCCCGATGCGGCGTAAAGCATGGCCCGCACCGTGGTCCGGGGGTCCCGCTCCAGCTCGGCTTCTGCAATGCCGGGTTGCTGGAAATAGAGCTGGTAGAATTGCGAGTCCGTCGTTCGCGGCATCACGCTGGTTGGGCGCACCTTGGCCCGCGGCCGGAACGGCACGCTGAGGCCGATGACGGCTTGGAATCGGTCCGGGCGCATCAGCGCCGCGTGCCAGGCGACGACGGCGCCCCAGTCGTGGCCGGCGATGATGGCGGTCGGCGCTTCGAGGGCGTCGAGAAGGCCCACCATGTCGCCGACCAGATGGAAGAGCGTATACTGTTCGACCGCCTCCGGCCGATCGCTCCTGCCATAGCCCCGCATGTCGGGGGCGACGGCGTGAAAGCCCGCCGCCGCGAGCGCACTCAATTGATGGCGCCACGAATACCAGGATTCGGGAAAGCCGTGGCACAAGAGCACCAAAGGGCCATCGCCCTGCTCCGCGACGTTGAGGCGGATGCCGTTGGTCTCGACCATTCGCTGTGTCGGTTCGCTCACGGCTGCTTCTCGTGCTCGTGTGTCAGCCTCAGTTTATTAATGGCTGGCGGCGGAGGCCGCAACGAGTGACTGTCTCAGGAACGATCAGGGCGATGAATGTCCAAAGCGGATGATCACCGCACTATTTCGCTCCGCGATAGATTTGACTGAAGAAGGCGACCAGCTCCTTGGTGAGGAACTCCGGGTGTTCGTCGGGCAGCCAGTGCCCGGTGTCCGGTGCGACACCGCCGCGCACGTTGATGCCGAGGTCCTTCGCCATGGCGAGTTCCGTCATGCCGTTGCTCTTGTCGCCGGCAAGCGCCAGGATAGGCATCGGCAGTCTGCGTTTCTCAAATTCGGCGAAACGGCGCTCGTCTTCGGGAAAGGCGCGATAGAGCTCGAAGCCGGCACGAAGCCCTCCTGGAGCGGCGTAGGCCCTGGCATAGACCGCTATGTCCTCGTCGGCGACGTGCCTGTAGGCGCGCTTCAGATAGAAATCCCGGATGAACGGGTATTCGTGGCCCGCGACCAACATTTCGGCGATGTCGCGCTGCTGGAACAGCCCGAAATGCCAAAGCTCCGGATCGGGCTTGTGCTTCGCCTCGTTCCATGCGGCGGTGGCCGGAATCGGCACGTCGAGCATCACCAAACTCGCGACCTCGTCCGGCCACTGCGCGGCGTAGGCATAGGCGACCATCACGCCGATGTCGCGCCCGACCAGATCGACCTTGGTCGCGCCGAGCCCGTGGACAAGGGCGCGAATATCGGCGGCCATAGTCGCTTTGTCATACCCGGCGAGTGGCTTGTCGGATTCTCCCGCACCGCGATAGTCGACGGCGACGACGCGGTAGCCGGCCTTCGCCAGCGACGGCATCACATTCCGCCATGTATACCAGGTCTGCGGCCAACCGTGCAGCAGTACCACGAGCGGGCCGGTGGCGCCGCCGCCGATGACATAGTGGAGCCGGGTACCGTTCGCGTCGATATAGCGGTGCTGGAATTGCGCCTCAAAGCCGGGTGGCAGGCCGGTTTGCTGCGTTTCAACAGAGGTTGCGTGCTGCTGTTCTTGCGCGGGTGCGGGGGCGCAGAGCGCGGCAAAGGTCAGCGCCATAGCTGTGACGAGGCACCGCATTCGAGTAGGTCCCTTTAACGTTTGCACGCAGTCCAGCCACGTTGGCCATGAACTCGACCGGCAGTTCATGAACGACGGCGGCGCCGTCTGTCTCGTTCAGCTTCGAGTCGATCCCAAGCTGCTCCAGCGCCGAAGCGATCCGATGCGTGCGCCCGTCGAACAGCTTTCCTGATCCGGCTCTTTCGCTGGATGAAATGATCCTGAATCTCCGGCGTGACCTTGTCCGTCAGCGGGCGTCGTCCGGCCAAACCCCCACGCGCGGGAAAGGTTCCCCCGTGAGCGCCAGGAGGCGTCGCCTGCTAACAGACAACGGTGCGACACTGTTCGTCAATTGGCGGCCTGCTGGTTGATTGTCTTGCAAAAAAGGGCGCGCCGGCGCGGTCGCAGCCATTCTCATTTCACCCTTTGCCGGAACCTGGAATGGCAGCGGTTGGCGAAGGTGATCTCCACGCGGTCGCCCTCGAAGGCTTCGATCAGCGGGCCCGGGCTCACACAGTTATAGGCGAGGATCGGCGTGTCGAGCCTCTCGGCGAACCTCGCGACGGCCGGCTCCGCCGCCAGCCTCGCCTTGAACAGGCCTGGCCGATCAGTTTCGTTGGCAAGCAGCGGCAGGTCGCGCAACGCCTGGCCGTCGGGCAGGGTAACAGCGTCTTGCCTCATCGCGGCCATGTCGTGGCCGGCATGGCCGCCCATATCCATGCCGGGCATCGACATGTCGTCCATCTTCGTCTGCGCCAGTGCGCGCGGGCTCGCCAGAACCGTCGCCAGGCCTGCCGCCAGAAAACCGCGTCGATGCATTTTTTGCTCCTTGCGCCCGATGGAAAGGCCTCGCCGGAAGACCTCGCTCCGACCCTAGAGGTTCCAGTAGCTGGAAGGTCAAGCGGGATCGAGCCGTCGGCGTATGAGAGGAACAGACGGGATCGTATCCGCCACGACCGCGTTCATCCGCAGGAGGGCACAACCTGCCGTTTTATCTGACGACGCAAAGAGGCCGAATCCATGCTTATCCAACCGATCGACTATTTTCTGGTCGCCTGGTTCATGCTCGCCCTGGCCTCGACGCTCTATGTCGGCGTTGACCAGTACCGCAACAATCCTGAGCCGGTGGTGATGAAATGGGGCTTCATCCTGGTGACGCTCTATATGGGCCCGCTCGGGCTGCTGCTTTACGTGCTCGCCGACAAGGAGCCGCGCCCGGGCGAGCATGAAGCCTTCACCAGTCCGCTCTGGAAGCAGGGCGTCGGCTCGACCATCCACTGTGTCGCCGGCGATGCGACGGGCATCATCCTTGCCGCGGTCGTCACCGCCACGCTCGGCCTGCCGATGTGGCTCGATCTCATCGTCGAGTATCTCGCCGGCTTCGCGTTCGGCCTTTTCATCTTCCAGTCGCTGTTCATGAAATCGATGATGGGCGGCAGCTATTGGGAAAACGTGCGCAAGAGCTTCCTGCCCGAGTTCATTTCGATGAACTTCATGATGGCCGGCATGGCGCCGGTCATGAGCTTCCTGATGATGGGCCGCGACATGCGCGCCATGGAGCCGACCGAGCTGCTGTTCTGGGGCGTGATGTCGCTCGGCGTCATCGCCGGTTTCGCGCTTGCCTACCCCGCCAATGTCTGGCTGGTTGCGCGCGAGTTGAAGCACGGCCTGATGACCGAGCGCCCGCCGGAGGCCGGGAAAGACAACCAGGAGCCCGCTGCCAGGAGGCAGCATGCGCAGACGCAAATGCGGCAGGCCGGTGGCCATGGTCATCGCGAGCATGGCCACGACACGGGTTCCCACAAAAGCAAGGGCGGCCATCAGACGCGGTCGGACGCGACCACGCCGCAGATCGCCGCGCTCGGCGTGGTGTCGCTGATTGCGCTTGGTGTTGGCATGGCCGCTCCGGCGAACTGGCTGAACCTCAGGCTTTCGGCCCGCGACGTCGGCGGGGTGATCATGCCGCAGGGCATGATCATGGACCGCGACACCCCGGCCGACGCCATGCGCGACATGGCGGCGGCCGATCCGCGCCTCGTCACCGCTTCATACGACCTCGCCACCAAGGGCGACCAGGATCTGCCGTTCCGAATGGAGAACGGCGTGAAGGTGTTCGAGCTGAAGCCCTCGGTGATCCGCTGGCAGATCCTGCCGGACGTCGCGGTCGATGCCTATGCCTATAACGGCCAGATTCCCGGCCCGCGCATCCACATCCGGCAGGGTGACCGCATCAGGGTCAACGTGACAAACGATCTGCCTGAGGAAACGACCGTGCACTGGCATGGCCTGATCCTGCCCAACCAGATGGACGGGCCGGCCGAGATCACGCAGGCCCCGATCGAGCCGGGGCAGACCTATTCTTACGAATTCACGGCCACCCAGCACGGCACCTATTTCTACCATCCGCACGCCAAGCCCGACCGCACCCAGGCACTCGGCCTCTATGGCGCCCTGATCATCGATCCCGCCAACCCCGCCGATGAGGTCGCCGCCGACCATGACTACGTCATCGAGTTGCAGGAATGGCTGGTGCGAGAGGGGCTGACCTATCCCTCGATGCCGATGGACGGCGGCATGCCGAACTTCTTCACCATCAACGGCAAGGCCTATCCCTCCACCGAGACGATCCGCATGAAGGTCGGCGAGACCCTGAAGGTTCGCTTCATCGGCACCAACAACGGCTTCATCCATCCGATGCACATTCATGGCGGACCATTCGAGGTCGTCGCGCGCGACGGCGAGACCATTCCCCCTTCGGCCCGCTTCCTCGCCGACACCATCAATGTCGGTCCGGGCCAGCGCTATGATGTCGTCTGGACGGCGCGGCGACCCGGCAAATGGCTCATCCACTGCCACATTCCGCACCACACGACGAACAACAATGTTGAGCAAAAGGGCGGCGGCGGGCTGATGGTCGTCATCGACGTCAGCTGACGCGGGAGCCGGAATTGGCGCTGTTGCGGCATCAGAGCCGCACATGGCCCGGTGACCGTTGCCGAGAGTTGGCCTCGACGCCCAGCGACGCAGGCAGCCTCGGAACACGGGCGGGCCCTGCACGTTGATCCCGAACCGCTCGTGGAGTGCACCATGCCAGATTGGATCGGGACTTGGCGAAACCAATACGGCTCGACCGTCATCATCGAGGACGATGCGGAAGGCGTCATCCGCGGCATGTTCAGGACGGCGTTGGAAGACAGCAGTTTCTTTGGTCAGGAACTTTCGATCCATGGCGCTGCTTGCGGCGACGTAATCGGCTTCACGGCTGCGGGACAGGGCAAGGCCGGGCCTGCGGCCGTGAGCTACACCGGTATTCTGAGGGAAAGTAAGCTCGAGATGCTTTGGCATACCGTTGCAGGGCAGACCCTTACCGCATCGGCGGAAGGGGCGCCTGCCAGGATGGTCAGAGTTGGGGCATGGCGCGCCTTCGGGACCAGCCTGGATGTGTTCGAGCGCGTGGAATGACCAACCCCTCGGGCCGGCGTGATCCCATGGGCGGCTACGGAAGGCCGCCGGGCCCGCATGGGATATGCGCGACTGAAAGTGGCTTGCCGATCCTGAGCGATTTCGGCGGCGTTGTGGTCGAGCCGACCGGAGGACGATGGGATGGCCGAAGAAGGCAACGACGCGCAGGTAGTCCTGCAGTGCATGACAACCGAGCACTTTGTGCTGCAGACCGCCCGCGCGGCCACGATTCAGGAGGCAAATCAGCGCGCCAATCTGTTCCTCACGTCGGTCTCAAGCGCGGCGATCGCGCTGTCATTCGTCGCGCAAGTCACGAAAATGGGTACGCCGTTCGTGCTGTTCAGCCTGATCTTGCTGCCCTGCGTTTTCTTCATCGGCCTGGTCACCTTCGTCCGCGCCGTGCAGGTCGCCATCGAGGACATGGTGCACGCCCGTGGAATGGCGCGGATCCGGCACTACTACGTCGAAGTCGCGCCCGCCATGCAAAGCTACCTCGTTCATTCCACGCATGACGATCGCTCGGCGGTGCTCGTGGACAAGGGGCTCAGCCCATCGCCGTTGCAGTATTTCATGACCACGGCCGGAATGGTGAGCGTGATCAGCAGCGCCATCGCAGGTGTCTTTACGGGCATAGCCGCCACAGCGGCAGCCGGCGCCGGAATGGCTCTCGGTGTGGCAGCCGGGATGCTCGCCTTCGCTGCAAGCGTGTTCGTGCTGCGCAGCTACCACCTGCGGGCTTGGGCGGCGGCCGAGCAAAGACTGACGGTTCTTTTCCCAGGCACGCGCGGGGAATGAAGCTCTGCGGAGCCAGGGATCGCTTGGCCGAGGTCCCATATGCCATGAATGCCTTGTGACATCTTCTATTGCCGCGGCCCAAAGCCTCTATATGGCCGTAGCGGAACAATGGAGGCCGTTTCCTGCATGCCGCTTTTGAACAGCGGAAGGGCATCGAGCACCGAGCGAACCTCTTCCTCCGTTTCGGCCTCCATGAGAAGACAAGCGCCGCCCATGTCGCCGCGGTTCCAGATTTGTCGCACGGTGCTCGCCATGAAAAGTCGGCGAACGCCTTCGGCTTCGGCTTCCAGTCTCTCGGGCGTGTAGTCCGCGTCGTTGAAGCTTTCCGTCCGCCGACGTGTCAAGACCATGAACTGCATGTTCTTTCTCCTGTTGATGAAGGTAAGGCTTTCCGGTTTGTCCCGGTGGGTGCTTGATGCCTGTCATGGTTATTTAGCGACCATCGGCTGGAACAGGGCGGAAAGGATCGGTTTTCCAGTCTCGGCCGGCAACGTCGGCGCGAGAAAGACCGATGTCTTGCAATTGCGAGTCCGTGAGTTCCATCAGCATGCGGCGGCTCCGGCGCCTTTCCATACCGGCTTCGACCCAGACCAAGATCGCCGCGACGCGCGCCATCAGAATCTGTAGAGCCTCGACTCCACGCCGCCGCGGTGCACTCCTTGTTTCGGCCCGCTCCAAGGCGGCGCCGTTGACGACTGCGTCCATCGCATTTCTCCTTTTTTCGCGACCGGTCGAACCCCGAGGCGAAGGCGGCGAATGAGCCCGCTGCTTTGGGGGTTCGGCGGCCGGAGCCGGTGTCTAACGGTTGCCGAAAAGGTCCCGGCGACGCTCGACCGCCTGATCCTGCGCGATGGCCGCATTGGAGCCCGCATTGAGCAGTTCGTAGGCTGCACTATGCGCGATCGAGGACGTGTGGGTGTTGTCGAGCTGTTCCCGGGCAATCGCATTGATGTCGGAACCGCCGACATTCGGGTTCTCGGCGAGTGCGGCGCCAGTGATGGCCAGGAACGCGGCGGTGGCAAGAGCGATCTTTTTCATGGAAATCTCCTAAGGTTGAGTTCTGGACTTGGGTTCAAGAACAGGTCCTTGCCTGTTCGCCAAGACGATGCATCTTGGGCCCACTCATGATAATCATCGAAGATTGGGAAGGATCATCCGCCAAGAGCGGATAATAGGATCATGAGCGGGTGCGCTGCCTCAGCGCTGACCCCTCCCGGATCGAGGATTTTGCCATGTCGGTGCTGGCAATCGCTCCGGCCCTTGCCCGCATGTGGCCGGCCAGAAGATCAGAAGGGACATCAGCCCGCCGACTTTCCGGCGCGGACGGTGGACTGCTGTTCAGTACTTCAATTCCATCCATCTGCGGTGTTCGGCAAAGCGCTCGGCCAACAGATCGATGAAAGTCCTGACCTTGGCCGAGACATGGTGACGATGCGGATAGAACGCGTTGATCGCGAACTCGACTCCTGAATATTCCTCCAGCACCCGGACAAGGCGCCCGGCGCTCAGGTCGTCGGCCACGAGGAAGGGCGGCGGTATGAACAGACCGCGGCCGTCGAGAGCAAGGCGTCTGAGCGTCTCCTGGCTGTTGGTCAATAAGTTGCCATCGACGCGGACGGAAACGGGCTCGCCGTCGGGGTCCTCGAAACGCCACTCGTTACCGAAAGGATATGACGCATGGCGCATGCAATTGTGGCGTGCGAGGTCATCGGGCCGACGCGGTGTTCCATGGCGTTCGAAATAGCCGGGCGAACCGCAGACGATGTTGCGCCATGAGGTCAGCCGCCGGACGATCAGGCTTGAATCGGGAAGCGGCAGCGAACGCACGTCAAGGTCGAAGCCCTCCTCCACCATGTCGACCATTCTTTCGCCGACGGTGAGATCGACCGAAACAGCCGGATAAAGGTTGACGAATTCGGAAACGATCGGCGCCAGAAAACGGATGACGCTCATGCTGGAATGAAGGCGAAGCGTGCCTTGCGGCGTCGCCTGAAGTGCTCCCGCGACGCGGTCCGCCTCCTCCAGATCGGCGAGGATCTGCGAGGAACGCTGATAGTAAGCCTGGCCGATCTCGGTCAGGCTCACCTTGCGGGTGGTGCGATTGAGAAGCCGAACGCCGAGCCTGTCCTCCAGCGCCTGGACGTGGTTGCTGACCATCGTCGTCGACATGTTGAGGCGTCGGGCCGCCGCGGAAAAGCCTCCGCATTCCACAACGCGGCCAAACACCGTCAAGCTCGTGAGCCTGTCCATTTCGATTATCCGCTCTTAATGGATGATCCTTCCGTTCTTTCCTCGATTATCACATCAAGATTGCCGTTGCATCGTCCTTGCACCAATCGGCCACTCGGCCCGACTGTGAGAGGAGATTACGATGACCGTAAGCGTCAACCCCGCCACCTTGGAATACCCGGTTGAGGTAAAACCCGCGCGGCGGTCCCGCAAGACGATGATCAAACGCACCGTTGTCGGGTTGGGTCTGGTGGCCGGCCTGACCGCGGCTGCGCTCTACGGCTATGACTATTGGACGGTCGGGCAGTATCTGCAATCGACCGACGATGCCTATGTCAAGGCCGACTATACGACTGTCGCGCCGAGGATCTCGGGCCACATCGCCGAGGTGCTGGTCGAGGACAACACTCACGTCAAGGCGGGCCAGGTTCTGGCCCGCATCGACGACCGCGACTTCAGGACCGCGCTCGACCAAGCGCAAGCCAATGTCGAAGCAGCCGAAGCGACGCTGCATCACCTCGACGCCCAGATCGGCCTGCAGCATTCGGTGGTCGAACAGCAAAAGGCCAACGTCGCCGCAACCGAGGCGAAGCTCAAATTCGCGCAGCAGGAGGGTGATCGCTATAAAACCTTGCTGAAAAGCGGCTACGGCACCAGCCAACGCGCCCAGCAGGCCGCGGCGTCCCTTGGCGAAAACGAAGCCCAACTGCAGAGGGATCGCGCCGCACTGGTTGCTGCCCGCAAAGCAATCGACGTGCTCACGACTGAGCGCGGCAAGGCGGAGGCCGAGCGCGACAGCAGCCAGGCCGCCCTGCGTCAGGCGAAACTCAATCTCTCCTACACCACGATCACGGCACCCGTCGACGGCACCGTCGGGGCCCGTTCGCTTCGCGTCGGCCAGTATGTGCAGGCCGGCACGCTGCTCATGGCGGTGGTGCCGCTGAATGCGGTCTATGTCGTAGCCAATTTCAAGGAAACACAGCTCACCCATGTGCAGAGCGGACAGCCGGTCGAGATCGCCGTCGACGGCTTTCCCGGCGTGGCACTCAAGGGCCGCGTCGACAGTGTGTCGCCGGCCAGCGGTCTCGAGTTCGCGCTGCTGCCCCCGGATAACGCCACCGGCAATTTCACCAAGATCGTGCAGCGCATCCCGGTGAAGATCGCGATCAACGACGGCAGGCTCGCCGGCAAGCTGCGCGCCGGCATGTCGGCCGAACCGACGATCGACACGAAGGCAACCATCCTGGCCGAACGGGGTGAACCGGACAGCGGCCGCCGGATCATCGCCGGCTGGTAACTCGTAGCGGCTGCGCGAGGTTCTCCGGGACCTCGCATGCTGGCAGCCGCGCCAATGTCTCACGCGCGCTTCGTCAAACAAGGAATTCAGCCGTGCCCGCAACCCTCACCACCAACCCCACGCCTGCGCCGATGGCAGCCAAAGCATCGAGCCTGGCGCCGACCGATGCCTCTTCCGCCTCGCTCAAGACCTGGATCGCCGTCATTGGCTCGACGCTCGGCGCCTTCATGGCGGTCCTCAACATCCAGATCGTCAACGCATCCCTCGCCGACATTCAGGGCGCCATCGGCGCCGGCATCGACGACGGCGGCTGGATATCGACCGCCTACCTGGTGGCCGAGATCGTCGTCATTCCTCTCACCGGCTGGCTGTCGCGGGTCTTTTCCATCCGCGTCTATCTTCTGGCCAATGCAATCCTGTTTCTCGCCTTCTCTGTTGCCTGCGCCTTCGCGCAAAACCTTCAGCAGATGATTGTTCTGCGTGCTTTGCAGGGCTTTTGCGGCGGCGTGCTGATCCCGGTCGCCTTCACCATCACCATAACCCTCCTGCCCAAGGCGAAGCAGCCGATCGGATTCGCCCTGTTCGCGCTGTCGGCGACCTTCGCACCGGCCATCGGACCGACAATCGGTGGCTATCTCACCGAGAACTGGGGCTGGCAGTTCATCTTCTATGTCAACTTGGTCCCCGGCGCGCTGATGGTCGGCATGCTGTGGATGTCGCTCGAAAGGGCGCCGATGCAGCTTTCGCTGCTGCGCCAGGGCGACTGGGCCGGGATCATCACCATGGCGATCGGGCTCGGCGCCTTGCAGACCGTGCTCGAGGAGGGCAACAAGGACGATTGGTTCGGCTCGCCGTTCATCGTGCGGCTGTCCTTGATCGCCCTCGTCGGCCTCTCGCTTTTCCTGTGGATCGAGTTGAGAAGCGAAAGGCCCTTGCTTAACCTCAGACTGTTCGCCCGCTGGAATTTCGGGTTCTCCATCCTGGCCAGCTTCCTGCTCGGAATTGCGCTCTACGGGGCGGTGTTCATCCTGCCCGTCTATCTCGCGCGCATCCAGGGTTACAACGCTCAGCAGATCGGCATGGTGCTGGCCTGGACAGGCCTGCCGCAACTGGTGCTGATCCCGCTGGTGCCGCAGTTGATGAAGCGTTTCGACATGCGCATTATCGTTGCCTTCGGCTTTGCGCTGTTCGCGGCGAGCAATTTCATGAACATCGAAATGACGGCGGCCTACGCGTCGGAGCAGTTCTTTTGGCCGAATGTCGTCCGAGCCGTCGGTCAGGCGCTGGTCATGGTACCCCTGGCTGCGGTCGCTACGGCCGGCATCCAGCAGGAGAATGCCGGCTCTGCCTCCGCATTGTTCAACATGATCCGGAATCTCGGCGGCGCCGTCGGGATCGCCATGCTGCAGACTTTTCTGACCAAGCGCGAGCAGTTCCACTCCAACGTGCTGGTGCGGTCGGTGTCGCTGTTCGAAGAGAGCACTCGCGCGCGCATCGAGCATCTGACCCGGTACTTCCTGGCGCATGGCGCCGGCGATCGCGCAGCCGCGATGCACAAGGCCGTCATCGCCATCGGACAGATGGTGCGCAAGCAGGCTTTCATCATGGCTTTCAGCGACGCGTTCCATCTGCTCGGAGCAGCCCTTGTCGTCGCGTTCTTCGCCACGCTGCTGTTGCGCAACCCGGGCCATATCGAGGCGGGTGGCGCGCACTGAAAGATCGGAAAGAAGAACTACAATGATTTCAATCCCGAACTACGCCAGCGCGGCCCCGGAATGTGAGTCTGTCACGTGCACCGCCAGGAAACTCAGCAAATTTCGAATGCTTGGCAGAGACTGTGCCGTTCCAAGTAGGGCACTTTAGCCCATAGTGCGATTTTGGCACCGGCTGCCGCCGTCTTGCCAAAACCGGCTGAATTCCGAAAATCAAGCCAGTGGCGTCGCGCTGGAAACGCCTGGAAGTCTATTGATTTCAATAGGATAAAATGGCGCGCCCGAAGAGATTCGAACTCCTGACCCCCAGATTCGTAGTCTGGTGCTCTATCCAGCTGAGCTACGGGCGCGCATCAGGTCATGCTTTCCATGACCCCGCGATCCGATCCTCGAGGACCGGCCGCGAATGTGTGCAGTTCCCTAGCGACTGAATTCGCGAAAAGCAAGCCGATCCGGCAAAAGTTTTGTCGTCGATGCGTCATCCGCTGGATCCGGCCGGAAATCGGGTTGTTCGAAGCGGCATTCAGGGCGAAGGGGGCCGGACCGGTTTGCGGGCGAAACAGCGCCCAAGCCTGTCAGGCCGGGCGGCGCAGCCCGTTGCGGGCCTGGTCGAGCCGCACCGGCTGGTCGGGAATGGTGACGGCGAAGGTGGTGCGCCCGCCGATCGATTCGACCAGCTCCACCGTGCCGCCATGCGCGCGGATCAGTTCATGCGCGATCGCCAGACCAAGCCCGGTGCCGCCGCTGCGCGCAGAGCCGCGGAACGCCGCGAACAGGTTCTCGCGCGCCTTCGGCGGAAGGCCGGGACCGGTGTCGGTCACGACGATGCG
This sequence comes from Mesorhizobium sp. B2-5-3, assembly GCF_006441005.1. Taxonomy (NCBI): domain Bacteria; kingdom Pseudomonadati; phylum Pseudomonadota; class Alphaproteobacteria; order Hyphomicrobiales; family Phyllobacteriaceae; genus Mesorhizobium; species Mesorhizobium sp. B2-5-3. The sequence goes on from NZ_VFUS01000001.1 coordinate 781,259, forward strand.
GCTGACGCTGCCCATGCGCTCGGCCGAAACCGCCAGCCGGCGCACCACGGCGCTCTCCGTGTCCGCCGCCATCGCCTGCACGGCGTTGCGGCACAGATTGGTGAGCACGCGGAACAACTGGTCGGAATCGGCGTCCACCTCGAACGCCTTTTCGACCGCGTTGATGAACTCGATGCCTTCCTCGATGTCGAGCAGGCCGTGCACGTCCTCGACCAGCTGGCGCAGCCGCACGCGCCGGCGCGAAGGCGGCGGCTCCTGCGTACGGCCGTAATGAAGCACGCCTTCCGAGTAGGAGACCGCACGGTCGAGCGCACGCAGGAGCTTCGGCGCGAAGGCCTGCACGGTCGGATCCTTGACCTGGCGCAGGCGGTCCGAAATTAGCTGCGCCGAGGCCAGGATGTTGCGCATGTCGTGGTTGATCTTCGACACGGCGAGGCCGAGGTCGGCCAGGTGCTTCTGCTCGGTCAGCATCTTCTGCAGCCGCTCCTGCATCTGCGACAGCTCGCGCTCGGCCACCCCGATCTCATCGGCGCGAGCGGCGGGATGAATGATCCGGCTGGGGTCGTCGGGGGCCTGCGAGAAGGACAGCATGGAGCGCGTCATGTTGCGGATCGGTCCGATCATGATCAGGTCGATCGCGGCATAGACCAGCATGGCCGTGAACAGCGAGATCAGCAGCGAGACGAAGGCGACGTTGCGCGAATAGATAAGCATCGCCTTGCGCAGGCTGTAGTCCGGCATGATCAGCTCGAACTCCTTGTCGCTGTCGCCGACCGGCCCGAAGACGCGCAGCATCCGGTTGCCGCCGAAAAACAGCGTGTCGAGCGCGCCGGTCATGCCCTTGACCATGCCGACGCTGGCGAGGTCGATGTGCTCGTCGACCTGCGGCGGCATATCGGCCACCACAAGCAGCCGCGACACGCCGCCGTCGCGCACCGCGATCGCCTTGGCGCCGATCGCCATAAGCACGTCGTTCTGCGCCGTGCGCGACAGCGAGGTCGGTTCGCCCTGCACCAGCACGATCGATACGGCCGCGGCGGTACTCAGCCGCTCCTTGAGCCAGGCCAGCCGGTAGCTGGCGATCCAGGGCAGGAAGATGAGCACCTCGGCCAAAAGCACGAAGACGATGGTCAACAGCAGCAGTTTTGTCGACAGGCCGCGCGACAAGGGTACGCTGCGGACGGCGGCTGGCGCTGGTCCTGTCCCTTCCTCGGCGTGCGTGGTTTCGCTCATGCGGTCCTGTCTTCACAATCGCTTGATCAGCCCAGATTAGGCGATTGCGGCTTTTTTGCCAATTTCCCCCTTGGTCGGAGAGATATAATTGCCGCCGAAAGTGCGCATCCCGGGCCCGGCGACACCGGCCCGGCACCGGCCCGGCACCGGATTGACTTCCAAAACCCTTCTTTCTATAAGCCCGCTCATGCTCGGGCCATTCGTCCCGGCGCGGTTTCGATCGCGCCAAAGCCGGCCCGGCAAAGCTCCTGTTACAGAGTGACAGAATCAAGAAGGGCCGCACCCCGCGGTATTAAAACAAATGAAGCGTACCTACCAACCGTCCAAACTCGTCCGCAAACGCCGGCACGGTTTCCGTGCCCGCATGGCCACCAAGGGTGGTCGCGGCGTCGTCGCAGCTCGCCGCAACCGCGGCCGCAAGCGGCTCAGCGCCTGAGCGAGACAAGATCGTTGCCCGCAACCGGCAAGCCAGTGGGACAAAATCCCAAGCGGCTTCTGAAACGCGCGGAATTCCTGGCCGTCCGCCGTGGTGAAAAACGTCGCGGGCCGTTTTTCCTCGTCGAGGTCCTCGACCGCGGCGACGGCGGCGCGCCGCGCGTCGGCTACACCGTCACCAAGAAGGTCGGCAACGCGGTCGTGCGTAACCGCGTCCGGCGGCGGCTGAAAGAGGCCGTGCGCACCCATGCGGCCGATGACATGATGCCCGGCAATGATTATGTCATCGTCGGGCGCGATGATGCGCTCCGCGCCCCGTTCGGCCAGTTGAAGGCCGAACTCTCCCGCCGACTTCGCGGAACACGATAGGCCAAGGGCTCTCGATGGAAAACAACCGAAACTTCTTCATCACCATCGCGCTATCGGTGCTGATCCTGACCCTGTGGCAGGTTTTCTACATGAACCCGCGCGTCGAACAGCAGCGCGAGGCGGCGCGCGTCGAGCAGCAGCGCGTGGAAGAGCAGAAGAAGGCGGCGGAGACAGCCAATCCGGGCGCGGCAACGCCAGCGCCGGCCGGCACCGCTCCCGGTGCCATCCCCAACGCGCCCGGCGGCGACACCGTCACCGCGGCCAGCCGCGACCAGGCGCTGGCGGCTTCGAAGCGCGTCAAGATCGACACGCCGAGCCTGGAAGGCTCAATCAACCTGACCGGCGCCCGTCTCGACGACCTCAAGCTCAAGCACTACACCGAAACCGTCGACAAGAATTCGCCCAAGATCGAACTGCTCAACCCTTCGGAGTTGCCCAGCGGCTACTTCGCCGAGATCGGCTTTGTCGGCAACGACAAGACGGGCACGGTACCGGGCGCGAATACGGTGTGGAACGTCGAAGGCAATCCGACGCTGACCCCGTCGACGCCGGTGACGCTGACTTACACCAGTGACAAGGGGCTGACCTTCAAGCGCACCTTCTCTGTGGACAGCGACTACATGTTCACTGTTTCCGACGAGGTGCGCAATTCGGGTTCGGCCCCGGTTACGCTATCGAATTACGGCCGCGTCACGCGCTACGACAAGCCGGCAGTCGCCAGCACCTACGTGCTGCATGAAGGCCTGATCGGCTTCACCGGTGCGGAAGGCCTGCAGGAACACAAATACGCGTCCATCGAGAAGGACAAGGAAGTCAAGCCGGGCAAGTCGACGGACGGCTGGCTTGGCATCACCGACAAATATTGGGCGGTGACGGTGGTTCCGAGCGAGAAGCAGCCGTTCCAGCCGCGCTTCGGCTATTTCGTGGACGGCCGCCACCGCTACCAGTCCGACTTCCTCACCGACCCGATCAATGTCGAGGCCGGCCAGTCGGCAACCGTCGAGACCGAGGTCTTTGCCGGCGCCAAGGAAGTCGCCAAGATCAATGCCTATGCCGAAGACCGCCACATCAAGCGGTTCGACCTGCTGATCGACTGGGGTTGGTTCCACTTCATCACCAAGCCGATGTTCTGGCTGATCGACACGCTCTACAAATTCCTCGGCAATTTCGGCCTGGCGATCCTCGCCACCACCGTCATCGTCAAGGCCATCTTCTTCCCGCTCGCCAACAAGTCCTACGCGTCGATGGCGAACATGAAGAAGGTGCAGCCCAAGATGCTCGAGATCCGCGAGAAATACGCGGACGACAAGATGAAGCAGCAGCAGGCGATGATGGAGCTGTACAAGACCGAGAAGATCAATCCGCTCGCCGGCTGCTGGCCGGTGGCATTGCAGATCCCGGTCTTCTTCTCGCTCTACAAGGTGCTCTACATCACCATCGAGATGCGCCATGCGCCGTTCTTCGGCTGGATCCAGGATCTGGCCGCGCCCGATCCGACCTCGATCTTCAACCTGTTCGGCCTTGTTCCGATCACGCTTCCGCACATGCTGATGATCGGCGTCTGGCCGCTGATCATGGGCGTCACCATGTTCCTGCAGATGCGCATGAACCCGACGCCGCCGGATCCGACGCAGGCCGCGATCTTCACCTGGATGCCCGTCATCTTCACCTTCATGATGGCTGGTTTCCCGGCCGGGCTTGTCATCTACTGGGCCTGGAACAACACGCTGTCGATCCTCCAGCAAGGCGTGATCATGAAGCGCCAGGGCGCCAAGATCGAACTGTGGGACAATCTGGTGGCGCTGTTCCGCAAGAAGCCCTCTCCGGCGGAATAAAGCCTCATTCTTCGCTAAAAAGCCCGGTCGCCCGGGCTTTTTCTTGTGCGCCGGCATCGGTCCACGTCCGCCCGCGATGGGCGAAACTGCAAACGCGCGGCACCGTCCGATCCGGCAAATGCGCTTGTCCACCATCGAAGACTCGCTCCCGGGGCGATTGGTGCTATACGGCGGATTACGCTACTTTGACGAGGTGTGCGCCGACGCGGGACGCGTCCGCCAGCCAATTCCCGGACGAACCGCCATGACCGGACCCAATCCCGACATCAAGCACCCGATCCCGATGCACACGCGCGTCGGCTTCCTCAAGGCACTGGTGAGCGCGCCCAACATCGAGATCGGCGACTTCACCTATTATGACGATCCGGAAGGGCCGGATAAATTCGCCGAGAAATGCGTACTGCACCACTATTCCTTCATCGGCGACAGGCTGATCATCGGTAAGTTCTGCGCCATCGCCGAAGGTGCCCGCTTCATCATGAACGGCGCCAACCACGCCATGTCCGGTTTTTCGACCTATCCGTTCAACATTTTCGGCCATGGCTGGGAAAAGGGTTTCGACCCCGCCACATGGTCGAAGGAGGTGCGCGGCGACACGGTGGTCGGCAACGATGTCTGGATCGGCATGGAGGCAGTGATCCTGCCGGGGGTGCAAATCGGCCATGGCGCCATCGTCGCGGCGAAGTCCGTGGTCACGCACGACGTGCGTCCCTATGCCATCGTCGCCGGCAACGCGGCCAAGGTCGTCAAGATGCGTTTCGACGACAGGACGGTCCGGCGGCTGCTGGCGGTGGCCTGGTGGGACTGGCCGGTGGACAAGATCAGCCGCAACCTCGATGCCATCAGGGGCGCCGATATTTCTCTTCTGGAGACAGCAGCTTGAACGCTCAATACAGCACCACGATCGGCACGGACCTGTTTACCCGCGGGTGGATCTTCATCCGCGGCGTGCCCGCCATGAAGTTCCTGCCGCCGGAAGGGCCGCCGGAAATCGCCTTTGCCGGCCGCTCCAACGTCGGCAAGTCGTCGCTGATCAACGCTCTGGTCAACCAGAAGGGCCTGGCGCGCACCTCCAACACGCCGGGGCGCACGCAGGAACTCAATTATTTCGTGCCGGACGGATTTTCGGGGGAGGGCGCCGACCTGCCGCCAATGGCGCTGGTCGACATGCCGGGCTACGGCTATGCCACCGCGCCCAAGGAAAAGGTCGACGATTGGACGAAGCTGGTCTTCGACTATCTCAAGGGCCGTGTCACGCTGAAGCGGGTTTATGTGCTGATCGACGCCCGCCACGGCATCAAGGCCAAGGACGACGAGGTGCTGTCGCTGCTCGACAAGGCGGCGGTTTCGTACCAGGTCGTGCTGACCAAGACCGACAAGATCAAGGCCGCCGGCGTTCCGCGGCTGATTGAGGAGACGCTTGCCAAGATCAAGAAGCGACCGGCGGCGTTTCCTTTCGTGCTGGCGACGTCATCGGAAAAGGCCGAGGGCCTGGAGGAACTGCGCGCCGCGATCGTGCTCGCGGCCAATGGCGGCTAGCGGCACAAAAAGCCGGGTTAAGCCTTCGCCTCCAGGGCGATCATCTTGTGGCTTTCCTCCGCGGCAAGCATTTCGGTGCCATAGGCCTTCAGGAACATGTCGACGCCCGACCTGACGATATGGTCGATTTCGTCCTGGTTCGGAGCCTTGGCGCGATAGGCGAAGATGCACTGCCGGAAAAGACCGGCCAGGCAGAGTTCTGTGAACTGATAGGCGGCAAGGTCGACATCGTCGATCTTGAGCAGGCCACGGTCGATGGCGGCATTGAGGAAGGTCACGACCTTGTCGTGGCCGCGTTTGGGGCCGCGTTCGTAAAACCGCGCGCCCATGTCGGGTATCCTGTCGGAGGCGCCGATCACCGTGCGCTGGGCCTGGATGACCTTGGCCGAGGTGATCTTCATGGACAGGACCTTGCCGAATTTCACCAGCGTCTCGCGCAGGTCGTCGGCACGGTCGAGCACGTCATACATGTTCTTGAAGATCGTGCCGCGCTCTTCCTCGATCAGCGCCTCGAACAGCTCTTCCTTGTTGGCGAAGTAGACATAGATGGTGCCTTTCGAAACGCCGGCTTCCCGCGTGATGTCGTTCATCGAGGCCGCCTCAAAGCCCTTGTCGATAAAGACCCGGCGGGCGCCATCGATGATCTGGCTGCGCTTGACCGGATCCTGTCCGGCTGCCGGGCGGCCGCGGCGCAAGCCGTCCAGCAGGTCGCCGCAATTGTCGTTTTCGACGTCGGGCGTTGTGTCGGCCATTAAAGTCACACCTCGAAAATAATTCGAACCAAGCGGTTCGATTGCCTCTTGATATGGTCCTCTTTAGGCGCTATGTCAACGGCCGGATCGAACCGAACGGTTCAGTATTATAACTTAGAGAGATGTCATGTCCTCGAACGCGCCGTCCACCGCCGAAGTCCGTCCTTTCCCCAACGCCAAGGTCGCCCCGGCGACGGAAGCACCGGAAGTTCCCGTCCACCCAGTCGCCGCGCCGCCTCTGGCGGAAACTCCGGCGAAGAAGAAGCGTTCCGTGCGCTCTTTCCTGCTGCCGATCATCGGCGTCGCACTGCTCGGCGCCGGCGCCTGGTACGGCTACGATTACTGGACCACCGGCCGTTTCATGATTTCGACCGACGACGCCTATGTCCAGGCCGACATGGCTTTCATTTCGCCCAAGATCTCCGGCTATGTCGATCAGGTCAAGGTCAGCGAGAACCAGCAGGTCAAGGCCGGCGATCCCCTGCTGACGGTCGATGACGGTGATTACAAAATAGCGGTCGCCCAGGCCGAGGCGCAGATCGCCACGCTGGCCAGGACGCTCGATCGCATCGATGCGCAGACCAAGGCGGCGCAGGCCTCCTTGCAGCAGGCGCAGGCCGCCAAGACCGCCGACCAGGCCGCGGCGGCCAATGCCGCGCGCGCCCAGCAGCGCGCCGCGCAACTGCTCAAGACCCATGTCGGTACGCAGGCGCAACTCGACGACGCCCAGACGGCGCTCGACCAGGCCAACGCCGCTCTCGTCGGCGCCGACGCGCAGATCGCCGCAGCACAGGCCAATATCGGCGTGCTGGAGGCGCAGCGTGCTGAATCGGCAAGCACGCTGGCATCCTTGCAGCTCAGCCGCGACAAGGCCGCGCGCGACCTTTCCTTCACTGTGCTCAAGGCGCCCTATGACGGCGTCGTCGGCAACCGTTCCGTCGAGCAGGGCGACCTCGTGAGCCCCGGCCAGAAGCTCGCCGTCATCGTCCCGATGAACAAGCTCTACATCGTCGCCAACTTCAAGGAGACCCAGCTTGCCCGGCTGGTGCCCGGCGAAAAGGTCAGGATTTCGGTCGATGCCATCGACGGCGAGCGCATCGAGGGCACCGTCTCCTCGCTGGCGCCGGCCTCGGGTGCCGTGTTCTCGCTGCTGCCGCCGGAAAACGCCACCGGCAACTTCACCAAAGTGGTGCAGCGCGTCCCGGTCCGCATCGACGTGCCGGCCGATGCCCTGAAGAGCGGCAGGCTGCGCGCCGGCTTAAGCGTCGTTGTCGCCGTCGACAGCCGCACCGCGCCGGCCGCGATCAACTGAGCGCGCTCCGGGGAGCAACGCCATGGCCACCGCAACCCTGACCGCAGGAGCGCCGCCGGCGAGGCCGGCAGTGCCTGACACCATCTCGACGCGGCGCGTCATAGCCTTCCTGGCGATGGTGTTCGGCATGTTCATGGCCATCCTGGACATCCAGATCGTCTCGGCCTCGCTGGCCGAGATCCAGGCTGGCCTGAGCGCCAGTTCCGACGAGATCCCTTGGGTGCAGACGGCCTATCTGATCGCCGAGGTGGTCATGATCCCCCTGTCCGGCTTTCTCAGCCGGATGCTGTCGACGCGTGTTCTGTTCACAATTTCGGCGGCGGGTTTTACCGCCGCAAGCGCGCTCGCCGCGACCGCCACCAACATCGACCAGATGATCGTTTACCGCGCCATCCAGGGTTTTATCGGCGGCGGCATGATCCCCAGCGTCTTCGCGGCCGCCTTCACCATCTTCCCGCCGTCGCGCCGTGCCGTCGTGTCGCCGATGATCGGCCTGGTGGCCACCCTGGCGCCCACCATCGGTCCGACCGTCGGCGGCTATATCAGCCACGCAATGTCCTGGCACTGGTTGTTCCTCGTCAATGTCGTGCCCGGCATCCTGGTGACGACGGCGGCCTGGTCGCTGATCGATTTCGACAAGCCCAACCTCAAGCTGTTCTCGAAGTTCGACTGGTGGGGCCTTGCCGGCATGGCGGCGTTCCTCGGCTGCATGGAATATGTGCTCGAGGAAGGCCCGAACAATGATTGGCTGCAGGATCAGGCGGTGTTCATCTGCGCCGTCGTCATGACCTTCGGCGCGGTGCTGTTCTTCTGGCGGGTGTTCACCGCCGAGGAGCCGATCGTCGATCTCAAGGCGTTCAGCAATATCAACTTCGCCTTCGGCTCGCTGTTCTCCTTCGTCATCGGCATCGGGCTTTACGGTCTCACCTATCTCTACCCCGTGTTCCTCGGACGCATCCGCGGCTACGATTCCATGATGATCGGCGAGGCGCTGTTCGTCAGCGGCCTGGCGATGTTCTTCACCGCACCGGTCTCGGGCATCCTGTCGAACAAGATGGACCCGCGCCTGATGATGATGATCGGCTTCTTCGGCTTTGCCACCGGAACCTGGTGGATGACGCATCTGACCGCCGACTGGGATTTTTACGAGCTGCTCATCCCGCAGATCCTGCGCGGCTGTTCGATGATGCTGTGCATGGTGCCGATCAACAACATCGCGCTCGGCACGCTGCCGCCCGAGCGGCTGAAGAATGCATCGGGCCTGTTCAACCTGACCCGTAATCTCGGCGGTGCCGTCGGCCTCGCCCTGATCAACACGGTGCTGATCGACCGCAACGCCTTCCACTATGCAAGGCTCTCCGAGCACGTGCAGTGGGGAAGTGCGGCCGCCCAGCAGAAGCTTCAGAACATGACGCTCAATTTCGAGCAGACCGCCGGCCTGGATGCGGCCAGCGCGGCGATCTCGAAATTGTCGGGCATGGTCCAGCAGCAGGCGGCGCTGCTGTCCTTCATGGACGTGTTCTACATGCTGACGGTGCTGTTCGCGACGCTTGGCCTGTTCACCATGATGATCCGCAAACCGGCGGCCGCCGGCGGTGGTGGCGGCGGGCACTGACACCAGGGCAGTACCGGGAGAAACGATTTGCGTCCGGAATCGCGCTGAAAGCAAGGAAACAAAGCAAGGAAACACGGGCAGCCGTTTCGGGAAGCTCCTCCAGTCCACGCCCGAAATGACTGACCGCTAAAAAACTCCGGGTCGCAAGCCCGGAGTTTTTTCATATCGCGGCCGCATGGTCTCAGGCTGTGGCGGGCTTGAAGCTCAGCGCCACGCCGTTGATGCAGTGACGCAGCCCGGTCGGCGGCGGGCCGTCGTCGAAGACATGGCCCAGATGGCCGCCGCAGCGGCGGCAGTGGACTTCGGTGCGAGTCATGCCGAGCGACCGGTCCTGCGTCTTGCCGACGGCGTTGGCGATCTCCTGCCAGAAACTCGGCCAGCCGGTGCCGGAATCGAACTTCGTCTCGGAGGAGTAAACCGGCAGGTCGCAGCCGGCGCAGGCGAAGACGCCCTTGCGGTGCTCGTTGAGCAATGGGCTGGTGCCGGGATATTCGGTGCCTTCCTTGCGCAGCACGTCGAAGGCCGCGGGAGACAGGATCGCGCGCCATTCGGCATCGGTCTTGGTGACTTCGAAGGTCTCCGCCGCACGTGCATCCTGCGATCCGCCCATGCGCAGCAGAGATGCCGTGCCGGCGGCTACGCCGATGGCGGCGGCGCCGCTCAAGAGAAAGTCGCGACGGTTCATGGCCTATCCTCCTGCTGTCTGTTTGCCACATTCGACGCTCGGCTGAAAATCAAAAGCCGTTGAGGGCCGAACGTTACCCGCACCAGCCTCCTGGATGGAGCCACAGTGCGTAGCGGACGCCTGCCGGCGCAACGCGGAGCCGCGCACCGGCAGGAGAGCCTTGCTGCCTGTTCGCCGGCAGCGAGCCGTTCGTTACATCTTCGGCAAAAGAACCTTGTCGATGACGTGGATGACGCCATTGGACTGCCTGACGTCGGCAATCGTCACATGGGCGACGTTACCGTTCTCGTCCGTGACGGTGACCTTGCCCTTGTCGGCCTTGAGCGTCAGCTCGCAGCCGCCGGCGGTCTTGACCACATGCGCGCCGCCATCGGCCTTGGCCATCTTGGCGACGTCGGCGGCCATCGCTTTCGCCGCGATCACATGGCACGTCAGGACCTTGGTCAGCTTGTCCTTGTTCTCGGGCTTGAGCAGCGTTTCGACCGTGCCGGCCGGAAGCGCTGCAAAGGCCTCGTTGGTGGGAGCGAAAACAGTAAAGGGTCCGGCGCCCTGCAGCGTGTCGACCAGGCCCGCTGCCTTGACGGCAGCGACCAGCGTCGTGTGGTCCTTCGAATTGACGGCGTTCTCGATGATGTTCTTCTTGGCGTACATGGGTGCGCCCCCGACCATCGGATTGGCGGCATAGGCGATGGTGCCGAGCGCTGAGAGGCCGATCGTACCGGCGAGCAAAAGGGTGGCGAGTTTACGCATGATGTAAGTCTCCTCGGGTTGTTTTCCCCATCATTGGGAACGCGAGGAGATACGGGCCATGAAAAACTTAGTTTCGCTTTCTATGAAAGAATTCTTTTCTTCCGAATGAGGTCCAGTGATTTCGGTGGATAGGCTGATCCAACCGCGGGAATTTGGTCCGCGGTTATCTTCGCAAAAATAGACTTCACTATTTTGTAAGGCGACGGTCCGGGCGGGGAGCCATCAGATGCCCTTCAGGTCGCCTGCCGCGACCACCGGTCCCGTCGGCTGGCCGGTCGGCGAACCGCCTGAAGGCTCGAGGCTGACCGCCAGCACGGCGCCCTGCGCAAGTTTCTGCTGCACGGCCGGCGAAACCGCCACATGCGCAGCCTTCCCGGCCGGGATGACGCCCATCGAAACCGGCGCGTTCTTGCCCACGATCACCCACAGTTCGAAGTCCTTGCCGGAGGCCCGCTCACCGGAAACGTGCGACAGGCCGACTTCATGATGCGCCGCGTCATAGACGACGAGGTATCTGACGTCGCTGCCTTCGGCGGCCAGCGAGGCGACAAGCTGTGGTTGTTGGAGCGGCGGGTTGATGAAAGGCAAGGCGATGTAGATCGCCAGCGCCGCGATGGCGGCGGCGGCAAGGCCGCGCCAGAAGGCAAGGCTCGACCATAGGCCGGCGCGAGGCTGCGAGGCGAACAGCCGGCGATCGATCGCCTCCTTGACCCTGATCGGAGGTTCTGTCCCGGGATAGGCGACGGCCAAGGGCGAAAAATGGGCCTCCCAGGCATCGACAAGCCGAGCGAATGCGGCGTCGCCATCGATGCGGCGGGACGCAATCTGGCGTTCTTCCGCTGTCAGGACGCCAAGAACGTATTCGGCGGCGAACAGGTCGTCGCCTCCACGTTCCGGTCCGTCGTCGTCCACCAGCGTCATCTTTCCAGACACTCTCTGAGCTTCAGCAGGCTGCGTCGCAGCCAGGTTCGCATCGTGTTCAGCGGCACGCCGTGACGCTCCGCCAGTTCGGCATAGCTCTCGCCGTTCAGATAGGCGCCCCGGACAGCCGCTGCCCGTCCCTTTTCCAATTCCTCGAGACAATGGTGGATGCGCTCGGACTCGCCACCTGCCACGGTCATGGCCTCTGGTCCCGGCGCCGGATCGGCCACATCGAGCGCGGCATCGATGTAGGCGGCAGGTTCCCGCCGCGCCCTGATACGATCGATCGCATGGTTGCGCGCGATGGCCACCAGCCAGGAAATCGGGCTTAGATCCGAGACGGCGAAACGGTCCGCCTTCGTCCATATCTTGACGAAGACCTCCTGAAGCGCCTCTTCGGCATCTCCCCGGTCCTTCAATACACGAAGGCAAACACCGAAAAGTTTCGCGCTGGTCTGCCGGTACAGCAGATCGAACGAAGCCCGGTCCTTCATCGAAGTCCGGACAATCAGATTGCTGATCTCCTGTGGCGTCATGTCGGCAAATTAGGGGATTGCGATGTATTTGCAACGGCGCAAATTTCCGTACACCCAAAGCTTTCCGCACCGCGCCGCACTCGTTCCATCGCTCGATTGCCAACGGATTGGCCGCTGGTTACCTTGCCTGGATCGGGGGAGCGCGCATGTCGGTCGAACGAGTGCTGTGGGAAGAAGACGCCACCGGCCTTGCCACGTTGGTGCGCAAGGGCGAGGTTTCGCCGGTCGAACTGGTCGACGCGGCGATCGCGCGCGCCGAGGCCAGCCGGCCTGAAATCAATGCCACGGCCGAGACACTCTACGATGCGGCGCGCAGCCGGGCGAAGGGCATCGATCGTTCCCTACCGCTGGCCGGCGTGCCCTTCGCCATCAAGGATCTCGGCATCGCCATCAAGGGCGTGCCGTCGCATGGCGGCAGCCGCATCCCCGCCTGGATGCCCGAGGTCAGTTCGGTGCTGACCGAACGCTATCTCGCCGCCGGACTGACACCCATCGTCACCTCGACATCGCCCGAACACGGGCTGCGGCTGATGACCGAATCAAAAGCCTTCGGCATCACCCGCAATCCCTGGAACACCGGCCACACCAGCGGCGGCTCGTCCGGCGGCGCTGCGGCACTGGTCGCCGCCGGCGTCGTGCCGGTGGCGCATGCCTCAGATGGCGGCGGCTCGATCCGCGTGCCTTCTGCCTGCACCGGGCTGGTCGGTCTCAAGACCTCGCGCGGCCGCGTCCCGCTGTCGCCATTGGTGAGCGAAAGCTGGTACGGCATGGTGGTCGACCATGCCGTCACCCGCTCGGTGCGCGATTGCGCCCTGCTGCTTGACCTCACCCATGGCCCCGACCCGCTCGCACCCTATGTCGCGCCGCCGCCGAAGGGTGCGTTCGCCGCGGCTGCCGCCCGCGATCCCGGCAAGCTCAAGCTCGCAATGTACCGGAACTCTCCGCTCGGCCTGCCGATTTCGGCCGAGACGCTGAAAGCGCTCGATACCGCGGTGGCGCTCGCCCGCGAGGGCGGCCACAGCGTCGAGGAAATCGATTTGCCCTCCATCGGTCGCGACTTCTTCGCCGATTTCTGCAGAACGGTTGCCTCGGCTGTCGCAGGCATGTTGCGGGCCGAGGCGGTGCGCGTCGGCCGCACCGTCACCGGCGACATCGAGCGCGCGACGCGGGTGCTCGGCCGACTGGGCGAAATGGTCTCGGCCGGCGAGACCTATGCCGGCTTGCAGCGGCTGCATGCCGCCTCGCGGCAACTGATTGCGGAGACGGCGCGTTACGACGCCGTGCTGATGCCTGTTATCGCCCACCCGCCGCTCGCTTGCGGTGCGATGGACCCGAAGGGTGCCGACGAGCTCATCGAGAATATGCTCGACAAGCTTCGCCTCACGGCGCTGCTCAGGATCGAACCGCTGTTCGGCCAGTTGATGGACAAGAGCCTGTGGTTCACTCACTGGCCGGCGATCCAGAATGTCAGCGGCCAGCCTTCCATCGCGCTCCCTGTTTACGTCACCGAAGCCGGCCTGCCGCTCGGCGTCCAGGCCGCGGGCCGCCCCGGTGACGAGGAGACGCTTTTGTCCCTGGCCGCGCAGATGGAGAAGATCTCCGGTTGGCTTGGCCGCAGGGCGCCGCTTATGGTGCCTTAAGTGATGACGAGGTCGTGAGCCGCCCGAATATGACAGCAAAGCCGTTTGCGGCCCGCGTCAATTCCCGCTAAGACGCCGCCGTCTTTACCTGATGCATGTCGCCAAAAATGCGCAGCGGTTTTGGGGCAACGACAGGCATGAAATCAAAAGCCAGGGAACCACGCCGATGACGGACATCGCCGCCACCGCCGAAATGCAGGCCGCCCTGCTGTCGCGGGCGCTGCCCTACATGCAGCGCTACGAGAACAAGACGGTGGTGGTGAAATATGGCGGCCACGCCATGGGCGACAGCGAACTCGGCAAAGCCTTCGCGCGCGACATCGCGCTGTTGAAACAGTCCGGCGTCAACCCGATCGTCGTCCATGGCGGCGGGCCGCAGATCGGCGCCATGCTCAACAAGATGGGCATTGAATCCAAATTCGAGGGCGGCCTGCGCGTCACCGACCAGAAGACGGTCGAGATCGTCGAGATGGTGCTGGCGGGCTCTATCAACAAGGAGATCGTCGCACTCATCAACGCCGAGGGCGAATGGGCGATCGGCCTGTGCGGCAAGGACGGCAACATGGTGTTCGCCGAAAAGGCGCGCAAGACCATGATCGACCCGGACTCCAACATCGAGCGCGTGCTCGATCTCGGCTTCGTCGGCGAGCCGGTCGAGGTCGACCGCACGCTGCTCGACCTTCTGGCGCGCTCCGAGATGATCCCGGTGCTGGCACCTGTGGCGCCCGGCCGCGATGGTCACACCTACAACATCAATGCCGATACCTTCGCCGGCGCCATCGCCGGCGCCTGCAAGGCCTCGCGTCTTCTGTTCCTCACCGATGTGCCGGGCGTGCTCGACACGGACAAGAAGCTGATCGACGAGCTGACGGTCGCCGAGGCCAAGGCGCTGATCAAGGACGGCACGGTGTCGGGCGGCATGATCCCGAAGGTCGAGACCTGCATCGAGGCGATCGAGCGCGGCGTCGAAGGCGTCGTCATCCTCAACGGCAAGACGCCGCATTCGGTGCTGCTTGAACTGTTCACCGAGCACGGCGCCGGCACGCTGATCGTGCCCTGACATTTGTGGGCTGTCGCGCCGGACGCTAGTCCGGTAGAGCGGCGATCGCCACGATCTCGATGACGAGATCGGGATGCGCAAGTGCGGCAACCCCGATTACCTCCGATGGCGGCGGATTGTTGTAGCTGCAGTGCTTCGGGCAGTGCGCGGCGAAGAATTCGTCCATGACGTCCAGCCGGAAATTGGGGGAACTCAGAACGCCGCCGTCCGGAAATGGTCCTTTGACATATTGGGTGATCTTGACGAGATGCTCGAGCGAGCTGCCAAGCTCCTCCAGGTCCGATTTGATGGTCGTCAAAATGGAGCGCCATTGCGTCGCCGCGTCCCCGACGGCGCCACCTTTGCCCGTCGACGGGTCGTAATCTTCGGCCGTGCCCGTATTGCCGGCGAGAAAGACATAGCCCCTGGCGCCGCTGACGACGGTGCCTTTTCCCCAAGGCATCAGCCGGCCCTCTTTCATCTTTTTATGGGTGACAAGCTCCATCGCTTCCTCCTGCCGGACACCCTCTGCTTCCAGGAAGTAGCGCGCAGCCTGATAACGGCCAGCGTGAAAAAGTCAGGCGCGGTGCGAATGCATGGCCGCGAGCACGGCAGGTTTCCATGCCGTCCGTTCGAACACCATCGATTGCTCTTCCGCGTCCTGTGGCGCGCTCCGGAAATCGGCCATCTTTCATCCGGCCATCGCGCGTCAGAAATCCCTAGACTCGCGGACCAGAGCCGCCGTCCATCTCCGTATACCAGCGCATGGAGAACGAGCTTCATGGCGGGACCTCTTCATGGGTGATCCGCCCATGCTGGCCGGCGCCATCACCGCCGCAGATGTCCGAGCGGCACGTGGCCGGGTCCCTTGATGTTCTGCAGCACGAGCTGCGTGTGGACGTCGCGCACACCGTCGAGCCGCATCAGCCGGTGCATGACGAAGGCGTTGAGTTCGTCGACCGACGGCACCATGACATGCAGCAGGAAGTCGTGGTCGCCGGTCATCGTCCAGCAGGATGATACCTCGTCCATGCGTTGGACCGCGGCGATGAAACTCTCGGGCGAACCGTCGCTGTGGCTGACCAGCCGCACCTGGATGAACACCTCGACCGTCAGGCCGACGGCACGGCGGCTGAGCACGGCGGCAAAGCCCTTGATGATGCCGGCCTCCTGCAGCGCCTCGAAGCGCCGCGCGCAAGGTGTCGTCGACAGGCCGATCTCCTGCGCCAGTTCGGAGACCGGCTTGCGTCCGTCGCGCTGGAGGATATCGAGCATCTTGATCTCGAAATCGTCGAATTGAGGCATTTTCACTCCGCTATGGCATATTCCGAGTGGATGTTATCCAAAAATCCTCATTCCGGCCATCACCAAAACCGATTTGCCTCCGCAAGTCCGGTTAACTTCGGGCACATCCGGAATTCAAGATTGGCGAGGAGAAAACCATGACGACAATGAGCGTTGCCGAATATGCCCGCGACTGCGCGGCTCAAGGGTTGCGCGGCGACTACTCGGTCTGCCGTGCCGATTTCACCGTGGCGCAAGGCTATGACTACAGCGCCGAGGAACAGGCGGTCTGGCGCACACTGTGCGACCGCCAGACGAAACTGACGCGCAAGCTCGCCCACCATTCCTATCTCGACGGCGTCGACAAGCTCGGCCTGCTCGACCGCATCCCGGACTTCGACGAAGTCAGTGCCAAGTTGCGCAAGCTCACTGGCTGGGAGATCGTCGCCGTGCCAGGGCTCATCCCGGCCGCGCCCTTCTTCGACCATCTCGCCAGCCGCCGTTTCCCCGTCACCAACTGGCTGCGGACGCAGCAGGAGCTCGACTACATCGTCGAACCCGACATGTTCCATGATTTCTTCGGCCATGTGCCGGTGCTGTCGCAGCCGGTCTTCGCCGACTTCATGCAGATGTATGGCCAGAAGGCCGGCGACATCATCGCGCTCGGCGGCGACGAAATGATCAGCCGGCTCTACTGGTACACGGCCGAATACGGCCTCATGCAGGAGAGTGGTCATCCGCTGAAGGCCTTCGGCGCCGGTCTGATGTCATCCTTCACGGAGTTGCAGTTCGCGGTCGAAAGCAAGGATGCGCACCATGCGCCTTTCGACCTGGAAACGGTGATGCGCACTGGCTACGAAATCGACAAGTTCCAGCGCGTCTATTTCGTGCTGCCGTCCTTCGACGCGCTGCGCGACACATTCCAGACCGCTGATTTCGGGGCGATCGTCGCTCGCCGCATGGGCGAGCCCGCACTCGACCCGGCGACTGTGTAGCCGGATTTGGATGGGCAGGGGCGAGCGAAACCTCGCCCTTCCTACAGTGCGGCATAGATGTTGCGATTGAACTTCGTCTCCATCACCACATGCGATGCGGTTTTGACGATGCCGCTGATTTCATTCAGCGCATTCACTTCCCGGTTCAGCTTCTCGAGCGTCTCGGCCGCGACATGGATGATCAGGTCCCACTCGCCGGTTATGGCATAGACCGCCTGGATCGAAGGCATCGCCTTGATCTTCCTGGAGACGTCAGGGTAGCTCTTGTTGTTCAGGGCGGCGAAGGTGAAACAGTGGACGGAATTCTGTGCCGCCTCCTTGGTCAGCCGCACCGCGTAGCCTTCGATGACCCCGCCCGCCTCGAGCTTTTGTATGCGCTCCTGCAAGGCAGTCCGGGATACGCCGAGCTGACGCGCCAGTGATGCGACCGGCTCACGCGCGTTCTTCTGCATCAGCGCGAGCAGCTGGCGATCTTTTTCGGTCAATTCCACAATCAATCCTCTCCTTCGATCCGCCCTGGAACCCGTCCAATCGCTCGGCGCGATCCTATCGGCTGAACCACCGCCGCGACAATCCTCAGGAACCGCCGGTGCAGGCTGCGCAAGGCGCAAATATCCGGCATTTTGCCGCCTCACGGCACGTAATGACTGCATGGCTGCCATTATCCGGCATTTCGCCGGGTGGAACCCTGCTTTTCGCGACCTGAGTGTCAACTGTCACAAACGCCAGTCCATGAGGGGGAACAGCTTCGGCTGCGATGGACGCAAATCGACACCGAGCCGCGTTGGACTTGCATCCGCAAGCCGAACGCCACGGTACGCCGCGGAGACGTCGCGGACGAGGCCGATCGAAACAACCACTGGTGCCCGACGCAGGTACCGTCATTTCAGCTGCATCCATAAGGGAGGATAACTTTGAAAAAACTGCTCGATTTCGCCATTCTTGCCGTCGCGACATTCGCGATCACGACGGCGGCCATGGCCGGAGAAACTTTGGATCGCGTCACGTCGAAGAAGGCGATGGTCGTCGCCACCAACGCCGCCTGGCCGCCGCAAAGCTTTCTCAATGACAGCAACGAGCTCGCCGGCTTCGACATCGATGTCTCGCGCGAGATCGGCAAACGGCTGGGGGTCGAGGTCTCGTTCGAGACGCCCGACTGGGCGACCCTGACCGGCGGCCGCTGGCAAGGGCGCTACGACCTCGGCGTCGGCTCGGTCACGCCGACCAAGGCCCGTTCCAAGGTGATCGATTTTGTCGGCATCTATTACTACAGCCCCTATGTCTACGTCGTGCACAAGGACAGCACCGCGAAGTCGGTCGCCGATCTCAACGGCAAGGTGATCGGCGTCGAGACGGCCACCACCTCGGAGGATTTCATCCGCCGCAAGCTTGAGATCGACGCGCCCGGCCTGCCTCCCGTCGAATACAAGCTGGAGCCCGGCGAGATCCGCACCTTCGCCGATTCCATGCTTCCCTTCGATGACCTGCGGCTTGGCGACGGCGTCCGCCTGAATGCCGTGATCGCGCCGGAGCAGACGGCGCAGAACGCCATCAAGAACGGCTATCCCGTGAAGATCCTCGAAGGGGAATATGCCTTCCGGGAACCGCTCGTGGTCATCGCCGAGAAGAACGATCCCGAGTGGACCGCAAAGGTTTCGGGCATCATCGCCGAGCTGAAAAAGGACGGCACGCTCGCCGCGCTGACCACGAAATGGTACGGCAAGGACTACAGCGCCAAATGACGTTGGATTGCCCGCCGGCTGCCGCTCGGCGACCGGCGGGCATCACGTGTCAGATGCCGGAGCGGTGCAGCGTTTAAAACAATCGCCACCCCTCTCTAAACCTTTGTTCTTGCGCAATTCCCCAGGGAAAAGCGCTACGCGCTTTTCCTGACGAGCGGGATGCAGTTGAAAGTCGCCGATGGCCTATCCGGACACCTACTACGCCCGCACCATGATCGACCGGAAGATCAGGCCCCCGCTCCGCGGCGAGGCGCACTGTGACGTGGCCGTCGTCGGCGGAGGACTGGCCGGCCTGACCACGGCGTTGCAGCTGTCGCGCTCCGGGCTGCGCGTCGCTGTGCTGGAGGCCCACGTCGTCGGTTTCGGCGCCTCCGGCCGCAATGGCGGCTTCGTGACGCCTGGCTTCGCCACCGGCGACGACACCATTGCCGCGCGTGTCGGCAAGGAGGCCGCCCGGCAACTGCACCGGCTGTCGATCGAGGGCGTCGAATTCGTGCGTCACACCATCGAGGCGCTCGACATATCGGCCGCCATGCCGCGCGACGGGCTGGTCAGCGTCCTGCGCTACGACGATGGCGACGCGCTCAAGGCCTATGCCGACCAGACGGCGCGCGACCACGGATACCAGCTTCAATATCTGCGCAGAGAAGACGTCCGTTCGGTGCTGAAATCGGCTCGCTATTACCAGGGCCTGCGCGACCCGAAAGCCTTTCACATCCATCCGCTTAATTATCTGCGTTCCGTGGCCGATGAGATCGA
Organism: Mesorhizobium sp. B2-5-3; assembly: GCF_006441005.1. Classification (NCBI taxonomy): domain Bacteria; kingdom Pseudomonadati; phylum Pseudomonadota; class Alphaproteobacteria; order Hyphomicrobiales; family Phyllobacteriaceae; genus Mesorhizobium; species Mesorhizobium sp. B2-5-3. The sequence continues at coordinate 800,700 of NZ_VFUS01000001.1, forward strand.
GCGGCTTGGCGGCAGCATCCATGAGAGCTCCGAAGTCGTGCAATGCGATCTGTCGGGGCCGCAAAAGATGCTGCGCACGCGAGAGGGCACGCTTCGGGCACCGCGCGTCGTGCTGGCTACCGGCGGCTACACCGGCCCGGTATTCAGTCAGCTCCACCGCGCCTTCCTGCCCATCGCGACCTATGTGATGGTTTCCGAGCCGGCGCCGCGCCTGATCGCGCAAGCCGTTGCGACCACGGACGCGGTCGGCGACAACCGACGGGCCGGCGACTATTATCGGCTGGTCGATGGCGGCAATCGCCTTTTGTGGGGCGGGCGCATCACCACGCGCGCCGCTTCTGCCTACGCGCTGGCGCGCGAATTGCGCCGCGAGATGATCGGTACCTATCCGCAGCTTGCGGACCTCAAGACCGAACTGGCCTGGTCCGGATTGATGTCCTATGCCCGTCACCTGATGCCCCAGATCGGCGAATTGCAGCCGGGCGTCTGGTATTGCACGGCTTTCGGCGGCCATGGTCTCAACACCACGGCCATCGCCGGAAAAATCGTTGCGGAAGGCATTCTGGGCGTTTCGGACCGGTACCGGCAGTTCGCGCCATTCGGATTGAGCTGGGCCGGCGGCGCCGCCGGCCTGGCGGCCGCGCAGCTCACCTACTGGAAATTGCAGGCGCAGGACTGGTGGCGAGAACGTCATGCCGCCACGAAAGACAAGGTGACGGCATGATCGGCAGGCTGATGCTCTTCTATCCGGGGATCACCCGCCGCGCAGTGGGGGCGCTCGTGCTGGCGCTGTTGGCCGCCGGCCTTTACGCGATGGGCATCAAGTCAAGCTGGATCGGCTCGGTGATTCCAGTTGCATCCGGCTGGCTGCAGGCCAACCCTGCCCTGTCGCGCGCGCTTTCCGCAGTGCTGATCGCGCTCATTGTGCTGGTGAATTGCAAGCTGCTGCTGCTTTTGCCCCGGCGGCAGCAGATCGTCGGCGTCTGGATCGAACTGTTCGTGCTCCTGATGCTGTTCTTCTATTCCTTCGACCTGTCGCTTGCCTTCATCGCCAGGAAGATCGGCTTCCTGATCACCCAGGGCGTCACCACCACGCTCTACATTTCGGCGATCTCGATCCTGATCGCGACAGCCATCGCACTTGTCGGCGCCATCGCCAAACTGACCGGAAACGGCATTGTGTACGGGCTGGCCACTTTCTACACCTCGTTGTTCCGCGGCCTTCCTTTGCTGATGCAGATCTACATCATCTATCTCGGCCTGCCGCAGGTCGGTTACGTGATCGGCGCGGTGCCGGCCGGCATTCTGGCGTTGTCGCTGTGTTATGGCGCCTACATGACCGAGATCTTCCGCGCCGGCATCGAAAGCATTCCGCGCGGACAGAGCGAAGGCGCCACTGCGCTTGGACTGAGCCCCGGCCAGACCATGGCGCTGGTCATCCTGCCGCAGGCCATGCGCGTCATCATCCCGCCGACCGGCAACCAGTTCATCGCCATGCTGAAGGACTCGTCCCTGGTGTCGGTCGTCGGCGTCTGGGAGATCATGTATCTCGCCCGCACCATGGGCCAGACGGAGTTCCGCCATATCGAGATGCTGATCACCGCCTCGATGATCTACTGGATCCTGTCGATCACGCTGGAGTTCGGCCAGGCTTATCTCGAACGGCGTTTCGGCCGGTCGGAGCGGCGGGCGTAGGAGCAATACCAGGAAAACTGCTCACGGTTTTCCGTCCAGAATAGCGTGAGGCAAAGAGCTGGGAGCTCGGCGATCCCTCAAGCGCTGAAGCGCTCGCTGGCTGCCGCCGTGGTGCTGGTGCGCATCGCCATAAACGGCTTTTAAGCCGCTCCGGCGCCATCATGTGACGCGGCCTTGCCGGGATGAGGTGATTTCGCGGGGCTGCGGAACGATCAGGCGGCGACCACCTTGCCGAGATGCTCGCCGAGCCGGCAGGCCAACGCCGTGATCGTCGTCGTCGGGTTGCATTGGCCCGAGGTGCAGAACACCGAGGAGCCGCCGACATAGAGATTGTTCATGCCGTGCACCTTGCAATTGGCATCCACGACGCTTGTGGCGGCATCGGTGCCCATGCGCGTGCCGCCCATGTGATGGTGACCGGCCGTCTCCTCGTCCGTCGGGTAGTCGCCGCCATTCGAAATCCAATCGGCTATACGCACCCGGCCCAGGTTCTTCTGGGCTAACGTCGTCCCGAAAAGCCTCAGCCCTTCGAGCAGCGTGCGGCGCTCCAGGTCCGATTTCTTCCAGTGCAGCTCGATGCGCGGCACGCCGGCGTGGTCAACCACGGTCTTCGACAGCTCGACCCGATTCGAGGCCAGCGGCGCCTGCTCCCAGGCGACATAGAGCTGGGCCGCGCAGCGCAGGTTCTGGTTAAGCCTGCCCGATAGCCACTCCGCCATGTTGGGCGCCGTACAGGCGAGATCCGCGATCAGGTCCTTGACGCCGGGATAGGGCGTCTCGATCAGCCTGATGCCGAAATTCATGATCCGCAGCCGCTCCATCGCGGCCGGCATCGGCGAGAAGAAGGCCTCGTTCACCGCATCGACCTCGAATGCGCCATAGTCGGACAGGATGGCGTTGCCGCCCTGGAAGGTCGGGTGTTCCATCCAGTAGCGGCCAAGTGCCGTCGCGTTCGGCACGACGCCGCCATTGGAGCGCTGGTTCGACCATAAAAGCAGCCGCGAATTCTCCAGCCCCCCGGTACTGACGATAAAATAATCGGCGCTAAAGAAGCCGGCATCCTGCCCCTGCGACCACAGCCTGGCGCCCGTCACGCGTCTGCCGTCGCCGGCAAGCTCGGTGGCACAAGTGTTGAGCACGACAGCGATGTTCCTGCTCTTGTCGAGCTCGTCGGCGTATTTTTCAGCGAAGCGCACGGCACCGCTCTTGATCAGCTGCACCCAGCGGATGTCGTCCGAGACCGGCGCGTCCGGCCGGAAATCCGGCAGTTCCAGGATGTCGCGCACTTCGCCCAGATACGGTTCGATGTCGCTGCGCCGGATCGGCCAGCCCGTGTCCGGCACCCACGCCTTCGGCTCGAAATCCTGTTTGTCGAGCACGCGGCACCAGCCGGCCCAGTGGTTCGAGCTGCCGCCCATGAACCGCAGCCGGGTGATATCGAGATCGAAATAGAAATCGCCGACCGTGGTGCCGCGGTAGAAATCTTGCGAGGTGTCGCTGAACTCCCTGCCGCCGGCCTCCAGCACCACGACCGATATGCCGGCGGCGCCGAGCTTTCTGGCGATCGTGGTGCCGGCCGGGCCGGAGCCGAGAACGCAGACCCTAGGCGTGAAATTCGCGGCGCGAAACGCCTCATAACTGTCGAAGATCATGCCAGGTCGCTCCGCTTCAGGATCCAGCCATTGACCTCGACGATCTCATCGGGGGCGGCTTCGGAAGAACCCGCATCGGGCAATTTGCGGAACAGCGACAGGGCAGGCACCGCGATCAGCGTCTGCATGATCATTCGGCGCGATATCTTCTTGATAAGGAAACTCATGACAGGTCTCTCGACGGGGTCTCTATCCAGGCATGTTCCCTGAACATCCAGGCATGGTCCCTGAACGGCACATGCTTCATCATCGAAGCCAGAAGCGTGCCAAAACTGGTTGCAAGCCGGAACAATGCGCAGCCGAGTGCAAACAGGGTTAGAGACTCCTTAACAAGCCGATATGCTGGATCGGCCCGTTCAGGCCGCCTCGGAGATGTCGGTGTCGAGGATCACCAGGTTGCGTCCCCGATGTTTGGCCTGGTAGAGGCGCCGGTCGGCGGCCCGCATCAGCTCCGACACGCTGGCGCTTTCGTCGCAGAGGGTTCCGCCGATGCTGACGGTCAGCGGAATGGTCCGCTCGTCCACGGGCCGGAAGCGGATCAGCTCGACCTCGCGGCGGATGTGCTCGGCAACGCGCTTGGCTTCCCGTTCCGTGGCTCCGACCAGCAATGCGCCGAACTCCTCGCCGCCGATGCGGCCGAGGACGTCGCCGTCGCGCACCCCGCGCTTGATGGCGCTGGCGATCAGGAGCAGCGCGTCGTCGCCGGTCAGATGGCCGAAACTGTCATTGATCATCTTGAAATGGTCGGCATCGATGATCAGCAAGGCGCCGCGATCGGGCTTGTGCCGGGATCCGTTGAGCACGGCAAAGAAGCTTTCCCGGTTGAGCATGCCCGTCATGTCGTCGCGGCTGGCCTTTTCCGCCAGCCGGCGATGTGCTGCGGCAAGCTGGGCATGGGTGCGGGCAAGGTCGCGATGCGCCGACTTCAGCCTGTCGCTGTGCCAGAACGTGCTTGCGCAGGCCGCCCATGCAAGAACCAGCGGACACAATGTCGAGGTCAGCCAGATCATGCGGTTGACCGGGAATCCCATGGCGGGGACGATGATCAGGGTCAGAAGGAGCGAAACCGCGACGGAGACGAAAGCAATGGTGGCGGACTTCAGAATTATACTGCTCATCGCTGGCTCCCACTGGACCGCCTCTGTGCCAGCAAGCCCTGAAGGCCACCTTTCCAGGATGCCTAAAATTTGAACGGTGAGACTGTTCTGCCACTTTCGGCGCGTAGAAGTTGTGGATAAAGCCCCTTCAAGATCGTCCGTTTCGTGCCATAAGGGGCGCATGGCTACACACCCCGACCCCGCTCGCTTCGCCCATGTCACCGACTGGGTGTTCGACCTGGACAACACGCTCTATCCGCATCATTCGAATCTGTTCTCGCAGATCGACGTCAAGATGACCGCCTATGTCGGGGAACTGCTGTCGCTGCCGCGCGAGGACGCGCGCAAGCTGCAGAAAGAACTTTATCGGGAATATGGCACGACGCTGAACGGGTTGATGACGCGTCATGGCATAGACCCCGACGATTTCCTCGAGAAGGTCCACGACATCGACTATTCCTGGCTGGTGCCGGATCCCGTCCTCGGCACCGCCATTCGCCAGCTTCCCGGCCGCAAGTTCATCTTCACCAACGGCGACCGCAGGCATGCCGAGCGCACTGCGCGCCAGCTTGGCATCCTTGATCATTTCGACGACATCTTCGATATCGTCGCTGCCGGGCTCAACCCCAAGCCTGCGCGCCAGACCTACGAGAAATTCGCCGAACTTCACGCCGTCACCGGCCACAATGCGGTGATGTTCGAGGATCTCGCGCGCAACCTGTCCGTGCCGAAGTCACTGGGCATGACGACGGTCCTGGTGGTGCCGCGCAATTTCGAGCCGACATTCTCCGAAATCTGGGAGCGCGATCCGGCGCAGGAAGATGATGTCGACTTCGTCACCGACGATTTGGCCGGGTTTCTGACGGAGATAGTCGTGGGGATAAGGCAGTAGGGCAGTAGGGCAGTAGGGCAGTAGGGCAGTAGGGCAGTAGGGCAGTAGGGCAGTAGGAAGATGAGGGGCGCTCTCAGCCCTTGATTCTAGATATACTGCCTTACTGCCCTACTCCCTTACTCCCCTAACTTATAGAACCGGCTGACGATGCCCCAGGCCTCGTCGGCGGTGTCGACGAAATCGATGATGTCCTGGTCGCCGGGACTGATCGTGCCTTGCTCGGCGAGGAAGTCGAGATCGATCGCCCGTTTCCAGAAGGATTTGCCGAACAGGATCACCGGTACGCGCTCCATGCGCCCGGTCTGGATCAGCGTCAGCGTCTCGAAGAATTCGTCCATCGTGCCGAAGCCGCCGGGAAACACCGCGACGGCCTTCGCGCGCATGACGAAATGCATCTTGCGGATGGCGAAATAGTGGAAGTTGAAACAGAGTTCCGGCGTCACATAGGCATTGGGCGCCTGCTCGTGCGGCAGAACGATGTTAAGGCCGATAGAGGGCGCGCCGACATCGTCGGCGCCGCGATTGCCCGCTTCCATCACGCCGGGCCCGCCGCCGGTCACCACGACATATTCGCGGTAGTATGAACTGGCCGATTGCTGCGAGCACAGGCGGGCGAATTTGCGCGCTTCCTCGTAATATTTGCTGTTTTCCTCGAGGTTTTTCTTCTGCGTCTCGTTTTTGGCCGCCCAGGCCTCGCCGCCGGGTTCAGGCAGCCGCGCGCCCCCGAACAGGACCACGGTCGAGCGGATACCGCGCTCGGCCAGGATCATCTCCGGCTTCAGGAGTTCGAGCTGCAGCCTGACCGCGCGCAGTTCGCGCCGCGTCATGAAGTCGGGATCGTTCCACGCCAGGCGGTAGGTCTCGGCGCGCGTCTGCGGCGTGTCCGGCACGCTCCTGGCCCGCTCCAGATCCTCGTCCGAATGCGGCAGCGGCGTCCAGCCCGCCTTTTCCATGGGTGTCATGTCAGGTCCGTCCATTTCATTCACTTGCGCCGTCCCATGGCGCAGTCGCGATTGACCCCTACTCTGCCTTCACATAGGGTCCGCGCGATTTTCAAAACAGGTTAAGGCTCAGCCCCTTAACAGCCTGGTAATGGAGCGAATTCATGTCGAAGCCGGATCTGGCGAGCCTCGAAAAGACCATCGACAAGGCCTTCGAGGAACGTGACGCGATTTCGACGGCGACCAGAGGCGAGACACGCGACGCCATCCAGTCGGCGCTCGATCTGCTCGACCGCGGCACCGCCCGCGTTGCCGAGCGCCAGGCCGATGGCCAGTGGCATGTCAACCAATGGCTGAAGAAAGCCGTCCTTTTGTCCTTCCGGCTGAACCCGATGGAGATCATCAAGGGCGGTCCCGGCCAGGCCGTGTGGTGGGACAAGGTGCCGTCGAAGTTCGACGGCTGGAGCGCCGTCGATTTCGAGAAGGCCGGTTTCCGCGCCGTGCCGTCGTCGATCGTGCGCCGCTCGGCCTATGTCGCGCCGGGCGCCGTGCTGATGCCGTCCTTCGTCAATGTCGGCGCCTATGTCGATTCGGGCACCATGGTCGATACCTGGGCTTCGGTGGGCTCCTGCGCCCAGATCGGCAAGAATGTGCACCTGTCGGGCGGCGTCGGCATCGGCGGCGTGCTGGAGCCGATGCAGGCCGGTCCCACCATCATCGAGGACAATTGCTTCATCGGCGCGCGCTCGGAAGTGGTCGAAGGCTGCATCGTGCGCGAGGGCTCTGTGCTCGGCATGGGCGTCTTCATTGGCCAATCGACCAAGATCGTCGACCGCGCCACCGGCGAGATTTTCTACGGCGAAGTGCCGCCGAATTCCGTCGTCGTAGCCGGTTCGCTGCCGGGCAAGCCGTTTCCGAACAATGAGCCGGGTCCAAGCCTCTATTGCGCGGTCATCGTCAAGCGGGTCGATGCCAGGACCCGGTCCAAAACGTCGATCAACGAATTGCTGCGCGATTGATCTTTTTGGAAAGCGGGCGCACCTTCCGCCGGCGCGACGATCGGTCGCGCCGGTTCAACATGGAGGGTGGCATGGACTGGAGATGTCTGCTGACGAGCTTCGACGGCCGCATCGATCACGCCAAGTTCTGGGCCGGCATCGATATATTCATCGTCATCGGTATTGTTGCCTTCATTCTCGATGCGATTCTCGGCACGCGCTTCACGACCGCAGGCGGCGGCAGGATCGGCATCATCGGCATGCTCGTCGCGCTGGCGTCGATCTATTTCGCGATTGCTCTCTATGGAAAACGCTGGCACGACCGCGACAAGTCGGGCTGGTGGACGCTGATCGGTCTCGGCGTTCTCGAAGGCGCCCAGGGTGTCAATCAATATGGACGGGACCCGCTTGCCTGACAGATCCAACCTTACTTGGCTTTTCTTCAAGACATCGGGCCGCGTCAGCCGCGCGGCCTATTTTCTTGGTGGGCTGCTCGTGGCCATCATCCAGGCCTTCCCGCTCTATCGTTTCACGCTGGTGCCGGAAGGCTCGCCCGAGAGCAACATGTGGTCGTTCGTCTTCTTCATCGCCTTCATCGCCTCGCTGTGGTCGAACATCGCACTGGCGGTGAAGCGGCTGCACGACCTCGACAAGCCCGGCATCGCGGCGTTGATCCTGTTCGTGCCGGTCGTCTCGATCGTCGCCTTCGTCGTGCTTTGCCTGTTTCCGGGCAAGCCCGGACCCAACCGCTATGGCAAGCGCACCAATGCACCGGCCGAACCCTGAGCGCCCATCATCGCGATGCGCTACTGACGGTATGCATGAAAATGAAGGCCTGATCCGCGTCGCCTGAATTCATTCAGACGCGACGCGCTTCAGGCGCGGCGACCTGATCCGCGCCGAAACCGGACGATCCGCGGCCGGCCGCTTCCGCTTCACGCACCAGGGCGATGATTCGTCGGACCGTCGGCGCCGGCGTGCCCGCTTCTTGCGCCAGGCGAAGAACGGCGCCTTGCAAATCGCCGATCTCCGTCGGCCGGCCGCGCTGCAGATCGTCCCACATGGAGGAACGCGCCTCCGGGTCGATGGCCAGCATCCGCCGCGCCAGCAGCCTGAATAGCCAATCGGAGAGGCGGAGCACTATCGGCAACAGCGCCGGCCGCAAGCCGGCGATCCGCGCCGGCTCGATGCCCGACGCCTTCATGGCCTGGAGCGCCTCGTCGATCTGTCTTGCCAGGATCAGCCGCCAGCGCCGGTCGGCAAGCTCGCTCGCCAGCGGCAGGCCCGAAAGCGCCACCAGCGCATTGTTCAAATTCATCAAAAGCTTGCCCCACAGCACGGCTTTCATGTCGGCATGGACTTCAACCCGGAACCCTTCGACGCCGATAAGGCTGATCAGACCGGCATCGCTGTCCTCGATCATGACCTTGCCGTCGCTGGCGCGGTGGACACGCAGCGGTAATTCGCCGTCGGCCGATTGCACGACATTGAACGGCACCATGCCGGCCAGCACTGGTCGCCCGCCGACACCGGCGCGCAGCCTGTCGGCATTGTCGATGCCGTTCTGCAGGCTCACCACCACGGCGTCCGGCGGGGCGTGGGCGGCGATGAGCGCAGCCATCTCCCGCGTCGCGCCGCTCTTGACGGTGACCAGGATCACGTCCGCCTGCGGCAAGGCAGCGGCTGGTTCGGTGGTGACGGCAAGCGCTTGCGGCTCGAGGCCTCGATCGCGGCCCTCAAGGTCGCTGATCCGCAATCCGCCTTGCCGCAGAGCCGCCTCGACGCGCGGCCGGGCCAGCAGGATGACCTTGCGCCCGGCGAGCGCCAGACAGCCGCCGGCATAGCAGCCGATGCCGCCGGCGCCGGCAATGACGATTCTCTTGCCCCCGTTTGCCATCCTGTCGCTCCGCACCGGGCCCACGACTATACGACATGAAAACCATAATGTCGGCGGTATCGCCGGTCATAGGACTGGCCCCTACGTCTGGCCGTGACAGGCCTTCAGCTTTCGACTATCGCTTTTGCCATGACGCTGCCGACCGATCCCGCCGCAAACCTCGCCGCCCTCATCCGTTGCGCCTCCGTGACGCCGGCCGAAGGCGGTGCGCTGACCGCGTTGCAGACGATGCTGGAACCGCTCGGCTTCCTCGTCGATCGCCCGGTGTTTTCGGAAGACGGCACGCCCGATATCGAGAACCTTTATGCCAGGCGCTCCGGCAATGGCCCTCATCTGATGTTCGCCGGACACACCGACGTGGTGCCGGTCGGCGACGAAGCCGCCTGGACGCATCCGCCCTTCGGCGCCGAGATCGCCAATGGCGAGATGTATGGCCGGGGTGCGGTCGACATGAAGGGCGGCATCGCCTGTTTCATCGCCGCGGTAGCGCGCCATGTCGAGGCGAATGGCGGCCCGAAGGGCTCGGTCTCGCTGCTGATCACCGGCGACGAGGAAGGCCCGGCCATCAACGGTACCACGAAGCTGCTCGAATGGGCGGCTTCCAGGGGCGAGAAATGGGACGCATCGATCGTCGGCGAGCCGACCAACCCGGCTGCGCTCGGCGACATGATAAAAATCGGCCGGCGCGGCTCGCTGTCGGGCGACATCACCGTCAATGGCCGCCAGGGCCATGTCGCTTATCCCTTGCTTGCCGACAATCCGGTACGCGGGTTGATGAGCCTGGTCGATGCTTTGCTGCATCCCGTCTTCGATGAGGGCACGAAGGATTTCCAGCCGACCAATCTGGAGGTGACATCCATCGACGTAGGCAACCCGGCCACCAACGTCATTCCAGCCAAGGCAACCGCCACCTTCAACATCCGCTTCAACGACAGCTGGACCGCCGAGACCATACGGGCCGAAATCCACAACCGTCTCGACCAGGCGGCGGGCCGCAAGAAATACCGGCCCGGCAAGGAGATGCCGGTCGACTACGAACTCGTCTGGCGCGACCGGCCGAGCCATGTCTTCCTGACCCGCGACGACAGGCTGATCGAGACATTGAGCGGCTCGGTCAAGGCGGTGGTCGGCAGAGAACCGGCGCTGTCCACCTCCGGCGGCACGTCGGATGCGCGCTTCATCAAGGACTATTGCCCGGTGGTCGAATTCGGCCTGGTCGGCAAGACCATGCACATGGTCGACGAGCGCGTCGCCCTTGCCGATCTCGAGACGCTGACGCAAATCTATCAGCGCTTCATCGAAGACTGGTTCGGACGGGACTGAGCAGCATGCTTTCGGCGGACGAGACCCAAGTTTCGCTGACCGGCGCCTGGCGACTGATGCTCGGCAGGGCCGACGGCCTGCGTCTGCTCGACCTGTCTGCCGATGGTTTCTGGAATTCCTTTTTCGCCATCGTCGTCGCGGCGCCGGCATTGATCGTCGGCTGGGTCGGCATCGCCAACGAGATCGGCGATCCCGATGCCTTCGCGGGCCGCTTCAGCATGCTGTTGCGGCTGGCGACAGTCGATATCGGTTCCTGGGTGCTGCCTCTGGCCGCACTCGCTCTGGTCGCGCCGCGCGCCGGCATCGGCGGCCGCTTCGTGCACTATGTCGTGGCCTCGAACTGGGCTTCTGCCATCACCGCCTGGCTGATGCTGCCGTCCGCGCTGATCAGGCTTTTCCTGACCTCGGCGAGCCAGATCTCCAGCCTTGTGTCGCTGCTGTTGTTCGCGCTGTCGATGGTGCTGACCTGGCGCATGACCAACGCGACCATCGGCAGGGGGGCCGCAATCGGGACCGCTGTCTTCGTTGGCATGTTCATCGCTTCGCTGATCGTGCTGTTCGGGCTGCAGGCGCTGCTTGGCATCACGGTTCCGGACACCGGAGCTCAGAGCCTTTCGGGACTCTATCCGGGATAATCGACGCCGATCAGAAAAAGCCCGTCGGGCGGCGCCACCTGGCCGCAGGCGGCGCGGTCGTGCGCCTCGAGCGCCGCCTTGAGATCGCCGGCCGTCCATGCGCCTTCGCCGACGCGCTTGAGCGAGCCGACCATCGAGCGCACCTGGTTGTGCAGGAAGGAACGCGCCGAGGCTCTGACTTCGATCATGTCGCCCGAACGGCTGACGTCAAGACGGTCGAGCGTGCGCACCGGGCTCTCGGCCTGGCATTGCGTGGAACGGAAGGTGGTGAAATCATGCCGCCCGAGCAGCACTTTGGCTGCTTCGTGCATGGCAGCGGCGTCAAGCTGCTTCGGCACCCACCATACCTTGCCCTTTTCCAGCGCCGAGGGCGCGCGCCGGTTGAGGATGCGGTAGAGATAGTGACGGCCGATAGCCGAGAAGCGGGCATCGAAGCCGTCGACGACGGTCGTTGCTTTCAAGATCGCGATGCGGTTGCCGGCGGCCTGCAGATGCGCGTTGACGGCGTCGCGCACCTTGTCGTCCGGCCAGGCCTTGGCCAGGTCGACATGCGCCACCTGGGCCGTCGCATGCACGCCCGCATCGGTACGGCCGGCAGCGCGCAAGCGGACCTGCTGGCCGCAGAATTTTTCGATCGCCTGCTCGATCGCCTGCTGCACCGAAGGCTGGTCCGCCTGGTGCTGCCAGCCGGCAAACAGGCTGCCGTCATATTCGATGTCGAGGCGAAAACGCGGCATGTCGGGCGGCTATACGCACTCGCCTAGGCGGCGAGTGCGGTGAAGGCCGAGGCGTAGACCAGCCGGCCGGTTTCGGGAGCGTCGCCCCAGGCCAGCGCCTGCAGCGCCTCGCCCTGGTACTCGCTCTCGAATCCTTCGGCGCGCGCGTGGCTGTAGCCGAAACGGCCGTAGTAGGTGGGGTCGCCCAGCACCACGGCCAGCATCTCGCCGGCGTCGCGCAGGCGGATGTGAGCCTCGCGGATCAGCGCGCCGCCAATGCCGGTGCCGTGAAAGGAGGGCTCCACCGCCAGCGGCGCCAGTGCCACCGCCGGGAAATCCTTGCCGCCGGTGCGGGCGAAAAGCCGCGAAAACAGGATGTGGCCAACCACTTGCCCGTCTTCTTCCGCCACCAGTTCGACAACGGCGTCGCCGCCGGAAACCAGCGCGTCAACCAGCCCGGCCTCCGCCTGCTGGCCGAAAGCGTGTTCCTCGACGAGGCGGATGGCCTCGCGATCCCGCGGCGTCGCCGCGCGTATCGACATCATGCTCATGACAGTTTCATTCCTTTTTCGATCTTGGTCCCGCGCAGGAATTCTTGCGCGGCGGCGGGCCTTCCGCCCGCCCGTTGAACTTCGACCAGCCGGATCGCGCCCGCTCCGCAGGCGATCGTCAGGCGGTCGTCGAGAATTCCTCCCGGCTCGCCCACACCTTGCGCAAGCGTCGAGCGAAGCAGTTTCAGCCGTTCCACCCGGCCACCAATTTCAACCTCGCACCAGGCGCCGGGGAACGGCGACAGGCCGCGAATATTATTGTGAACTTCGGCCGCGGGTCGCGTCCAATCCACGTGCGTATCGGATTTATCGATCTTTTTGGCATAGGTCACCCCCTCAACCGCTTGGGCGGTGAACGCCAGGCTATTCCTTTCCAGCCGCGCCAGCGCTTCCACGATCAGTGCGGCGCTGACGCTCATCAATCGATCATGCAGATCGCCGGCGGTCATATCGGGTTCGATGACGCATTTTTCAACCAGCCCCACCGGGCCGGTGTCGAGGCCTTCTTCCATGCGCATGACCATCATGCCGGTTTCGCTGTCGCCCGCCATGATCGCCCGTTGGATGGGCGCCGCACCGCGCCACCGCGGCAACAGCGAGGCATGGCCGTTGATGCAGCCCAGTTGCGGCGCCTCAAGCACCGCCCTGGGCAGCAGCAGGCCGTAAGCCACGACCACGCCGATATCGGCTTGCAGCGCGCGAAAAGCTGCCTGTTCGGCCTCGCCCTTGAGCGACGTCGGCGTGCGCGTCTCGATGCCCAGCCGTTCCGCCTCGCGCTGTACCGGCGACGGCGTCAGCTCAAGGCCGCGCCGGCCGGCGGCTCGCGGCGGCTGCGTGTAGACGGCCGCGACCTCATGTCCGGCATCGGCAATCGCGCGCAATGTCGGCACCGAAAACTCCGGCGTCCCCATGAAAATGACGCGAAGGGGCATTGTCCCCTATCCCACCAGCTTGCCCGGAGCCTTGTCCTTGGCCAGCTTCTTGAACTTCTTCACCACCATGTCGCGCTTCAGCTTCGAAATGTGGTCGATGAACAGCACGCCGTTGAGATGGTCGATCTCATGCTGCAGGCAGGTTGCCATCAGCCCCTCGGCCTCCATTTCCTGCAGCTTGCCATCGCGGTCGAGATACTTGACCCGCACGGAAGCCGGGCGTTCGACCTCGGCATAATAGTCGGGAATCGACAGGCAACCTTCCTCGTAGACGGAGCGCTGGTCGGCGCTTTCCAGGATTTCGGGATTGATGAAGACATGCGGCGCCGGCGTCTCGTCCTCCTTGGCGAGGTCGATCACCAGCATGCGCAGCGGCTCGCCGATCTGGATCGCGGCCAGCCCGATGCCGGGCGCGTCATACATGGTCGCCAGCATGTCGTCGGCCAGTTTGCGCAAGGGCGCGTCGACGCGCTCCACCGGCTTGGAAACCTGGCGCAGGATGGGGTCGGGAAGAATGATGAGCGGCTTGATCGGCATGGCGTCTCACCTAAGACCTTGAATAAAGGGCGTCAACCGGTACGCCGGGGGATCGTTCACGTTTTGATCTGTGCTGGCCGGCCGAATCGTCTATGCTGTGTGCATGAACGACCTGACATCCATCCTTTCGGAACCTGTCGCCCGGCTTGGCGCGACCACGATCACGCTCGGCCATGCGCTGGCGTTCGGGGCCTTTGTGTTTCTTGGCCTGTTCGTGGCGCTTGTCGTCGCGCTGTGGCGCTCGGCCAAGGCGCGCGCCGTGGCCGCTGCCGAAGCCGCCGACCATGCCCGCGACGCCGAGGCGCGGATGGCCGGCATATTGCAAAGCCAAGCCGAGATGCAGGGCCGCATGGGCGCCATCGCGGAAGTCTTCGGCGCGCGGCAGGCGGAACTGACGCAATCGATCGGCCAGCGCCTCGATGCCATGACCGGCCGCCTCGGCCAGACCATGACCGAACAGACCAAATCCACTCATGAGAGCCTGGCCAAATTGCAGGAGCGGCTGGCCGTCATCGACACCGCGCAAGGCAACATCCAGTCGCTCGCCGGCCAGGTCGTGCAATTGCAGGCGATCCTCTCCAACAAGCAGACGCGCGGCGCCTTCGGCCAGTCGCGCATGGAAGCGATCGTCGCCGACGGTCTGCCGCACGGCGCCTACGAGTTCCAGGCGACCTTGTCCAACGGCAGCCGTCCCGATTGCCTGGTGAAGATGCCCAACGGCGCGCCGGCGCTTGCCGTCGACGCCAAGTTTCCGCTGGAAGCCTGGAACGCCATCCGCGCCGCCGAAGGCGCCGAACAGCAGAAGGTCGCGTCGCAGGCCTTCCGCCGCGACATCGAGGTGCATGTCCGCGATATCGCGGATAAATATCTGATCCAGGGCGAGACGCAGGATACCGCCTTCATGTTCGTGCCGTCGGAATCGGTGTTTGCCGAGATCCACGAAAATTTCGAGGCGGTGGTGCAGAAGGCGCACCGCGCCCGCGTCGTCATCGTCTCGCCGTCGCTCCTGATGCTGTCGATCCAGGTCATCCAGGCGATCCTGAAGGATGCCCGTATGCGCGAGCAGGCACACCTGATCCAGGGCGAGGTGATCCGGCTGATGGAGGATGTTTCGCGCGTCGACGAGCGGGTGCGCAAATTGCAGGGCCATTTTGCCCAGTCGGCCAAGGATATAGACGACATCCTCGTCTCGACGTCGAAGGTGACCAAACGCGGCCAGAAGATCGAAGCTCTGGACTTTGGGGCGCAGCCCGGAGGCGATGCCGACCCTGACATGGCGTCACCAGCCCCTGCGAAGCCGGAACCCGGCCCGCGCGTTGTCGATTCCCCACGCGTTGCCGATTCAAAGACCGGCCAGCTCAGGCTGAGGGTCGTCGAAGGCGACGAATGAGGCGCCGCACCGGACGGCGCTACTGCTCCTCCACTGTGGTCATGCCGTGAAATTCAGGTAGCCAGTGAAGCGCCGAGCGGTGCCATTTTTGCAGTGTCGGAATCAAATCCTGGCGTTGCCGCGCGGTTCCCACTCGAATGCCGTAGACCTTTGGGCCATCTCCGACCGACGTGGCGTAAAGGTGCGAACCGCAGTCGGCGCAAAAGGCCTGGACGCGCTTGGCGCCGCTTGCTACGGTCTTGATGTAGACCTTCGGTGTACCCTTTGTGATCCGGTAGTGATCTTCAGGCGCCGGAACGGTGACGCGAAAGGCCGTACCGGTCAACTGTTGGCAATCGGTACAATGGCAGATCGAGGTCTTTTCCGGTTCGACCTCCGCCTCATAGGTGATGGCACCACAATGACAGCCGCCGTCGATCTTCATAATCAGTCCTCCAAAACTCGATCGGCTGATTTTAGCGGCGCAGCGTCGCAAGGCAACGACGCGACGCTGGTCCAAGACATAATCCCGAGGAGTGGAATGTGGTTTCGAGACCTGCTCAAAACTCTACTCGGATGCCGATTCGATCAGCTTGCGCCGCTGTTCCCAGGTGCCTGTCGTCTGCGGCTTGACGAACAGCCGGGTGATCTCGGGCATTTCCTTCCTTAGCCGCGCTTCGAGGCGCTCGACGCAGGCTTCGATTTCCGGCGCGGACAGATGGTCCTCGAATTCGATGCTCAGGCCGGCAACGATTTCTTCCGGCCCCAGGTGGACGGTCAGGACGCCGTTCGCCCGCTGCACCGCCGGATCCTGCTGCGCGATCGCCAGCACTTCTTTCTGCACCGCGGGCGAAGCAGGCTCGCCGATGAGCAGCCCCTTGCTCTCGCGCGCCAGGAAGGCCGCGGTCGCACCCAGGATCAGCGCAATGCCGATCGAGGCGGCGCCGTCCAGTTCCGGCATCTCGAAAATCTCCGCCGCCAATATGCCGGCAAAGGCGACGATCAGGCCGAGAAGCGCGGCACTGTCCTCGAACAGCACTGTGTAGACGCTTGGATCCTTGCTCGATTGCACGGCCTGCAGCCAGCCCTGCTGGCCCTTCTGCCGGCGGAATTCCCTCAGCGCCACCAGCCATGAGCTGCCCTCGAACAGAAACGACAGGCCGAGCACGATGTAATTGACCCTGACATTGGCGGCCGGTTCGGGCGCAATGATGTGCGTCACGCCTTCGTAGAACGATACGCCGGCGCCGAGCGCGAAGACGAGAAGCGCCACGATGAAGCTCCAGAAGTAGAGCTCGCGGCCATGGCCGAGCGGATGCGCGCGGGTGGCCGGGCGTGCGGCGCGATGCATGCCATAAAGCAGCAGGCTGCCATTGCCGGTATCGACCAGCGAATGCACGCCTTCCGAAAACATCGCCGAACTGCCGGTGAAGAAGGCTGCGACGAATTTGGTCAGCGCGATCGCGAGATTGCCGGCGAGCGCCGCGTAAATGACCGTTCGAGAGCCGCCATGCCCCGCCATTGCTTCCCTGTCGTCCTGTCCGACACGCGAAGTCTAGAGTAATTGCAGGAAAAGTGGGAGCCGATTTCCTTGAGATCATGCTGCGGGCCCGCCGAAATTCCGCGGCCATCGCGACGCACCAACACCCCGTCCGTTCAAGTCGCTGCGCGCCGGTTCGGATTCATAAGGCCGCCGAAACAGGTTGCCGGTTTTCGCGGCCGTCACCGCGAACGGCCCTTGCCTACAGGCATTTCTCTTGTTTCACTTCACTTCCCGCAACTGGAGGAACGAATCATGGCAAAAGGTGCGATGAAGGCAGGCAAGGAGGCCCGCAAGCCAAAGAAGGACGCCAAGAAGCCGGCCGCTGCTCCCACGCTCAAGGCGCCGCCGGTCAAGGCAACGAGGCTCAAGGAAAAATAGTCGCGTGCCTCGGATGGAGTTCGCCGGCGGCGTTCGGAACACCGCCGGCAGTTTGTTGATCGGGCGTTAAGACACCCTATATCTGGTGCGGGGACGACCCCACATCTCCTGAAATCCGGTCGGGACGACCCGCCCACTGTCTGATAGGGCATCGGCTGCCGCGGTGCTCGGTCGATCGCGCATTGCATCGTCCTGAACGGACGTCGGTGCGATGCTTGGATGGAGCGTTCCCCATGTCATGGATTTTTCTGTTTTTCGCCGGCCTGTTCGAGATCGGCTGGGCAATCGGCCTCAAATATACCGACGGATTCACCCGCCTCGTCCCGACCGTGCTCACGGTCGCCTCGATGATCGTCAGCCTCACGCTGCTTGGACTGGCGCTGAAAGCGCTGCCCGTCGGCACCGCCTATGCGGTGTGGACCGGCATCGGCACGGTCGGCACGGCGCTGCTCGGTATCTGGCTGCTCGGCGAGCCGGCGACCGTCATCAGGCTCGCCTGCATCGCGCTCATCGTCTGCGGCATTATGGGGCTGAAATTCGCGGCGTAAAGCAATCCAGGAAGCGAAGCGGTTTTCCATCCGGAATTGCGTCGAAGCAAACAGAGCAATTTTGCGAAAGTCGCATCACGAACGGCGTCGGCAATCGCATGAATTGGCGCGCGGACAAACGCATGCAGGGCCGCTTCGCAGCGACCCTGATCCTCGAAGCAGCTTGCTCCGGCGGTCTGAGGCTAGCGGCCGGTAAAGCCTGGCGGTGTCCTGCCGGTGCGCGCCTTGCGCGCCGCATAGCGCGCGTCGCGCTTCGCCTTGCGCTCGGCCTCGTCGGCCAGCAGACGCGCGATGCGCTCGGCCTCTTCGGCTTCCCGAATCCTGGCTTCCGCCTGCGCCGCCTCTTCGGCCGCGACCCGTGCGGCTTCGGCTGCGGCCTCGCGCTCGGCCTTCTCGATTGCCTCGCGTGCCAGCCTTTCCTGCTTCAGCCTCGCCTTCTCGGCCTCGCGTATCTCACGCGCCGCAAGGATAGCCTTGCGTTCGGCCTGTCGCGCCAGCACCGCGGGATCGTCCGCCGCCGGCTTCGACTTGAAGCGCTCCAGAAGCGCCTTCTTTGCCTCGTTCGCGGCGTTGCGCCGCTCGAAAATGTCTTTTTCCCTGTAGATAGCCAAGTCCACTTCCCTGAAGTCAATTCGCGACGCTTACATACGCGCGAAAACCGGGAGTTCAAGCGCCAAAAAGGTATGCCAGCCATGAAATTCCGTGCTGTTGCAGCCGGGAGACGCCTTCGCGGCCGAAACGGACACGCACTGTTCGCAGTCAGACCCTCTGGTGGTGATACGGGCTGATCGCTACCTCTAGCGCGAAAATCAAACGCCAGGATGACACCAGATGGAACTCGGTCTCTACACTTTCGCCGACGTCAGCCCGCAGCCGGGCCCCGGCGCAATCGGCCCGCACGAGCGGCTGCGCAACCTGATCGAGGAGATCGAACTGGCCGATCAGGTCGGCCTTGACGTTTTCGGCCTCGGCGAGCATCACCGGCCGGACTATGCCGCGTCCGCGCCTGTCGTGGCTCTGGCCGCGGCGGCCGAGCACACCAAACGCATAAAACTGACCAGCGCCGTCACTGTCCTGTCCTCGGACGATCCGGTCCGCGTCTTCCAGCAATTCGCCACGCTCGACCTTCTTTCCGGCGGCCGGGCCGAAATCATGGCCGGGCGCGGCTCGTTCATCGAGTCCTTTCCGCTGTTCGGCTACAATCTTGAGGATTATGACGAGCTGTTCGCCGAAAAGCTCGACCTGCTGCTCGCCATCCGCGATCAGGTGAAGATCACCTGGTCGGGCAATCTGCGCGCGCCGATCAACGATCGCGGCGTCTACCCACGCCCCTTGCAGGAAAAACTGCCGATCTGGATCGCCATCGGTGGCACGCCGCAGTCCGCCGCCCGCGCGGGCGCGCTCGGCCTGCCGCTGGCGCTCGCCATCATCGGCGGCGAGCCGGCGCGGTTCGCGCCGCTGTTTGACCTCTACCGCGAGGCCGCCAGGCGCGCGGGCGCCGATCCGAAGGGTCTTGCCACCAGCATCAACGTCCACGGCTTCATCGCCGACACGACCGAGAAGGCGGCCGACGATTTCTATGGCCCACAGGCCGAGGTGATGAACCGCATCGGCCGCGAGCGCGGCTGGGGTCCGACCTCGCGGGCGCATTTCGACCAGTCACGCGGCCCGAGCGGCGCCTTGTTCGTCGGCAATCCCGAGCAGATGGCCGAGAAGATCGTCACCCAGCACAAGATCTTCGGCAACGACCGCTTCCTGCTGCAGATGGCGATCGGCATCATGCCGCATGCCAAGATCATGAAGGCGATTGAACTCTACGGCACCAGGGTGGCGCCGATCGTGCGCAAGGAAACGGCTGACGCCGTCCCGGCCCCGGCGCCTGCCGCGTAGTGTTGCACTTCCGCGAAAAATTGCGTGGGAACAATAACCGCGACGGCGGGCCTCGTGGGCTCGCCGTCAACGCCGGCTCACGGAACCTTGGACCGGCAGGGGCGTTTTCTCAGCGGTTGCGCCAATTGCGGTGCGCCGCCGAGGGACCGTGATGAAAGCTGACCCCACCGCTTCGGTCGCGGGCGTTTCCGAAGCAGAAGAGGCGCGCATCGCCGCCCGCGCCGACACGCATCTGATACGCTCGCTGCTCGTCGGCATCTTCATCTTCATGGCCATCTACGCGCTCTATTTCGCCCGTGCCTTCTTCATGCCGGTCATACTGGCCTTTCTGCTGGCATTGACGCTGACGCCGATCGTCAGGCTTCTGCGCAAGCGCGGCATACCCGAGGTGATTTCGGCGACGCTTCTGGTGCTTCTGTCCCTCTGCCTCTTCGCCAGCGCCGGCTACCTGCTGAGCGGCCCGGTGATCGATCTCATCAACAACACTTCGTCGATCGGCCAGCGGCTGACCGAGCGGCTGGCGCATTTGCGACCTCCGCTCGAGAGGATGATGGAGGTTACACATCAGATCGAAGGCCTCACCGAGACGTCGCAGGAGCCGGGCATACAGAAAGTCGCGGTAGCCCAGTCTGGCTTCCTGTCGTCGGCGGCCTCGAACATTCTTTCGGCGGGAACAAGCCTGACCATCATCTTCGTGCTGTCGCTGTTCCTGCTTGCTTCAGGCACGATGTTCTATGAAAAGATCATCCAGTCCTTCGCCAGCCTCACCGAGAAGAAGCGGGCGCTGCGGGTCGTTTACGACGTGGAACGGGAAATCTCGCACTATCTGCTCACCGTCACCATCATCAATATCGGCCTCGGCACGATCATTGGCGTTGGTCTGTGGGCACTCGGTATGCCCAACCCGCTCGTCTGGGGCGCCACGGCCGCTCTGCTTAATTTTCTGCCCTATGTCGGCGCCATGATCACGCTCATCGTGGTCACGATCATCGCGCTGATCAGCTTCGACACGATCTCCTATGCGTTGTTGGCGCCTGCCTTCCTGCTTTTGTGCGACATCGTCGAAGGCCAATTCGTAACGCCGATGGTTGTCGGCCGGCGGCTCGAGATCAACGCCGTGGCGATCTTCATCGCCATTGCCTTCTGGTCATGGCTATGGGGCTTTGTCGGCGCGCTGATGGCGGTGCCGCTGCTGGTCCTCATCAAGGTGTTCTGCGATCACTTCGATGGTCTGAGCCATGTCGGCAACTTCCTGGCGGCACAACATCTCTCGGCGGTGGAAGATGAGGCCACCGAGGAAGGTAAGGCTCCGGCATAAAGCCGCGCGTCTGGTTTGCGGCGCCTGGCTCGAATGCCTATATCCGGCCGGTCCAATGGTCGGTGCCCTTCCCATGAGCGATGCTTCCTTCGACCTCGACGACTGTTTCGCTCGCATCGGCCATGCCGGCTTGCGCGATGCGCGGCTGGGCGCGTCGCCAACATTTGGCGTCGACAGATCCGGGATTGCATTTCCTGTCCATCATCGCGGCAGCCCCGCCGAGCAGAAACGCATGGCCGCGGCCAGCGGATTTGCCGATGCGCTAGGGGGCGGCTTGGCATCCTCATTCCCGACCGCACGGCCTTCGAGGCAGGGTGCTTGAGATAAACCTCGTGGAGACCTGACATGGCAGCCCTTTCCGTCCTCGACCTGTCGCCGATCGTCGAAGGCAGCGATGCCTCGCAGTCGCTGGCCAATTCGCTCGATCTTGCCCGTCATGCCGAGCGGCTGGGCTACAAGCGCTATTGGCTGGCCGAGCATCATAGCATGCCGGGCATCGCAAGTGCCGCCACCTCGGTCGTCATTGCCCATGTCGCGGGCGGCACCAAGACCATTCGCGTCGGCGCCGGCGGCATCATGTTGCCCAATCACTCGCCGCTGGTCATCGCCGAGCAGTTCGGCACGCTGGCCGCCTTGTTCCCCGGCCGCATCGATCTCGGTCTCGGCAGGGCGCCCGGCACGGACATGAACACGGCGCGCGCCTTGCGCCGCAATCTCGAGGCCGGTGCCGACAATTTTCCGCAGGACGTCGTCGAGCTGATGGGCTATTTCGTGCCGGCGGAAGAGGGCCAGCGGCTGCGCGCCGTGCCGGGTGAAGGCCAGACCGTGCCGGTCTGGATCCTCGGCTCCAGCCTGTATGGCGCCCAGCTTGCCGCCATGCTCGGCCTGCCCTACGCCTTCGCTTCGCATTTCGCGCCGGCCGAGCTAGACCATGCGCTGGACATCTACCGCTCCCGCTTCCAGCCGTCGGAACAGCTCGACAAGCCCTATGTCATGCTCGGCCTCAACGTCTTTGCGGCGCCCACCGACACTGAGGCACGACTGCTGTTCACCTCGCTGCAGCAGGCTTTCGTCAATCTGCGCACCGGCCGCCCCGGAAAATTGCCACCACCGGTCGAGAATTATGACCGCGATCTCGATCCGATGGCCAAGTCCATGCTCGGCCAGGCGCTGTCCTGCGCCGTCGTCGGCTCGCCGGAAACGGTGCGGCAAGGCATCGACGCCTTCGTTCGCCGCACCGGCGCCGACGAATTGATGGTCACCGCGCAGATATTCGATCACGCGGCTCGGGTGAGGTCCTTCGAAATCTTGGCCGACGCCCACAAATCGCTGTCGCAAGCGGCGTGAGATTTCCAGCTCGGCGCTTGCCGATAGCGATTCAACCACTGAACCGCTCTACGCGCTCACGCTCTGCGCAACCGCTCCCAGCGGTCGGCATGAATTGCGGATCATCAGCCGGCCCTTGAGCACCAGCTTGCGCGGCGGCGCGTCGCGATTTCCGGCAAGGCGGTCGAGCAGCAAATTGGCCGCCTGTTCGCCGATCGCCTGCACCGGCTGTGCCACCGTGGTCAGTTGCGGGACAAACACGTCCGACCACGGAAAATCGTCGAAACAGGCGATCGAAACATCTTCCGGGCAGGACAGGCCGATATCGCGGATCGCCTTCATGGTGCCGATCACCATCGGATTGTTGGCGGAGAAGATCGCGCTCGGCCTGTCGTGCAGCGACAACAGCTGCATGGCCGCGTTATAGCCGTCGATCTCGTGAAAATTGCCGGAACGTACCAGCTCCTCGGCGACCGGCAGGCCGGCTGCCTGAAGCGCTTCGCGATATCCGGCCATGCGATCATGCATCGGTGAGATATCCGACGTTCCGGTGATGTAGCCGATGCGCCGGTGCCCGAGATGTATCAGGTAGGTGATGGCGTCGAACACGGCGCGCTGGTTGTCGAGCACCACGGCATCCGTGTCGACACCGTCGCAGATGCGGTCAAGCAGGACGACCGGCACGTTGGCGTCGTCGACGATGCGCTTGAGGATCGTCCCATCGCCGACGCGCGCCACGATCAGCCCGTCGACCATACGGTCGAGCAGCAGCCTGATCTGGTCGTCCTGGGTGTTGAGGTCCTCGTCCGTGCAGCACAGCATGACCGCATAGCCGGCGCGGTCGAAGGCCTGCTGGATGACTGACACGACATCGGTGAAGAACGGATTGGTGATGTGCGGGACAGTCAATCCAATGGTGCGCGTTGTGCCCATTTTCAGGCTGCGGGCGATCGCATTGCGCTTGTAGCCGATATCGCGGATCGCCTGCTCGATGCGCTGGCTGAGCTCCGGACTGACGGTCGCCGTGCCGTTGATCAGCGCCGAAACCGTGGCGACCGACACGCGCGCCGCTTCGGCCACGTGAAGCATGGTCGGCGCCGTCGATTTTCGCTGCCTTGTCTTGCTTGGCCCTGCCATTTTCGAAACGTTTCGCCGCCTCTCTATGCATCATACCTACGGAATATCGCGGTTTTTCGCAAGAATTGAAATGAGGTAATCTCACGTCACCAGATAGAAGCTTGACAGGATCGAAACGTTTAGAATAGCGTTCATGAGGGTCAGACGACGACGGAAGGGAGGCCGCCTTTGTCATGGAGCACGGAAATTCCATCGCGCGTCGGGATGTTGCGGCGGATCGTTCGGATGTCGTCCTAAGCGCTGAGCACGTATCCAAGAGCTTCGGCGGCATTGCCGCCTTGGTCGACGTCGGTTTCGAGCTGCGGCGCGGCGAAGTCCACGCCTTGATGGGCGAGAACGGCGCCGGCAAGTCGACGCTGATGAAAATCCTTTCCGGTGTCTACACCGGCTACGACGGCACGGTTCGCGTCGACGGCGTAGCCGCGAATTTTGCCGGCGTGCGCGACGCCGAGGCCGCCGGCATTGCCATCATCCACCAGGAGCTCAATCTGGTTCCCGAACTCAGCGTCGCCGACAACATCTTTCTCGGACGCGAGAAGCTGATCGCCGGGCTGATCGTCGACCGCAAGGCGAGCAGCCGCGCCGCCAGCGCCCTTCTGCAGCGGCTGGGCATCGAGCTCGACCCGGAAGCCCGTGTCGGCACCTTGCGCGTCGGCGAACAGCAACTGGTCGAGATCGCCAAGGCGCTGTCGATGTCGGCGCGCATCCTGATCATGGACGAGCCGACTTCGGCGCTCTCTCCAGCCGAATGCCAGAGGCTGTTCCGCATCATCCGCCAGCTTGCCGACAGCGGCGTCGCCATCGTCTACATCTCGCACCGCATCGACGAGGTCATGCACCTGGCGGGCAGGGTCACGGTGTTTCGCGACGGACGCCACGTGCTGACGCGGCCGATGGGCGAGCTCGACGAGAACGCCATCATTTCGGCAATGGTCGGGCGAGACCTGCTGGCCTCCTCGGAAGAGGAGCGCCGTTCCGGCGGCGAAATCGTGCTTTCCGTCGAGAACCTGTCGCTGACGAAACCCGACGCCCATGGCTGGCGCACCGTGATCGACGGAGTCAGCTTCGAACTCGCCGAAGGCGAGATCCTTGGCATTGGCGGGCTGCTGGGTTCAGGGCGCACCGAAATCCTGGAGGCGATCTTCGGCTCGAGCGATGGCCGCACCGGCGGCGAGATCCGGCTCGACGGCGCGCCGGTCGAGATCCGCTCGCCGCGCGATGCCAGGCGCCTCGGCATTGCGCTGGTGACCGAGGACCGCAAGACCCAAGGCCTGCATCTCCAGGCTTCCATTACAGACAACGTCGCATTGCCGCTGGTCGGATCGCTGGCGCGTTTCGGCATCCGTTCGCTGGCCGGCGAACAGGAGCTGGCGCGCCACGCGGTCCGGGCGCTCGGCATACGCTGCGGGGACATCGACCAGCCAGCCGGCACGCTGTCGGGCGGCAACCAGCAGAAGGTCGTCATCGGCAAATGGCTGGCGACACGGCCGCGCGTGCTTCTTCTCGACGAGCCGACGCGCGGCATCGACGTCGGCGCCAAGCGCGAGATCTACGATCTCATCTTCAAGCTTGCGCGCGACGGGCTGGCCATTGCCGTCATCAGCTCCGAATTGCCGGAACTGCTGCACCTCTCCGACCGCATTCTGGTGATGGCCGATGGCCGCCAGACCGGCATCCTTTCCCGCGATGCGGCGAGCGAGGAGGCCATCATGCGTCTCGCCGCGCCGCGCCGCACGATTTCGAGACCTGCCGCATGACCGCCTTGAAACTCCTGTCCCGCACCAAGCTCTATTGGGGCCTCATCGCCATCTTCCTGATCGGCGTGCTGGGCTCGCCGGTCAGCTCCAAGGGCAACAACATCTTCCTGTCCTACGGCAATCTGCTCGACGTGCTGCGCCAGGTGTCGACCACCGGCCTGATCGCCACCGGCATGACGGCGGTGATCATCACCGGCGGCATCGATCTTTCCGTCGGTTCGCTGATGGCCATCTGTTCGGTGGTCTGCGCCATGCTGCTGACGGTTCCGGGCGTGACGCCGGGAGTGGTGCTTGGCGTGCCCACCGTCGCCGTGGTGGCGCTCTGTCTCGGCTTTATCGTCACCCGCTTCATCTTCCTCAATCTCGAAAAGTCGCGCGCCGGCGCCGATGCCTCGCGCGACGCAAGGCTGGACCGCGCCCGCGGCCTGGTCACGCCGGCAATCGTCGGCGTGGTCCTGTGCTGTCTTTCCCTGTGGTACCTGCTGCCGCAGGTCGAGCCCAAATTCGGCGTCCTCGGCGTGCTGCTGGTCGCGCCATGCGTGGGCCTGCTGTTCGGTTCGCTCAACGGCTTCATCATCGTTGCCGGGCGGCTGCAGCCCTTCATCGTCACCCTGGCGATGATGGTGACGGCGTTGGGCATCGCCCGGCTGACCGCCGGCCAGAACAATGCTGTGCTGCCGGTCTATACCGGCTCGAACGCCACCGAGGATTTCGAGCTGCTGCGCTCGATGGTGTTCGGCGTCATTCCGATGCCCGGCCTGTTCTTCCTCGGCGCCATCCTGATCTATGGCGCGGTGCTGCGCTTCACGCCGTTCGGCCGCTATGTCTACGCCATCGGCGGCAATGAGGAGGCGGCCAGGCTTTCCGGCATCGCCGCCGGCCGGGTCAAGATCGTCACCTACGCCGTTTCGGGCCTGCTCGCCGGCATTGCCGCGGTGCTCTATGTCGCGCAGTACCGGCAAGGCAAGCCCGATGCCGGCGCCGGCCTGGAGCTCGACGCCATCGCCGCCGTGGTCATCGGCGGCACCAGCCTGATGGGTGGGCGCGGCAGCCTCACGGGGACATTCTGCGGCGTGCTGATCTTCGGGCTGCTGTCCAACATATTGCAGCTCCACAACATCAATTCGAACCTTCAGCTGGTGCTGAAGGGGATGATCATCATCGGCACAGTGCTCGTGCAGGAGCGCAATGCCGGTGATCTCCTAGCCTATCTGCGCCTGCCCGGAGCGGCGCACAAGGAAACGGCCGCGGCAAAACGGCCGTCGCAAGAGACCCGGTCTCTCAATCTCGGAGGAAACAAGAAATGAAACGACGTGACACGCTGAAGCTTGCCGCCCTTGGCGCGGCATTGCTGACCACCACCGCGCTGCTCTCCACCGGCCACGCCATGGCCCAGGACAAGAAGTGGAAGATCGGCTTCTCGCAGGTGACGACCATCGAGCCTTGGCGCGCGCAGTTCAACAAGGACATACTGGCCGAGGCCGCCAAGCACCCCGAGGTCGAGCTGATCATCACCGACGGCGAGGACAAGACCGAGAAGCAGGTTGCCGATGTCGAGAACCTGATCCGCCAGGAGGTCGATGCGCTCTTGGTGTCGCCGAAGGAATCGGCCGGCCTAACCGGCGTCGTGCAGCAGGCGATCGACGCCAAGATCCCGGTCTTCGTGCTCGACCGCAATGTCGACACCAAGGACTACACCCAGTTCGTCGGCGGCGACAACAAGCTGATCGGCCGCGCGGCCGGCGAATATGCCGTCGAGCTGCTCGGCGGCAAGGGCAAGGCATCGGGCAATGTCGTCGAGATCTGGGGCGGCATGGGCACCCAGCCGGCGCATGACCGCCATGACGGCTTCCATGAGTTCACCGACAAGGAGCCGGGCATCAAGTACCTGCTCGACCAGCAGTCGGGCGACTGGAAGCAGGACCAGGCCTATAATCTGATGGCCAACGCGCTGAAGAGCAACGAGAAGATCGATCTCGTCTACGGCCACAACGACCCGATGGCCTATGGCGCCTATCTTGCCGCCAAGGATGTCGGCCGCGAGAAGGACATCAAGTTCATCGGCATCGACGGCCTGCCCAACGAAGGCGTGCAGATGGTGAACAAGGGCGAGCTGACGGCGACCTTCACCTATGTCACCCCGGGCGCCGAGGGCCTTCGGCAGGCGATCAAGTTCCTCAATGGCGAGAAGGTCGAAAAGACCATCACCTTGCCGACGCAGAAGATCACCAAGGAAAACGCCGCCCAGGTGCTGAAGGACAACGGCCTCTGAGATTTCGCCGGAGATAAGCGGCGCCCGTCCTCTCCCCCGTCGATCGGGGGAGAGGTGTCGAGCGAAGCTCGACGGAGTGGGAGTCGACCCTTGGCGCGGTGCAGGAAGATTCTTGCGCCCTGGTCCCCTTTCAATATCCGTTGGCGGCGGTTGCCAGGTGGTTCCCCTCCGGAGGGAGAGGAAAGGACCTCGTCGCCGGCCTACGCCAATTTCGCCAGCAGCTTCATGAAGGTGGCGATCTCCCTGGCCGTGAGCGGTGCCAAGGTTTCCTCGGTAATCTCGCGCGCCAGCGGGATCAGGCGTTCGATCGCCTCGCGCCCTTCGGCGGTCAAATTGACCAACAGCCGCCTCTTGTCGCCCTCGTGCTTGGAGAGCTCGACAAGGCCGCGCGCCTTCAGCCGGTCGATCACGCCCTTCACCGTCGCCGCATCCATGGCGATCAGCGTGCCGAGCTGGTTCTGCGAAGTCTCGCCGACATCGCGCAGCTTGGCCAATGCCGCGAATTGCGGTGGCGTCAGGTCGCCGATATGGGCAGCGAAGATCGAGACGTGGCGCTGATGCGCCTTGCGCAGGATGAAGCCGACCTGCTCCTGCAGGTGGTAGTCCTGATCGTCCGCCTCCTCGACCTCGACCAGCTTCAGCAGATTGTCCTCGCCGCTCACCGCAGCCCGTCCCATGCCTTGATGTCGTCGGCGGCCAGGCCGCCCATGCGATTGTGCACGCGCGGACCGCAGGTCATGGCGAGGCAGAACAGGATCTCGTCGGGACGCGGTCCGTCGCTGACGCCGACTTCCATCGCATCGAAATGGCTGCGCACATAGGCCGCGTTGATGTGGCCGAGAGGCACATCCAGCCGCGAGCCGAAGGCGCCGACCTTCTTGGCCGACGGCACGATCGCCTTGGCGTCGCCGAGCCGCTCGCGCATGGCGTAGCCGCCCGGCACATGCCAAAGCGCGCCATGCTCGAGTTCGCCCGAGATGCCGACGAGGGCGCCTTTGCCATAGCCGTCGATCTGCTTCACGTCGCCACCCAATGCCGCGATCAGCCGGTCGGCAAGCAGCAGGCCAAGCGGCTTCAGATCGTCCATGGCGCTCTGCAACTCCTCGACATAGCGCCCGGCGAACGGGTTCTTCACCAGTGCCATGGCGGCGGCACGGCGGCGCGGCACCTTGGCCACCGGCCCGCCCTCATGAAAGATCTCTTCGGTCAGCACCACGATCTTGCGGATCGGAAACTCAGGCATGGGCAACTTCCTTCCCTGGACTTTTGTCGGGCGCGGCAAGCGCCATTGAGCCCTCGATGCGGGTCTGGCCGGCGAGGAATAGCGCCGACGCGGCGATCAGTCCCCTGCGGCGGAAATCTTCGGCGACGGCAAGTCCGCTGTCCAGCGCCGTGGCAATCTCTTTGGCAGAAAGCGGCCCGACCTCTTGCGTCACCAGCCTGTCGCCAAGGTCGTTGTCCGGCGCCAGATCACGCGCGGGCACACGCCGAATAGCGGGATGGTTGGCCAAGTCGACGGCATTGGCGATCAGGGTCGCCGCGGCATCGGCCTCTGCGCCGGTCCTCGCCAGCACGGTGACGGCGTCGGCGATGCCCAGGGAAAACGAGCGCCCGCGCCAGCCACTGGTGGCAACGCCTTGCACGCCGTCCTCGGCGCTGATGACGATGCGGTCGGCAAGGCCATGGCCGGTGCCGGCAATGGCAAGAGTGATCGACTGGCCGGCACCGAGATGAAGCGCGCTGTCGCCACCGTTGTTGACATAGGCGCGATCGAGTTTTCGCCCAGCAATCAGTGCGGCAAGTATTTCGTCGGCTACCGAACCGGCGACGGCTGCCATCGGCGTGATGAAGTCGTCCGCCAATGGGGTAACTGCCGCTTCCATGCGCCGCGCCGTCGAGCCGGCGAAGGCGCGCGGGCGCAACGTGGCCGGCCGGCGCAACTCGGGCAATTCCTCCACCAGTTCCGGCAGGATGGTCTGGAATCGCGCCACGGCCTGCTCATAAGCTCGCCGGCATTCGCCTGGTGTCCCAAAGGCCTCGACGATCAGGTCGATCGGCCCGTGATTGAGGTGTAGCCGCCTGCCATCCCCGAGCCAATGCGCTTGCGGGCCGTTCATCGTCACGCGGCCCCGTTCGCGGGCGTGCGCCGCAACTGCGCCAGCGGCGGCCATGGATTGCCGGCCGGCGCACCGCCGCCCCGGCGCGCGTTCAGGTACTCGCCGCCTTTGGCGACGACATCCTCGACGCTGCGGATCTCGGCTTCGTAGCCGCCGAGCCTGATATAGTCGTCGCGGCGCAGCGTGAATTCGATCGGCGCCACCAGCGCCGGCGTCGGCACATAGCCGAAGGCGCCTTCCGGCACACGCGTCACATCCACCATCAGCGTGATGCCGCCGCCCGGCCAGACATAGACCGGCGCGCCGCCGACCGTCACATAGGTAGTCAGGCCCTGTACGGAACGCGTCAGGTTGACGGGATTCTCGGTGACGCCGGCGCGCAGCGAACCGCCGGCGCCGCCGATGAACAGCACGGTGCACAGCGCCGGTTCGCAATTGTCCTCGATCAGCCTGACCGACTTTTGCAACCGTTCCGGGAACGGCTTTTTGACAGGCTTCAACTGGTCGTCGAGTTCGTAATAGGCGAACTGCTCGCCGGTGGTCGAAACCATCAGCAGCGACAGGCCGGGCCGCGCGCCCTTCTTGGCATTCCATTCGCCCAGGATCGACAGCGGGTCGGATATGCTGGTGCCGCCCCAGCCGAGGCCGGGCTCGGAGACCTTGAAATAGCGCCCAGGCGTCGAGCGGCGGCCGATGATCTTTATCCCCGTGTCCTGCCAGCCCAGCACCTTGCCGGCCTGATGCTCGGAGATGACGCCGGTGATGTGGTCGTCGACCACCACCACCTCGTCGACCAAGCCGCGCCATTGGGTGGCGAACATGCCGATGGTCGCCGACCCGCAGCCGACCCGCATGCGGTGCTCCTGCTTGCCGTCGATGACAGGCGGTTTGCCGGCTTCGACTGTTATCGTGGCTCCGCCGTCGATGCTCAGTTCTACTGGCTTGCGGTTGCACAGATCGAGCAGCGCATCGCAGGTGGCGCGGCCTTCGGCCTTGGAGCCGCCGGTCAGATGATGCACGCCGCCCAGCGACAGCATCTGCGAGCCATATTCGCCTGTCGTGACATGACCGATCGCCTCGCCTTGCGACCGCACGACAGCCGTTTCGGGTCCGATATGACG
Source organism: Mesorhizobium sp. B2-5-3 (assembly GCF_006441005.1). NCBI lineage: Bacteria > Pseudomonadati > Pseudomonadota > Alphaproteobacteria > Hyphomicrobiales > Phyllobacteriaceae > Mesorhizobium > Mesorhizobium sp. B2-5-3. The sequence goes on from NZ_VFUS01000001.1 coordinate 831,342, forward strand.
GTCGGTGTCGATCTTCACCTTGACGCCGCAATAGGAGAAGATGCCCTCCGTGACGACGGTGACGAGATCGACGCCCTCGACCTGCTGGCTGACGATGAAGGGCGCCGGCTTGTAGTCGGGATAGGTGGTTCCTGCCCCGATCGCCGTGACGAAGCGGCGGCCGGTGTTGACCAGTTCGCCGTCCCAGGCCTCGCCCTCGGCGACGAAGGGCACGACAGCGCCGCCGATCTCGGCGGTATGATCGAGAATGGTCAGCGGGTCCATGCGCACGATCCGGCCGCCGGCATTGCCGTAGCGGTCGCAAGCGCCGGTGCGGCCATCTGATATGTAGCACATCACAGGGCAGGCATCGCAGCGGATCTTCTCCGCCATCAGCTTCTCGCCGGGATCATGGGTTTCGAAGCGTTCGGCAAGCTCGCTCATCGGCATGCCTCCTTCTCGCGGATGGCGGCGCGGATGCGCGTCGGCGTTGCCGGAACTTTTGTGACCAGCACACCAGTGGCATGGCGGATGGCGTTGAGGATCGCCGGCGCCGTCGGGATCAGCACATGTTCGCCCAGGCCCTTGGCGCCGAACGGCCCCTCCGGGTCTGGCACCTCGATCAATATCGTCTCGATCGGCGGCACGTCGCCGATGGTCGGAATGAGATAATCGTGCAGATTCTCGGTGCGGCCGGGAATAAACTCTTCCATCAGCGCCATGCCGATGCCTTGCGCGATGCCGCCCTCGATCTGGCCCTCGGCCAGCAGAGGGTTGATCGCCTTGCCGACATCGTGCGCGGCTGTGATCTTGACCAGCTTGACCGTGCCGAGCTTGAGGTCGACCTCGAGCTCGGCGATCTGCGCGCCGTAACCATAGACCGCATAGGGCTTGCCCTGGCCCTTGGCGTCGAGCGGCAGCGTCGGCGGGTCGTAGGTCTCCTCGGCGCGGAAGACGAAGCCGTGGATATCCGCTTCGAGTGTGCCAAGATCGACACGGCGGACCGCCTCGCCCTCACGGATGACGATCGCCGGACCTTCGAGCTGAAGCGACGCTTTTTCCGAGACATTGGCAAAGCGCAGGATTTTTTCGCGCAAGGCGCGGCCGGCCTTCTCGGCCGCCTTGCCGGTGACGAAGGTCTGGCGCGAGGCCGAGGTCTTGCCGGCATCGGGAGTGATCGCGGTGTCGGCGTTTTTCAGCCGGAACCTTTCCAAGGGCAGGCCGAGCGCGTCGGCGCAGATTTGCGTGATGACGGTGTTGGAGCCCTGGCCGATGTCGACCGCGCCCTGGTGCAGGATGATCTCGCCTGAAGCCGCGATGCCGACCCGGATGGTCGATGGATTGGGCAGCGAGGTGTTGCCGCAGCCGTACCAGCAGGAGGCGATGCCGACGCCGCGCTTTTTATCCGTGTTGGCACTGTTGAAGGCATCCGCGTCAGCCACTGCACGCGCCCAATGCGGCCGCAGGGCATCGAGGCATTCGGCAATGCCGACGCCCGATTCCAGTCTCTGTCCGGTGACTGTTTCGGATCCGTTACGAAGGCAGTTTCTCAAGCGGAAGTCGAGCCGGTCGATGCCGAGCTTGCCGGCCAGCTCGTCGTACAAGGTCTCCTGCATGATGGTCGCTTGCGGCACGCCGAAGCCGCGGAAAGCGCCGGAAATCGGCCCATGTGTATGGATGGCGCGGCCTTCGGCGCGGTAGTTCGGGGTCGCGTAGGGACCTGAGGCATGCACCGGCACACGGTTGGCCACGGTCGGTCCCCAGCTCGCGTACGCCCCGGTGTTGAAATCGCCTGAGAAAATCATGCCGGTGACATGGCCCTCGGCATCGGCGCCGATGGTCGCTTTCATCTGCGCCGGGTGGCGCTTGGTGGTCGACATCATCGATTCATTGCGCGTGTAGGCAAGCGCCGCCGGCCGCCCGGTCCTCATCGCCACCAGGCCGACCAGCGGTTGCAGGGACACGTCGAGTTTGGAACCAAAACCGCCGCCCGTCGCGGTCGGCACGATGCGCACCTTGTCGACGGGCAGGCCCAGCACCTTCGCCGTGTCGTCGCGGTCCATATAGGGCGCCTGCGTGCAGGCGACGACGACCAGCGTGTCGCCATCCATATAGGCATGGCCGGCTTCCGGCTCGATATAGGCATGCTCGACATAGGACGTCTCGATCGCACCGGTCACGGTGCCAGCGGCATCGGCAAGCGCCGTCTCGGGATCGCCGCGTTCGACGAAGCCCTTGGTCAGAAGGTTGGCCGGGCGGTTCACATGGATCAGCGCCGCTCCTTCGGCCTGTGCCTCGCAAGGCTGCAACAGATGTGGCAATTCGGTCCAGCGGATCGGGAAATCCGACAGGTCGAGATCGAGCATCGCCTCGCGCTCGCCGGCAACAAGCGCCACCGCCTCGCCGCGAAACCGCGCCAAGCCTTCGGCGAGAGCCGGCTGGTCGGCGAACGGACCGATGACGCCGAAACAGTTCTTTCCCGGGATATCGGCCGCCGTGAAGATACCGGCGATGCCGGGACGAGCTTTTGCCCAGCCGTCGAGGTCGCCGAAGGCGAAGCTGGCATGGTAGTGCGGCGAGCGGATTACCAGCACCGCCAGCGCATCGGCCGGGAACGAATCGCCGCCGAATTTCTCACCGCCGGTCACCTTCGGCACGCCATCGAGCCGGATCGGGGAGGAGCCAATGGCGTGACCGGACCGAGGCAGACGGAAATCCAGGCTTGCAGCCTGGGCGGAGGCATCCATCACAGCAGCGACGATCTTCCGGTACCCGGTGCAACGGCAGAGGACACCACCAAGCGCGTCCTGCACTTCGATCTCGCTCGGCCTGGCTTTCTTGTCCAGCAGGGCCGTCGCCGCCACCAGCAGGCCCGGCGTGCAGATGCCGCACTGCGCCGCACCATGCGCCAGGAAGGAGGCCTGTAGTGCCGACAGCCGGCCATTGGCGAGCCCTTCGACCGTCGTTACCGACGCTCCGGCGGCCGACGCCGCCGGCATCAGGCAGGCGCAGACCGGATCGCCATCGACCAGCACCGTGCAGGCGCCGCAGTCGCCGGCGTCGCAGCCGACCTTGGTCCCGGTCAGCAGCAATTCGTCGCGCAGCACCGAGGACAGCCGGCGCAGCGGCGGCACGTTGACCGAGACGGCGGCGCCATTGACCGCGAAGGTAATCTCGGCGCGTGCGAGGCCGGGCTGACCTGCGTCACTGTCGGAAAGGGCTCCGCCGGGTCGACCTTGGCTGATGTCAGGCTGTGCTTTGTTCATGCCGCCGCCGTCCTGTCACCATTCACCGGCCCCGCAGCCGCCAGCACGGCGCGGACAACGATTTCGCGCGCCGCGTCCTGCCGGTATTCGGCGCTGCCGCGCACGTCGCCGATCGGCGACAGCTCTTCCATCGGCGCGGCGAGGACCGCTGTGGCCAGCCCATGATCCGCCGCCAGTCCGCGCAGGGCCGCCTCGACCCCGCCGAGCCGCTTTGCAACAGCCGAGCAGGAACCGACGGCGACCGCCGCTTGCTCGACGATGCCGTCCTGCACGACCAGGCGTGCCGCCACCATGGCGATCGAGATGACGAGATAGCGCCGCGCGCCGAGCTTGACGAAAGCCGACATACCCGCGCCGGCCGCTTTCGGCACGCGGATGGCGGTTACCATCTCGCCAGGCCGCAGGTCCGTGCGGCGATTGCCGAGGATGAATTCCCCGAGTGGCAGGTGGCGCACCGCTTGCGCCGAGCGCAGTTCTATCTCGGCGTCTAGCACCAGCAGCGCCGGCACGCCATCCGCGGCCGGCGAAGCGTTGCAGAGATTGCCGGCGATCGAGGCGACATTCTGGATCTGAACGGACCCGACCTCCCGCGCGGCCGCTTTCAGCGCATCGAAGGCCGGCGGCAAGGGGTGGCGAACGATATCGGTCCAGCTGGTGCGCGCCCCGATCCGCCAGTGCGTTTCGGTTTCCGCAATGCCGCGCAGCGCGGCCAGCCCGTTGATGTCGAGCACATTGTCGCGGAAAGGCTTGTTGCCTTGCGCCGGGTAGAAGTCGGTGCCGCCGGCAAGGATGCGCCACGAAGCTTCGCCAAGCAGGGCGAGCGCCTCGTCGACCGTGGTGGGTTTCGCGTAACGGATCACGCTTTGCCTTCCCAGAAAAAGGGCCTTTCCGAGGGAACTTGCCGGCGTCCGGGCCCGGCTTAAATTCATTCGTATGCAAATGATATCAAGTCGGCGGAAATTGTCAAAGCCGGAGTTTGCGCAGCACCCGCACGGCTGCCGCCGCCACGCATTTGTTCTCCGCAAAATCTAGGTGCTGGGGCGCCCTTTGCGCGTTCGGGGTTGCGCCCGGCGCTCTAATGGTTGACGCGGCCTGCCATCTGGTCAAGTTTCTCCCTCGGTCGCGCCAGCGGCTTTCTTTCGCCGGGATCCCCCTGGGAGCCCGCGCCCGATACCGACAGGAAGGAACCCCATGGCCGAAGAAGCGCTTGTCGTCATCGACCTGCAGAACGACTTTTGCCCTGGCGGCGCGTTGGCTGTGACCGGCGGCGACGAGATCGTGCCGCTGGTCAACGACCTGATCCGGCGAACCGATCATGTCGTGCTGACGCAGGACTGGCATCCAGCCGGCCATTCGAGCTTTGCCTCAAGCCATCCAGGCGCCCAGCCTTTTGAAACCATCGAGATGCCCTACGGCCAGCAGACATTGTGGCCGGACCATTGTATCCAGGGCAGCCTCGGCTCGGATTTTCACTCGGGTCTTGCCTGGACCAAGGCCGAGCTCGTCATCCGCAAGGGATTTCGGCCTGATATCGACAGCTATTCGGCCTTCTTCGAGAACGACCACACGACGCCGACCGGCCTTGCCGGCTATCTCAGGGAGCGCGGCATCGACACTCTGACCCTGGTCGGCCTGGCGACCGATTTCTGCGTCGCCTTCTCGGCGCTCGACGCGGTCAAGCAGGGGTTCAGGACCACTGTCAGGCTCGATGCCTGCCGCGGGATCGACCTCAACGGTTCGGTCGAGACGATGTTGGCAAGGATGCGCCAAGCAGGCGTGACGCTCGAAGACCACGCGGCGGACTGACCTCATCGTGGGAGAAGAGAAGGGGTCGATAGGGGCGACGGCTTTGACGGCAAGTGCCGTGGTGGCTGTCGCGATGCTGTTACCGGGAACGGCCTTCGCCGCGGAAGAGCACGGCCTGCCAGGCCGGACGATGTCGCTGTGGTGGGCGCTGCCCTTTGCCGGGCTGTTGCTTTCGATCGCCACGGGACCGCTGCTTTTCAACCATGTCTGGGAGCATCATTACGGCAAGATTGCTGCATTTTGGGCGGCTCTCTTGGTGGTGCCGCTCGCATCGGCCTTCGGCACGACGGTGGCAACGGAAGCGGTGCTGCATGCGCTGCTCACCGAATACATGTCGTTCATCATTCTCCTGTTCGCGCTGTTCACCATTTCGGGCGGCATTCTCGTGGCCGGCAACATCCACGGCACGCCATTGGTCAATGCCGGGCTGCTGCTCATCGGCGCCCTGCTCGCTTCCGTCATCGGCACTACCGGCGCCTCGATGATCCTTATCCGGCCGCTCATCCGCGCCAATGACAACCGGCCGTTCAACGCCCATGTCATCATCTTCTTCATCTTCCTGGTGTCCAACATCGGCGGTTCGCTGACGCCGCTCGGCGACCCGCCGCTGTTCGTCGGCTTCCTGCGCGGCGTCGATTTCTTCTGGACCACCGCCAACCTCTGGCGCGAGACCCTGTTCGTCAGCGTCGTCGTGCTCGCCGTCTTCCTGGCGATCGACACCACGCTGCATCGCCGCGAAATGGGCGCGCCAAAGATCAAGGACCCGACGCCGGACACGAAAGTGCGCATCCGCGGCCTGCCCAACCTGCCGCTGCTGGCCGGCGTGATCGGTGCGATCCTGCTTTCGGCCACATGGAAGCCCGGCATCAGTCTTTCCATTCAGGGGGTGGACCTCGAGTTGCAGAACCTTGTGCGCGATGTCGTCATCCTGGCGCTTGCCTTCGTTTCGCTGGCCGTCTCGCGCAAGGAGTATCGGCAGGCGAACGGTTTCAACTGGGGGCCGATCGCGGAAGTGGCGAAACTGTTCGCCGGCATCTTCGTCTGCATCGTGCCCGTCGTCGCCATCCTGAGGGCCGGCCACGAAGGCGCGCTTGCGCCGCTGGTCGCGCTCGTCACGTCAGCGCAGGGCATGCCCAACGATCTCGCCTATTTCTGGCTGACCGGAGCGCTGTCGTCCTTCCTGGATAACGCTCCGACCTACCTGGTGTTCTTCGAGCTGGCCGGCGGCGCTCCCCGGCATCTGATGACGGAGCTCGCTTCGACCTTGGCGGCGATCTCGGCGGGTGCGGTGTTCATGGGCGCCAACACCTATATCGGCAACGCGCCGAACTTCATGGTCTACGCCATTGCCCGGCACCGCGGCGTGAACATGCCGGGTTTTTTCGGCTACATGGCATGGTCGGGCGCGGTGCTGATCCCGACGTTTTTGATCGCCGGGTTTTTGTTCTTTGGATAAGCCCACGATGGCGCCAAGCGGTTGACGCGGAACGGCTACTAGGGGAGATAGTGCTCAGCCTACGCCGACATAGCGCCTGACCGCCGACGGGTCGGCGCGCAACGCCTCGACATCGACCGTCTCGCGGTTGCGGCCGTTCTCGATGAAGGCGACGCGGTCGGCTACCGACAGCACGGCGTCGACCCGCTGCTCCACCAGGATGGTGGAAACGCCCAGTTCGCGCAGCTTCGCCACCGTTTCGCGGATTTTTGCGATCATCGACGGCATCAGCCCTTCGGTCGGCTCGTCGAGCAGTAGCACCTGCGGTTCCAGGCAGAGCGCGCGTGCCATGGCCAGCATCTGCTGCTCGCCGCCCGACAAGGTGCCCGAGCGCTGCCTGAGCCGCTGGCGCAGCAGCGGGAACAGGTTGAGCACGTTTTCGCGCACGGCCTTCCCCTTGCCGCGCGCCATCAGCCCGATCTCGATGTTCTCCGCCACCGTCATTTCGGCGAACAGCCGCCTGCCTTGCGGCACATAGGCAATGCCGGCTTTGGGCACCTCGTGGGCGGCCAGGCCGGTCAATTCCTGGCCTGCGAGGCTGATCGAACCGGCACTCGCCCGGACCAGTCCCATGATGGCTTTCAGCGTCGTCGTCTTGCCGGCGCCGTTGCGGCCGAACAGGCACAGCACCTCGCCCTTGTTCAGCACCAGGTCGAGCCCATAGAGCACCTGGATCTCGCCATAGAAGCAGTCCAGTCCCGCGATCCGCAACGCTTGCGTCTTGCTCGTCTCGGTCATGGGGCGGTCCCCAGATAGGCTTCCTGCACCGCCGCATTTTCGCGGATCGCCTCCGGCGTGCCCTCTGCCAGGATCTTGCCGGCGTTGAAAACGGTGATGCGGTCGGCAAGCTGCATGACGACAGGCATGTTGTGCTCGATCAGGAGCACGGTGGCGTCGCTGGCGATCTCGCGCACCAGGGCGATGAAATTGTCGATCTCGCTGTCGGCGAGCCCCTGCGTCGGCTCGTCGAGGATCAGCAGGCGCGGCTTCAGCGCCAGGCCCATCGCCACCTCCAGCAGGCGCTGGTGGCCATAGGACAATTGACCGGCCGGCATATGGGCGCGGTCGGCCAGCCCGGTGCGTGCGAGCGCCGACATGACAGCGGCCTGTATCGCGCTCTTGGAATGGCCATGCCGTAGCGTCAGTTGCACGGGCAGCGCGACGTTGGCGTAAACGGACAGGTTGGCATAGATGCTGGTGATCTGGAACGTGTAGGCAATGCCTTGGCGGACCCTGACATAGGCCGGCAGGCCGGTGATGTCGGAGCCGTCGAAAACGATCGATCCGGACGAGGGCGGGATTCGGCCGCTGATCAGGCTGACGAAAGTGGTCTTCCCGGCACCGTTGGGGCCGATGACGGCGCGGATTTCGCCCGGCACCAAGGTGAAATCGACGCTGTCGACGGCGCGCAGGCCGCCGAAATTGCGCGACAGGCCTTTGGTGGTCAGAAGCGGCGTCATGGCAGCCATCCGAGCCAGCGCTGCCGGATGCTGCCCAGAATGCCTTTCGGGAAGAACAGCACCAGCAGGATCAACGCGACGCCGACGATCAACAGGTAGGCGGAGGTGAAGCCGCTGGTGACGTCGATGACATAGTACATGAACAGCGTGCCGATCAGCGGTCCGAGCGTGGTGGCGGCGCCGCCGAGCAGCACCCACAGCAGCGGCAGGATCGAGTACTGTACCGAGGCGAAGCTCGAGCCGACATAGCCGAACAGCAGCGCATAGGCAGCGCCCGACGCCGCGCAGATGGCGCCGGAGACGACCACGGCGGCGAGCTTGTTGGAGAAGGTGTCGTACCCCAGCATTTTGGTCCGTTCCTCGTTCTCGCGGATGGCGACCAGCACGCGGCCGTATCGGGAGCGGACGACGGCCAGCGTGACCAGAAGCACGAGCGAGAACAGAGCCAGCGCGCTCATGTAGCGCACCGTCGGATTGGTGAGATCGAGCGACGTCGCGCCGAAATTCAGGACGCGTGCCGGCTGCGGCACCACCATGCCCTGGTCGCCGCCGGTCCACGCGGCAAAATAGAGGATGAGGAGGTAAAAGACCTGCGCGAACATCATGGTGACGATCATGAAGGCGACACCCGTAGTGCGCAGCGCCAGCAGCCCGATCACCAGTGCCAGCACCGCGCCGCAGGCGATACCGCTCAACAAAGCCGCCGGCACGCTCCAGCCAAGCTGGATGACGGCAAGGCCGGCGCCGTAGAGGCCGGCGCCAAAGAACATGGCATGACCGAGACTGAGCAGGCCGACATAGCCGAACAGCATGTTGTAGCCCATGGCGAAGACCGCCAGCACCATGATGCGGGCGACGAGGCCGTGATGATAATCCGGCAGCACGAAGCTCAGGACAAAAAGCAGCGCGATGACGCCGAGATGCAAGCCATAGGCTTTTGCCGGCGAGGTCTCGCTCATCGCGTCGCCGTCCCGAACAGGCCCTGCGGCCGGAACACCAGCACCATGGCGACCAGCAGCGTGGCGATGATCTTGGCCAGCGTCGGCGAGAAGAACATCGAGATGATGCCGTCGGACAGGCCGATCAGCACGGCGGCGATGACGGTTCCGCGCAGCGAACCGAGGCCGCCGATGATGACGACGATGAAGGAAAGCAGCAGCGGGTCCTGCCCCATCAGATAATGCGCCTGGCTGATCGGCACGATCAGCACCGCCGCTATGGCCGCCAGCATGGCGCCGAGCGCGAAGACGCCGCCATAGACTCGATCGACAGGGATGCCGAAGGCCTGTGCCGTCTCGCTGTCATACTGCGTGGCACGCATGACGAGGCCGACCCTGGTGCGCGTCAGCACCAGCCATGTCACGACGAGCAGAAGGACGGATGCCGCAATGATCGACAGCTTGTAGCCCGAATAGCCGAACCACGGCAGAAGGATGCGATAGCTGAAGGGCGGCTCTACCGGGCGCGCTTCCGGACCATAGAAGGTCAGCGCCAGCTGCTGGATAATGTAGAGCATGCCGATGGTGGCGACGATGGTGGCTTCCGGATTGTAGTTCAGCCGGCGCAGCACCAGCCGCTCGGCCACCAGTGCAAGGGCGCCGACGACCAGCGGTGCGATGATAAGTGCCGCCAGGAACCCGAGCGCCGGATGGCCTCCGATCGCAGTCGTGATCGCCCAGGCGAGCACGGCGCCCAGCATGAAGAACTCGCCATGCGCGACGTTGACCACGCGCATCACGCCGAACACCAGCGACAGGCCGAGCGCGGTCAGCGCCAGCACGGCGGATGTGACGAGCCCTTCGAGGGCGGCAAGGAGGAGGTGGGGTCCGAAATGCATGGGTTAGGCACTCACCGATAGCGCAATCGCGCCCCTTGAGGGGGGTGAGAAGTGGTCCGCGCAGCGGACGGAAAGCCAATTGCTTGGCTTTCCGAACGACGAACGCCCGGAGCGACAGCGAAGGGCCGGGTCCGGCAGGACAGAGGGGGGTGGCTTGGCGCTCACGCTTGCTGTTGAGCCGGCCTACAACGCCTGCGTCGTATAATCCCCCTCGGCCTCGTAAAGCCCGTCCTCGATCTTGGTCTTGTGCACCACCTTGAGCTTGCCGCCTTCGACCTTGGAGATGTTCTGGATGCCGAAGCACTGGTGGATCTTGCCGTTGAAGGTCTTTGGCCCTTGCGGATGCTCCGGGCCTTCGGCGAATTCGGTCAGCGCCTCGGTCGCCTCGACCAGCTTGGCGCGGTCTTCCGGGCCCTTGTAGCCGGCGTCTTCCATCGCCTTCTTGACGACGTAGAGCGTCTCCCAGCAGCCGAACATATGCGCGGCGGTGGAGACATCCTTGGGGTCGCCGACGGCCGCGCCATTGTCATCGATGCCGACGGCGGCGCGATAGGCCTTCTGCGCCTCGGAATCGTCCGTCTGGGCATAACGTGGCGAGCCTTCCCAGAAATGGCTGCCGCCCAGGAATTCGAGCCCGGGGCTGTTGATGTCGACGGCTTCGAGCGAATCGATGAAGCCGAACAGCTGCGGCCGGTTGGAGCCGTAGAACTCGCCAAGCTCCTTGACGAAGGTGAGCACCGCCGGGCCGACCATGACGTGGTAGATCACCTCGGTCTCGGCCGGAATCTGCGGGAAGTATTTGGTGAAGGAGCTCTCCGTCGGCGGAATGGCGATTTGCGCGATGACTTCTGCGCCCTGCGCCTTCAGCGCCGGCGGGAGGTAGTCGCGGTGGTCGTAGCCGAAAGCGAAATCGGGGAAGATCTGCGTCACCTTCTTGCCGGCATTGGCCGCGATCCACGGCGCCATCGACTGGATCTGGCTCTTTACGTCCGTGATGCCGGGCTGGAAGACATAGCGGTTGAGCTTGGTCGAGGCGACATGGTGGCCTTCGCTGACGACGAAATAGGGCATCTTGGCTTCCCCGGCGGCGGGTGCCGAGCCGATGACGACGTGCGAAAACAAGGTGCCGAAGACGATGTCGGTCTTGTGCTGGGTGGCGAACTTGCCGACCACCTCGGCACCGCGGCCGGGATCGGTGCCGTCATCCTCGATGATGACCTCGACCGGCCGGCCATTGATGCCGCCGGCCGCGTTGATCGCCTTGACCGCCGCGGCCGTGGTCTTCTCGTACCAGCGGCCATAGGCGGCGCCGATGCCGGTTCGGTGCGACTGGAAGCCAATCTTGATCGGGGCGGAGCTTTGCGCCTGGGAGTAGCGGACGAAACCGGGCGCGACCGCCAGGCCGGCGCCGGCGGCCAGACCCTTCAGCGCGGTGCGGCGGGTGAGACCGGCCTTGGAGAGATCGAAAAACCCATTCTTGTCAGTCACGGCAGTTCCCCTGTTTTTGAGTTTTGACCAATGGCTGGAACGTAGCAGACCGCTTCCTGCGGACGGCCGAAATTGCATGTGTACAAACTAAATCACCAAAGTCCGGACACGGCAATGCCGTTTCCCCAGGGGGATCCCGGTTTATTCCACCGCGTCTAGCCAACGGTCGGCGTGGCGAGCAGCCAGAGGCCGAAGACGGTGTAGGCGATCATCAGCAAGGTGAGCGGAAACTGGCTGAGCGCGGCGCGAGCGGGAACCGGATGCAGGCGTGCGGCGAAGCCGTGGGCGACGAGCACGGCAAGCAGATGACCGAGAATGATGGCACCGGCCTGGATGTTCCACAGCCACCATGCCGAGCCCGCGCCGGCGACGATGCCGGCTTCGATCTGCATGTCGGCGGTGCCTAAAAGGTTCCAGCCGAGCGCAAACGGATCGGACAGTGCCGCAAGCGCATACTGGCCGTCGACCAGCAGCGCCGTCAGGTAATGCGCGATGTGGTAGGCGAGCGCGATCGGCACGATCGACCAGACCAGCAGCCCCGTCGCCTCGCCAAGCCTGTGGCCGTCGCCGGCGAGCTTCTGGCCGACGACCACGGCAAGCAGGAAGACCGCCGCAAGTAGCATGAATGTCAGGACCAGGCCAAAACTGCCGCTGCCGATCACCGCCGTGCGGCCGGGGAATTCAAGCGGATTGATGCCGAACAGGCCCAGCCAGAAGAAGGTCTTCGACAGGCCGTCATAGGAAACCGAGGACAGGGCGAGCAGCAGGAAGGCCACGCCGCTTGCCGGCAAAGGCGCGGCGGTCAGCAGCTTGGCGCCCGGCCAGCATAGCGCAAGCCGGCCGCGCTCGTCGCGCACGAGCGGCGCGAAGCGTGCCACCATTGAGAAGAAGACGGTGAGGAATTCGCCGCTGCGGGCCCACGCCCCATAACCGAACGACAGCATCGCCAGCAAGGTGAACAACCAGTAGAGGCCGGCGGCCCGGGCCAGCCGCGTCGGATCGTCGGGCGCCGGATCGATGAGCTCGAACCAGGCAAAAGCGAAGAACAGGACGACAGCCGGCCAGCAGCCGAGCCATGGCGGAAGGCGCCAGGCCGCTTCATCGCCTCTGCCGGTCAGACGCAACAGGAGACGCACCGGCCCGTACCAGGGATTGAGCCAGGACCAGAGGTCGCCAAGGAAACCTTGCAGCAGCGTGAAGCCGGCCCACAGCAGTGTCCAGATCACCAGAGGCAGCGGGTTGGAGAGCGGATCGCGGCTGCCGAGAAAGCCGGCGGAGATGAGGAATGCAAAGCCGGCAAAGGATATCAGGCTGGCAGCGGTGCGGGCATCATCACCCAGTGTGAACAGTGGCAGGCGCCGCCGCCAGAAACGTTCGAGCCGATCCGCCGGCAGCAGCGCCAGCACGAGGAAGCTGGCGGCCACGGCAAAAGCGCCGCCGACAAGGTAATAGCTGGTCGGGAGAAGCAGGACGTGGCCGCGGTCCGAGGCGTGGGCGAAGGCTGGGGTGGGTGAGAGGAGCAATAGAGCGATAGGCAAAGATGCTAATGACCGACGACGGCACTCTACGGCGCCCCCCTCTGTCCTGCCGGACATCTCCCCCTCAAGGGGGGAGATTGGCGGTTTCTCTGTCGGCGCTTCCCTTGCAACGCCGGAGGTTCGCGAAGACGAAGACGACAGCATGATCTCCCCCCTTGAGGGGGAGATGTCCGGCAGGACAGAGGGGGGCGCCAAGGAACTCAGCCTATCCGACTTTGCCGTCTCGTATGGCGATGCCGGAAGCACCGGTCGTGCCCTCACACCTTGACCAACTGCTCCACCCGGTCCTTTTCACCGAAGATGCGCAGATACCGCTCGATCTCCTTGAGGTCACCCGTCGCCTTGGCCGGATTGTCGGAGAGCTTGACCGCTGGCCGGCCGTTGGCCTCGGTCACCTTGCAGACCAGCGATATGGCGTCGAGGCTGTCGGTTGCCGTAGGCGCGCAGCCCTCGAAATCATTGGTCAGGTTCGTGCCCCAGCCGAAGGACATGCGCACCTTGCCCTTGAAGTGGCGGTAGGTCTCCTCGATGGTCTCGACCTCGAGCCCGTCGGAGAAGATCAGCAGCTTCTGCCTGGGGTCCTTGCCCTTCTCGCGCCACCAGGACAGGATCTTCTCGCCGCCCTCGATCGGCGGCGCGCTGTCGGGGCGAAAGCCCGTCCAGTCGGCCACCCAGTCCGGCGCGTCGCGCAGGAAGGAAGCCGTACCGAAGGCGTCGGGCAGCACGATCAGCAAATTGCCGCCATAGTAGCGCTGCCAATCCTGCAGCACCTTGTAGGGCGCCTGTTTCAATTCCTTTTCCGAATTGGCCAGCGCTCCGAACACCATCGGCAGTTCATGCGCGTTGGTGCCCAGCGCCTCGAGGTCGTTGTCCATGGCCAGAAGCACGTTGGAGGTGCCGGTGAAGGCCTCGCCGATGCCTTCCTTCAGCGCTTCCACGCACCAGCGCTGCCACAGGAAGGAATGGCGCCGGCGCGTGCCGAAGTCGGAAATACGGATGCCGGGCAGCGCCTTCAGTCGTTCGGTCTTGGCCCACATCTTGGCTTTTGCGCGGGCGTAGAGCACGTCGAGCGTGAAAGGCCCGAACGACCGCAAGGCGGCGCGCGAGCGCAATTCGTTGATGATGGCGAGCGCGGGAATCTCCCACAGCGTGGTGTACATCCACGGGCCGCTGAAGGAGAGCTCATACTGCCCGCCGCGCCTGGAAAGCTCGTACTCGGGCAACCGGAAATTTTCCAGCCAGGCCAGGAATTCCGGCTCGAAGATCTGCTTGCGGCCATAGAAATTGTTGCCCCCCAGCCAGATCATCTCCTTCTTGGAGAAGCGCAAGGTGCGGGCGTGGTCAAGCTGTTCGCGCAACTCGCCCTCGTCGATCTCCTCGGCCAGCCGCACCGAAGTGGTGCGGTTGATCAGCGAAAAGGTGGCGTCGACCTTGGGGTACATGCCCCAGATCATCTGCAGCATCAGAAGCTTGTAGAAATCCGTGTCCAGCAGGCTGCGCACGATCGGGTCGAGCTTCCAGGTATGGTTGTAGACGCGCCGCGCAATATCGGTCCTGGCCATGTCTCGTTACCGCCTTCGCTGCCTGCCGCCCATGATCGCGACAGGCCTCATAGCATCGAATTGGCAAAAGCGCTGCCCGGTTTCAGGCTGGCCCGACAAAAAGAAAGACCTGCGGCAGCCAACCCGTCCGAACGCAATTGATTTTTCCAAAGCGCTACCGGACACTCCGGAGAGACAGACAGGAGAAAACCGACATGGGTTATGACAGCGGCAAGCTCGACGCGTTGCGCCGCAAATATGGCGAGAGCCATGGCGGCGAGATGTTCGACCCGAAGTTCCGCAAGGTCGCCGACAAGATATTCTCCAAGTCGGGCACGCGGCTGGCGCCCTATTCCGGTATCCCCACCTTCCTCGCCGCGCCCTATCGCGAAATATCGGCCGACAACCCGGATTTCGGCGATTTGCAGGTGGCGATAACAGGCGTGCCGATGGATCTCGGCGTCACCAACCGGCCGGGCTCCCGCTTCGGGCCGCGGGCGCTGCGCGCCATCGAGCGCATCGGCCCCTACAATCACGTGCTGGAATGCGCTCCCACGCATGAGCTCAGGGTCGCCGACATCGGCGACGTGCCGTTCCAGAGCCGCTACCGACTCGAGACCTGCCATGAGGACATCGAGCGCCGCACCAACCAAATCGTCGATGCCGGCGTCATTCCATTGTCGGTCGGCGGCGACCATTCGATCAGCCATCCGATCCTGAAGGCCGTCGGCAAGAAGGCCCCGGTCGGCCTCATCCACATCGACGCCCATTGCGATACAAGCGGCTTGTTCGACATGACCAAGTTCCACCATGGCGGCCCGTTCCGCAACGCGGTGCTCGATGGCGTGCTCGACCCGACGCGCACCATCCAGATCGGCATCCGTGGCTCGGCCGAATATCTGTGGGAGTTCACCTACGAATCCGGCATGACCGTGATCCATGCCGAGGAGGTGACCGGCCTCGGTATCCCCGCCATCATCGAGAAGGCGCGCAGAATAGTCGGCGACGGACCGACCTATGTCTCCTTCGACATCGACAGCGTCGATCCGGCCTTCGCGCCGGGCACCGGCACGCCGGAAGTCGGCGGCCTGACGACTCGGGAAGTGCTCGAACTGCTGCGTGGCCTCAAAGGCCTCAACATCGTCGGCGGCGACGTGGTCGAGGTGGCGCCGCAATATGATGCGACCACCAACACCGCGCATGCCGGCGCCCAGGTGCTGTTCGAAATACTGAGCCTGATGGTGTTCAGCCCGGCGCTCAAAAACAGCTGACGCCGACAATGACGGAAAGGCCACCGGACAACCCGGCGGCCCTCTGCATCAGTGTTCGAACACCAGCGGCGGCGCGAGGCGATCCCGCCGTAGCCAGCGCGCCAGAAGCAGCGCCGCCACCACCGCCAGTCCGCTGGACAGCCCGATCCAGATGCCGACGCCATGGAAGCCGAACGGGAAGGCGAGCAGCACGCCCAGCGGCAGGCCGACGCCCCAGTAGCCGATGGCGGCATAGATCATCGGCACCTTGGTGTCGTGCAGGCCGCGCAGCATGCCGGCGGCAACCGCTTGCGCGCCGTCGAAGACCTGGAACAGGGCCGCGAAGACCAGGAACGATACGGCAAGCGTGATCACCCTGGCATTGGCCGGATTGGTCAGATCGATGAAGGCGCTGATCAGGAGATGCGGCCACAGGATCATTACCAGGCCCATCAGGGCCATGAACGAGACGCCGATGACGAAGGCGGTCCAGCCGGCGCGCGAGACGCCTTCCGGATTGCCGGCGCCATGCGCAAGCCCGACGCGCACCGTCACCGCCTGGTTGAGACCGAGCGGCACCATGAAGGAGATCGAGGCGATCTGGATGGCGATGGCGTGCGCGGCAAGCGAATCCGCGTCGATCAGGCCCATCAGCAGCGCCGCGGCGTTGAAGATCGTCACCTCGAAAGCGAGGATGCCCGCGATCGGCAGGCCGAGCCGCAGCAGGCCCTTGAAGCGCGGCCAGTCGGACCGCCAGAAGCGGCCGAACAGATGATAGCGCCTGAATTTCTTCTCCCACATCACCACGGCGGCCATGCCGACGAACATCAGCGTTGAGGACAGCGAGGTGGCAAGGCCCGAGCCTGATATGCCCATGGCCGGAACACCGAGATTGCCGAACATGAACACCCAGTTGAAGAGCGCGTTGCAGGCGACGGCGACAAAGACGATTATCAATGCCCAGCCCGGCCGCTCCAGCGCCGAGATGAAGGAACGCAGCACAATATAGCCGTAGAAGGGCAGCACCGCCCATTCCAGCCAGCGCAGGTAGATGCCGGCGCTATGCGCCAGAGCGGGCTCCTGGCCCATGGCGAGCAGCACGTTCTCGCCGTGCCAGAGGAAGATCCAGATCGGGATGCAGATGAGGATCGCCAGCCACAGGCCCTGGCGCACGGTGCGGCGCAGGTCGCGCACCGAATGACGGCGGCGGCCGAGCTCGGTCGCCATCATCGGCGAGGTCGCCAGCATCAGGCCGAGGCCGAAGATCAGCGGCATGAAATAGAGATTGGCGCCAAGCGCGCCGCTGGCCAGCGTGTCCGCACCCAGCCTGCCCATCATCATGACGTCGGTGGCCGTCATGGCGGTCTGGCCGAGATTGGTCAGCACCATGGGCCAGGCGAGCGCCAAAGTCGCCCTGATTTCCTGACGCCAAAGATTTTCCGGCGCGCGAGCGCCGGCTTCGATCGCAGACATTATTCCGCTCTTTCAAGGTTGCGGCGCATCGGCAAAAAAGCCGGAAGCCGCATTGCAAACGGCGAGACCTTCGGTTTCGCGGCGTTTACGTCAGCTTTTGTACGAAACGCGACATGAAGGCAAGGGAGGAGGGGCGGGAACGGATTGATCCAGTCGGATCGCCGATGACGCTGAAGCCTCGTGACCGACGCTCTCCGACGGCCCATTTCACACATGGCCCCAAGGCTGCTACGCATTGCAAGGACGAGCGAGGTGCCACGGAACCCAAATTTGCAGGAGGCAGGATGCAGTTCAGGCGCAGAAGGAATCCGGTTGCGACGCTTCGCACGGCGCCGGCCTTCGAACATATCGTCACCGAGGCGAGCGACAGTTTCCTGTGGCGGCTGGACGACTATCCCTGGGAGCGCAATGTCTGGAATTTCCATCCGGAGTACGAAATCCACCTCTTGCGAAAATCCTCCGGTGTGGTGCTGGTCGGCGACCACATCGGCGAGTTCGGGCCGGGTTATCTGACCATCGTCGGCGGCGGGCTGCCGCATGATTGGGTGACGGCGGTGCAGCCGGGCGAGCTGATCGAAGGCCGCGACATCGTCCTCCAGTTCGATGCCGAGAGGCTGCGCGGCTCGGCTGGCCTGTTGCCCGAACTGCGCGAACTGGAGCCGTTCCTGGAGCGGTCGCTGCGCGGTATGGTTTTTCATGGCCGCACGGCATTGGAAGGCGCCGAGCTGATGGAACGGATGGGGGAGGCCAGCGGGCTAACCAGGTTCTGCCTGTTCCTGAATCTCGTCGATCTCCTCGCCAGGACCGACGAATACGAGCTGTTGTCCTCGCCGGATTTCTCCCCGGTTCTGGATGCCGCCTCGCTCGACATCATCCAGCGCACGCTGACCTATCTGTTCCAGCATTTCGCCGAGGATCTGAAGCTGCCTGATGTGGCGGCGCTCGCGGGAATGACCGAGAGCACATTCTCGCGCTTCTTCCAGAAGAACACCGGCAATTCCTTCAGTGACCACCTTGCCAAGCTGAGGCTCTGGCAGGCCTGCAAGCTGCTGGCCGATACCGATATTCCGATCACCGACATCTGTTTCCAGGTCGGCTACATGAACATCTCCAATTTCAACCGCGCCTTCATGCGCAAGCACAAGATGACGCCGTCATCCTATCGCAAGCTGTCGCGGCAGCGGCTGGCGATGCGCGCGTAAGCACGCCCTAAAAACCACCGCCCCCGAGTCCGTTCGATACTCATGTGAGATTGGCCGCAACGGGATGCCGGTTTTTGCGCCGCACAATGCATAAAAGTACAGGTCTTCTGCAACGGGGCTTCTAGCGCGAGCCGCTGCAACTCCGCATTTTGGCGATGGGTGGCAAGTCGCTCGGGCGATGGTGAGGATCGCGCAAGCCGAGGACGTCCGCTTCCTGCGACGTGTTCCTGGAGGAGAAAATAATGAAACCAATTCGGCTCGCTGCCAGCCTTGGTGCAGCTTTCATGCTTTCCGCTACCGTTTCCACCATCGCTTTGGCGCAGGCGCCGGTCTGCTCGGCGCCGGTCAAGGTGCTGGCGCAACCACGTGACGGCCTGACGCTTCTGGAGGACTCCAAGGCCGAGTTCGAGAAGCTTGCCGGCGCCGGCTTCCAGATCGATTACCTCAACGAAAACGACCGCCGCGCAAAATCGCGCGCCGATGCGTCCACGGTCGGCAACTACAACGTCTACTATGTCGACGAAGCCAATGTCGCGCTGTTCGCGTCCTCGAAATGGATCGTGCCGCTGAGCGATTATTATCCGGCCGACTACGACTATGCCGATTTCGATCCGGGCCGCCAGAAGGTCGCCACCTATGATGGCAAGGTCTGGTTCGCGCCGCTGACCGGCGGCGGCGACCTGATGGTCTATCGCAAGGACGTGCTGGAGGCAGCCGGCATCCAGCCGCCGAAGACGCTCGACGAGCTGATCGCCGACGTGCCGAAGCTGACCAATCCGGACAAGGGCATGTATGGCATCGCGCTGCGCGGCGCGCGCGGTTCGGGCGCCAATGTCTGGCGCTGGATGCCGTTCTTCAAGGCCTATGGCGGCCAGTGGTTCGACGGCGACAAGCCGGTCTTCAATTCCGACGCCGCGGTCAAGGCGACCGAGACCTACCTGAAACTGTTCAAGGATTCGGCGCCCGGCACGCAGACCGGCAGCTGGGATGAATCGACCGGCGCCTTCCTGTCGGGCCAGGTCGCGATCCTGGTCGAATCGACGCCGCTGTCGGGCATGGCGGTCGACCCGAAGACCTCGCAGGTCGTCGGCAACATAGGTTTCCTGCCGCCCCCGTCGCCACTGCCCGGCGGCGGTTACGGCCATGGCCTCGCCATCGCAGCGAAGGCCAATGCCGACGACGCCTCGAAGAAATGCGCCGGCCTGTTCATCGCCTGGGCAACATCGAAGGAAAACGAGAAGCGCCGGCTCGACGCCCACCAGTTCGGTGAGCTGAACCGCACCAGCATTCTGGCCAGCAAGGAATTCGCTGATATTTACGGCGCCGATCTCGGCCAGGCACTGGCCGAAACCGGCAAGGTCACGGCGGTCAATTTCTGGCAGGACCCGCGTTGGCCCGATCTCGGCGACCGCTGGGGTATCATCCTCGAGGAATTGGTCACCGGTACCCGCACCGACATCAAGGGCGGCCTCAACGAACTCGAGGCCTATGCCAACGAGCTGGTGAAGAAATAAGCCATCCTCCCCCTGCGGCGCGCGGTCCACGGCATTCGGTGGAGCGCCGGAACCTGTGCGCCGCAGGTCTTGGTTTCATCATTGCGGTTTGAGCCAGCCTTCGCGCGAAAGGTCAGTCATGCTCAATCATTCGAGACGCAGCAGAGGTTAGACAGATGCCGCGACGCTCATCCCTGCCGGTCACCTTCGTCGTGCCGACACTCGCCATCCTTCTGGTGCTGTCGATGGTGCCGACGCTCTACGCGGTCGTCATCGCCTTGCAGAACCGTGAACTCAGCTCGACAGCCTATTCCTATGTCTGGTTCTCGAACTTCGCCGACCTGTTCGCCGACCGCCGCTTTCTCAACGCCGTCTGGGTGTCGGTGAAATGGGAATTCGTCACGGTTATCGCGACGATGACGGTCGCCATCGGACTGGGCGTCCTGATGTTCGAGGTCGCCTCGCCGCGCCTTCGCAACGTCTATTGCCTGCTGTTCATCATCCCGGTCCTGCTGCCGCGCGTCTCGGCGGCCTTCGTCTGGAAGTTCGCCTACCATCCGCTCTACGGCATCGCCACTTACCCCTACCGGCTGCTGACCGGTGGGCTGATCTTCGATCCGCTGTCCAAGCCGTCGACGGCGCTGTTCGCCGTCGCTTCGGTCGACGTCTGGCAATGGGGCCTGTTCTTCGCCGTCATCGTGCTGAAGCTCCTGGAAACGCTGCCGCCGCAGCCGATCGAGGCGGCCCGGCTCGACCATGCCAAACGCTGGCAGATCCACGCCTATGTGACCTTGCCGATGCTCAAGGCGCCGCTGATCAGCCTGATGTTCGTCAAGATGATCGAGTCGCTGCGCTCCTTCGACCTGATCTATGTGATGACCCGCGGCGGTCCGGGCGTGGCGACCGAAACGCTCGACATGTACGCCTTCTCGCAAGGCTTCATCGAGTCCGGCAAGGTCTCCTACGCCTCGGCGATGGCGGTGCTGATGATGATCGCCACGGTCATCACCTTCACCATGCTGTGGAAGCGGGTGCAGGCATGAGACCATATCGCATGAGACCCGGCCGCCTGATCGGCAAGACCGTGCTGGCGTTTGCCGGCTTCATGGCCGTGTTTCCGTTGCTGTGGACGGCGCTCAATTCGCTGAAGAACAATGTCGACATCATCACCCGCGTCCCGCGCCTGGTGTTCACGCCGACGCTGGCCAACATCAGCTATATCGTCGGCCGCGACAGCGTCATGACCGGCCTCTACAATTCGGTCGTCGCCTGCGGTTGCGCGGTGCTGATCGGCGTGGTGCTCGGCCTGCCGGCGGCTTACGCGGTGGCGCGCTACCCGAACCGTTGGGCCGGCGACATCCAGTTCTTCGTTTTGTCGCTTCGCTTCCTGCCGCCGGTGGCGGTCGCCATTCCGCTGATGGTGATCTGGCTGCAGCTCGGGCTTTACGACACGCTCGCCGCGCTGATCGTCACCTATTGCCTGCTCACCATCTCGGTGATCATGTGGCTCGCCATTCCCGCCTTCCAGGCCGTGCCGAAGGAGGTCGAGGAAGCCGCCTTCGTCGATGGCTACGGCGCCTATTCGGTGTTCTGGAGGATCGCGCTGCCGGTCGCGGCGCGCTCGCTGATCGGCGCGGTGGCTTTCAGTTTCGTGCTGGTCTGGAACGAGTTCCTGATAGCGCTGATGCTGTCGAGCTCCAACGCCAAGACCTTGCCGATCGTCGCCTCGGAACTCTCCCAGCAAGGCATGAACGTGCCGTGGGGAATCCTGAACGCCTCGGTCGTGCTTCTGTCGCTGCCGCCGCTTTTGTTTCTCGGCGTGCTCAGCGGATTCCTGAATTCCGTTTTCCGGCAAAAAAAGACTTGAAGCGAGGACGACACGATGCGGGCACTGGTGCTTGAGAAAAAGGGCGAGCTGGCCCTGCGCGAGATCGCGTTGCCGCTCGACGTAGGCCCGGACGACGTCAGGATCGCCATCCACACGGTCGGCGTCTGCGGCAGCGACGTGCATTATTACACCCATGGCGCCATCGGCAGCTATGTCGTGCGCTCGCCGATGGTGCTCGGCCACGAAGCGTCCGGAACGATCGTCGAGATCGGCGCCAATGTCCGGACGCTGAAGGTCGGCGATCGCGTCTGCATGGAACCGGGCGTGCCGAACCTGTCGTCGCGGGCGACGAAGCTCGGTATCTACAATGTCGACCCGGACGTCACCTTCTGGGCGACGCCGCCGGTGCATGGCATTCTTGCGCCGCAAGCCGTGCATCCGGCCGCCTTCACCTACAGGCTGCCCGACAATGTCTCCTTCGCCGAAGGCGCGATGGTCGAACCTTTCGCCATCGGCATGCAGGCGGCGGCGCGCGCGCGCATCGTTCCGGGTGACGTGGCGGCTGTCGTCGGCTGTGGCCCGATCGGCATCATGATCGCGCTGGCCGCCCTGGCCGGCGGTTGCTCGAAAGTGCTGATTTCCGACTTCTCCGCGCCCAAGCTCGAAATTGCCGGGCGCTATCCCGGCGTCGTTCCGGTCAACATCGGCGAGCAGTCATTGGCCGAGGCGGTGGCGGAGGCGACCGACAATTGGGGCGCGGACATCGTCTTCGAGGCCAGCGGCAGCCCCAAGGCGTTCGCCAATCTGTTCGATATCGTGCGCCCTGGCGGCGCGGTGGTGCTCGTCGGGCTGCCGGTGGAGCCGGTGGCGCTCAACGTGCCGGCGGCCATATCGAAGGAAGTGCGCATCGAAACCGTGTTCCGCTATGCCAACATTTTCGACCGCGCTTTGCAGCTCATCGCTTCCGGCAAGGTCGATCTCAAGCCGCTGATCACCGGCACCTATCCCTTGTCCGACAGCATCGAGGCTTTCGAGCGTGCGGCGGCGGCGCATCCGCAGGACGTCAAGCTGCAGATCCTGCTTAGCGGCGAAAAGGGCTGACCATGTCCGCGATCACCTGTTCCCATGTCGACAAGGCCTATGGCGCCACGACGGTCATCCGCGACCTCAACCTCTCGATCGAGGAGCACGAGTTCGTCGTGTTCCTCGGCCCGTCCGGCTGTGGCAAGTCGACCTTGCTGCGCATGTTGGCGGGGCTGGAGGACATCAGCGGCGGCGAGGTCTCGATCGGCGGCAAGGTGGTCAACGATCTCGATCCGGGCGACCGGGGCATCGCCATGGTGTTCCAGAACTACGCCCTTTACCCGCACATGACGATCTTCGACAACATCGCCTTCGGGCTGCGGCGCCAGAAAGTGCCGGCGGCCGAGATCCAGAAGCGGGTCGAAGCGGTGTCAAGGACGCTCGGGCTGGAACCCTATCTCGGCCGCAAGCCGGCCGAGCTTTCCGGCGGCCAGCAGCAGCGCGTGGCGATCGCGCGCGCCATGATCAAGACGCCGAAAGTGTTCCTGTTCGACGAGCCGCTGTCCAATCTCGACGCCAAGCTGCGCAACCACATGCGCGTCGAGATCGCGCGGCTGCACCAGTCGCTGAAGACCACCACCGTCTATGTCACCCATGACCAGCTCGAAGCGATGACGCTCGCCGACCGCATCGTGCTGCTCAAGGACGGCGTCATCGAGCAGGTCGGCTCGCCGGCGGAAATCTACGAGCGGCCGGGCAATCTGTTCGTTGCCGGCTTCATCGGCACGCCGAACATGAATTTCATCGATGTGACGGTGGCCCGGAAAGAAAATGGCTGGACGCTGACCAATGGCGGAACTGTCTTCACCCTCGACGGCTCGCGCTTCAAGCTACAACATGGCGAGCAGGCGGTGCTTGGCATCAGGCCTCCGGATCTCAAGCCCGCGACCCCCGGCAGCGCCGGAAATTTCCTGGCGGGAACGGCCGATCTCATCGAGTTTCATGGCAACGATGCACTGGTGACATTCGCTCTTGGCGGCAAGGAGATCAGCGCACTCGTTCCCAGCCGCGTCTGCCCAACTATCCGCAGCGATGTCCGCTATACGTTTGACGAATCGGATATGCACCTGTTCGATGCCAAGTCCGGCCTATCCTTGTTGACACGGTAAGGCGCGTTCTACTGGATCGCGTCGAGCGCCTGGCGTTGCCGGTGCATCTCCAGGAAAATCCGGTAGTCGCGATCGAAGCGGGCGCCGGCGGCCGGGTTGGCGGCGCGGGTCCTGCCGCCCTGCTGCATGGCAAGACAGGCCGCGTTGAGGTCGGGGAAAAGCCCGGCGGCGGTCGCCGCCACCATGCCTGTGCCGAGCAGCACCGCCTCGTCGGCCAGCGGCTCGACCACCGTGCAGCCGGTGGCGTCGGCATAGAGTTCCATCAAGAGCGGATTTTTGGTGTGGCCGCCGGTGACATGCAGCGTGTCGATGAGATAGCCGTTCTCGTTCAGCGCTTCCAGCACATGGCGCACGCCGAGCGCGATGCCCACGGCGGTGCGCCAGTAAAGTCGGCACAGGCTGTCGAAGGAGGAATCCAGCGTAAGGCCGCTGACCACGCCGACCGCATGCGGGTCGGCGAGCGGCGAGCGGTTGCCGTGAAAGTCGGGCAGCACATGCAGCCGGCCGGCAAGGGCATCGCCCTCCGCCGCGCGCAGCTCGGCGACGCGGCTTGCAATCCTCGCATGCATGGCCGCGTTCGGCTCGCCGCCCGCGCCGTGCCAGCGGATGATGTGGTCGAGCAGGGCGCCGGTGGCCGACTGGCCGCCCTCCGACAGCCACAGCTTCGGTAGCGCGGCGCCGTAGTATGGCCCCCAGACCCCGGCGAAGGGCTGCGGATCGGGTGACATCGCCATGACGCAGGAGGATGTGCCGGCGATCAGCGCCAAATGACGGCCGATATTCCGCTCGTCGCCGGCAAACCCGCCGAGCACGCCAAGCGCACCGGCATAGGCATCGATCACCCCGGCGCCGACCCGGCATGTCTCCGTCAGGCCGAGCTCCGCCGCTGCTTGCGCGCTCAAAGAGCCGATGTAAGCGCCGACCGGACTGGCCCTTTCGGGCAGATTGCCGTGCTCGAAGAGGTCGCCGAGGCCGACGAGTTCGAAGAAATCGCGCTGCCATGCGGGTTCCCGGTGCGCCAGATAGGTCCATTTGGCGGTCAGCGTGCACTGCGAGCGGGCCAGCGACCCCGTCGCCTGCCAGGTCAGGAAGTCGGTAAGGTCGAATAGATAGCCGGCTTCATTCCAAGTCTTCGGCAGGTTTCGCTTCAGCCACATCAGCTTCGGCGTCGCCATTTCCGGCGACATGACGCCGCCGATATAGTTGAGCACCTCATGGCCGCTCGCCGTGCATTCGTCGGCCTCGGCGATGGCGCGGTGATCGAGCCAGACGATGGTGTCCCAGCGCTCCTCTCCGGTCACCGAAACGCTGAGCTGGCCGCCTTGCCTGTCGCGCACGACCAGCGAGCAGGTGGCATCGAAGGAAATGCCGGCAATGTCCTCGGCGGCAACACCGGATTTTTCGCGGGCCGCACGCACCGCGGCGCACACGGCTGACCAGATATCGCGAGAATCATGCTCGGCGTGATCGGCTTTCGGCTGGTGCATGGCGATCGGGTGCTCGGCGCGGCCGAGCAAGGTGCCACTGGTGTCGAGAATGCCCGCGCGGGCGCTCCCGGTGCCGACATCGACCGCGCAAACGAACTGTTTCGTCAAGATGCTCTGTCTCTCGCTCCCAGGCCTGCAATCAGATCGGGCAATTGCAGCATGTCAGCGAATATAAAGTCCGGCTCACTCGACGCAAGCCGCGCTTTCAGGGCAGGGTTGCCGGCATGCGCGCCGCCGGTGAAGGCGAACACGCGCATATCAGCCGCCCGCGCCGCCGCGACGCCGGCGGGGCTGTCCTCGATCACCAGGCATTTGCGCGGATGCGCCCGCATCGAGGCGGCGGCATGAAGGAACAGGTCGGGCGCCGGCTTGCCCCTGGCCACCATGCCGGCACTGAACAGATGCGGCTCCATCAATCCGAGCAATCCGGTGACGTCGAGCGCGTAGCGGATGCGGTCGAGCGTGCCCGAGGAGGCGACGCAGAACGGCAAGCCAAGCCTCGGCAGCACTTCCTTGACGCCGGCGATCGGCTTCAGCTCCTCGCGGAATTTGCGCATTAATTCGACGCGCATCGTGGTCAGGTGCTGATCGGTGATGGGAAGGCCGAAGTCGCGGGCGAGGATCTCGCGCACGCTCTTCATGCTCTTGCCGAGGAAATGCTCGTAGGCCGTGTCTTCGCCAATGCTGCCGCCGGCAAGCGCAATCATGCCGAGCAGCGCCGAGACCGACAGCGCCTCGCTGTCCACCAGCACGCCGTCGCAGTCGAAGATGACCAGTTCCGGCGCCATGATCCCGTTTCAGAGCTTGCCGGCGAGGTAGCGCGTCAGCGTGGCGCGCGTGCCATCCGTCCACAGCAGGTTCAATGCATGCGCGAAAGCCTCGACGAACGCGGTGGCGCGCCCGACATCGCCATAGATGTCTTCCATCGCAAGCCAGGCGGCGGGCGCGTCCTTTGCCGCCTTTGCCGTCGCCTGCAAGCGGTCCCAGTTCGGATCGTTGGGCTCGATGACCGCGCCGCTGTCCGTCGTGCCGAAGCAGTAGCGGCACCACAGCGCCGATTCCAGTGCCAGGCCGGCGACGCTCTTTCCCGCCTTCAAGCGGTCGGCGATGGTCGGGATGATGAATTTCGGCTGGCGATTGGACCCGTCGAGACAAAGCCGGCGCACCGTGTCGCCGATCTTGGGGTTGGAAAAGCGCCTTTCGATGAGCTGGTAATAATCCTCCAGGACCGTGTCCGGCACCGGCGGTACGGTCGGAATGATTTCGTCATGCTCCAGCTTGTCGAGAAAGCCGCGCACCAGCGGCTCCTGCATCGCCTCATGCACGAAATGGATGTCCATCAGCCCGGCCGGATAGGCGATGGTGGCATGGCCGCCATTGAGGATGCGGATCTTCATAAGCTCGTAGGGCGCGACGTCTTTGACGAACTGCACGCCGACCTTTTCAAGCGGCGGCCGGCCGTCGGTGAAATGGTCTTCCAGCACCCATTGCCGGAAGGGTTCGCAAAAGACAGGCCAATTGTCCTCGACGCCGAAATCCTTGGCCAGGATCGCGCGTTCGCGGTCCGACGTGGCCGGCGTGATGCGGTCGACCATCGCGTTCGGGAAAGCGACATTGCCGCCGACCCAGGCCGCCAGATCCTCGTCGATCAGGCGGGCCAACCCGATGACGCCATCCGACGTGACATGGCCGTTGTGGGGAATGTTGTCGCAGGACATCACCGTGAACGGTGCGATGCCATCGCCGCGCCGCCGCACCAGGCCAGCGAGGATGATGCCGAACACGGTCTTCGGCGTTGCGCCCGGCTGCGCATCGGCGACGATATCGGGATGCGTCGGGTTGAACACGCCGGAGGCAGGATCGATGAAATAGCCGCCTTCGGTGATGGTCAACGACACGATCTTGATCGCCGGATCGGCCAGCCGTTCGATGATGGCGGCGGCATCGCCCGGCGTCAGGAAGTCGATCATGGCGCCGGTGACGCGGGCGCTCATATGCCCCTCATCCTGCTCGACCACCGTCGTCAGCCAGTCCTGCTCTTCCAGTTTGCCGCGGCCGATCTTCTCGCCCTCGAACACGCCGGCGCCGACCAGCGCCCAGTCGTGGCCGACGCCCGAATTGAACAGCTCGTCGAGATAGACGGCCTGGTGCGAGCGGTGGAAGTTGCCGACGCCGAAATGCACGATGCCGGCCTTCAGCGCTGCGCGGTCGTATTTCGGACCTGCGACCCTGGCGGGCAGGTTGGCGAGATTGGCGGAAGAGAGTTTCACGGTCATCTGTTTACCCTTTGGCCGGGTTGCGGCCTTCGTTACCCTTCTCTCCCCTTCACCGGGAGAGGGTAGGAAGCGGCACATGCCTTCCGAGGCGATGCGGCCGCCACCTTGATGTTGGCCTCTTCTCCCCGCGGAGGCACGGGGAGAAGAGGCCGCCCCCGCCTCAACTCATCCACTGGCCGCCATCGACATTGTAGGTCTGGGCGACGATGTATTCGGCTTCGTCGCTGGCCAGGAACACGGCCATGCCGGCGAGGTCCTCCGGTCTGCCCATGCGGCCGTAAGGCACGCCTTCGCCGACCAGTCTTTTCTTTTCGCCCTTGGGCCGGTTTTCGTATTTGGCGAACAGCGCGTCGACCTGGTCCCACATGTCGCTGTCGACGACGCCAGGCGCGATGCCGTTGACGTTGATGCCGTGCTTGATCAGGTCGAGCCCGGCCGACTGGGTCAGTGAAATGACCGCCGCCTTGCTGGCGCAGTAGACCGCGACCAGCGCTTCGCCGCGCCGCCCGGCCTGGCTCGCCATGTTGATGATCCTGCCGCCCTTTCCCCGCGTGATCATCGAGCGCGCCGCCGCCTGCAGCATGAACAGCGTGCCGGCGACATTGACCGAGAACAGTTTTTCATAGCTCGCCCGCGAGATCTCGACGATCGGCGCAAGGTCGAAGATCGCGGCGTTGTTGATCAGTATGTCCAGGCCGCCGGTCCTGGTTTCCACCGCCTGCACCGCGGCATCGATGGAGGCCTGGTCCGTGACGTCGATCGTCACCGCGTAGGCCTTGCCGCCGATCCCGGCGGCCGTCTTTTGCGCAGCCTCGAGGTCAATGTCGGCAATCGCCACGATAGCGCCCTCACGGGCATAGGCTTCGGCGAAGGCCTTGCCGATGCCGCGCGCCGACCCGGTGATCAGCGCCGATTTGCCTTTCAGCCTCACGGCGCCAATGCCTTGCCGTCGGGGCCGAAGCGATGCAGCTTGGCCTTGTCGGGGGTGAGACAAATGCTGTCGCCATGGTGGACGCTGAGTTCGCCGTCGGCGCGCACCGTCAGCGGGCCGACACCGTCGGCCTGGACATGCAGGAACGTGTCGGATCCCAGGTGTTCGGCAACGCCGACTGTTGCCTTCCAATCGCCCGCCGTGGTCGAGATCGCCATGTGCTCGGGCCGGATGCCGATGGTCTTGGCGCCGTACTTCGCCGCCGGGGCGCCTTCGATCAGGTTCATTTTCGGCGAGCCGATGAAGCCGGCGACGAACAGGTTCTTCGGCGTCTTGTAGAGCTCCATCGGCGAGCCGACCTGCTCGACATTTCCGGCATTCAGCACGACGATCTTGTCGGCCATGGTCATCGCCTCGACCTGGTCGTGGGTGACGTAGATCATCGTCGTCTTGAGCTGGTGGTGCAGTTCGCTGATCTCCAGCCGCATCGTGCCGCGCAGTGCCGCGTCGAGGTTGGACAAGGGTTCATCGAACAGGAAGGCCGAAGGCTGGCGCACGATGGCGCGGCCGATGGCGACACGCTGGCGCTGGCCGCCGGAAAGCTGGCCGGGGCGGCGCTCGAGATAATTGGTGAGGTTGAGCACGCGCGCGGCGTCCTTCACCTTCCTGTCAATGGTCGCCTGGTTCTCGCCCGCCATCTTCAGTGGGAAGGCGATGTTCTTGGCCACCGTCATGTGCGGGTAAAGCGCATAGGACTGGAACACCATGGCGAGCTTGCGCTTGGCCGGCGCCTCGCCGGTGACGTCGCGGCCGTCAATGTTGATGGTGCCGCCGCTGGTGTCCTCCAGGCCGGCGATCAGGCGCAGCAGCGTGGACTTGCCGCAGCCCGACGGGCCGACGAAGACGACGAACTCGCCGTCCTCGATGACGAGATCGATGTTCGGAATGATCGAAGTCGAGCCGAAGGATTTCGAGACGTTCTTGAGCGTGATATTTCCCATGCTTTCCTCCCGGTGGATTTCCGTCCGCCGCCTGGCGCACGCTGCTACTTCACGGCGCCCCTACTTCACCGCACCGAAGGTCAGGCCGCGCACCAGTTGCTTCTGGCTGAACCAGCCCATGATCAGGATCGGCGCGATCGCCAGCGTCGAGGCGGCCGAGAGCTTCGCCCAGAACAGGCCTTGCGGGCTGGAGAAGGAGCTGATGAAGGCGGTCAAGGGTGCCGCTTCCGTCGTGGTCAGCCGGATCGTCCAGAACGCTTCGTTCCAGGCCAGGATGATGTTGAGCAGCATGGTCGAGGCGATGCCCGGCACCGCCATGGGTGTGAGCACATAGATGATCTCGTTCCACAGTGAGGCGCCGTCCATGCGCGCCGCTTCCAGGATCTCGCCGGGGATTTCGCGGAAATAGGTGTAGAGCATCCACACCACGATCGGCAGGTTGATCAGCATCAGCATCACCATCAGGCCGATGCGGCTGTCGAGCAGGCCGGTGTCGCGGAAGATCAGGTAGATCGGAAACAGCACGGCCACCGCCGGCATCATCTTGGTGGACAGCATCCACATCAAAATGTCCTTGGTCCGCTTGGTCGGCGAGAACGCCATCGACCAGGCCGCCGGAATGGCGACCAGCAGGGCCAGGATGGTCGAGCCGACCGAGAGCAGCACCGAGTTCAGGAAGAACTTGAAATAGCCGTTCTGCGCCTGGACCTCGGAATAGCTCTCGAAGGTCCCGGACGGGATCAGGTTGAAGCCCTGGATCGCCTCCTGTTCCGACTTGAACGAGGTGATGATCGTGTAGAGGATCGGGAAGAAGATCAGCAAGGCGACGATCCAGGCGGCCGCCGTCGCGGTCGTCTTGTGCCGGGTTGTGACTGCGCGTGCCATCTTTTCCTCCCTTACCTGTCAAGGTTCTTGCCGACGGCGCGCATGGCGAAGAAGGCGACGATGTTGGCGAGAATGACCGCGATGATGCCGCCGGCCGAGGCCTGGCCGATTTTGAATTCGAGCAGTGCCTTCTGGTAGACCAGGAAGGGCAGGTTGGTGGAGGCGTATCCCGGACCGCCATTGGTGGTGACGAGGATCTCGGCATAGACCGAAAGCAGGAAGATCGTCTGGATCAGGATGACGACGGTGATCGCCCGCGACATGTGCGGCAGCGTCAGGTAGATGAAGCGGCTGATGAAGCCGGCGCCGTCCATCTCGGCGGCCTCCTTCTGCTCGCCGTCCAGCGACTGAAGCGAAGTCAAAAGAATGAGCGTCGCGAAAGGCAGCCACTGCCAGGCGACGATGATGATGATGGCGGTCAGCGGATATTGTCCGAACCAGTCTATGGGCTGGAGGCCAAAGAACCGCGCTATGTCGGCGAAGACGCCGTATTGCGGATGCATGATCATGTTCTTCCAGACCAGTGCCGCCACCGGCGGCATGACGAAGAACGGCGAGATGACGAGGATGCGCACGATGCCCTGGCCCCACATCGGCTGGTCGATCAAAAGCGCCAGCAGGATGCCGCCGACCACGGTGATCACAAGCACGCTGACGACGATCAGCAGCGTATTGAGGATCGATTGCAGGAAGGCCGGGTTGGAATAGAACAACGCGTAATTGGAGAAGCCGACGAAGCCGTCGCGGATCGGATTGAGCGGATTGTACTGCTGGAAGGAGAACCAGAGCGTGAGCGCCAGCGGAACGACCATCCAGACGAGCAGCAGGACGACGGATGGCGCCATCATGAAACGGGCAAGCGAACGGGTCTGCTGAGTAGCCATGACGGTCACCCTTCAAGGATCGGACGGAATTTTCTCGAGCTGTCGGAAGTGGCCGCCCGAACTGGGTTTCGGGCGGCCGTTGCCGGCCATGGTCGGCGACCGGCCTTAGGCACCGGGAGGAGCCTTACTGGATGTAGCCGCCCTCGGTCATCGCCGCGGTTGCGGCGTCCTGGGCCTGCTTAAGCGCGTCGTCGACGCTCGACTGGCCGGCAAGGGCTGCCGAGAACAGCTGGCCGACGGTGGTGCCGAGGCCCTGGAATTCGGGGATGGCGACGAACTGCACGCCGACATAGGGCACCGGCTTGACGGTCGGATGCGTCGGGTCGGCAGCATTGATGGAGTCCAGCGTCATCTTGGCGAACGGAGCCGCCTTCTGGTACTCGGGATTGGCATAGAGCGAGGAGCGCGTTCCCGGAGGAACGTTGGCCCAGCCTTCCTTCGAGGCGACCAGTTCTGCATAATGCTTGCTGGTTGCCCATGACACGAACTTCTCGGCGGCATCGGCCTTCTGCGTGCCGGCGGGAATGGCCAGCGACCACGCCCACAGCCAGTTGCCGCGCTTGCCGAGCCCATTGTCAGGCGCCAATGCGTAACCGACCTTGTCGGCGACCTGCGAGGCCTTGGGATCGGAGACGAAGGACGCGGCGACGGTGGCGTCGATCCACATGCCGCACTTGCCCTGCTGGAACAGCGCCAAATTCTCGTTGAAGCCGTTGGAAGACGCGCCCTCCGGCCCGTCGGCCTTCATCAGGTCGACATAGAACTGCAAGGTGTTCTTCCATTCGGGCTGGTCGAATTGCGGCTTCCAGTTCTCGTCGAACCAGCGCGCGCCGAAGGAGTTCGACATGGCGGTCAGGAAGGCCATGTTCTCGCCCCAGCCGGCCTTGCCGCGCAGGCAAACGCCGTTCACGCCATTGGCGCGGTCGGTCATCTTGTCGGCGGCCTGCTTGATGAAGTCCCAGGTCGGCGCGTCGGGCATCTTCAGCCCTGCCTTCTCCATCAGGTCCTTGCGGTACATGACGAAGGAGCTTTCGCCGTAGAAGGGCGCGGCATAGAGCTTGCCGTCGACCGAGAGGCCGCCGGCGATCGCCGGGATGATGTCCTTGGCGTCGTAGTCGTCGCCGAGCTTGTCGAGCGGCAACAGCCAGCTCTGCTTGGCCCAGATCGGGACCTCGTAGGTGCCGATGGTCATCACGTCATACTGGCCGCCCTTGGTGGCGATGTCGGTGGTCACGCGCTCGCGCAGCACGTTCTCTTCCAGCGTCACCCAGTTGAGCTGGATGTCGGGGTTCGCCTTGGTGAAGTCGTCGGTCAGCTTCTGCATGCGGACCATATCGCCATTGTTGACGGTGGCGATGGTGATGGATTCGGCATGTGCCGCGAACGCGAGCGCGCTGGCCGAGCACAAGCCCAGGATGAGCGTACGAAGTTTCATCAAATTCCTCCCATGGACCAAGATGAGCATTTGCCTTGGCTGTGAGCAATTACTCACTAAGAATGAATTATGTCAAGCCAGATTCGATGGTGCAGCGCACACTCGATGGAGGAGCGCCGACCTGGCGCGTTGCAAATGGCCGTCCCGCAGGCGCGGACCGGGCGACAACGGCGATCTGGATGGAGCGCGGTTTTGATCCTGGAGTTAGCCGGTCAGCAGGCGATCTCGGCCAGGATCCAGTCGCGGAAAGCGCGGATCTTCGGCACGTTGCGGCGCGCCTCCGGATAGACCAGCCAGTAGGCGTGGCCGTCGTCGCCGACCAGGTCGAAGGGCTGGATCAGGCGGCCGTCGGCGAGTTCCGCCTTGAACAGCGCCCTGGTCAGGACCGCCACGCCATGGCCTGCGATGGCCGCATTGGCCTCATAGGCCTGCGCGCCCATGCTGCTGCCGGGGCGCTTGGCAAGGTCATGGCTTTGCACGCCCGCGGCCTCGAACCATTGCGTCCACCAGATGTCGCCGGGATCGAGGATAGGCAGCTTGAGCAGATCGGCCGGTTCCTTGACGCCGCCGATGCTCGCGGCGAGCTTGGGGCTCAGCATCGGCGTGAAATCGGCGTCGAGCAGCTTGTAGGCCTCCAGTCCCGGCCATTTGCCGCCGCCCGAGCGGATGGCAAGGTCGACATCCTCGCGGGCGAAATCGGTCAGGCGGCTGGATGTGTCGAGCCGCACGGCAAGGGCGGGATGCGCGATCTGGAACGAACCCAGATGATGCGCCAGCCAGTTGGAGGCAAAGGTCAGCACCGTGGTGACGCACAGCAGACCGTCCGCCCCGCCGCGCGCCGCCGCATAGGCCTGGCCGAGTATGGCGAAGGCCTCGCTGACCGCC
Organism: Mesorhizobium sp. B2-5-3; assembly: GCF_006441005.1. Lineage (NCBI taxonomy): Bacteria > Pseudomonadati > Pseudomonadota > Alphaproteobacteria > Hyphomicrobiales > Phyllobacteriaceae > Mesorhizobium > Mesorhizobium sp. B2-5-3. The sequence goes on from NZ_VFUS01000001.1 coordinate 864,974, forward strand.
GGCGCCAGGCGCTGTCCGGCTTCGGTGAGCTCGATCTGTCGCGGCCGGCGCAGGAAAAGCGGCGCGCCGACCCGCTCCTCCAGCACCTTGATCTGATAGCTGACCGCTGCCTGCGTCATCGCCAGTTCCTCGGCCGCTTTGGTGAAGGACAGATGCCGCGCCACCGCTTCGAACACCCGGATCGCCTGCAGCGGCGGAAGCTGCGCAACCTGTCGCGAGCTGAGATCCGGCATAAAGCCTCCTTATGGGTCCTTATCGACGTTCGATTGGCAAAGGCGGCCGGCAAGACCGACATTCATCCTCAGCCCGTCACTCGGGTTGAAGATAGCGAAGGTTGACGATCATGACCATGGCGCAGCAAAAATGCACTCCCGCTCCGGATCATCGCTGGATTTCATGGCTTGCGGACGGATTCGGCTGGTTCGCGACCAGGAAAAAGGCGCATCTCGACATCAGGGACCTGTCACCGCACTTGCGGCGGGACCTTGGCTTCCTCGACGGCAACGACCCCTTCGGACGGCATGGATAGCCCGCCCGGATTTTATCGCAAATCGATGTTGCCTCGAGGCTTTTGGCTCATCCGCTCGCCAGCAGGGCGGCGGCGGTTCGTTCGTCGGTGATGAGGCCGTTGACCAGCCGGCGGTTCACGGCCGCCAGGATGCCCGGCAGCTTGCGTTCACCCATGGCGAGCGCGATGACCAGCGACTTCTCGCGTGACGGCAGGGCCGCCGACGACACCCGGTCGTTGGTGATGCCCTCGATCATGCGGCCGTCGCGATCGAACACCCAGCCGACAATTTCGGCGACGCCGCCGGCCTTCTGTAGCGCCTTCAGCTCGGCGTCGGAAATGAAGCCGTCCTCATAGAGCGGCGCCTTCGGGCCGAGGTCGCCGATGCCGACGAAGGTGACGTCGGCCTCCGCGGCGAGCGCCAGCGTCGGCTGGATCATCGGCTGGCTGAGCAGCATCTCGCGCTCCTGCGGCGAGGAGGCGATGACCGGCAACGGCATCGGGAACGACCGCGCCTTGACCCTGTCGGCCATGGTGAAGATGACGTTGTAGAAAGCGGCCGAACCGTCGGGCGAGATATTGCCGGTCAGGGACACCACCTTGTGCTGCGGGCACTCCATCGGCGGCAGTTGCTCGATCGCCGCCTTCAGCGTACGGCCGGTGCCGATCGCCAGCACGATCGGCGCCGGCGATCTCAGCCGCCTCTCGATTTCCGCTGCCGCCGCCTCGGCGATACCGATCGTCGTCGACGACGAGGTCGGGTCGCTCGGCACCACCTCCACCAGGTCGAGCGCGAAGCGCGACTTCAGGCGGGCGGCGAGGTCGAGGCAGTTGGCGATCGGATGGTCGACGCGCACCTTGATCAGGCCTTCCGACACTGCCAGCGACACCAGCCGCTGCGCGGTCTGCCTGGAGATGCCGAGCGTGGCGGCGATCTGGTCCTGCGTGTTACCGGCGACGTAATAAAGCCAGCCCGCGCGCGCGGCATCGTCCAACCTGTTGCTGCCGCCTTCCTGCCGGTTATTCACGTTCTGCCTCCCGAAACCGCCGGTCATGGAGGCGGTCCGCGACTACTTTCGCAGGGAACCGCGCGCTGCGCAATTGTCAATCGCCAGGGCAATTGCTTGCGCCAGCGGGCGTGGGATCGGCCGGATCATCGTCGGCCGGGGGATTCCACGGCAGGCAAAAGGAGGATTTCCGTTCCGACAGGTGGCACGTTCTGCCGTCCGGATGGTTTATCTCGCGGGGTAAACCCTTTAAGGGAACGCCAAAAGGAGCGTTGCATGACACCGAAAGCGGTTTTCTGGGACATGGACGGCACGCTGGTCGACAGCGAACCGCTGCACGAAGCAGCCCTGGTGGCGGCGATGCGCAATGTCGGCCTTCAGCCTCCGCCCGACCTGCATGAGCGCGTTCTCGGGGTCGCTGCCTGGCCGGTCTACCTGATGATGCGCGACGAGTTCGGCCTGGATCTGCCCTTCGACGAGTGGATCGTCCATAAATACGAGCATTATCTGCCGCTTGTCGCGACATTGAAGCCGCGCCCCGGTGCGATCGAGATATTCAACGAATTGCGCGCGCTTGGCGTGCAGCAAGCCGTGGTCTCGAATTCCGACCGCATGATCGTCGACGCCAATCTGCACATGGTCGGCCTGATCTATCCAGGCATGAAGACCATCAGCCGCAACGACGTGCGCGAAGGCAAGCCGCAAGCCGAGCCGTTCCTGCGCGCCGCCTATCTGGCCGATGTCGATCCCGCGGACGCGGTGGCGGTCGACGACAGCTGGCCGGGCGCCATGGCGGGGCTGGCGGCAGGCATGAAGACGATCTTCTGGCCGGAAAAACCGATGGACGGCCCGCCCGGTGCGGTGGTCATCAACAGCGCCGAGGAATTGCGGGCTGAACTGGGGCTCTGAGCTAAGCGCTGCTCGACCCCCACTCCGTCTCGGCTTCGCCGAGCCACCTCTCCCCCGATCGACGGGGGAGAGGAAGGGCGCCAAGCTTTTTTTCATCAACGCTCGTCTAGCAACGCTCCCTTCCTTTCCCTCCGGAGGGGGGAAAGGTGGCGCTGCGAAGCAGCGACGGATTGGGGGAACCACCTGGCAATCAAGCCTCGGGCCGGTCGTTCACGCCAGTCACAAAAGATGGATAGCATAGCGTAAACGGCGAGAAGGAAGAGTCCGGCTTTAATTCCGATAAACCGGCTCCTGCTCGTCCAAAATCGCCTTCAGTTCGCTGAGATGCCGCTCGGCCTGGCCGGGATAGTCGTCCATTTCGCTTGCCGCCTTCTCGGCGATGGCGTCGGAAAGCGTGCGTAGCGGCCGCCCTGTCCACAGCGCCTTGATGTAGGTCTCGGCGGCGCGTTCGAAATAGAACATGCGGTTGAAAGCGTCGGCCACCGTGTCGCCGATGACCAGCACGCCGTGATTGCCCATCACCATTACCTTGACCTTGGGGTCGGTCAGGAGCTGCGAGCAGCGCTCGCCCTCTTCCTCGAAGGCCAGACCGCCATAATGGGCGTCGACCACATGGCGGTTGAAGAACATCGCCGAATTCTGGTCGATCGGCGGCAGCCTCGAATCGGCGAGCGAGGCCAGCACGGTGGCGTGGATGGAATGCACATGCATGACGCAGCGCGCATGGCGGACATTGCGGTGGATGGCGCCGTGCAGGCCCCATGCCGTCGGGTCCGGCGCATTCGGGCCGGACAGCGTCTCGGGATCGTTGGCGTCGATCATCAAAAGATCGCTCGCCTTGATGCGCGAGAAGTGCACCTGATTGGGGTTCATCAGGAATTTTGTGCCGTCTTCGTTGACCGCCAGCGAGAAATGGTTGGCCACCGCCTCATGCATGTTGAGCCGCGCCGTCCAGCGGAAAGCGCAGGCGAGATCGACGCGCTCCTCGTAGAAGGGCAGGTTGGTCAGCTGTTCCTTTTGCAGGCGGGCGATGCTCATCGAAAAATCCTCCGGGTTTTAGGAACAATGCCGTGCCCTGCTTGTGCCCGCAACCGGTTTCGGTTGGTGCAGCCGGCTCACGCCGCCGTGCTTGCGGCGGCCCCGACCTTCAAGCCGCCATGCTCGACGATGAAATCGATCACCTCCCGCAACCCCTTGCCGCGCGACAGGTCGGTGAAGCCAAACGGCCGTTTGCCGCGGATGCGGGCGGCGTCGCTCTCCATCACGTCGAGATTGACGTTCACATAGGGCGCCAGGTCGCTCTTGTTGATGATCAGGAAATCGGAACGGGTGATCGCCGGACCGCCTTTCCGCGGGATCTCCTCGCCCTGGCAGACGGAGATGACATAGAGCGTGAGGTCGGCGAGATCCGGCGAGAAGGTGGCGGCAAGGTTGTCGCCGCCGGATTCGATGAAGATGATGTCGAGATCGGGGAATTTGCGGTTGAGCTCCGCGATCGCCTGCAGATTGATCGAGGCGTCCTCGCGGATGGCGGTGTGCGGGCAGCCGCCGGTCTCGACGCCGACGATGCGCTCCTCCGGCAGCGCCTGCAGCCGCGCCAGCATCATGGCGTCTTCCCTTGTGTAGATGTCGTTGGTGACGACGGCGATGGAGAATTCCTCACGCAGCGCCTTGCACAGTTTCTCGGTGAGCGTCGTCTTGCCCGAACCGACGGGGCCGCCAATGCCGATGCGAAGGGGACCGTTGGGCTGCGTCATGTCGGGAACTCCGTGATGGCGAGAACTGCAAAGCCGAGCCCGATCAGCAGGCACAGCGGCGAATAAAGGCTCCTATCGAGCCGCGCGAAAGGCTGTTCCGGTGCCAGCCGGCGCCACCGGGGCGTGAAGCCGGCAATGCCGCGTCCGAGAAACACCAGCCCGATCAGCAGCGCGGTGGCGGCGAGGCCTTGCCCAGGAAAGGGCGAGGCAAACACACCCTCCAGAGCCATCGGCCAGAGCGTTGCCAGCGCCAAGCAGGCGGCGACGGCAAAGCAGGCGAACGGCGCCGGCATCTCGTCGACGCCGCGAAAGCCGACGACCGCATGCGCGCAGGACGCCGCATCCTTGCCCGGCCATATCCCGCCAATGCCCCAATAAACGTGCAACGCGGTGATTACCAGCAGGACGAATGAGAGGACGAAGGCAAGGACGATCATGAGCGGAACAATCGCGAATACTGGGTTTCGTGCTGCATCGCCACGATATCAGAGACAAAGGCGCAACCGCCGAGATCATCCAATGTCGAGCGGGATGCGCGGGCGGCGGTCGCAAGGGCCAGCGGCTCGAAGCCGGCGAGCAAACTGGTCGCGCCGCTTTGTCCGATGACGCCCAGCCGGATCGCGGCCTGGACGAGGTTGGAGAAGAAGGCCTGCAGGAAGGCGGACAGCGCGTCCTGAAGCGCGATACCATTGCCGCCGGCAACAGCGCCGACGGCGACGCAGTACGCACAATCGGCGGGCAAGCGCTCCAGCACGGGAGTGGGCCAGGCGGCGGCCGCTTTGAGGAAAGCCGCACCTTGCAGCATGGTCTCGGCATGGCGCTCACGCGACCCGGCCAACGCCTCCGCCAGTGTGGCGACTTCGGCCGGATCGCCGCCGTCGCGGGCGTTGCGCCAGCTCTCCGCGAACAGCACGGCATCGTTCCAGGCGGAGCCCATCTCGACCAGCGTTTCAAGCCAAGCGGCGAGGCTCGCCGCATCGGTCACCAGCCCATCATGCGCGGCGCGCTCGAGGCCATGGCTGTAGGAAAAGCCGCCGACCGGAAAGACCGGCGACAGCCACGCCATCAATCGCAGCAGGGCGACCCCGGATGGCTGGTCAGTCATGGTGATCATGATGATCATGATGATCGTGATGGTCGTGCGAATGCGAATGGCTGTGCGAATGCGCTTCGGCGTGGCTGTGGGCGTGCGCATGGCCGTGGTCATGGCCGCCGGAATAGGCGCCCCGCACCGGTTTGAACGGTTCGGAAACCTCGCTCACCGTGGCCCCGAGCCCCTCCAGCATCGCCTTGATGACATGATCGCGCAGGATGAGGATGCGTTCCGCCTCTATCGCCGCCGCGAGATGGCGGTTGCCGATATGCCAGGCAAGCTCGGCCAGATGCACGGCGTCGCGGGCGCGGATATCATAGACCTCCTCCGGCGCCGCGATGATCTCGACGTGGCGGCCGTCTTCCAGCACCAGCCTGTCGCCGTCGTTGAGGGTGACGGGCTCCGGCAGGTCGACCAGCACCTTGCTGCCATCGGACAATTCGATCGCCCGGCGGCGCAGATGCCGCTCGTCATGGGCAAGAACCGCGCGGCCGGATGGCGCCGTGGTGCCGGCATTGCCGGAGGTCAGCACCGAGATGGCGCGCGGGAACTTCGTGAAGTCGGTGTTGAGGTTGAGCTTCATTTCATGGCTCCGCCATTGGCTTGCGCCCGGGCACGGGCAGGGCGTGAAAGCACGCGGTCGAAATAGGCGTTGACGCGGTCGGATTCTATTGGAAAGCGGCCGGCTCGGGCCCAGCCGCCCATGTCGCCGAGCAGCACGTCGACAGCCGAGAACCGGTCGCCGAGCGCGAAAGGCTTGTCGCCAAGCCGGCGGTCCAGCGCCTTGACCTCCGAGGCGAAATCGTAGGCGGCCGCGGGGCCGACATCGACCCGGACTTCCCTGGGCAGCAGGAAACGGTGGCGCAATTTGTTCCACAACGGCGCTTCCAGCTCGGACTGGGCGAAATGCATCCAGGAATCCATTTCGGCGCGGCCTGCGAGGCCGGGACTGGCGCCCATGCCCTTATCCGCGTGCTTATCGGCGAGATAGACGCAGATCGCCGCCGAATCCGTCAGCGTCAGCTCGCCGTCGATCAAGATCGGCACCTTGCCCGAGGGATTGAGCGCATAGGCTTCGGGCGAGCGCAGGGGAATTTCGACGAATTCATAGGCCTGCCCGAGTTCTTCGAGCATCCACAGAACACGGCTAACCCGGGATCCACGCGATCCGACGGCCTTGTACATGATTGAACCCTGCCTTTCCCGGTCAGCCTAGAGCATCCGCGGCCGTCATACGATCGTGTCGAACAGCCGCAGGATGAACGATACCTGGTAAATCAGCGCCGCCGCGACGAAGGCGATGTGAAACCGGCGGTCGCGCACCAGGATCGCGGCGATGCACAGCGCGACGAAGACCGGCGTGCGGAACAGATATTCGTTGCCGAAGCGGGCGAAATGCTCCGGCCCCTTCAGCAGCGTGTCGATCACGTCGAGCACGTAGGTCGCGGCCAGCAGGCCGAAGAACCAGGCGCGGCGCGAATAGAAGAAATCCTCATAGCTGGTGTAGTCGAGCATCGAATCCGGAAACAGCAGCGCGCAGAGCAGGAACAGGGTGATGGCGTAGAAGATGATGAACAGGTACTTGCCGAAGGTCCATGTTTCGATGGCGTAGAGGCCGAACTCCCACCACCAGAAATGCACCAGCATCAACAGCACCGAAGCGACCCAGGCCAGATGCACCGTATAGAGCCGGTACTGGCCGGGATGCTGGACGATGCGCGCCACCCCCGACAACAGGCGCGCGACGCCGAGCCCGATCACCATGCCCAGGACGATGCGGATATGCGGGAAGATGTCGTGGGGCGAAGCTATTTCGGTGGCCATGCCGAATGCTCGCCAGGTGATGGAACGTCCGTCAACACACCACTATCAGTCTATTCGCGCATAAGGTTGTCTGAAGACCACGGTGATCCTGGGAAATAATCATCGTCCAAGATTTCCTTGATCCCATAGGGGCAATGGACAGGGAAATCCCGATCTCTCAGGCCTGTTTCGTCCAAGGCCTTTAATCTTGCTATCTTGAACTCTCGATCGAGCACCTGCGCAGGATATTTTTTGAGGCTCGGACTTTCATCAAGCAGGCCCTCAATCCGAAGCCGTTGCTCCCGAATTGTCAGCAACCAGCCCGTTTTGCGCTGCTCAGACTGAAACTCCCATTTTAGCAAGTGAAGGACCAAAGTGCCAAGCCTGCTCGCAATTTCCCTTTTGTCGCTCCGCCCCAAGCTCTCGATCTCCTCGGCAACATTCTCACGATCGAGGTCGGAAAGACGACCTTCGCGCAGCAACGCGCCCTGCTCGGCGCACCACTGAGCATAGTCGGCCTCGTAGGGCGTCAATTGCTGTTTGCGAAATATCTTGTTCATTGAGGAGATATTGCTCCCAAAGTGCACAATTTCCAAGCCTGCGGAGAACGAGTGGGCCCATTCGGGCAGTCGGCACAACCCACTCACCGCCGCATTTAACGAGGGCAATGGCTCGCGGCGATCTTATCAAAACAGAAAATATCGCTGCGCCATCGGCAGCACCGTCGCTGGTTCGCAGGTCAAGAGTTCGCCGTCGGCACGAACCTCGTAAGTCTCGGGATCGACTTCGATATGCGGCGTGGCGTCGTTGAGCACCATGGAGTGCTTGCCGATGCCGCCACGCGTGTTTTCGACCGCGGCGAACTGCTTGTCGACGCCGAGCCGGCCGTGCAGACCGGACTCTAGTGCCGCCTTCGAGACGAAGGTTACCGACGAGTTGGTGCGCGCCTTGCCATAGGCGCCGAACATCGGCCGATAGTGCATCGGCTGCGGCGTCGGGATCGAGGCGTTGGGGTCGCCCATGGGAGCGGCCGCGATCATGCCGCCGATCAGTACCATATCAGGCTTGACGCCGAAGAAGGCCGGGTTCCACAGCACCAGGTCGGCGCGCTTGCCGACAGCGATCGAACCAATCTCCTTCGACAGCCCGTGCGCGATGGCCGGGTTGATCGTGTATTTGGCGATATAGCGGCGGACGCGGAAATTGTCGTTGTTGCCGGTCTCCTGCGGCAGCGAACCGCGCTGGCGCTTCATCTTGTCGGCGGTCTGCCAGGTCCGGATCGCCACCTCGCCGACGCGGCCCATCGCTTGTGAGTCCGAGGAGATGATCGAGAAGGCACCGATGTCGTGCAGAATGTCTTCCGCCGCGATGGTCTCCTTGCGGATGCGGCTTTCGGCGAAGGCGATGTCTTCCGGGATCGACGGCGACAGATGGTGGCAGACCATCAGCATGTCGAGATGCTCGGCCAGCGTGTTGACCGTGTAGGGCCGCGTCGGGTTGGTCGAGGACGGGATGACGTTGGGCAGGCCGCAGACCTTGATGATGTCGGGCGCATGCCCGCCGCCCGCGCCTTCGGTGTGGAAGGCGTGGATGGTGCGGCCCTTGATCGCCGCCACCGTGTTCTCGACGAAGCCGCTCTCGTTGAGCGTGTCGGTGTGGATCATCACCTGCACGTCATGGTCGTCGGCCACCGACAGGCAGCAGTCGATCGCGGCCGGCGTCGTGCCCCAGTCCTCGTGGAGCTTCAGCGAGCAGGCGCCGCCCAGCACCATCTCCTCCAGTGCCGCGGGCAGGGAAGCGTTGCCCTTGCCCGACAGGCCGATATTCATCGGGAAGGCGTCGAAGGACTGGATCATGCGCGCCATGTGCCATGGCCCGGGCGTGCAGGTGGTGGCGAGCGTGCCGTGCGCCGGGCCGGTGCCGCCGCCGAGCATCGTGGTGATGCCCGACATCAGCGCTTCCTCGATCTGCTGCGGACAGATGAAATGGATATGCGCGTCGAAGCCGCCTGCGGTAAGGATCTTGCCTTCGCCGGCGATGATCTCGGTGCCGGGGCCGATGATGATGGTGACGCCATCCTGTGTGTCCGGGTTGCCGGCCTTGCCGATTGCCGCGATGCGGCCGTCCCTGAGGCCGATATCGGCCTTGAAGATGCCGGCGCTGGCGTCGATCACCAGCGCATTGGTGATGACGGTGTCGACCGCTCCTTCAGCGCGGGAAACCTGGCTCTGGCCCATGCCGTCGCGGATGACCTTGCCGCCGCCGAATTTCACCTCCTCGCCATGAATGGTGAAATCCCTCTCGACCTCGACGAAGAGTTCGGTATCGGCAAGCCTCACCCTGTCGCCGACCGTCGGCCCGTACATCTGCGCATAGGCGGCGCGGGTTATTCTGGCCATCAGTGATTGCTCCCGAATTGCGGTGCTGGTGAAACCGGGCTGCACATTGCTGCCATCCAATGGTCACGCAATGACCCGCTGGTCGACACCTTCTGATCCCATTTGGCGGTTGAGGTTGGAGGGTCACCCCAAAAACGACCGTTTGCCAAATCGATGGAAGGAAAATCCATGCGCAAAACGATAGTTCTCGCCGCTGCCGCCACCCTGATGCTGGCGGGTGCCGCCAGTGCCCAGCAGCAGCCCGCGCAGCAGCCCGCTCCGGCAGCGCCGGCCGCGCCCGCCCCCGGCGGGCAGCAGGCCGCGCCGACGATCCAGAGCGTCAACATCGTCGACATCACCGAACTGCCGAAGGACACGCAGACGCAGGTCAACCAGGTGATCGCCCAGCGCGGCGATGCCGGCCTGCAGAAGCTGCGCAGCTCGATCGATGCCACGCCCAAGGTCAAATCCGCCCTCGAGGCCAAGGGAATGACCTCGGCACAGGTGGTCGCGGCCAGCATGGAGCCCAACGGCGCCCTGACCCTGATCACCAAGAAGGCGAGCTGACGGCGCGCCTGCGCGGCGGGCCGTCGTCCGGTCCGCCCGCGCTATCTGGAAGGGAACCTTGGCCGGGCAGGAGCCGTTTCGTTTCATCGGCGCTGAACGGCGCCGCGAAATGAACCCGTCCAGGAGCGAGCGATGGCGATCAATCCCGGCAAGAGACGGCTCTATGCCTTCGCCTCCATGGCATTCCTGGCGGTGGGCAGCCCCGGAGCCTCCCTTCACGCACAAGGGCTCGAAAGCCCTGAGACCGTCAACCGGATCATCGGCTCGGACGTCAAGCAGGAAGAAACCAGGAGCGATGCCGAAGCCGGCAAAGTTGCCAGGGCGATTGATCGGACGCGTGAAAACATCGGCACGGTGCGCAAGACATCCAAGCTCGACAAGGTCGATATCGTGTTCCTGACCGATGCCGCGCGCACCGAAGGCGGTCCGCCGCCGGCGATCGAAACCAAGGTCAAGCAGCATCAGGACGACATTGCGGAGCTGCGCAAGGAGATCGAGGCCAACGCGCTGCTGTTCAATGCCATCGACTCGCGACGCGTGCTTGCGCAGGACGTTCTCGCCGTGGAATTCGACGACCCCGGAAAAATCGTCATCTATGCGGCGGCCAAGCCGTCCGATTGAGCCGAGGGCACAACTCGCTTTCGTGCTCGCCCGAAAGCCCTTTGCCCTCTTTGCACGCCGCGCATGAGACGCCCTCGGCCTCACAGCCTGCCCATCACCTTCTGCTGAAAGCCATAGACCTCGCGCTTGCCGCCCAGCGGCACCAGCGTAACGTCGCGCTCCTGTCCGGGCTCGAAGCGCATGGCGGTGCCGGCGGCGATGTCGAGGCGCATGCCGCGCGCCTGTTCGCGGTCGAATTTCAAGCCCTCATTGGTCTCGAAGAAATGATAGTGGCTGCCGACCTGGATTGGCCGGTCGCCGCTGTTGGCCACTTTGAGCGTAACCGTCGGCAGGCCTTTGTTCAGGTCGATGTCGCCGTCGGCGGGAATGATTTCACCCGGGATCATCGTTCGTCACACGGCGCCGAGGACGAGGCCGAGCCCGATCGCCGTGCAGGCGGCACCAGCGGCCCGCATGAGCACGCGAAACCGCCTGCCGAGGCCAAGCCCGGCGGCGATGCCGGCGGCGTGCAGCAGCGCCGTGGCGACGGCAAAGCCGGCCATATATTCAAGCCCTGCGGCATTTTCCGGTACCTCGGTGCCATGGGCGTGACCATGAAACAGCGCGAACGCGCCGATGATGGCGACGCCGGCCGTGACAGGAAGATCGACGGCCAGCGCCACGAACAATCCGAGCGCCACCACCGACGCCAATATGCCCGGCTCGACGAAGGGCAGCGGCACATGCAGCATGCCGAGCGCGCCACCGGCCAGCATGACGCCCACAAAGGCCGCCGGCCATGCCCACACCGCCTTGCCGCCTTTCTGTGCCGCCCACAGGCCGACCGCGACCATCACCGTCATGTGGTCGAGGCCGGAGAGCGGATGCATGAAGCCGGCCGCGAAGGAGGAGGTCGTGCCGGCCCCGACATGGGCGTAGGCGGGCATTGCGGCTGCCATGAGCAGAATCGCAGAGAGGCACAGGCGTTTGGCGGGGATCATTCTACTTGCCTTTCGTTGGTGAGCGCAGAGGTCACGCGGCCTCGCGCGGACCGCAGCTCTCGGCTTTGAGGACGCGCTTGGTCGAAGCGGGATACTTCTTCAGCATTGCCGGCGGACGGATCGGCCGTGCCGAAAAATTGCCGCCGCAATTGGGGCAGACGCCGCCGAGCACGTCTTCCACGCAATCGGCGCAGAAGGTGCATTCGAAGGTGCAGATTAGCGCATCCGTCGCCTCCGGCGGCAGGTCCTTGTCGCAGCATTCGCAGTTCGGGCGCAGCTCAAGCATATCTGTCTCCTCACCGTATCGGCTCATGCACGGTCACCAGCTTGGTGCCGTCGGGGAATGTCGCCTCCACCTGCACGTCATGGATCATCTCGGCGATGCCTTCCATCACCTGGGCGCGGCTGACGACGTGGGCGCCGGCTTCCATCAGCTCGGCGACGGGACGGCCGTCGCGGGCGCCTTCGACGACGAAGTCGGTGATCAGCGCGATCGCCTCCGGATGATTGAGCTTGACCCCGCGCTCCAGACGCTTGCGCGCCACGACCGCCGCCATGGCTATCAGCAGCTTGTCCTTTTCCCTCGGCGTCAGGTTCATGCGTTTCCCTGAAATGATGCGGACACGATCACAGTGACCATATTTTGGGCAGCCCCGCCTTTCCGTTGAGCAAGCCGACGAGCGGAACCAGATGCTGGCGCAGCCGGTAGCCGTCGCCGGCATACAGCCTCGCAAGAAGCTTGCCAGATTCCTGCACGCTCCAGGTGCTGGCGCCGCCCTGGCCGCCGATGATCTCCCGAACCGGATCGAGAAGCGCTTCCGCCCGCGGCGAGATCAATAGCACCGTCGCCATGGCGACGGCGCCGCCGGCAATCGGTGGGCGCGCCAGGGTCGCGGCGATGTCGGGCCCGATGCGGAAATCCTCGGCATGGATGAGAGCCCCGCCCCGGCGGACGCGCCAGCGGTCGTGAAAGCCGCCCTGGACCGCGCGTTCGCCCATCGCCGTCCGGCCGAAGACGGTGGCTTCCAGCACCAGCGCCTCGGCGCCGGCGGCAAGATCAAGGTCGAGCGTGCGGGCAAAGGCCGATCGGTCGAAAACGATGGTCTCCTGCGGCAGCCAGGCGACGCGGCCGTTTTCGCCGACCGTTAGCCGGACGCTGACTTCGGCCCGGTCGGAAGCGGCGCGATAGATTTTCTCGCAGGCCTGCGTCGTTATCGTGGCGCTGGCATGCGCGCCGACGTCGATCTCCCAGCCGAGGCGGTCGCCTCCGGTCAGCCCGCCCGCGGTGTTGATCAGCACGGCTTCCAGCGGGCCGCCGGAAACGGCCGGCATCCTTATCTTGGCGGAACCGTCCTGATAGAGGCGGCGCAGCCGTGTGCGGCCGTCTTGACTGGCGCAGACGAGCTGCGCCAGTCCGGCCGCCCGCTGCGCCGGCGGGGCCGAAAATCCGGTATGTTCGATCGTATCCACGCCGTCAGGTTAAGCACCGCGGCGGTTTTGTCGATATATAGCTTGTTGCTTGATGGCGTTTCCGTTTCTATAGAGGGAGCCACCTTGGTACGCTCATGCGACGCCTGGCGGGGGTCCAAGGCGACGGTCGCGGCCTGATATCGAGGACAAAAAGGCGCTGTTCAGTTGGCGTCGGGAAACGACAAAGTGGGGAAGAAACCGAATGGCTGACCAACTGGCGACCGAAATCATCGAAAAGATCAAGGCTCATGCCGAGCCGGGCGGCGAGGAGATCACCACCAGCACCGAATTGACGGCGCTCGGCATCCATTCGCTGGAACTGACCGAGATCATCTTCGATCTCGAGGAGCAGTATGGCATCGAGATCGAGATGAACACGGTCGATGCCTGGAGCAACCTGAAGAATGTTGGCGACATGGTCGAGGCCGTTCGCGCGCTGATCGCGAAAAAAGCCTGACCGGATGCACAAGCGCGTCGTCATTACCGGCATCGGCGGTTTGTGCGGGCTTGGCACCGACGTGCCGGCGATCTGGACCGAGATGCGCGCCGGCCGCTCGGCGATCGGCCCCATCGATAACCCGTTCCTGCACGATTTGAAGGTCAAGATCGGCTGCGAGATCAAGGGGCTGCCCGACCATGGCATAGAGCGCAAGCAGCTGGTCTCGATGGACCGTTTCAGCCTGTTGGCGGTGATTGCCGCCCGCGAAGCCTTACAGCAGTCCGGTTTGGCCGCCCATGCGGACAATACCTACCGCATGGGTGCCGTTATCGGCATCGGCGTCTGCGGCTTCGAGACGGTCGAGGAGAACTATCGCGCCATCCTGATCGAGGGCAAGAATCGCGCCGGCATCTTCACGGTGCCGAAGGTCATGCCGGGCGCCGCCGCCGGCCAGGTCAGCATGCATCTCGGCCTGCGCGGACCGGTGTTCGGCGTCACTTCGGCCTGCTCGTCGGCCAACCACGCCATCGCATCGGCGGTCGACCAGATCAGGCTCGGCCGCGCCGACGTCATGGTCGCCGGCGGCACCGAGGCGCCGCTGGTCTGGGGCGTGCTGAAGGGGTGGGAGGCTCTGCGCGTGCTGTCGCCCGATACCTGCCGGCCGTTTTCGGCCGATCGTCAGGGCTTGGTGCTGGGCGAAGGCGCCGGCATGGCGGTTCTGGAAAGCTACGATCATGCGGTGGCGCGCGGCGCAAACATCCTCGCCGAAATCGTCGGCGCCGGCCTCTCGGCCGATGCCTCCGACATCGTTGCGCCGACCATAGAAGGGCCGGAAGCGGCGATGCGTTTCTGCCTGGCGGACGCCGGGTTGAATCCCGAGGACATCGACTACCTCAATGCGCACGGCACCGGCACCAAGGCCAATGACCAGATCGAGACCGCCGCGATCAAGCGCGTCTTCGGCGAGCACGCGCGCTCGCTTTCCGTCTCCTCGACCAAGTCGATGCATGCCCATTGCCTTGGCGCCTCGGGCGGGCTGGAGATGATCGCCTGCGTGATGGCGATCCGAGAGGGCGTGGTGCCGCCCACGGCGAATTTCCGCGAGGCCGACCCCGATTGCGATCTCGACGTGACGCCGAACGTCGCGCGCGAGCGCAAGGTGCGCGCCGCCATCAGCAACGGCTTCGCCTTTGGCGGCACCAATGCGGTGCTGGCCTTCAAGGCGATCTGATCCCGGCGATCGTGTTCTGCCCGGCAGGTCAATCTGCCGGCTCCCGATGCCGGCATCATTCGATTTGTTGACTGTGCGTGCACGGCCAAACGCCTGACGCCGCATTGATCGTGCCGGGGCGTACGCCTAATTCTTTGCCGACCCCACCCAGACCGCGCCGCTCGGTGCGAAATCCCGCCCAGGAGTTCTCGATGGCCGACCTGTCCGCCTTTCCAATCACCGCCCGCTGGCCGGCCAGGCATCCGGACCGGATCCAGCTCTATTCGGCGACGACCCCGAACGGGGTGAAGATATCGATCGCCCTGGAAGAGATCGGCCTGGCCTACGAGCCGCATTATGTGGACATCGGCAAAAACGAAAGCTGGACGCCGGAATTCCTGTCGCTCAATCCCAACGGCAAGATACCGGCGATCATCGATCCGAACGGTCCCGACGGCAAGCCGATCGGCCTGTTCGAGTCCGGCGCCATCCTGCTCTACCTCGCCGACAAGACCGGCCTGCTCGTCCCGGCGGACGCGGCGCTGCGCTACGAGACGATCCAGTGGGTGTTCTTCCAGATGGCGGCCGTCGGCCCGATCTTCGGCCAGGTCGGCTTTTTCCACAAATTCGCCGGCCGTGAGATTGCCGACAAGCGGCCGCTGGAGCGCTACCGCGATGAATCGCGCCGCCTGCTCGGCGTTCTCGACGGCAGGCTGAAGGGCCGCCGATGGATCATGGACAATGACTACACCATCGCCGACATCTCGCTCATCGGCTGGGTGCGCAATCTGATCGGCTTCTATGAAGCGCGCGACCTCGTCGGCTTCGATGATTTCGCGCATGTGGCGGCATGGCTGGAGCGCGGCCTGGCTCGGCCGGCGGTGCAGAAGGGGCTGACACTCCCGGCAAAGGGCTGAAGCGGCCCGGCCGCCCTGGGGCGCGGGATATCGCCTTGGCCGGCCCGGCTGGGCTATTTCGCCTTGGCTTTCGGGCCGCCCTTGCCCATCACGGAAGCCGCCAGCGAAGCGGCGCCGCGTGCCGTCGCCACCACCGCGCCGGCCGCGACGCTTGCCACGGTGCGGACGGCGCCGGATTTCTCTGGGGCCGGCTTGCGCGCGCTGGCCGGCTTTGCGGCCGCGGCCGCGACCTTCCGAGGCGCGGCCTTGCCGAAGCTGGGCTTTGCGTCCTTCGAACGTTCGGCGATCGCCGGACCAGCGCCGGCTTTCGCCTGCGTCGTCTTCGTCGTCCTGGTCTTGGCGGTCGCGGGTTTTCTTGCCTTGGTTGCCATTGCAAAATCCCCTTACGCAGGACAATCGGTTCTCGGCCATAACGGTGCGAAACCCCTTAAGGTTCCCGTCGAAAAATACCGACAATTAAGCAGGTTAACCAATCACCAGGTCGGCCGCCCGGCGCCGCGCCAGCACGCGTTCGATGTTGGGCATGTCGTTGGAGGCGATCCAGGCGCGCGCATCCTCCTCGGAGCGGCCATGTTCGTGCCAGCGCTCCATCAGGCGGCGCTCGAGCTCGTTGCGCGGCACCTCGACGAAGATCGAGAAATCGAACAGCGGCGCCAGCCGCGACCACGGCTCCTCGTCGAGCAGCAGATAATTGCCCTCGACCAGGATGAATTTGGTCTCCGCGCCGATGATCGCCGCCGCGGCGCGCGACAGTTCCTTGCCGCGGTCGAACACCGGGATGGCGATGTCGGGCTCGCCGGCCCGGATGCGCTTCAGAAGCGTCTCGAAGCCACCGAAGTCGAACGTATCCGGCGCGCCCTTTCGCGCGCGCAGCCCGCGCTGGTTGAGAACGACGTCGTCATAGTGGAAGCCGTCCATCGGCACGACCTCCACGGCGCCTTCCGGCAGCAGATCGTGCAGGCTCGCCGACAATGTCGACTTGCCGGCCCCCGGCGGTCCGGCAATGGCGACGATGAAGCGCTTTGCCTTGCCGGCGCGCTTGAAGATGGTGGCGGCGAGATGGGCGATTTCGGACATGGCGGCCTCGCTTGCCCCTGATGGTTGGCGCGACCGTTATTCTGGCGGCACTCGGCGGAAATTTCAAACCGGCATTTTGGGTAAGGTGCGGTGGTCAAGTGTCGAAACGCCGACGTTCGAAGCCAATCCGCTCAACCAGCCGCGGCCTGCCCGATGCGCAGGAAATCGCTGTCGAACGGCACCTCCCGCGCCGAGCCTCGGCCCAAGAGCCGCATGCGGCCCTCCGCCGTGGTGACCTCCTGCGGCGGCTCGCCGCCCGCCAGCGGCAGGGCGCCGATGACATGGCGGAAGGAGACGCTGGCGCCTTCGCCGACTGTAAACGCCGTCGCCACGCCTTCGCGCGTCAGCCAGTTGTCGCCGATCGAGGCGGCATGGCCTATCGCCGTGCGCCCGTCCTCGATGCCGAGCACGCCGAGATGCCGGCCGCTCCACGGCGCGTAGTCGCGGCCGCCATTGCTGAACCACAGCATGGTGACCGGCAGCTCCGCCGGGTTCTTCAGCACCAGAACCAGATCGTCCTCGGCCCGGCGCGCCAGGGCCGTCCAGCCCGGCCCGCCATGATCGGCCTCGACCAGCGTGACAAAATCCTCGCGCCGGTCGTCCATGCGGTAATCCGTCAGGTCGAGCGTGCCGCCGCCGGCAGCGGGAAAATGGCCAAGATCGCTGCTGCGCCCGGGATAGGCGAGCAGGAAGCGGCCGCGCGCGGGATCGGGCTCCAGCGGATCGGCGGGCGAGGCCGCGAAGCGTTTTGGCGAAAAGGCCAGCCGGCCGCCATCCGTCATCGCCGTCATCGGATGATGGGCGACGGAGATCGCGCCGCGGCCGCCGGAAAACACATGTTCCTGATAGAGGAAGGCATGGCCGTCGCGCAGCGTCAGGATCTTGTCGACGGTCGCGCCCATGACCTTGCGGCGCAGCCGGAAAACGGCTCGCCAGCCGCCGTCCACGGCGCTGCTTTCGGTGACGTCCCAGGCGCTGTTGGCCGGCCAGCCATGCAGCGGCGCTTCCTCGACGTCGCTGCGCGAAAACGGCGCGCACAGGAAATCGCCGGACAGCCGCACCGTGCCCTCGGGCAGGTCGGCCGGCAGCGTGTCGCGTGGCGCGCCGACCCAGGGTGCGCGGTGCAGCGGCCGCAGCCGGCGCCCGCCATCCTCGACTACCATGTCGGCGATATGGCCGACCGTGGTGTCCAGCGAGACCGAAATGCCGCGTGCCTTGAGGGTGACCGTATCCATTGCGCTCTCATCGAATCCGAAGGCGCAACAAGAACCGTTCGCCGCCGGTTGCGCAAGCGCCGCGACCGGCATTTTGCATCATCCTTGGAACACAAGCTTGCGAAAGCAGACAAAGCTGGGGCTACCGCCATTAACCAAATGGACGCGGCTGGCGGGTTACGTTAGCTTCGCCGCATCTCAGCAACAGCCCAGCCAGAACAGACCTGTCCTTGTCCCCCTTGCGTCGCCTTCCGCTCGTCCAGAGACTTCTCGTCGCCCTTGGCCTGTTGCTGATGGCTGCGGGCTGCTCGACCACGACACCGCCGGACTCTGTGCTCGCCGTGCCGGCGCCGCCGCAGAAATACGCCGCCATCGTCGTCGATATCAGAAGCGGCAAGCAGCTGTTCGAGGTCAATTCGAGGGCGCAGCGCTATCCGGCCTCGCTGACCAAGATGATGACGCTCTACCTCCTGTTCGAGGCGATGGAGAGCGGCCGCGTCTCCAAGGAAACGCAGATCCCGGTCTCCGACCATGCCGCCTCGCAGCCGCCGACCAAGCTGCGATTCCGGCGCGGGGAAACGATCGACGTCGACTCCGCCGTCCGCGCCATCGTCGTCAAGTCGGCCAATGACGTGGCGGTGGCGGTGGGCGAATATCTCGGCGGCTCGGAGGACGAGTTCGCCGCCATGATGACGTCGAAGGCGCGCCAGCTCGGCATGACCAGCACCATTTTCCGCAACGCCTCGGGCCTGCCCGACGACGGCCAGGTCACCAGCGCGCGCGACATGGCGGTGCTCGGCATGGCGCTGCACCAGCGCTTCCCCCAGCATTTCCACTATTTTTCCGAAAGCGACTTCATGTTTCGCGGCCGGCTGGTGCGCGGCCACAACGACATGCTCGGCCGCGTGCGCGGCGTGAACGGCATCAAGACCGGCTATATCAGGGCTTCCGGCTTCAACATCGTCACCTCCTACGAAGCCGACGGCCGCCAGCTGATCGTGGTGGTGATGGGCGCCGACAGCGCCCGCCAGCGCAACGACCATGTCGAGGCGCTGATCCAGCGCAGCCTGTCGCCGGCGGTTGCCGACGCCCCGACCAGGGTGATGTACGCCGAACAGCAGTGAGCGGGGCGAGCTTCGGGGCTGCCTCGCTTCGGACCAGCTTGCTCAACTATCGAAGTCGGTGCCGCCCCTCATCGCCCTGCCGGGCACTTCTCCCCGTATAGTGACGGGGAGAAGGGGCTGGCCGCAACCTCGGCACCCTTTTGCAGCGTTGGTGATGGGCGAAACCGGCGATAACAGCCCCTCTCTCCCCGTTCTACGGGGAGAGATGTCCGGCAGGACAGTGAGGGGCGGCGCAGTCGCTCGAAAGCGGGCGATGGCGTCCACTTGACCCGATAGGAATTTTTTCTTTACAGGGTGAAGGCAACTATGCTACTATCCTCCCTATGGTGCTGATTTGCGCCAGCCACCCGCCGCAAGGCGGGTTTTTTGTGCCGTCGCCCAGGCGCCGGCCAATCACTTCGTCATCCACGGGCGGAGCAAGGAGCGTAGCGACGCGGCGCGAGGATCCATGCCGCGACTCGGCAGGCGCCGCAACGGTTCGCAATTCTGCCCCACCGCGGCCAATGTCACGGAATGGATCCAGGCTCCGCGACGGAGCTTCGCCCCCGTTATGGTTTCCCCAGGGGTTGATGACGATTTCACAGAGCCGCCGCCAACCTCGAATGTCTCTCGACCAGGCGAGCCCCGAAAGGCGGCCCGCTGCCCCTTCCTGTCACGCAATCGTCCGCAAGGCGTGGCATAGGCATGCCAAATGGCCGTGATGCTGGCTAAGCATCGCCCCGTCGGTCTATCGTCTTCCACCACAGCAGGAGCCCGCATCATGAGCACTCTCCCCAAGGCGTCCGAGCAGCAGGCGGCGGACAATGACAGCGGCGGCGAATATTTCGAGGCGCCGACTACAGGGGAAGACCTGCACGGGGTTTCGGACGAGCATTTCGACACGCCGGAAGTGCCGGACTCAGAGCCGGCCTTGCCCGGCGCTTCGCGGGCCAAGCCCAAGAAAAGACCGTCGGCGATCTCGGGCCGCAAATTCCGCAAGCGCGACCTGGTGCGCATCGACGATTTGCGCCCGAGCCTGGCCGACCGCATCCGCTCCGACCATCCGGACCTGCCGCATGGCGCCCGCATCAGCCGCGAGGAGCTCGGCCGCTACCGCATGCGCTACATGGAGGAGCTGCTCCAGCAGGAGCACGGCGAATTCTCCGAGCTCGACCGCCAGGTGGTGGAATCGATCGCCAGGCAGGACACGATTTCGGAAAACTCGGAAGAGGAGTTCGAGGAGCACCGCTCCTTTGCCGACCGTGTCTCCGACAACATGGCGGCCTTCGGCGGCAGCTGGTGGTTCCTGATCTCGTTCGCCGGCGTGCTCCTGGTGTGGATCGCCATCAACCTGTTCGAGGGCTTGAACCGCGCCTTCGATCCCTACCCCTTCATCCTGCTCAACCTGCTGCTCTCCTGCATCGCCGCCATCCAGGCGCCCATCATCATGATGAGCCAGAAGCGCCAGGAGGTGAAAGACCGCCTGCGCTCCTTCAACGACTACCGCGTCAACCTCAAGGCCGAGCTCGAAGTGCGCCATCTGCACGAAAAACTCGACTACCTCATCTCGCGCCAATGGACCCGCCTGGCCGAGATGCAGCAGATGCAGCTCGACGCCATGCATGAGCTGACCGGCGCGAAGAAGGCGAAGCGCGCGGCAAGAGGCGTGAGGAGGCGGACGGTGAAGAGCGAGGCGGGCGGGTGAGGGGGCGTGGTGCGAAGTTGATGACGACCGCCCAGGCGTGACGGGCGGCAGCCGCCGACAAAGGAATCCACAATTTCGCGAGCGGCCGCTCCAACTGGACATAGAGCTGGAAATTCAAGACAGTCTGCGCCACGCATTCATCGGGTGGGTACACTTTTGAGCGATATTAAACTGTTTCAATTCAACCATGGGCAGATTCAGGAACTGGCCGGGTCTGCCATGCAGGTCGAAAAATCGCTTCAGCACATCTTTGAGGCGAACCTTGAGGCGCTGTTAGGTGTTCGATTCCTTGCCAGCGAGCACTCAACCGGGCCAGTCCATGGCGGCCGCATCGACACGTTGGGGCTCGATGAGGACGATTGTCCCGTGATCATCGAGTATAAGCGCGCGATAAACGAGAACGTCATTAATCAGGGCCTATTTTATCTCGATTGGCTTCTCGACCATCGGAAGGAATTTCAATGGCTTGTCATGGAAAGGCTTGGTTCTGAGGCCGCAAAGAATGTCGATTTCTCGGCTCCAAGATTGCTCTGTGTTGCTGGCGATTTCACCCGCTATGACCAGCACGCGGTCAAGCAGATCGCCCGGAACATCGAATTGGTAAGATATCGGCAATTTGGTGAATCCATGCTGATGTTGGAACTCGTTCACGCACCGAAACTGGCCAAGATAAACACATTCTCAGCCGCACCCGACACAAAGAGCGCTGCCGGCGACACCACCGTGGCCACTCTGAACGAAGATTCGGAAGACCCTTATGCTACATACCGCATGGCGTATCGACTGTCGCAAGCGAGCCCGGCTCTGCGCGATCTCCATGACGCCATCCGGGACTTCTTGTTCGGCCTTGGAGACGACGTCCAGGTCAAGGAATTAAAGCTGTATACGGCCTTTAAGCGTATAAAGAACTTCGCCTGCCTTGAAGTCTACCCTCAGCCAAAGGTTGCCGTCGTGTACCTG
Source organism: Mesorhizobium sp. B2-5-3 (assembly GCF_006441005.1). NCBI lineage: Bacteria > Pseudomonadati > Pseudomonadota > Alphaproteobacteria > Hyphomicrobiales > Phyllobacteriaceae > Mesorhizobium > Mesorhizobium sp. B2-5-3. The sequence continues at coordinate 886,692 of NZ_VFUS01000001.1, forward strand.
AAGCTAGATCCACGGACAATCGAGATTGAGGAGGGCTTCACCCGTGACGTGACGAAAATTGGCCACTACGGAACCGGCAATCTGCAAGTTTCAATCAGATCAATGGCTGATTTCCAGAAGGCGCAACCGTTGTTCATGAGAGCATATGAAGGATCGTGATCGACGCTCTCGCCTCGGTTCTGTGCGCCAGCCCTTTCGATTTCGTAAAACGCACTTGCCCGTTGAAGCCCGCGCCCGCTTCCGCTAAGAAGCCGTGACTTGCCGGTTCACCCGGTTCGTTTTCCGGCCCGCCGGGAAGCACCCGTAGCTCAGCTGGATAGAGCGCTGCCCTCCGAAGGCAGAGGTCACAGGTTCGAATCCTGTCGGGTGCGCCAGTAAAAACTGGGTCCGTTCCGGACACATAGGTTACGGTTTATACCGGAGACATGGGTAACACTTTTGGCCCGAAGGGGCTTTGGAGTGGTTCGAGCCCGCCCACCCA